>NZ_JAHUWL010000012.1:0-203827 GCF_019219045.1 Pseudomonas sp. PDM25
CACTCAGGCGCTGGTGATGCTGGCTCGCAAGCTTGCTCGGGTGGTATTCGCCTTGCTGAAAGGGCAAAGCGAATATCAGCCAAAAGCCAGTTGAGGGCTTTCCCTCAACCATAGAATCTCCCACAGTTGACCGCATTCTTCAGGTAGAACTCGGTTGAAAGTGGGAGCGAGCCTGCTCGCGAAAGGGCCCTGCCAAGCGCCGCTTAAACCAGCGTCATCAACGCCTCACGGCTGAACGGCAGAATGTCTTCTTCACGGCCGTCGCGCACTTTCTGCGCCCAGTCCGGGTCCACCAGCAGCGCACGACCTACCGCCACCAAGTCGAACTCATCATTGTTCAAACGCTCCAGCAGTTTTTCCAGGCTGGCCGGCTGCGCGATCTTGTCAGTGTTGACCATGAACTGCAGGAACTCGCCATCCAGGCCGACACTGCCCACGGTGATGGTCGGTTTACCGGTGAGCTTACGGGTCCAGCCGGCCAGGTTCAGCTCGGAACCGTCGAACTCCGGCTCCCAGAAACGACGTGTCGAGCAGTGGAAAATATCCACGCCGGCGTCGGACAACGGCTTGAGGAATTCGCCCAACGCTTCGGGTGTTTGCACCAGGCGCGCGGTGTAATCCTGCTGTTTCCACTGCGAGAAGCGGAAGATAATCGGGAAGCCTTCGCCGACCGCGGCACGCACGGCTTGAATCAATTCGATGGCAAAACGCGAACGGTTAGCCAGGCTGCCGCCGTATTCGTCGGTACGCTGGTTGCTGCCTTCCCAGAAGAACTGGTCCACGAGGTAGCCGTGGGCACCGTGAATTTCCACGCCGTCCATGCCGATGCTCTGGGCGTCTTTGGCGGCCTGGGCAAATGCGGCGATCACGTCCTGGATGTCTTGCTGGGTCATGCCGTGAACCACGACCTGACCGTCCTTCAATTTCTCCGACGGACCGTAACCCGGCACGCTGGCGTCCGGCTCGGTGCCGATGCGGCGCACGCTGCCGACATGCCACAGCTGAGGAACGATCTTGCCGCCTTCGGCATGCACCGCGTCGACCACTTTCTTCCAACCGGCCAATGCCGCTTCACCGTAGAAATGCGGCACGTTCGGGTAACCGTTGGAAGCCTTGTGGCCGACGGTAGTGCCTTCGGTGATGATCAGGCCCACACCCGCAGCGGCGCGACGACGGTAGTACTCGATCACTTTGGAATTGGGAACGCCACCTGGTGAAAACGAACGGGTCATCGGCGCCATGACGACGCGGGTCGGCAATTCGAGGGTGCCGAGGTGGAACGGTTTGAACAGGGCTTTGACGGGCATGGGACGCTCCACGGAAACGGTATCGACGGGACAGATATTTTATGACGGCGATAATATGCGGAGCGGCAAGCGAAGCACAGCACTATTGATTGCGGTGATTAAGGTTCAAAAGGCAGGCATAAAAAATCGCAGCTCAGTGGCTGCGATTTTTTGGTTCAGCTCAGGGCTTTTTCGATCGCATGAATGACAGTCGGATCATCCGGCGCCGTGCGCGGCGAGAATCGCGCCAGCACGCGACCATCCTTGCCCAGCAGGAATTTTTCGAAGTTCCAGGTAATGTCACCAGGAAATTCAGCACCCTCGCCCGCCAGCAGACGGTACAGCTGATGACGATCGTGACCGTTGACTTCCAGCTTGCTGGACAACGGAAAACTCACGCCGTAGTTGAGGCTGCAAAACGCCTGGATCTCTTGCTCGGTACCCGGTTCCTGCCCGGCAAACTGGTTGCACGGCAGGCCCAGTACGCTGAAGCCTTTGTCCTTGTATTGCTGGTAGAGGTTTTCCAGCGCCGCGTACTGTGGGGTCAAGCCACATTTGGAGGCGACGTTGACCACCAGCACGACATGCCCCTTGAAGGGCGCCAGAGGTAGCTCCTGACCATCCAGGCCTGTCAATTTAAGGTCGTGAAAAGCACTCATGACGAACTCCAGATTCCCGTGTTCTTCTCGAAACAGCCACTTGGCGGTGTCACCAGGGACAGCCGCGGACTAAAAAAGGCGCCCCTCGGGCGCCTCTCCAGTTCTCGAAAGCTTAGCGCAGAAAATCAGTGGTGATGGCCACCTTCGCCATGGACGTGACCATGAGCGATTTCTTCCTGGCTGGCATCACGGATGTCGATGATCTTGACCTGGAAGTTCAGGCGCTGACCCGCCAACGGGTGGTTGCCGTCGACGGTGACATCGTCGCCGTCCAGATCGCGAATGGTGACGATCTGCATCTGGCCGTCCGGAGCGGATGCGTGGAACTGCATGCCCACTTCCAGCTCGTCGACGCCTTCGAACATGCTGCGGCTCAAGGTGCTGACCAGTTCGGCAGCGTATTCGCCGTAGGCATCTTCAGGTTCAACGGCTACGGTCAGCTCGTCGCCGACTGTTTTGCCTTCCAGTGCCTTTTCCAGGCCCGGGATGATGTTACCTGCGCCTTGCAGGTAGACCAGCGGCGCGCCGCCGGCGGAGCTGTCGATGACCTCACCAGCGTCGTTGGTCAGGGTATAGTCGATGGAGACAGCCTTATTGGCGGCGATCAGCATGGGGCGAGACCTTTTGCATAAGAATGAAGAATGGCCAAGTTTAGCGAAGCAATCGCCCGAAAGCGAACACAACCCGGACAGACGGATGACGGCGAAAGGCTCGACGGTCACAGGCTTCCATCAAGATGAGGACGGGCACTGGGTGGCCGAGCTTTCCTGCGGTCACACCCAGCACCTGCGGCACCAGCCACCGTGGCAATCCCGAGCCTGGGTGCTGGACCCTTTGCTGCGTAATGAAAAAATAGGCCAGCCCTTTGATTGCGGTTGGTGCGCACAAGGCTCGGTTAGCGCTAACCTTGGCGACTGAATTTCGGTAGAAGGCCAGTCATAGGCGTTCACCATTGCCATGCACCTCCAGAGAATCCGCATGCAAACTTTTTTTATCGCGCCCACCGATTTTGGTGTGGGTCTGACCTCCATCAGCCTCGGGCTGGTACGTACCCTTGAGCGGGCCGGCCTCAAGGTCGGCTTTTTCAAACCGATTGCACAGCCGCATCCGGGTGACACCGGGCCTGAACGGTCCACCGAGCTGGTGGCGCGCACTCACGGTTTGAAACCGCCTCAGCCGCTCGGGCTGGCGCACGTCGAGCGCATGCTCGGCGACGGTCAGCTGGACGAGTTGCTCGAAGAAATCATCACCCTCTATCAGCAGGCGGCAGTCGGTAAGGATGTGCTGATCGTCGAAGGCATGGTCCCGACCCGCAGCGCCAGTTACGCCGCACGGGTCAATCTGCATTTGGCGAAAAGCCTCGACGCCGAAGTGATCCTGGTCTCGGCACCGGAAAACGAGGTGCTGACCGAACTGTCCGGCCGAGTGGAATTGCAGGCGCAATTGTTCGGCGGCCCCAAAGACCCGAAAGTCCTCGGCGTGATCCTCAACAAGGTCAAAACCGACGAGAGCATGGAGGCCTTCGCCTCGCGCTTGAAAGAGCATTCGCCGTTGCTGCGCAGTGGCGATTTCCGTCTGCTGGGCTGCATCCCGTTCCAGCCGGAATTGAACGCCCCGCGCACCCGCGACGTCGCCGATCTGATGGGCGCGCAGATTCTCAATGCCGGTGATTACGAAACCCGGCGCATGACCAACATCATCATCTGCGCCCGCACGGTGCGTAACACCGTGGAGCTGCTCAAGCCCGGCGTGTTGGTGGTGACGCCCGGTGATCGCGACGACATCATCCTCGCCGTCAGCCTCGCCGCCATGAACGGCGTGCCGCTGGCCGGCCTGTTGCTGACCAGTGACACCCTGCCCGACCCGCGCATCATGGACCTCTGTCGTGGTGCGTTGCAGGCGGGCCTGCCGGTGTTGTCGGTGAGCACCGGTTCCTACGACACCGCCAACCAGTTGAACGGTTTGAACAAGGAAATCCCGATCGACGACCGCGAGCGCGCGGAGATCATCACCGATTTCGTTGCCAGCCACCTCGACGCCAAGTGGCTGCACCAACGCTGCGGCACGCCACGGGAAATGCGCCTGTCGCCGGCGGTGTTCCGTTATCAACTGATCCAGCGCGCCCAGGCTGCCAACAAACGCATCGTCCTGCCCGAAGGCAGCGAGCCGCTGACCGTGCAAGCCGCAGCGATCTGTCAGGCGCGCGGCATTGCCCGTTGCGTGTTGCTGGCGAAACCGGCGGACGTCGAAGCCGTGGCTCGCGCCCAAGGCATCGAGCTGCCGCCGGGGCTGGAAATCCTCGACCCGGACCTGATCCGCGAGCGTTACGTCGAGCCGATGGTCGCCCTGCGCAAAACCAAAAGCCTCAACGCGCCGATGGCTGAACAGCAACTGGAAGACACCGTGGTGATCGGCACCATGATGCTGGCGCTGGATGAAGTGGACGGCCTCGTGTCCGGGGTCATTCATTCCACCGCCAACACCATCCGCCCGGCCCTGCAACTGATCAAGACCGCGCAGGGCTGCACGCTGGTGTCATCAGTGTTCTTCATGCTCTTCCCCGAAGAGGTTCTGGTCTACGGCGACTGCGTGATGAACCCGCACCCGAGCGCTAGCGAACTGGCCGAGATCGCCCTGCAAAGCGCCGACTCGGCAGCCGCCTTCGGCATCACCCCGCGCGTGGCGATGATCAGCTACTCCAGCGGTGAATCGGCCAGCGGCGAAGAAGTCGAGAAGGTGCGCGAAGCGACGTTGCTCGCCCACGAGCAACAAAACTCGCTGTTGATCGACGGCCCATTGCAATACGACGCCGCCGCCAACGAAACCGTTGCCCGGCAACTGGCGCCGAACAGCCAGGTCGCCGGTCGCGCCACAGTGTTCGTGTTCCCCGACCTGAACACCGGCAACACCACCCACAAAGCCGTGCAACGCAGCGCCGATTGCGTCAGCCTCGGGCCGATGCTGCAAGGCCTGCGCAAACCGGTGAACGACCTGCCGCGCGGCGCGCAGGTCGATGACATCGTCTACACCATCGCGTTGACCGCGATTCAAGCTGCCAACCGACCTTTGGATCTTTAAATGCTGGACTCCCTACCTGCACCGCTGCGAGGCGTCATTGCCTCGCTGCTGTTGGCGCTGAACACGATTTTGCTTTGCTCGTTTCTGTTCTGCGTGGCGATCTTCAAAGTGTTGCCCTTCGCCCTCACCCAGCGCTTCACGCGCTGGTTGATGAGCCATACCCATGAAGCCTGGATCAGCAACAACAAGGCCTGGATGAACCTTGTCTGCCGCACCCGCTGGCACCTCAGCGGCCTTGAAGGGCTGGACTATCGGCACTCGTACCTGATCACCAGCAACCATCAGAGCTGGGTCGACATCATGGTGCTGCAATACGTGCTCAACCGGCGTATCCAGCCGCTGAAGTTCTTTCTCAAGCAAGAGCTGATCTGGGTGCCAGTGATCGGTCTGGCCTGGTGGACCTTGGGCTTTCCGTTCATGAAGCGCTACTCCAAGGCCTACCTGGAGAAGCACCCGGATAAGAAAGGCAAAGACCTGGAAACCACCCGCAAGACCTGCGACAAGTTCCGCCAAAACCCGGTGGGGATTTTCAATTTCGTCGAAGGCACGCGTTTCACCGACGGCAAGCATGCCCAGCAGAAATCGCCGTTCAAGCATCTACTCAAGCCCAAGGCTGGCGGCATTGCGTTTGTGCTGGATGCCATGGGGGAGCAGCTGGAAGCGATCGTCAACGTGACCATTCACTATCCGGCCGGCCGTCCCGGTTACTGGGATTTGCTCTGTGGGAACGTGAAGGATGTGGTGGTGCACTTTCAGGAGCTGAAGATTCCGCCGCAGTTCATCGGCAAGAACTACGACCAGGACGGCGAGTATCGCTTGCAGTTTCAGGGCTGGATCAATCAGTTGTGGGAAGACAAGGATGCGCTGCTGGGGCAGATGCACCGCGAGTATCCCGCCAAACACTGACCCCCTGTGGGAGCGGGCTTGCTCGCGAAAGCGGACTGACATTCAACATTGATGTCGACTGATACACCGCTTTCGCGAGCAAGCCCGCTCCCACATTTGGAAATCACCAAGCATAAAAAAACCCGCCGATGATCACTCATCGGCGGGTTTTTTATTAGCGGCTAACGCTTAGATCGCACCACGCTTGCGCAGCAGATCCAGCACTTGCTTGACGCTTTCTTCCAGCGACAGCGACTGGGTGTCGACCACAAGGTCGGCGTCCAGTGGCACGTCGTACGGGAAGGAATCGCCCGGGATGTTATCCCCGGCCGCCGCGTACAGGCCTTGTGGGTCACGCTCGGCACAGACCGTCGGCGAAGCCTGGACGTAGACCGTCAGCAGACGTTCCTTGCCGATCAGCTCCCGGGCTTGCTCCCGGCCTTCGGCACTCGGCGCAACGAAGGCCGCCAGCGTCAGCAGACCGGCTTCGTTGAACTGACGCGCAACGTGCGCCGCACGACGCCAGTTCTCGGTACGCCCGGCGCGATCCTGTGGCAGACCTTTGTTCAGGTCGTGACGCAGGTTCTGGCCATCGAGTACAAACACCGCGCGGCCCATGTCGAACAGCTTGCGTTCAACGGCGTAAGCCAAAGTGCTTTTGCCGGCGCCCGACAAGCCGCTGAACAACACGGTGGCCGGTTGCTGGCCGAAGCGTTGGGCGCGTTCTTCGGTGGCAACGTGCGCCAGTTTGCCGTGATGCGTGCTGGTGCCATGGCTCAACGGCTGAGCGATGATCATGCCGGCCGCAACGGTGCCATTGGTCAAACGATCGATGACGATGAACGAACCGGTGGTGCGGTTGCTCGCGTAACCGTCCAGCGCGATGGCCGCGTCGAGGCTGATCTTGACCCGACCGATCTCGTTCAAGTGCAACGAACTGGCCGGACCTTCTTCCAGGGTGTTCACGTCAACGCGGTTGACGATGCTGGTGATCGAACCCGGCACGTAGGTGGTGGCGCGCTTGATGTCGTATTTCTTGCCCGGCAGCATCGGCTCTTCGGCCATCCATACCAGCATGGCGTCGAAGGCGTCGGTCACTTGCGGCTGGTTGTCAGCGTGCACCAGCAAGTCGCCGCGGGAGATGTCGATCTCGTCTTCCATGGTCAGCGTCACCGCTTGACCAGGACCGGCGTGCTCCAGCTCACCTTCGAAGGTGACGATGGATTTCACACGGCTGCTCTTGCCCGACGGCAGCACCACGACTTCGTCGCCCTTGTGCACGACGCCGCTGGCCAGCGTACCGGCGAAACCACGGAAGTTCAGGTTCGGACGGTTGACGTACTGCACCGGGAAACGCAGGTCGGTGTAGTTGCGGTCGTTGGCAATCTCGACGGTTTCAAGGATTTCCATCAGCGACTGGCCGGTGTACCACGGCGAGCGCTCGGACTTGTTCACCACGTTGTCGCCTTTCAGCGCCGACATCGGCACGAAGGCCATGGTGGTCGGCTTGAACGCGATGCCTTCGGCGAACTTCAGGTAATCGGCCTTGATCGACTCGAAGACAGTTTCGTCGAAACCGTTGAGGTCCATCTTGTTGATGGCGACAACGATGTGTTTGATGCCCAGCAACGAGGCAATGAAGCTGTGGCGACGGGTCTG
This sequence comes from Pseudomonas sp. PDM25, assembly GCF_019219045.1. NCBI lineage: Bacteria > Pseudomonadati > Pseudomonadota > Gammaproteobacteria > Pseudomonadales > Pseudomonadaceae > Pseudomonas > Pseudomonas sp. PDM25. Next base: position 7,568 of record NZ_JAHUWL010000012.1, read on the forward strand.
GGTCTGCACGCCGTAACGGGCGTCGACCAGGATGATCGCCAGGTCACAGGTGGACGCACCGGTGGCCATGTTGCGGGTGTACTGCTCATGGCCAGGGGTGTCGGCAATGATGAATTTGCGTTTGGCGGTGGAGAAGTAGCGGTAAGCGACATCGATGGTGATGCCCTGCTCACGCTCGGCCTGCAGGCCGTCGACCAGCAATGCCAGGTCGATGTCGTCGCCAGTGGTGCCGACTTTTTTCGAGTCGCGGGTAATGGCTTCCAGGTGATCTTCGTAGATCATTTTGGAGTCGTGCAGCAGGCGCCCGATCAGAGTGCTCTTGCCGTCGTCGACGTTGCCACAGGTCAGAAAGCGCAGCATTTCCTTGCGTTCGTGCTGGCCCAGGTAGGCGAGGATGTCCTCGCTGATCAAATCAGATGCGTGCGACATGACAACCCCTTAGAAATAACCCTGACGTTTCTTTTCTTCCATCGAGCCTGCGCCATCGTGATCGATGACCCGGCCCTGGCGTTCGGAAGTTCGCGTCAGGAGCATTTCCTGAATGATGTCGGTCAGGCTGGTGGCCTCGGACTCGACCGCACCGGTCAACGGGTAGTCGCCGAGTGTACGGAAGCGGACCTTCTTCTTGACGATGCGCGCCTTGTCTTCATCGCTCAGGTGATTGAGCAGGCGTTCGTCGTCGATCATGATCCAGGTGCCATTCATCTCGATGACGTCGCGCTCGGCGGCGAAATACAGCGGCACAATCGGGATGCCTTCGAGGTAGATGTACTGCCAGATGTCCAGTTCGGTCCAGTTCGACAACGGGAAAACACGGATCGATTCGCCCTTGTTGACCTTGCCGTTGTAGACGTTCCACAACTCGGGACGCTGGTTTTTCGGGTCCCAGCGGTGCTTGGTATCGCGGAAGGAATACACGCGCTCTTTGGCACGGGATTTCTCTTCGTCACGACGGGCACCACCGAAAGCGGCATCGAAACCGTACTTGTCGAGGGCCTGCTTGAGGCCTTCGGTTTTCATGATATCGGTGTGCTTGGCGCTGCCGTGGGTGAGCGGGTTGATACCCTGCGCAACACCCTCGGGATTCACGTGCACCAGCAGGTCAAGGCCGAGCTCTTCGACCATGCGGTCGCGGAACGCGTACATTTCCTTGAACTTCCACCGGGTGTCGACGTGCATCACCGGGAACGGCAGTTTGCCCGGGAAGAATGCCTTGCGCGCAAGGTGCAGCATCACGGCGGAGTCTTTACCGACGGAGTACAGCATCACCGGGTTATCGAACTCGGCGGCGACCTCGCGGATGATGTGGATGCTTTCGGCCTCCAGCTGTTTCAGATGCGTCAGTTTGTCGACCATGGCTACTCACGAAAACGATCTTATGGACGGCCAGCGGGCCGTGTTCGAGCGAGGAATCCTAGCACAGCGACCTCTTCTAATCAGGACGCAAGCTAGATCGAAAGGGTATATGAATATACCTGCCTGTTCGGGTGTACTGGGTCCTGTGGGAGTGAGCCTGCTCGCGATAGCGGTGTGTCAGTCACATCAATATCGAATGTGACGCAGCTATCGCGAGCAGGCTCGCTCCCACAGTGGGTATGGGTGATTCAGATCGGATTCGGGCAATCGATGAAGATGTGCTCGAGGGCAAAGCGCCGCGCCAGATAATCGCCCAACGCCTGCACGCCATAACGCTCGGTGGCGTGATGGCCGGCGGCGATGAAGCTGATGTCGTTTTCCCGGGCGCTGTGGAAGGTCTGCTCGGACGCCTCACCGCTGAGGTACAAGTCGACGCCAGCCAGCACGGCCTGATCGATGTACCCCTGACCGCCACCGGTGCACCAGCCAACGCGGCGAATCATCTCGCTGCCTTCGATCAGCAACGGCTCGCGGCCCATGACTTCTTGTACGCGGCGGGCAAAATCGCGGGCCGTCACCGGCTCGTTCAATGAACCGACCAGCCCGACAACTTTGAGATTGTCCGGATCCAATGGGCCTTCCACTGTGATATCGAGCTGACGTGCCAGCTGAACGTTATTGCCGACTTCCGGGTGCAGATCCAGCGGCAGATGGTAGGACAACAGGCTGATATCGTGCTTGAGCAGGGTTTTCAACCGACGCTGCTTCATGCCGGTGATGCACGGACTCTCGCCTTTCCAGAAATAGCCGTGATGCACCAGTACCAGGTCGGCGCTGGCTTCCACAGCGGCGTCGAGCAACGCCTGGCTGGCGGTGACGCCACTGACGATGCGCATGACCTGCGGCCGGCCTTCGACCTGCAACCCGTTGGGGCAGTAATCGGCAATCTTTGCACTGTTAAGGTAACGGTCGGCTTCTTCGACCAGGGTGCTCAAGGCGACGGCCATAAAAGACTCCTAAATATCCCGTTCAGAGGCACGCTTCGCCTCGTATAATGCGCGACATTATGGGCGGTCTCATACCGCCTGCAACCTCTCAGGACGTGCTTAATGCTCAAAGCGCTGCGTTTTTCTGGCTGGCCGCTGTTGGCCGGCGTGCTTATTGCCCTGTTAATCATCCAGCGTTACCCGCAGTGGGTCGGACTCCCGAGCCTCGACGTCAACATGCAGCAAGCCCCGCAAACCACCACCATGCAACAAGGTCCGGTGTCCTATGCCGACGCAGTGACCACGGCCGCACCTTCGGTGGTCAACCTGTACACCACCAAAGTCATCAACAAGCCGAACCATCCGCTGTTCGAAGATCCGCAGTTCCGTCGTTTCTTCGGCGACAACTCGCCCAAGCAGAAGCGCATGGAATCGAGCCTCGGCTCGGGCGTGATCATGAGCCCGGAAGGTTACCTGCTGACCAACAACCACGTGACCAGCGGCGCCGACCAGATTGTGGTAGCGCTCAAGGACGGGCGTGAAACCCTGGCCCGAGTGATCGGCAGCGACCCGGAAACCGACCTCGCGGTCCTGAAGATCGACTTGAAGAATCTTCCATCGATCACCGTCGGGCGCTCCGACAACATCCGCATCGGCGACGTGGCCCTGGCCATCGGCAACCCGTTCGGCGTCGGCCAGACCGTGACCATGGGCATCATCAGCGCCACCGGGCGCAATCAGCTGGGCTTGAACAACTACGAAGACTTCATCCAGACCGACGCGGCGATCAACCCCGGCAACTCCGGCGGTGCGCTGGTGGATGCCAACGGCAACCTGACCGGCATCAACACGGCGATCTTCTCCAAGTCCGGCGGTTCGCAGGGCATCGGTTTCGCAATCCCGGTGAAGCTGGCCATGGAAGTGATGAAGTCGATTATCGAGCACGGCCAGGTGATTCGCGGCTGGCTCGGTATCGAAGTGCAGCCGTTGAGCCAGGAACTGGCGGAATCGTTTGGCCTGTCGGGGCGGCCGGGCATTGTGGTCGCGGGGATTTTCCGTGACGGCCCGGCACAGAAGGCCGGCCTGCAACTGGGTGACGTGATCCTCAGCATCGACGGCGAACCGGCGGGCGATGGTCGCAAGTCAATGAACCAGGTGGCGCGCATCAAGCCGACCGACAAGGTGACGATTCAGGTGATGCGCAATGGCAAAGAGCTGAAGCTCACGGCAGAAATCGGTCTGCGTCCGCCGCCTGCGCCGATCAAGGAAAAAGAAGAAGAGTAAGCAGTCGATACCAAACCCTGTGGGAGCGAGCCTGCTCGCTCCCACAGGGTCAGTGTTGAGTCAGAGGTCGCCGAGGCTGTCGATCAACGCCTGATTCTGCTCCGGTGTGCCAATCGAGATCCGCAGGAACTGGGCAATCCGTTCCTGCTTGAAGTGCCGAACGATCACGCCTTGCTCACGCAACTTCGCCGCCAGCCCTGCCGCATCGTGTTGCGGATGACGGGCGAAGATGAAGTTCGCCGCCGACGGCAACACTTCAAAACCTTTCGCTTGCAGTTGCGCAACGACGTTTTCACGATTCTCGATGACCAACCGGCAAGTCTTGTCGAAGTACTCACGATCTTCGAACGCTGCGGCTGCACCGACATTCGCCAGACGATCCAGCGGATAGGAGTTGAAGCTGTTCTTGATCCGCTCCAGCGCCTCGATCAGGTCCGGGTGCCCCACCGCCAGCCCCACCCTCAGGCCCGCCAGTGAACGGGACTTGGACAGGGTCTGGGTCACCAGCAGGTTCGGATAACGATCCACCAGGCTGATCGCCGTCTCACCGCCGAAATCGATGTAAGCCTCATCCACCACGACCACCGAATCCGGGCTGGCCTTGAGGATTTTCTCCACCGCATCCAGCGCCAACAGGCAGCCGGTCGGTGCGTTCGGATTCGGGAAGATGATCCCGCCGTTCGGCTTGGCGTAGTCCGCCGGGTTGATCTGGAACTGCTCGTCCAGCGCCACCGCGTCGAAGGCGATGCCATACAACCCGCAGTAAACCGGATAGAAGCTGTAGCTGATATCCGGGAACAGCACTGGATTATCGTGTTGCAGCAAGCCGTGAAAAATGTGCGCCAGGACTTCGTCGGAACCGTTGCCGAGGAACACCTGATTGCTCTGCACGCCGTAGTACCTGGCCACCGCGTTCTTCAGCAGATCGCTGTTCGGGTCCGGGTACAGACGCAAATTGTCGTTCAGTTCGGTCTGCATCGCCGCCAAGGCTTTTGGCGATGGTCCGTACGGGTTTTCGTTGGTGTTGAGCTTCACCAGTTTCGCCAGTTTCGGCTGCTCGCCCGGCACGTAAGGCACCAGGCTCTTGACGAAGGGACTCCAGAATTTACTCATGCTCAGTTGCCCTGCCCTTGTAGAGAGTCTTCGTCAACGATGCGGTACTCGGCACTGCGCGCGTGAGCGGTCAACGACTCGCCACGGGCCAGCACGGAAGCGGTTTTGCCCAGTTCCGACGCCCCCTGCTCGGAGCAGTAGATGATCGACGAGCGCTTCTGGAAGTCGTACACACCCAGCGGCGAGGAGAAACGCGCGGTGCCGGAGGTAGGCAACACGTGGTTCGGGCCGGCGCAGTAGTCGCCCAAGGCCTCGGAGGTGTGACGGCCCATGAAGATCGCGCCAGCGTGGCGAATCTTCGGCAGCCAGGCCTGCGGATCAGCAACGGACAACTCAAGGTGTTCCGGTGCGATGCGGTTGGCCACTTCGATGGCTTGATCCATGTCGCGGACCTTGATCAGCGCACCACGGCCATTGATCGACGTTTCGATGATCTCGGCGCGCTCCATGGTCGGCAGCAGTTTGGCGATGCTGGCGGCGACCTTGTCGAGGAACTCGGCGTCCGGGCTGACCAGAATCGCCTGGGCGTCTTCGTCGTGCTCGGCCTGGGAGAACAGGTCCATGGCGATCCAGTCCGGATCCGTCTGGCCGTCGCAGACCACGAGGATTTCGGATGGGCCGGCGATCATGTCGATGCCGACCTGGCCGAACACGTGGCGCTTGGCGGTGGCGACATAGATGTTGCCCGGACCGACCACCTTGTCGACCTTCGGCACGCTTTCGGTGCCGTAAGCCAGCGCAGCAACCGCTTGAGCGCCGCCGATGGTGAACACGCGGTCGACGCCGGCGATGCAGGCTGCGGCCAGCACCAGCTCGTTGATTTCGCCACGAGGCGTCGGCACTACCATGACCACTTCAGTCACGCCGGCCACCTTGGCCGGAATTGCATTCATCAGTACCGAGGACGGATAAGACGCCTTACCGCCCGGTACGTACAGGCCGGCGCGATCCAGCGGCGTGACCTTCTGGCCCAGCACCGTGCCGTCGGCTTCGGTGTAGCTCCAGGAATCCTGTTTCTGTTTCTCGTGGTAGCTGCGTACTCGGGACGCGGCTTTTTCCAGCGCTTCACGCTGTGGCACGGTGATTCGGGTCAGGGCCAGTTCCAGGCGCTCACGAGGCAGAATCAAGTCCGCCATGGACGCGACCTGCAGGCCGTCGAACTTCTGGGTGAATTCCACCAGCGCCGCATCGCCACGCTCGCGCACGGCCTTGATGATGTCCAGCACCCGCTGATTGACCGAGTCGTCAGACACACTTTCCCAGCTCAGCAGATGATCCAGATGATGTGCGAAATCCGGGTCAGCAGCGTTGAGTCGGCGAATTGCAGTCGGTGCGGTCATAGCGAGAGCCTCATAGGAATGGCAAAAAACTCAGGTACCCGAAGCTACCATCGATCCGCTTGGGCACCTGAGAATTCTGGCTATGAGGCGGATAGACGGGCGCGACTTAACGTCGCGCAGGTAAATCAGCCGCGGTGTCGAGACTCCACTGCCTTGCGCAGGGTGTCGATCAACGCCTGGATACGGGCGTGCTGCATTTTCATCGATGCTTTGTTCACGATCAGCCGGGAGCTGATGTCGGCAATGAAATCCTGGGGTTCCAGGCCATTGGCGCGCAGGGTGTTGCCGGTGTCGACCACGTCGATGATCTTGTCTGCCAGACCGATCAGCGGCGCCAGTTCCATCGAGCCATAGAGCTTGATGATGTCGACCTGACGGCCCTGTTCGGCGTAGTAGCGCTTGGCAACGTTGACGAATTTGGTCGCCACACGCAGGCGGCCCTTGGGCTCGACATCGCCGACACGGCCAGCCGTCATCAGCTTGCACAGGGCAATTCGCAGGTCCAACGGCTCGTACAAACCCTGGCCGCCATATTCCATCAGCACATCTTTACCGGCGACGCCCAGGTCAGCGGCACCATGTTCGACGTAAGTCGGCACATCGGTGGCGCGCACGATCAGCAGACGTACATCGGCCTGGGTCGTGGGGATGATCAGCTTGCGGCTCTTGTCCGGATTCTCGGTCGGCACGATGCCCGCTTCAGCCAGAAGCGGCAGGGTGTCGTCAAGGATACGGCCCTTGGACAGTGCGATGGTCAACATGGGAAACGTCAGTCCTTATCAAGGTACTCATGCCCGGTCGCAAATGGCGCCGGACACACATCGAGCCTGAAACAGGCTCGACTTGAAACGAAATCAACGGGCACGTCCTTGCGCCCATGCAGCAGAAACTAGCCCGGTACGCGGCGGATCTTGGCGCCGAGCATCTGCAGTTTCTCTTCGATGCACTCGTAACCACGGTCGATGTGGTAGATGCGGTCGATCAAGGTGTCACCTTCAGCGATCAACGCCGAGATCACCAGACTGGCCGAAGCACGCAGGTCGGTGGCCATGACTGGCGCGCCCTTCAGCGTTTCGGTGCCAGTGACGATGGCGGTGTTGCCTTCAACCTGGATCTTGGCGCCCATGCGGTGCAGTTCGTACACGTGCATGAAGCGGTTTTCGAAGATCGTCTCGATCACAGCGCCCGTGCCTTCGGCAATGGCGTTGAGGGAAATGAACTGCGCCTGCATATCGGTCGGGAATGCCGGGTACGGAGCGGTGCGCACGTTAACGGCTTTTGGCCGCTTGCCGTGCATGTTCAGCTCGATCCAGTCTTCGCCGCAGGTGATTTCGGCACCCGATTCCTTGAGTTTCTCAAGAACGGCTTCGAGGATGGTCGGATCGGTGTCCTTGACCTTCACACGACCGCCAGTCACAGCAGCGGCGACCAGGTAGGTGCCGGTCTCGATACGGTCAGGCATCACTTTGTAAGTGGTCGGGTGCAGACGCTCGACGCCATCGATGGTGATGGTGTCAGTGCCGGCGCCAGTGATCTTGGCGCCCATGGCGATCAGGAAGTTCGCCAGGTCGATGACTTCAGGCTCGCGAGCGGCGTTTGCCAGAACGCTGCGGCCCTTGGCCAGAGCGGCCGCCATCATGATGTTTTCGGTACCGGTCACACTGACGGTGTCGAAGAAGAAGTGCGCACCGCGCAGGCCACCTTCAGGTGCCTTGGCCTTGATGTAGCCGCCTTCGACGTCGATGACCGCGCCCATGGCTTCGAGGCCACGAATGTGCAGGTCAACCGGACGCGAACCAATGGCGCAACCGCCAGGCAGTGCGACTTCGGCTTCACCGAAACGGGCAACCATCGGGCCCAGCACCAGGATCGACGCACGCATGGTTTTCACCAGTTCGTACGGAGCGATCAGGGTCTTGATGGTGCGCGGGTCGATTTCGACGCTGAGTTTCTCGTCGATCACCGGCTCGATGCCCATACGACCGAACAGCTCGATCATGGTGGTGATGTCGTGCAGGTGCGGCAGGTTGGCAACAGTCACCGGGCCATCGCACAGCAAGGTTGCAGCCAGGATCGGCAGGGCAGAGTTCTTTGCCCCGGAGATGCGGATTTCGCCATCAAGACGAACGCCACCGGTAATTATCAATTTATCCATAAGAATCTCGACGCCCTTGGGCTCAGGTGCGCTCGGCCCAGGCCGCGCTGCTGAAAAATTTCATAGTGACCGCATGGATGCTGCCATCGGTGATCCATGGGTTCAAATGGGCATAGATCTGCTGCTGACGCTTCACCGGGCTCAACGCCGCCAGTTCATCGCTAATCACGTTCAGCTGAAAGTTGCAGCCTTCGCCCTCGACTTCTACTAGGGTTCCTGGCAGCTTTCCTTCAAGGAAGCTCTTCACTTCTACGGCCTGCATGCTCAACCTCAATCGGCGCCCTGTGCGCGCGGGTCGGACATCATACAAAAAAGCCCCGCGCCTGCGAACCCCGCGAAGCAGGACTCTGACGGGGGGCTTCTTAATAGATGCGGTTATGGATGCGCCAACAGCTCGGTCAATTCGCTGACCTGAGCGATTTCGCGCATGTCTTCTGGCATCCCGCGGATGCTCAGCGCCTTGCCGGCCGCCTCTGCATCACGCATGAAGCACAGCAACAGTGACAAGCCGACACTGCTGGACTTCAACACTGCCGAGCAATCGACCACCAGTGCAGCGGCCTTGCTGGATTTGATCAGCGCCTGCCCCTGCTTGCGCAAACCGGGGCCGGTGCGGTAATCCAGCATGCCGCTGAGCGTCAGCTCGCCGGATTCGCTCATGCGAATGGCCGACACACTCATTGAGCTTGCTTCTCGGGTGTTTGCTTCTGGCTGGCTTCCTTGGCTTTGGCCACTTCTCCGGCCCAACCATTGATGGTCTTGTCCAGGTCGTTGCCATTGCGCTGCATGGCATCAGCGAACTGATCACGGAACAGCTTGCCGATGTTAATGCCGTTGATGATCACGTTACGCAGCTTCCACTCGCCATTGATCTTTTCGAGTGTGTAAGACACAGGATAGATCGCGCCGTTGGCGCCTTTGACCGTCATGGCAACGCTTGTACGGTCTCCCGACTCATCCTTGGCAGGGTCGACGACGATCCCCTGATTGTTGTACTCGAGCAAAGCGTTGCCATAGAACTGGAACAGGCCCTTTTTGAAGTTTTCTTCAAAGGTCTTCATTTGCGCAGGCGTGGCTTTGCGCGAATATTTGACCGTCATGATGCTCTTGGAAATGCCCTCGGCATCCACAACAGGTCCGACGATGGTGTTCAGCGCCGTATAGAAGTCTTGCGGGTCTTGCTTGTACTTCTCTTTATTGGCCGACAGATCGGCAAGTAGCCGATTGGTGGTGTCCTGCACGATATCGTGCGCTGAGGGCGCCGCCACGGCGTTAGCCATCAACGGCAGGGCCGCGAGTAATACCAACAGGCCACGTCGCAAGGTAGAGATCATTCAAAAGCTCCTCATTTGGCGTCTTTACTAACGGTATTGAGCAGAAATTTACCGATCAGGTCTTCGAGTACCAGCGACGACTGCGTGTCGTGGATGGTTGAGCCATCCTTGAGCAAGCTTTCTTCGCCGCCCACGCTGAGACCGATGTACTTCTCGCCCAACAGGCCAGCGGTCAGGATAGATGCAGTGGAGTCAGTCGGCAGGTTATCTACGCGTTTTTCCAGCTGCATGGTCACTCGACCGGTGAAACTGTCGCGGTCCAGATCGATCGCCGTGACCTTGCCGATGGTCACACCGGCCATGGTCACTTTAGCTCTGACAGTCAAACCGGCGATATTGTCGAAATACGCATAAAGTTTATAAGTATCGGTGGTTGCGCTCGGGGACAGGCCACTCACCCGCAACGCCAGCAACAGCAAAGCCAGGATGCCAGCCAGCAAGAAAAGGCCGACACCGATTTCCAGGGTGCGGTTTTGCATCAGAAATCTCCAAACATCAAGGCGGTCAGAATAAAGTCCAGGCCGAGTACAGCCAAAGAGGCATACACCACGGTTTTGGTAGTGGCACGACTGATCCCCTCGGAAGTGGGCTCGCAGTCATAGCCTTGGAATACGGCGATCCAGGTCACGACAAAGGCGAAAACGATGCTTTTGATGATGCCGTTGAGCACATCGTCTGCAAAGGTCACGCTGTTCTGCATGTTGGACCAGTAGGAACCTTCATAGACACCCAGCCAGTCGACGGCCACCCACGAACCACCCCAGATGCCCACCACGCTGAAGATCATCGCCAGCACCGGCAGGGAAATGAAGCCGGCCCACAGGCGCGGGGCAATGATGTACTTGAGCGGGTCGACACCAATCATTTCCAGACTGGACAACTGCTCGGTGGACTTCATATTGCCGATTTCGGCAGTCAATGCCGAACCGGCGCGTCCGGCGAACAGCAATGCCGTGACCACGGGCCCCAGTTCACGCAACAGCGTCAGCGCAACCATCTGGCCGACTGCCTGCTCCGAACCATAGCTGGATAGAATATTGAAGCCTTGCAGCGCCAACACCATGCCGATGAACACCCCGGAGACCACGATGATCACCAGGGACATTACGCCCACCGAATGCAGTTGCTTGATCAGCAAGCCAAAACCGCCGCCAATGCCGCCACGACCGAACAAGGCATGAAACAGGAATATTGCCGAACGGCCGAACACCCCCAGCGCGTCGATGCCAGAGTGTCCGAACCGGCGAACCCGTTCTACTAGTGAAATCTTGCGCATCAACGCTGCCCCAGAAGATCTGCGCGGTAATCCGTCGCTGGAAAGTGATAGGCAACCGGACCGTCGGGCTCGCCTGTCATGAATTGACGGATGCGTGGCTCCTGCGAGTTCATCAGCTCCTCGGGAGTGCCCTGCCCCAACACCTGGCCTTCGCCGACGACATAGATGTAATCGGCGATGCTCGCGGTCTCGGCCAGGTCGTGGGAGACCACGATACTGGTGATGCCCAGCGCATCGTTGAGCAGACGGATCAGACGCACCAGCACCCCCATGGCGATGGGGTCCTGGCCGACGAAGGGCTCGTCATACATGAGGATCTGCGGATCGAGGGCAATCGCCCGCGCCAAAGCGACGCGACGTTTCATGCCGCCGGACAACTCGTCAGGCATCAGGTCGATGGCACCACGCAAGCCCACGGCCTGCAATTTGAGCAGGACGATGTCCCGGATTATTTCTTCCGGAAGTTCAGTATGAACGCGTAGCGGAAAGGCCACGTTCTCGAACACATCGAGATCGGTGAACAGTGCACCACTCTGAAACAGCACGCCCATGTGCTTTCGCGCATCGAACAGATCACCGCGCGACAGTTTCGGCAGGTTCTGTCCATTGACCCAGACTTCGCCTTTGGTAGGCCGCAACTGTGCGCCCATCAGCCGCAACAGCGTAGTCTTGCCACACCCGGAAGGCCCCATGATGCCGGTGACCTTGCCGCGCGGGATACGTATATCGACGTTATTGAAAATGCTGCGCGTTCCGCGCTTGAAGGTCAGTCCCTTCAGCTCGATCGCGTAGGCTTTATCGGCACTCATCTAATCTCCTTGCGATGCAGCCTCTCACTCGGACGCCTGACTTTCTGGCGAAAGCACATACCTCCCGGGCAGGCCGAACTGGCGGCGAACTATATCACTGCAAAGGCCAAGCGCCCAAGGCCCAAGCCGGGCCATGTTGAGCAACATGACGAGGTAAAAGCTTCTATTTAGGGGTATTCGGTAACCGGGAATGACAAAGCGCGACGAACTTGCGTGAGGGTTTCGATCATTACCGTTATAATCGCCGCCTTTTCATCAGGCTATACGATTTCTGACATGAGCCAATCCAGCGACCTGATTCAATCAGCACAACGCACCATCCGCCTCGAACTGGAAGCCGTACAAGGCTTGTTGCCCCGTATCGACGCGGATTTCGTACGCGCTTGCGAAATGATTCTGGCCAGCAAAGGGCGCGTGGTCGTGGTCGGCATGGGCAAATCGGGGCACATCGGCAACAAGATCGCCGCCACCCTGGCCAGCACCGGCACCACAGCCTTTTTCGTGCACCCGGCCGAAGCCAGCCACGGCGATATGGGCATGATCACCCGCGACGACATCATCCTGGCGCTGTCGAACTCCGGCTCTACCAATGAAATCGTCACCCTGCTGCCGCTGATCAAGCGCCTGGGCATTCAATTGATCAGCATGACCGGCAACCCTGATTCACCTCTGGCGAAGGCTGCCGAGGTCAACCTCAACGTGCACGTCGAGCACGAAGCCTGTCCGCTCAACCTGGCACCGACCTCGTCGACCACTGCCGCCTTGGTCATGGGCGATGCCCTGGCCGTTGCGTTGCTGGAAGCCCGCGGTTTTACCGCTGAAGATTTCGCCTTTTCCCACCCCGGCGGCGCGCTTGGCCGACGCCTGCTGCTGAAAGTGGAAACCGTCATGCACGCCGGAGCAGAACTGCCCCAGGTGCAACGTGGCACGCTACTCAAGGACGCCTTGATGGAAATGACCCGCAAGGGCCTGGGCATGACCGCGATTGTGGAGGCCAATGGCAAACTGGCCGGGATCTTCACCGACGGCGACTTGCGCCGCACCCTTGACCGGACCATCGACATCCACCATACGACCATAGACGAGGTCATGACCGTACACGGCAAGACCGCCCGGGCCGATATGCTCGCGGCCGAGGCCCTGAAAATCATGGAAGACCATCGAATCAACGCGCTGGTAGTGGTGGACAAGGAGGACCGTCCGATCGGCGCCTTCAACCTGTCCGATCTGCTGCGTGCAGGAGTAATGTAATGAGCACCGACCTGCTGCAACGCGGCAAGAACATCAAACTGGCGGTTTTTGACGTCGATGGCGTACTGACCGACGGACGCCTGTACTTCCTCGAAGACGGCAGCGAATTCAAGACGTTCAACACCCTCGACGGCCAAGGCATCAAGATGTTGATGGCAGCCGGCGTGCAGACCGCTATCATCAGTGGCCGCAAGACCCCGGTGGTCGAGCGACGCGCGAAGAACCTCGGCATTCCACACGTGTACCAAGGGCGCGAGGACAAACTGGTGGTGCTCGACGAGCTTCTCGCCCAACTCAACCTAAGCTATGAGCAAGTCGCCTATCTCGGTGACGACCTGCCGGACCTGCCGGTGATTCGCCGCGTCGGCCTGGGCATGGCGGTGGCAAACGCCGCCAGTTTCGTCCGTGAACACGCCCACGGCATCACCCAGGCCCGCGGGGGCGAGGGTGCCGCTCGCGAATTCTGCGAATTGATCCTGCGCGCGCAGGGCCGCCTTGATGCGGCAAACGCCGCGTACCTGTGAGCCAACTATGCTGAGCAAAAAGATTCGCAAATTCCTGGTGTTCGGTTGCATCGCCGCGATATTCGCAGCGGTCGGCTACTGGAACATCAGCCCGGAACGCTTCCTCGATAAGCCAGTGGCAAAGATCGATGAAACCGCGATCGACTATTACGCGACCAACGCCCACAGCGTGCAATATCTGCCGGATGGCAGACTGCAATACGAAATGACGTCCGACAAGGTTGAACACCTGAAAGCCACCGAAGTGACGCTGCTGACCAATCCCGACCTGAACATGTTCCGCGGCACCGAGTTTCCGTGGCACGTCCAGAGCGAGCACGGCGAAGTGAATCCCGACGGCACTCAGGTCGAACTGATTGACTCGGTGCGCATCACGCGCTTCGACGAGAAAAACCGCAAGACCCTGATTACCACCACCCGCATGACAGTGTTCCCGCAGCAGCAATATGCGCAGACCGAGCAACCCGTTAGAATCGACGGCGCTGGTGGTGTGTCGACTGGCAAGGGAATGAAAGCGTATTTGAAAGAAAGCAGGATACACCTGCTATCGAACGTAAGAGGACAGTATGAGGCTCGTTAAAACCCTCCCTATTTTGCTCGGTCTGAGCGCAGCACTGGGAAGCGTGAGCGCCTGGGCACTGCCGACCGATCAAACGCAGCCTATCCGCATTCAGGCCGACGATGCCCAGCTGGACGACAAGAATGGCGTTGCCACCTATAAAGGTGACGTGATCATCACTCAGGGCTCGATGATCGTTAAAGGCAACACCGTGACCATCACCCGCACGCCGACCGGCGACATTGACGTGGTGACTTCGGTGGGCAACCTCGCCTATTTCGAGCAACTGCAAACTGCAGGCGACACCAAACCCGTTCAGGGCTGGGGCGTGACCATCCAGTACCACGCAGCGCAAAACCGCGTCGTGCTGATCGACAAGGCAAAAGTGGTCGACAAGGACAACAACGTCACCCAAGGCGAGAAAATCGTCTATGACACGGTCAAAAAGCTGGCGAGCGCCGGTCGCGCGACGGGCAACAAGGTCACCGAGTCGCGTCCGCGCATCGACATGGTGATCCAGCCGAAGAAGAAAACCGACGAGCAAAAGGCCCAGTAATGGCAACTCTGAAAGCTCAGCATCTGGCCAAGAGCTACAAGAGCCGCCAGGTCGTGCGTGACGTCAGCCTGTCGATCGACAGCGGTCAGATCGTCGGTCTCCTAGGCCCAAACGGCGCCGGCAAGACCACCTGCTTTTACATGATTGTCGGCCTGGTACAGGCCGATCAGGGCCGCGTACTGATTGACGACCTTGATGTCAGCCACCAGCCTATGCATGGTCGTGCGAAGGCCGGCATCGGCTATCTTCCGCAAGAAGCGTCGATCTTCCGCAAACTCTCGGTAGCCGACAACATCATGGCGATCCTCGAGACCCGCAAGGAACTCGACAAGGCCGGTCGTCGCCAAGAGCTGGAAAGCCTGCTACAGGAATTCCACATCAGCCACATCCGCGACAACCTCGGGATGAGCCTGTCCGGTGGTGAACGCCGCCGTGTGGAAATCGCCCGGGCACTGGCTACCAACCCGAAATTCATCCTGCTCGACGAACCGTTCGCCGGCGTGGACCCGATTTCGGTGGGCGACATCAAGCAAATCATCTATCACCTCAAGGCCAAGGGCATTGGTGTGCTGATCACTGACCACAACGTCCGTGAAACCCTGGATATCTGCGAAACCGCCTACATCGTCAACGATGGCCAGCTGATCGCCGAAGGTGACTCTGCCACCATCCTGGCCAACGACCTGGTCAAGGAAGTGTATCTGGGCCATGAGTTCCGCCTGTAAGCACTGAGGTGTCTGGCTGGTTGCCCGGGCGCTCGTCTCGATAAAAAATCAACATTTTTTTATTGTTACAGCGCTCTAGGCAAACGCTGCAGTTTCGGGCATATAATTTGCTTATGTTGGCGCTCCGGCGCCCTGTAGTGGATGGCGCATGTGCGCCGGCGAATAAGGTGTTAAGCCCCTGCCATGAAACCATCGCTAGTCTTGAGAATGGGCCAGCAGCTGACGATGACACCGCAGCTGCAACAGGCCATCCGCCTGCTCCAATTGTCGACCCTGGACCTGCAACAGGAAATCCAGGAGGCCCTGGAGTCCAATCCGATGCTCGAACGCCAGGAAGAAGGCGACGACTTCGATAACGCCGACCCCTTGGCCGACAAAGCCGAACAGCAACCCAACACCGACATTCAGGAACCTTCCTACCAGGAAACCGCCCCGACGGTTGATAACCTCGAGGAAGGCGACTGGAACGAGCGCATCCCCAACGAACTGCCCGTCGATACCGCGTGGGAAGACGTCTACCAGACCAGCGCCAGCAGCCTGCCAAGCAACGATGACGACGAGTGGGACTTCACCACCCGGACATCGGCCGGCGAAAGCCTGCAAAGCCACCTGCTGTGGCAACTGAACCTGGCCCCGATGTCCGACACCGATCGCCTGATCGCCGTGACCCTGATCGACTGCATCAACAATCAGGGCTATCTGGACGAAACCCTCGAGGAGATTCTCGAAGCCTTCGACCCGGAACTGGACATCGAACTGGACGAAATCGAAGCCGTCCTGCACCGCATCCAGCAATTCGAACCCGCTGGCATCGGCGCCCGCAACCTGGGCGAATGCCTGCTGCTGCAATTGCGCCAGCTACCCGCCAAGACGCCTTGGCTGGTCGAGGCCAAACGCCTGGTCACCGATTACATCGACCTGCTCGGCAGCCGCGATTACAGCCAGCTGATGCGTCGCATGAAGCTCAAGGAAGACGAACTGCGCCAAGTGATTGAACTGGTGCAGAGCCTCAACCCGCGCCCAGGCTCGCAAATCGAGTCCAGCGAAGCCGAATACGTCGTTCCCGACGTGATCGTACGCAAGGACAACGAGCGCTGGCTGGTGGAGCTGAACCAGGAATCCGTGCCACGACTGCGGGTCAACGCTCAATACGCCGGTTTCGTGCGCCGCGCCGACACCAGCGCCGACAACACCTTCATGCGCAATCAGTTGCAAGAGGCCCGCTGGTTCATCAAGAGCCTGCAAAGCCGCAACGAAACCCTGATGAAAGTAGCCACTCAGATCGTCGAGCATCAGCGTGGTTTTCTTGAATACGGCGACGAAGCCATGAAACCGCTGGTCCTGCATGACATCGCTGAAGCGGTGGGCATGCACGAGTCGACGATTTCACGGGTGACCACGCAGAAATTCATGCATACCCCACGGGGCATATATGAACTGAAATACTTTTTTTCCAGCCACGTCAGCACCTCCGAGGGCGGGGAATGCTCATCCACGGCGATCCGCGCGATCATCAAAAAACTGGTTGCCGCGGAAAATCAGAAAAAGCCGTTGAGTGACAGCAAGATCGCTGGTTTACTGGAGGCACAAGGCATTCAGGTGGCTCGCCGCACCGTCGCCAAGTACCGCGAATCCCTCGGGATCGCGCCTTCGAGCGAACGCAAGCGGTTGATGTAGAGCCACGCCACAGCGTTCCAGTGGCAGGCATTTCTGCCTGCCGCTTTATGCACTGGCAACGAAGGAGAAGCTGTATGCAAGTCAACATCAGTGGACACCAACTGGAAGTGACCGAACCTCTTCGCACCTACATCGGCGAAAAACTCGAACGATTAGAGAGGCATTTCGACAAGATCACCAACGTGCAGGTCACGATGACGGTCGAAAAGCTCAAGCAGAAAATCGAAGCCACGCTGCATATTCCCGGCAATGAAGTGGTCGCAAACGCGGAGCATACCGATATGTACGCGGCGATCGACGCACTGACCGACAAGCTGGATAAACAACTCAAAAAGCATAAGGAAAAGACCCAAAGCCTCCTCCAGGGCGCGACCGGTCGTTAACACTCCCAACCCATGATCCGACTTGAAAGCATCCTGACCCCCGGCCGTTCCCTCGTGAACGTGCCGGGCGGCAGTAAAAAGAAAGCCCTTGAGCAAATTGCCAACCTTATCCACAAAGAAGTGCCGGATCTGGAGATGCAAGATGTCTTCGAGGCTCTGATTGCCCGTGAAAAGCTCGGCTCAACCGGTTTTGGCAACGGCATCGCCATTCCCCATTGCCGCCTGAAGGGCTGCACCTCGCCCATCAGTGCCCTGATGCACCTTGATGCACCCATCGATTTCGACGCCATCGACGGCGCCCCGGTTGACCTGCTGTTCGTTCTGCTGGTCCCGCAAGCCGCTACCGATGCGCACCTGGAGTTACTGCGCCAGATCGCCAGCATGCTCGACCGCAAGGAAGTGCGCGAAAAACTGCGCAGCGCCTCGAGCAATGAAGCCTTGTATCAGGTTGTCCTGGACGAGCAAAACGGTCATTAATCATGCGCTTGATCATCGTCAGTGGCCGCTCCGGCTCAGGTAAAAGTACCGCACTCGATGTTCTCGAGGACAACGGCTACTACTGCATCGACAACCTGCCCGCCGGTCTGCTGCCGGAACTGGCCGAACGTGCGTTAATCCACACTGAGCTGGCGCAACCGCTGGTTGCCGTATCGATCGATGCGCGTAACTTGCCGAGTCACTTGTCGCGGTTTCCCGAACTGCTGGAAGAAGTGCGCAGCCGGCATATCCAGTGTGATGTGCTTTATCTGGACGCCGACGAAGAAACCTTGCTCAAACGGTTCTCGGAAACCCGCCGTCGTCACCCGCTGAGCAATGCCAATCGCTCGCTGGCCGAGGCCATCAACGATGAGACCGCCCTGCTCGGGCCGATTGCCGACCTCGCCGATCTCAAAGTAAACACCACCAACCTGAACCTGTATCAGCTGCGAGATACCATCAAGCTGCGGCTGTTGAACCAGCCGGAATCCGGTACGGCGTTCCTGGTGGAGTCTTTCGGTTTCAAGCGTGGCATGCCGGTGGACGCTGATCTGGTGTTCGACGTGCGCTGCCTGCCGAACCCTTACTGGAAGCCAGAGTTGCGCGATCAATCCGGGCTCGACCAACCGGTTGCCGATTACCTGGCGGCACAGCCGGACGTCGAAGAGATGTTCCAGGACATCTCCACCTACTTGTTAAAATGGCTACCCCGTTTTGCCGCCAGCAACCGCGCTTATGTCACCATTGCCATTGGCTGCACCGGCGGCCATCACCGCTCCGTCTACCTGACCGAACGTCTGGGCCAGGCCCTGCAAAAATCCCTGAAGAACGTCCAGGTTCGCCACCGCGACCTCAGCTAAAGGATTCACACCGCGATGCCTGCTCTGGAAATTGAAATCATCAACAAGCTGGGCCTGCATGCCCGCGCTTCTGCAAAATTCGTTGGCGTCGCCGGTGAGTTCAAGGATTGCACGATCAGAGTAGGACGCACGCCGGAATCCACGGTCGACGGAAAAAGCATCATGGCAATGATGATGCTCGCTGCGGGCAAGGGCACCAAAATCTACCTGAGCACCGAAGGCGAACAGGCTGATGAGGCGCTGCAGGCATTGGTGAATTTGATCAATGACTACTTCGGCGAAGGCGAGTAACACTCGCCCTGTAGCAGCTGCCGAAGGCTGCTACAAAGTTCGTGTTCAGTCGCTAAGCCAACGCCGTATCCATCACCATCATCAAGCAAAACCCGATCAGCAGCCCAAGACTTGCAAGCTTGTCGTGACCATTGCGGCGCGACTCGGGAATGACTTGGGTGACCACCAGCAACATTGCCCCGGCCGCCAGCGCCAACCCCAAGGGCAGCAACAATTCAGCCAGGCTCACCAGCCAGTGCCCATAGCCAGCCCTGGATGGTTTTGGCAGAAGTCTTAAACCAGCGCAGCCTGATAGCGCGTAGCGACTTCAGGCCAATCAATCACGCCGTAGAACGACCTCAGGGACGCCATCGCCGGCAAGCCGTGCTCCTACAGGGATGGTGCATGGCGCATTAAAAAAGGCGCGTCACCTGGTGGGTGACGCGCCTTTTTTGCTTAGCGGTAAGGGTTTAGCTACCCGCCACCGTCATCCGCTCGATCAGCACCGAACCTGTGCGAATGTTGCTGCGCAGCTCCAGGTCATTACCGACCGCAACGATCTGTTTGAACATGTCGCGCATGTTGCCGGCGATGGTCACTTCCTGGACCGCAAACTGGATTTCGCCATTCTCGACCCAGTACCCCGCCGCGCCGCGGGAGTAATCGCCAGTGACCATGTTCAGGCCCTGGCCCATCAATTCAGTCACCAGCAGGCCGCGACCCATGCGGCGTAGCAAGGCTGCCTGGTCTTCGTCACCATGGGTGACAAACAGGTTGTGCACACCGCCAGCGTTGGCGGTGCTCGGCATCCCGAGCTTACGGCCGGAGTACGTGCCGAGGATGTATGAGACCAACTCGCCTTTTTCGACGAATGGTTTGGCGTAAGTGGCCAGACCATCGCCATCGAACGCCGAACTGCCCAGCGCGCGCATCAGGTGCGGGCGCTCATCGATGGTCAGCCATTCCGGGAACAGTTTCTGCCCCAGCGTGCCCTCAAGGAACGAGGATTTGCGATACAGGCTGCCGCCGGAAATCGCCGAGAGGAAACTGCCGAACAATCCACCGGCCAGTTCCGCGGAAAACAGCACCGGCACTTCGCAGGTCGGCACCGGACGCGCCCCCAGACGGCTCGCCGCCCGTTGCGCGGCACGCTGGCCGATGCTCACCGGATCGGCCAGCAAGTTGCCCTGGCGGTTCACGTCGTACCAGTAATCGCGCTGCATCTGGCCATCGGCCTCGGCGATCATCACGCAGCTCAAGCTGTGCCGGGTCGACGCGTAACTGCCGATAAAACCGTGGCTGTTACCGTAGACACGGCAGCCCTGATGGGTGCTGAGGGTGGTGCCATCGGCGTTCTTGATCCGGCTGTCGGTGGCAAACGCCGCCGCTTCACAGGCCAGGGCCTGCTCGATGGCTTGTTCCGGGGTAATGTCCCATTCGTGGAACAGGTCGAAATCCTGCAGATCCTTGGCCATCAGCGCAGCGTCCGCCAGGCCCGAAGCTTCGTCTTCAGACGTGTGCTTGGCGATGGCCAGCGCGGCGGCGACGGTTTCGCGAATCGCCTCCGGACCGCTGGCGGACGTGCTGGCCGAGCCCTTGCGCTGACCAACGTACAAGGTGATGCCGAAACCCTGATCGCGGTTGAATTCGACGGTTTCGACTTCACGCTGACGCACGGAGGTGGAAAGGCCCTGCTCCAGGGACACCGCCACTTCACAGGCACTGGCGCCCTGGCGCTTGGCTTCAGCGATGATCTGCTCGACTTGTTCTTGCAGTGCCGGCAACGCTTGTGGGCCGACGCTTTCAACTGCACTCATGCTGTTCTCCACTCAAATTCTGCTTTCGGCTAGGGCCTTCGAGCGACCGGGCCGGACAAGCGGCCCCCGACTGGTTATCATGGCGGCGTTTCTTTGCGGACGGCCACCATGGTTGATTCTTACGACGACTCCCTCGATACGGGAGAAAAAAGCAAATCCCAGGTTAAACGCGAGCTTCATGCTCTGGTTGACCTCGGCGAGCGCCTTACAACGCTCAAGCCTGACTTGCTGGCAAAACTGCCGTTGACCGACGCTATGCGCCGGGCACTGGCTGATGCGCCCAAGCACACCGCGAATATCGCGCGTAAACGGCACCTTGGCTTCATCGGCAAACTGATGCGCGATCAGGACACTGACGCCATTCTGACGCTGCTCGATCAACTCGATGCCTCCACTCGGCAGTACAACGAACGTTTCCATGGCCTGGAACGCTGGCGCGATCGCTTGATCGCGGGCGACGATGCGGTCCTGGAGAAGTTCGTGGTCGACTTCCCGGAGGCTGATCGTCAACAATTGCGCTCCCTGATCCGTCAGGCCCAGCACGAACTGGCGACCAACAAGCCACCGGCATCGAGCCGTAAAATCTTCAAGTACATCCGTGAGCTGGACGAGACTCAACGCGGTTTGCGTTAAATCTCGAATCGGGTGAGTCGCTACGCGGTTCACCCGAAGCTCCATCCCTCAAGATCCTGTGCCACCCACAGTGATCGCATCGATTTTCAGCGTTGGCTGGCCGACACCCACCGGCACCGACTGCCCATCCTTGCCACACGTCCCCACGCCGCTGTCCAGCGCCAGATCGTTACCGACCATCGACACCTTGCTCATGGCTTCAGGGCCATTGCCGATCAACGTCGCGCCTTTGACCGGGGCCGTAATCTTGCCGTCTTCGATCAGGTACGCCTCGCTGGTGGAGAACACGAACTTGCCACTGGTGATGTCCACCTGACCGCCGCCGAGGTTGGCGCAGTAGATGCCGCGTTTCACCGAGGCGATGATTTCTGCCGGATCGCTTTCGCCCGCCAGCATGTAGGTGTTGGTCATGCGCGGCATTGGCAGGTGCGCGTAGGATTCGCGACGACCGTTACCGGTACGGGCCACGCCCATCAGACGGGCGTTGAGTTTGTCCTGCATGTAGCCTTTGAGTACGCCGTTTTCGATCAGTGTCGTGCACTCGGTCGGGGTGCCTTCATCATCGACGCTCAGGGAACCGCGACGACCGGCCAGCGTGCCATCATCGACGATGGTGCAAAGTTTGGACGCAACCATCTCGCCCATGCGCCCGCTGTAGGCCGAACTGCCCTTGCGGTTGAAGTCGCCTTCCAGACCGTGGCCGACCGCTTCGTGCAGCAGCACGCCGGACCAGCCGGAACCCAATACCACCGGCAACGTACCGGCCGGCGCAGGAATGGCTTCCAGATTCACCAACGCCTGACGCAGCGCCTCACGGGCGTAGCTCATGGCGCGGTCATCGCTGAGGAAATAACGGTAATCGGTACGACCGCCACCGCCATGACCGCCGCGTTCACGGCGACCATTCTGCTCGACGATCACGCTGACGTTAAAACGTACCAGCGGCCGTACATCGGCGGCCAGGCCGCCGTCAGTGGAGGCCACAAGGATTCGTTCCCAGACGCCGGCCATGCTCACGGTGACTTGCTGAATACGCGGGTCGAGGGCGCGAGTCGCGACGTCGATACGCTTGAGCAGTTCGACCTTCTCGGCACGGGTCATCACTTCCAACGGGTTGTCCGGCCCGTACAACTGTGCGACATCCTGCGTCGTGAAGGCTTGCACCGTGCCGTTCTGACCAGCGCGGGAGATCGAGCGTGCAGCGCGGGCCGCGGCGCCGAGGGCTTCAAGGGTAATGGCATTGCTGTAGGCAAAACCGGTTTTCTCACCCGATTGCGCTCGCACGCCCACACCTTGGTCGAGATTGAAGCTGCCTTCCTTGACGATCCCGTCCTCCAGCGCCCAGGACTCGGAAATCTGCCCCTGGAAATACAGGTCGGCGGCATCGATGCCCGGGCCGGCCAGATCGCCGAGCACACCTTGCAGGCTCTCGATTGTTACGCCGCCGGGCGCCAGGAGGTGTTCACTGACTGAGGACAACAACTCGCTCATATGCTTTACGCCTTAAATTCATCGTTCTGAGGCAGGTCGCTGTGCGCCCTGCGAGAAAAAGCGCCGGTGACTGGACACCGGCATCCGCGCCCTGATGGACGCCTGTTCGCTGCTATCGCGTTCGGCCAGCAGCACGGCCTCGCCTTGATCCTGTTGCGCCAGCACACGTCCCCACGGGTCGATAATCGCGGCATGGCCAAAGGTTTCTCGCGGCCCCGGATGCGTCCCACCCTGGGCAGCCGCGAGCACATAACATTGGGTTTCGATGGCCCGCGCGCGAATCAACACCTCCCAATGCGCCGCACCGGTCACCGCGGTAAAGGCCGACGGCGCGGTAATCAACTCGGCACCGGCAGCGCGTAATTCACTGTACAGCTCCGGGAAGCGCAGGTCGTAACACACCGTCAATCCGACTCGACCGACGGGCGTGTCCGCCACAACGACCCCACTGCCATAAGCATAGTCATCGGATTCGCGATAACGCCCGCGATTGTCCGCCACATCGACGTCGAAGAGGTGCAACTTGTCATACCGTGCAACGGTTTCGCCGTGGTCATCCACCAGCAGCGAGCAGGCATGCACTTTCGCCGTCGGCTGATCCACCGGTGGCAACGGCAACGTGCCGGCCACTATCCATAACTTGAGGTCGCGGGCGGTCTGTTTCAACCATGGCAGGATCGGACCTTCGCCCAACGCCTCGGCGCGACCGATGTCGGCGATGTCGCGACGGCCCATGGCGGCGAAGTTTTCTGGAAGCACAGCCAGCTGCGCGCCACGGGCTGCCGCTTGCTCAAGCAGCCGGCGGGCCTGGGCCAGATTGACCAGTACATCGCTCTGGCTGACCATTTGAATTACCGCAAAAGACATGGCCTTTTCCTGATCTGGAATCAACATATACAGGGGACTTACGGCCATGCTACTCCATCGGCCTGAGGCGTGGCGTTGTCAAAAAGGCTTGTCGAAGGTGATTTTCGGCTCTTTCCACGGCCCCTTGACGGTGTATTGGACGCTGGCGTAACGCGCCACACGGTCACCGATCAGCTTATCGATCAGGAACAGCGCGCCGCCAATAGCCGGAGCACCGACGATCAGCGCGGCAATCGGCAGGTTGTTGGTCACAGGCAACGTCACCAGCAACTTGGCATCGATCTGGTCACCCACCAGGTTCAGAGTGCCGTTGAGCTCAACATTGCTCGACGGGCCGGTCATCTGGATCGGCTCCTTGGTCACGTAAACGCCGTTGGTCGCGACCAACAAACCCTTGACCCGGTCATAACTCAGGCCTTTGCCAAACAAGTCAGAGAAGTCCAGACGCAGACGGCGACCGATGGAGTTGAAGTTGAGCAGGCCAAATACCCGCAGGGCCTGGGCGCTGCCCTCGACTTCAACAAACTGGCCTTTATTGAGCGACGCATCGAGGGTGCCGGAGAACCGCTTGCTGGCCAGCCAGGCCGGAGAACCCGGCCAGCGACCATCGACATCCATATGAAAATTTTCACTGGTGACACTCGGCGCAAAGCCCCAGCCCTTCAGTACATCGGCGAGATTCTTGCCGCTGATCCGGCCCTTGTACCAACTGCTGCTGGAACCGGGCACACCTTCCCAACCGCCGTTGCCCTGCAGGAGAATGCCCTTGAGGCCCAGATCCAGCATATTAAGCGCAATGCCCTTGGCGGTCGGACGGACTTTCAGATACCAGGCCCCGACGAGGTCCTTGCCCTGGAACAGCTGATTGATGGTGATATCCAGTGCCGGGATCTTCGTCGGATCCACCGAGGCCAGCGGATCCGGCGAGTTTTCGTCGGCCAGGACCGTCGGGTCTGGCGCCGGCAAACGCACGTATTGCAGATTGATCGCAATCGGAGCGGCTTTCGCATCGGGGATGCTGGCATTGCCCTTGACCTGCTGACTGTCGAGTTGCAAGGCCCATGCAGCAGGCTTGCGGTTCAACTGCACCGAGGCCTGATCGAGCGTGGTGCCGACACCGCTGAGTTTGCCGACCTGGAGGTCCGCGCTGCTGAGCAACTGCTTGGCGTTGCCGCCCGGATCCTGGCCGGCGTACTTGTCTACCAGGTCCTTCCAGGGGCCGACATCCAGTTCCGACAGCACACCGCGTACCCGCAGGCCTTTGGCACCGGGTAGCACGGCATTGCCGCCCCCCAGGAACAACTCGCCACGACCGTCGGCAAAGTTACCGGGTGGCGCCGCAAACGTGAAGTTCGCCAGCTCACCGTAGTTGACCCAGTAGCGCCGCTCGGACCCCTGCAGGGTCATGCGGAACGTGGTGTCGCGGCCAACGTCGGCCGCCATGCCGAACGGTGCCGGCAAATCGATTGCTACACCCTTGAGGTTGGAGCTGACCATCAATTGACTGTCGGCCCCATAAAGGTTCAGTTGCAGCTGATAAGGGATCACACCGGACACTGGCAACGGCTGAGTAACATTCAGCCAGTCAGTCAGTTTCTTGACCTCGACCAGGCCGGAGCCGACGACGCGAGTCTTGAGGTTGCCGGGGCCGCCATCGGCGAAAATCTGTGCGGTAACCGGTTTATCAAAGGCGCGCGCGGTGATGTTTTGCCCGCTCAACCCCTTGGTGCTGTCGAAACGGAAATCGCCCTTGAGCTGAGTCAGCTCCAGCGTTGGCTCGGCCAGTTTCAGACGAGCCTTGGCGGTATTGAAGTCGACGAGGATCTTGGGCTGCTCGCCTTTGACCAATGGAATGTCCAGTTTCAGTTTGCCCCGCAGATCGCCCTCGCCTTCCCAATCGGCAAAGGTGGCGGCGGTGCCGATCGGCGCTTCCTGGAGAATCTTCAGGCCATCGCCCAACCCGCCGGCGAATCCGCCGTCAAGGAACAGATGGACGCTTTGCCCCGCTGGCACATGGGGAATATTGACGTAAATGTCGCTGACCTGGGTATTGAGCAGTTGACCCTTGCTGGCCAGGATCCGTACACCGCTGTCTTCAACAAACACGTCACCGGTGACATTACTGACATGTGGCCAGCCTGGCTGGAAGGCCAGTTCGGCATCGTGAACCTTGAAGAACAGGCTGATGCTGCGGGCTGTCTCGTCGGCCCCATGGTTCAGCGAACCCTGGTACTGGAAGAAGCCTTCGTCCACCGCACCTTTGAGAATCGCCGTACGCAGCCACTCGTCCAGCCCCGGGCTGAGCATTGTCGGCAAATACTTGGCGGTGTAACGACCGTCGCCGTCCACCAGACCGACCCGTAGGTCCATGTAGTCTTCCTGGGTGTGGTCGAAATGCAGTCGGATCAGGAAGTCGCCAGCAATCTTGCCCTCCTCGCCCAGCACCTTCAGGTACGGCGCGATCAAAGTGAAGGCTTCTTTATCGAGTTTCCAGGTCAGCCGGGCATTGGCCTGAATGTACTGCCATGGCTTGGCGAAGATCGGGTCCAGGTGCAGGGAAAAATCCTTGCTGTCCATGCGCAGCTCACCACCGCCCAGATCACCGCTGATGCTGCCACTGACATTTCGCGCCGCCGGAGCGCCGTGATAGGCATCGAAGCCGACCCGATCCAGATTGGCGGCAAAGCTGAACTTGCTGTCGTCGGTGGCATTAGGCCGGAAATCGATCAGCACATTGCGCAGGCCACCGGTCACTTTGAGTCGATCGACGGCCGTAGCAACGCCTTCGGGCAGCGGCCCCAAGGCATTCAGTATCGGGGTGATCGGGGTGAGGTCGAGACGGTCGGCTTGCAGATGCCAAAGCTCTTCAGTCTTGTCGGTCGCCGCGTTTTGTTTGAGTTGCAGATGCGATTCCCAGCGGGTCTCGCCAAGGCTCATGGCCAGCGAATCCAGGGTGATCAGGGCGCCTTCGGAACTGCGCTGGAAATAGCCATTGAGCGCCAGATTGTTGATCTGGATCGGCTTGCGCTCGGCGTACGCACCCTTGAGTTGCGGCGCGTTCAAGCGAATCGCAGCACTCTGCAGGTCGCCCTTGTTCCAGTTCACCCACAGCTCGCCGCCAGCCTTGAGCTCGGAAAAATTCCATTGTTGGGTCAGGCGCTCAGGCAACCATTTCGACCAGTCGCTTTGCGGCAGGCTCAAATAAGCTTCAGCCTCGCCGTCTTTCCATTCGCTGGCACGCAGGCGGGTACGCAGACTGAGGGCCACCGGTTGTCCATCGGGCAGGGTCAAACGGGCGTCGAGTCGCTGACGGGAGGCCCCGGTTTTCAGATTCAAGCCGACGTAAGTCAGGGTCAGCGGCTGCTCTTGCAGTGGCTGCAAAGTGACTTGGCTATCGAGTACCGACAGTTGCTGAACCATCTGCATGCGATTGAGCAATTGCTCAGGATCCAGCGGCTGATCCTGCTGCACCGGCAAACCTTCCAGCGCCCAATGGCCGTCCTCGCTCTCCTTGAGGCTGATCTTCAGGCCGCTGAGTTCCAGGTGAGCGATGCGCACTTCACGCGCCATCAGACTGGCCCAAAGATCCGGCACTGCGCGCACCTGATCCAGACGCAAGGCATTGGCGCCCTCGCCGACCATCACGTCGTGAGCCAGCATGATTGGAGCAAATCCGCTCCAGTTACCTTCCAGTTCACCGATATTCAGCGGCATACCCAAGGCAGCACTGGCTTTGGCTTCGACTTCGGCACGGTACTCGGCTACCAGCGGGGTCAGCTCTCGGCCGAGGCTGACGTATAACGCCAACAACACCAACACCAACGCACACAGCCCCAGCCCCCAGCGGGTCAGTGCGGCCAAAATGCGTGTCAGACGTTCCATGTCAGTTGGCTCCCATGGCAAAAATACTGCAAAAAGCTGAGGCCAGCCGTTCTAACAGGGTTGAAACATACCGATTCAGAGCAGCACCACGTCGTATTGTTCCTGGGAATACATGGTTTCCACCTGGAATCGGATGGTGCGTCCGATAAAACCTTCGAGCTCGGCGACGTTGCCCGATTCTTCATCGAGCAATCGGTCGACCACTTTCTGGTTTGCCAATACACGATAGCCTTCGGCCTGATAGGCGCGAGCTTCTCGGAGGATTTCGCGGAAAATCTCGTAGCAAACGGTTTCCGGCGTCTTGAGCTTGCCGCGCCCCTGACAGCTGCTGCACGGTTCGCACAGTACTTGTTCAAGACTTTCGCGGGTGCGCTTGCGAGTCATCTGCACCAGGCCCAATTCGGTGATGCCGATGATATTGGTCTTGGCGTGATCGCGCTCCAGTTGCTTCTCGAGCGTGCGCAGCACCTGACGCTGGTGCTCTTCATCTTCCATGTCGATGAAGTCGATGATGATGATCCCGCCCAGGTTGCGCAGGCGCAGCTGGCGAGCAATGGCGGTCGCGGCTTCGAGGTTGGTCTTGAAAATGGTTTCTTCGAGGTTGCGATGACCGACGAACGCCCCGGTGTTGACGTCGATGGTGCTCATGGCTTCCGCCGGATCGACCACCAGGTAACCGCCGGATTTCAGCGGGACTTTACGTTCCAGGGCTTTCTGGATTTCGTCTTCGACGCCGTACAGATCGAAGATAGGCCGCTCGCCCGGGTAATGCTCAAGACGATCGGCGATTTCCGGCATCAGCTCGGCGACGAACTGCGTGGTTTTCTGGAAGGTTTCCCGGGAGTCGATCCGGATCTTCTCGATCTTCGGGCTCACCAGGTCCCGCAAGGTGCGCAGTGCCAGGCCGAGGTCTTCGTAGATCACACTCGGCGCGCTGATGGTTTTGATCTGCTCGTTGATCTGATCCCAGAGACGACGCAGGTAGCGAATGTCCATGAGGATTTCATCGGCACCGGCACCTTCGGCAGCGGTACGCAGGATGAAGCCACCCGCCTCTTGAATGCCTTCTTTGGCCACGCAATCAGTGACCACTTGTTTGAGACGTTCGCGCTCGGCTTCGTCTTCGATCTTCAACGAAATGCCAACGTGTGCGGTGCGCGGCATGTACACCAGATAACGCGATGGAATCGACAACTGAGTCGTCAGGCGTGCGCCTTTTGAGCCGATCGGGTCCTTGGTGACTTGCACCACCAGGCTCTGACCTTCGTGAACCAGCGCGCTGATGCTCTCGACCGCCGGGCCTTCGCGCAGGGAGATTTCCGAGGCATGAATGAACGCGGCGCGGTCCAGACCGATGTCGACGAAGGCCGCCTGCATGCCGGGCAATACCCGCACGACCTTGCCTTTATAGATGTTGCCGACGATCCCGCGCTTTTGCGTGCGCTCGACGTGGACCTCTTGCAGAACACCGTTTTCAACCACCGCCACGCGCGATTCCATCGGCGTGATGTTGATCAGGATCTCTTCACTCATGGCAGGGTCTCGTTCAGGCATGTTCACGATAATGGCCGCATCTTGTCAGTACGACGCTCAACGCGCGTTAAGGGTTTGCCAACAGGGTATGCCGAAATGGCCGAGCAGCTCAGCGGTTTCGCACAGCGGTAACCCGACCACCGCCGAGTAACTGCCATTGAGTCCGGCGACAAACACCGCGCCGAGCCCTTGAATGCCATAGCCGCCGGCCTTGTCCTGCGGCTCGCCGCTGGCCCAGTAGGCCACCGCTTCTTCGCGACTGATGTGGCGAAAGCGCACCAGACTGCGCACCACCCGAGACTCGCAACGCTCACCGTCTCGCACCGCAATCGCCGTCAGGACTTCATGTTCACACCCGGACAACATCATAAGCATGGCGCACGCCTCGGCTTCGTCCACCGGCTTGCCGAGAATTTTCCCGTCCAGCACCACGGCGGTATCGGCACCCAGCACGCAAGAGTCTGCGTCGGACACGACCGCGCCGCGTCCGGCCTCGGCTTTGCCGCGCGCCAGGCGTTCGACATAGGCCGACGGGGATTCATTGTTTAAAGGGGTTTCATCGATGTCCGCGCTGATGGCGGTGAACGGCACGCCGATCTGCGTGAGCAGTTCACGTCGACGCGGCGAGCCTGAGGCGAGGTACAGCTGTTTCATCAAGACATCTCCCTGTCGAGGTGCGGGCAAATGCCTGACCGAATTAATTGATTTTGTAGCGTCGACGCAAGCCGCGCAAACCGTAGCTGATCCATGGCCAGAGCAATGCGCTGACCAGTGCCGGCAAGACCAGCGCCAGTGTCGGCTGACGATTGCCGGTCAGGGCGCTGAGCCATAGTTGAACAAGCTGCGCGAGGCCAAAGATCACCAGGATCACCAGGCTCTGTTGCCACATCGGAAACATGCGCAGACGCTGTTGCAGCGCCAGCACCAGGTACGTGATCAGCGTCAGGATCAATGCGTTCTGCCCCAGCAGCGTGCCGTAGAGCACGTCTTCGGCCAGGCCCAGGCACCACGCGGTGACCATCCCGACTTGCTGCGGCATGGCTAACGCCCAGAATGCCAGCAGCAAGGCCAGCCACAGTGGACGCAGGATTTCCATGAATTGTGGCAGCGGCGAAACGCTGAGCAGCATGCCTATGGCGAATGTCAGCCAGACCATCCAGCCGTTTCGGGAGGCAGTAGCACCAACCATTATTCTCGTCCCCCAGTGGTAGCCGGCGCAGAGACAGGCGGCTTGGCAGCAGGCTTCACGGCAGCAGGTTGCGTGGCCGGCGGTTTAGCGGCAGCAGGTTGCGCCGCGGGCGGCTTGCTGGCGGCAGGTTTCGCAGCAGCAGGATGAGTTACCGCAGGCTTGGGCGGGGTTGTGGCAGCAGGGGCAACCGTCGGTGCAACCGGAGTCACGGGTGCAGCAACAGCAGCCGGGACGATGCCTGTTTTCGGTACTGTCGCTGGAATGATCGGGCCACCACCGTGCTGGTCCAAGGCTTCTTGAGCCTGGGCAGCTTCGTTGGCGCGCTCTTCGGCTGTGCGGCCGTCGGTGAACACCAGCAACAGGTAACGGCTGCGGTTCAAGGCGGCGGTCGGCACGGCGCGCACAATCGCGAACGGCTGACCGGAATCGTGAATCACTTCCTTGACCGTCGCTACCGGGTAACCCGCCGGGAACCGCTGCCCCAGACCCGAGCTGACCAGCAGATCGCCTTCCTTGATATCGGCGGTATCGGCTACGTGACGCAGCTCCAGGCGTTCCGGGTTGCCGGTGCCGCTGGCAATCGCCCGCAGGCCGTTGCGGTTCACCTGCACCGGAATGCTGTGAGTGGTGTCGGTCAACAACAGCACACGAGAGGTATACGGCATCAACTCGACCACCTGGCCCATCAAGCCACGGGCATCGAGCACCGGCTGACCGAGGATCACACCGTCGCGCTCACCTTTATTGATGATGATGCGGTGGGTGAAGGGATTGGGGTCCATGCCTATCAGCTCGGCCACTTCGACTTTCTCGTTGACCAGCGCCGAGGAGTTGAGCAACTCGCGCAGCCGAACGTTCTGCTCGGTGAGGGCGGCAAGCTTTTGCATGCGGCCCTGCAACAGCAGGTTCTCGGTTTTGAGTTTTTCGTTTTCGGCGACGAGCTCGGTACGGCTGCCAAATTGGCTGGCCACACCCTGCCATAGCCGCTGCGGCAGGTCGGTGATCCAGTAAGACTGCATCAGCACCAGCGACATTTGGCTACGCACTGGCTTGAGCAGTGTGAAGCGGGCATCGACCACCATCAGCGCGACCGATAGCACGACCAGCACCAACAAGCGCACGCCCAGTGAAGGCCCTTTGGTGAAAAGCGGTTTAATAAGCCGCTCCTCCCAGGCAAATGTTCTCTTTATTCATACGGCATCAAACCGGCCTGGATGCAGACTGACAGAAGATAAACGCCAACAGGCAGCACTGCAAAGTGCTGCCTGCGCGCCAACAGCATAGATGCAACCGGCGAGATCACTCGCTGGAGAGCAGGTCCATGGTGTGTTTATCCATCATTTCCAACGCACGGCCACCGCCGCGAGCAACGCAGGTCAGCGGGTCTTCGGCAACGATTACCGGCAGACCGGTTTCCTGGGCCAGCAACTTGTCGAGGTCACGCAGCAAGGCGCCACCACCGGTCAGTACCAGGCCACGCTCGGCGATGTCGGAAGCCAGTTCCGGAGGCGATTGCTCCAGTGCACTTTTCACAGCCTGAACGATGGTGGCCAGGGACTCTTGCAGAGCTTCCAGCACTTCATTGGAGTTCAGGGTGAATGCGCGCGGAACGCCTTCGGCCAGGTTACGGCCACGAACGTCGACTTCACGCACTTCGCCGCCCGGGTAGGCAGTACCGATTTCCTGCTTGATGCGCTCGGCAGTGGATTCGCCGATCAGGCTGCCGTAGTTGCGACGCACGTAAGTGATGATCGCTTCGTCGAAGCGGTCGCCGCCAACCCGCACGGATTCAGCGTAAACCACACCGTTCAGGGAGATCAGCGCGATTTCAGTGGTACCACCACCGATATCGACAACCATCGAGCCGCGAGCTTCTTCAACCGGCAGGCCGGCACCGATCGCAGCCGCCATTGGCTCTTCGATCAGGAACACTTCACGGGCACCGGCACCGAGGGCCGACTCACGGATGGCACGACGCTCAACCTGGGTGGATTTGCATGGAACGCAGATCAACACACGAGGACTAGGCTGCAGGAAGCTGTTTTCGTGAACCTTGTTGATAAAGTATTGCAGCATCTTTTCGCAAACGCTGAAGTCGGCGATCACGCCATCCTTCATCGGACGAATGGCAGCAATGTTGCCCGGCGTACGGCCGAGCATGCGCTTGGCCTCGGTGCCGACAGCAACGACACTTTTCTGGTTACCGTGTGTCCGAATAGCCACAACCGAGGGCTCATTCAGGACGATACCGCGCTCGCGCACGTAAATAAGGGTGTTGGCAGTGCCCAGGTCAATGGAGAGATCGCTGGAAAACATGCCACGCAGTTTCTTGAACATGGGGAAAGGACCCTAGGCAACGCGTGGGTAAAAAAGTGCGGCAAACTCTAACAACGACAGGGATTTTGGGCAAGGCGCCAATATGTTAAATTGGCCGCTTTTCTGTGCACCAACCCCCACAATCGCGGCCTTATGACCGTAGAAATGCGGTAGTGTTCCGACAATCTAACACACGGATAGCATCCGTTCTGTTTTCCTTCCACTGGAGAATCCCATGACGCTTGAACGCTCCGACGTGGAAAAAATCGCTCATCTGGCCTGTCTGGGCCTTAATGATGCCGATCTTCCACACATCACTTCGGCCCTGAACAGCATTCTGGGACTGGTCGACGAAATGCAGGCGGTCAATACCGACGGTATCGAGCCGCTCGCCCACCCACTGGAAGCCAGCCAGCGCCTGCGCGCAGACGTCGTGACCGAGACCAATCATCGCGAGGCCTATCAGTCCATCGCACCAGCGGTCGAAAACGGCCTGTACCTGGTTCCGAAAGTCATCGACTAAAGGGAAAGAGCCTGCAATGCATCAATTGACTCTGGCCGAGATCGCCCGCGGTCTCGCCGATAAAAAGTTTTCTTCCGAAGAGCTGACCAAAACCCTGCTGGCGCGTATCGCCCAGCTCGATCCGCAGCTCAACAGTTTCATCAGCCTCACCGAAGACCTGGCGCTCCAGCAGGCGAAAGCCGCTGACGCACGCCGGGCCAATGGTGAGAGCGGCGCCCTGCTCGGTGCGCCGATCGCCCACAAAGACCTGTTCTGCACCCAAGGCATCCGCACCAGTTGCGGCTCGAAGATGCTCGACAACTTTAAAGCACCGTACGACGCCACCGTGGTCGCCAAACTGGCTGCTGCCGGGGCCGTGACCCTGGGCAAGACCAACATGGACGAATTCGCCATGGGGTCGGCCAACGAGTCGAGCTACTACGGCGCAGTGAAAAACCCGTGGAACCTGGAATACGTGCCCGGCGGCTCGTCTGGTGGTTCGGCTGCTGCGGTTGCCGCTCGTCTGTTGCCAGCGGCAACGGGCACCGACACCGGCGGTTCGATCCGTCAACCCGCCGCGCTGACCAACCTGACCGGCCTGAAACCGACGTACGGTCGCGTTTCGCGCTGGGGCATGATCGCCTACGCATCCAGTCTCGATCAGGGCGGCCCATTGGCCCGCACAGCCGAAGACTGCGCGATCCTGCTGCAAGGCATGGCCGGTTTCGACCCGCAAGACTCCACCAGCATCGACGAGCCCGTGCCGGATTACAGCGCCGGCCTCAACGGTTCGCTGCAAGGCCTGCGCATCGGCGTTCCTAAAGAATATTTCAGCGCCGGTCTCGACCCGCGCATTGCCGAGCTGATCCACAACAGCGTCAAGGAGCTGGAAAAGCTCGGTGCCGTGGTCAAGGAAATCAGCCTGCCGAACATGCAGCACGCGATCCCTGCGTACTACGTGATCGCCCCGGCAGAGGCGTCTTCCAACCTGTCGCGTTTCGATGGCGTACGTTTCGGCTATCGCTGCGAAGACCCGAAAAACCTGATCGACCTGTACAAGCGTTCCCGTGGCGAAGGTTTCGGCCCGGAAGTGCAGCGCCGGATCATGGTCGGTGCCTACGCGTTGTCGGCCGGTTACTACGACGCCTACTACCTGAAGGCGCAGAAAATTCGTCGCCTGATCAAGAACGACTTCATGGCAGCCTTTAATGAGGTCGACATCATCCTCGGCCCAACCACGCCAAACCCGGCCTGGAAGCTTGGCGCCAAGAGCAGCGACCCGGTTGCTGCGTACCTGGAAGACGTCTACACCATCACCGCCAACCTCGCCGGTCTGCCGGGCTTGTCCATGCCAGCCGGTTTTGTCGATGGTCTGCCGGTCGGCGTGCAATTGCTCGCTCCGTATTTCCAGGAAGGCCGTTTGCTCAACGTTGCGCACCAGTATCAGTTGAACACTGACTGGCACACCCGCACCCCAACCGGCTTCTGAGGAGAAACACATGCAATGGGAAGTCGTGATCGGGCTGGAGATTCACACCCAGCTCACCACCCGGTCGAAAATCTTTTCCGGTAGCTCCACCACATTCGGTTCCGAGCCGAATACCCAGGCCAGCCTGGTTGACCTCGGTATGCCTGGCGTATTGCCGGTGCTGAACCAGGAAGCGGTGCGCATGGCGGTAATGTTCGGTCTGGCGATTGATGCCGAGATCGGCCAGCACAACGTGTTCGCCCGTAAAAACTATTTCTACCCGGACCTGCCCAAGGGCTACCAGATCAGCCAGATGGAATTGCCGATCGTTGGCAAAGGCCACCTGGACATCGCGCTGGAAGACGGCACGGTCAAGCGCGTCGGCATCACCCGCGCGCACCTGGAAGAAGACGCCGGTAAAAGCCTGCACGAAGAATTCAGCGGCGCCACCGGCATCGACCTGAACCGTGCCGGCACGCCGCTGCTGGAAATCGTGTCCGAGCCGGACATGCGCAGCGCCAAGGAAGCCGTGGCTTACGTCAAGGCTGTCCACGCGCTGGTGCGTTACCTCGGCATCTGCGACGGCAACATGGCCGAAGGCTCGTTGCGTTGCGACTGCAACGTGTCGATCCGTCCGA
Organism: Pseudomonas sp. PDM25; assembly: GCF_019219045.1. Taxonomy (NCBI): domain Bacteria; kingdom Pseudomonadati; phylum Pseudomonadota; class Gammaproteobacteria; order Pseudomonadales; family Pseudomonadaceae; genus Pseudomonas; species Pseudomonas sp. PDM25. The sequence continues at coordinate 42,839 of NZ_JAHUWL010000012.1, forward strand.
AAGGCCAGGTTGAATTCGGCACTCGCTGCGAGATCAAGAACGTCAACTCGTTCCGTTTCATCGAGAAGGCGATCAACACCGAAGTGCAACGTCAGATCGAGCTGATCGAAGACGGCGGCCGGGTGATCCAGCAGACCCGTCTGTACGATCCGAACAAGGACGAAACCCGTCCGATGCGCAGCAAAGAGGAAGCCAACGACTACCGTTACTTCCCCGATCCGGACCTGCTGCCGGTGGTCATCGAAGACTCGTTCCTCGACGACGTGCGCGCTACCCTGCCGGAATTGCCACCGCAGAAACGCGAGCGCTTCCAGGCGCAGTTCGGTCTGTCGGTCTACGACGCCAGCGTCCTGGCCACCAGCCGCGAGCAAGCCGATTACTTCGAGAAAGTCGTGAGCATTGGCGGCGACGCCAAGCTGGCGGCCAACTGGGTGATGGTTGAATTGGGCAGCCTGTTGAACAAACAGGGCCTGGACATCGATCAGTCGCCGGTCTCGGCCGAACAACTGGGCGGCATGCTGCTGCGCATCACCGACAACACCATCTCCGGCAAAATCGCCAAAGTGGTGTTTGAAGCCATGGCCAACGGCGAAGGCAGCGCGGACGAGATCATCGACAAGCGCGGCCTGAAGCAAGTGACCGACACCGGTGCGATCTCGGCAGTGTTGGACGAAATGCTCGCGGCCAACGCCGAACAGGTTGAACAGTACCGCGCGGCAGACGAAGCCAAACGCGGCAAGATGTTCGGCTTCTTCGTCGGCCAAGCCATGAAAGCTTCCAAAGGCAAGGCCAACCCGCAACAGGTTAACGAACTGCTGAAAAGCAAGCTCGAAGGCTGATCGCAATGGAGCCAGTTTTAAAGCCTGGCTCTACCCCTTGTGGGAGCGGGCTTGCTCGCGAAAGCGGTGTATCAGTCAACATTGATGTTGGATGTGATGCCCCCTTCGCGAGCAAGCCCGCTCCCACATTTGTATGTGGAAACCTTCGAATGAAACGCTTCCTCAGTGCCTGCGCCCTGCTCTCCCTGCTGGCCGGTTGCGCCAGCAACGATGTCATCGATCCGCACGGCTATGACAAAACCGGCGTTGCCTCGTATTACGGCGCCAAACACCAAGGTAAACGCACCGCCAGTGGCGAGCGTTTCAACAAGAATTCCCTGACCGCCGCCCATCGCCAGTTGCCCTTTGGCACGCGGGTGAAGGTCACCAATCTGAACAACGACAAGTCCTGTGTGGTTCGCATCAACGATCGCGGGCCACATACCCGTGGGCGTCTGATTGATGTTTCACACGAAGCCGCCGAACAACTGGGTATGCTCAGAAGCGGCACTGCACGGGTTCGCGTGCAAGCCCTCGACGACTGACCGATGGAGCGCCGACCATTTTCGGACTTGCCGATTTACCCCTGATCAGCGTGATTGAATTGCTCAGCGGCTTGCTGTTGCTGATCGCCGGCGCCGAGCTGATGGTGCGCGCCGCCGTGCGCCTCGCCGCACGCTTGCATGTACGACCGCTGATTATCGGCTTGACCATCGTAGCCCTCGGCAGCAGCGCACCGCAGATGGCGGTCAGCCTGCAAGCAACCCTGACGCAGAACGCCGACATCGCCGTCGGCAGCGTGATCGGCAGTGGCATCTTCAACATCCTCGTCACCCTCGGGCTTTCGGCGCTGATCATCCCGCTGCGGGTTTCACGGCAACTGGTGCGCCTGGATATCCCGCTGATGATCGGCGCCAGTCTGTTGGTGTTCGTATTGGCGTGGAACGAAGAACTGACCCGCACCGATGGCGTGATGCTGCTGGCGGCGCTGGCGCTGTATCTGGGCCTGCTGCTGCGCCAGTCGCGGCACTCGACCCGCCCGCAATCGACGACCCACGAAGTCCCGCAAGCACCATGGATCAGCAGCCTGCTGATGATCGTCGTGGGTTTGGCGATGCTGGTCTACGCCGGGCACCTGCTGTTGGGCGCGGCGGTTTCGGTCGCGACTGATCTGGGGTTGTCGGAGCGGATCATCGGCTTGACCATCGTCGCTGTCGGCACATCCCTGCCGGAACTGGCCACCTCGTTGATCGCCGCGTTGCGCGGTCAGCGCGACATCGCCGTGGGCAACGTGATTGGCAGCAACCTGTTCAACCTCTTGGGCGTGCTGGGCTTCACCGCGTTGGTCGCGCCATCGCCGCTGTCGGTGTCGCCCAACGCCCTGGATTTCGACTTGCCGGTCATGCTCGGCGTCGCGGTGTTGTGCCTGCCGGTGTTCTATTCCGGTTACCGGGTGACCCGCGCCGAAGGTCTGCTGTTTTTGGGTTTGTATCTGGCTTACGGTCTGCACGTGGTGTCATTCACCACCGGCATGCCGCTGGCCGACAAGCTTGAACACCTGATGCTGTTTTTTGTCCTGCCGGCGCTGATGGCGTTTTTGCTGCTCACGTCGCTGCGCGCCTGGCGTCGCCAACACCACAATAAGGAATTGCCATGACCGATGATAAAAAGCCTGGGGTTGAAGTCCGGCGCCAAGTAATGGGCGACGCCTTCGTCGACCGCGCGCTGGGCAATGCCACCGAGTTCACTCAACCGCTGCAGGATTTCGTCAACGAGCACGCCTGGGGCGGCGTCTGGAACCGCGAAGGTTTGCCATTGAAAACCCGTAGCCTGATCACCCTCGCCGCGCTGACCGCGTTGAAGTGCCCGCAGGAATTGAAAGGCCACGTACGTGGTGCGCTGAACAATGGCTGCACCGTGGAAGAGATTCGTGAAGCGCTGCTGCATTGCGCGGTGTATGCCGGTGTGCCGGCGGCAATCGATGCGTTTCGGGCGGCACAGGAAGTAATTGATACTTATCAGAAGCCCGAGTAACAGCCTGGCTTTGGCAGTGACAGTGAGATTGCTTTCGCGAGCAAGCCCGCTCCCACAGGGGAATGCATTCCAAATGTGGGAGCGGGCTTGCTCGCGAAGAGGCCCTATAAACCACCGCAAAACCCGAGGCTAAATCCACCCGCCCCACTGCAACAGGAAGATCCCGATGTTGGTGGTGACCGCCGCCATCAACGTGGTGATCACGATGATCGCCGCCGCCAGTTCATGATTGCCATTGGCCTGACGGGCCATGACAAAACTGGCCGCGGCGGTCGGGCTGCCGAAGTACAGAAACAAAATCCCCAACTCCGCACCACGAAAGCCCCAGAGCCATGCACCCAGCGTCGCCAGAACCGGCAGGCCGATCATCTTCACCAGGCTTGAGCTGAGCGCCATGCTGCCGCTTTTACGCAGTGCCGCCAGCGACAGCGTGCCGCCGATGCAGATCAACGCCAACGGCAGGGTGGTTTGCGCCAGGTATTGGCCGGACGTCTCCAGCCATCCTGGCAAGCTGATCTTGAAGTAGGCAAACGGCGCCGCGGCAAACACGCTGATGATCAGCGGATTGGCCATCACGCTTTTGCAGATGCTCCAGGGGTCGGACTTGATTACCGGGCTGTACACCGCCAGCACAATGGTCGAGAGCGTGTTGTAAAACAGGATCACCAACGCCGCGAGAATCGCTCCGAGGGAAATCCCGTAGTCGCCGTACATGCTCGCAGCCAGTGCGAGGCCAATCACCCCGTTATTGCCGCGAAAGGCGCCCTGGGTGTAAATCCCCCGGTCCTCCCGCGGACACTTCCAGATCGCCCAGCCCCAGGCGATGGCGAAACACACCAGAGTGGCGAGCGAGAAGTAGATCAGCAGCGCCGGTTGCAACGCGGCGTGCAGGTCGGCATGCAGGATGCCCAGAAACAGCAACGCCGGCATGGTGACGTTAAACACCAGGGCCGACGCAGTGTGGATGAAGTTGTCGTTGATCCAGTCGATGCGCTTGAGCAGCACCCCCAGAAACAGCATGGCAAACACCGGCGCGGTGATGTTCAGGGTTTCGAGGAAGATAGCCAGCATGCCGGGGATAACCTTGGGTGAGCGTCGTTAGGGGGCTAATGATAAGCCAGCAAGTCCCCCGGCGTCTGGTAGACCGTCTTCGCGAGCAAGCCCTCTCCCACAGGGGATCTTCTTTGTTGCACAAATTGCGTGAACACTGAAGATCACTGTGGGAGCGGGCTTGCTCGCGAAACAGGCGACGCGGTCTCAGGTGATGGGGGCAGGGTTGAACAAGGTGATGTCGTTATGCAGCTTGTGCTTCTCGGCCCAGGTTTGCTTCTTGCCGCTGGCCACATCCAGGTAGTAGTGGAACAACTCCCAGCCAAGGTCCTCAATCGACGCCCGCCCGGTCGCGATCCGCCCGGCATCGATGTCGATCAGGTCCGGCCAACGCTGCGCCAGCTCGGTTCGGGTCGACACCTTCACCACCGGTGCCATCGCCAAACCATATGGCGTACCACGCCCGGTAGTGAACACGTGCAGGTTCATCCCCGCCGCCAATTGCAACGTCCCGCAGACAAAGTCACTGGCCGGGGTCGCACAGAAAATCAGGCCTTTGCGCTTGAAGCGCTCGCCAGGACCCAGCACCCCGTTAATCGCGCTGCTGCCGGATTTGACGATCGACCCAAGCGACTTCTCGACAATGTTCGACAACCCACCCTTCTTGTTGCCCGGCGTGGTGTTGGCGCTGCGATCCGCTTCGCCCTTGGCCAGGTAACGGTCGTACCAGTCCATCTCGCGCACCAGTTCCTGAGCGACTTCCTCGGTTTCCGCACGGGAAGTCAGCAGGTAAATCGCATCGCGCACTTCGGTGACTTCGGAAAACATCACCGTCGCACCGGCCCGCAATAACAGGTCCGAGGCATAACCCAGCGCCGGGTTGGCGGTGATCCCGGAAAACGCATCGCTGCCGCCGCACTGCATGCCCAGAATCAGCTCGGACGCCGGCACGGTTTCTCGGCGACGTTGATCGAGCTTCTTCAAACGGGTCTCGGCCAACGCCATGATCTGCTCGATCATCTCGGTGAAACCGTGACTGGAATCCTGCAAGCGGTACAACCACGGATCGCTCAAATCCACCGAGCTGTCGTTCTCGTGCATCACCTGCCCGGCCTGCAGTTTCTCGCAGCCCAGACTGACCACCAACGCTTCGCCACCCAGGTTCGGGTTACGCGCCAGGTTGCGCACGGTACGGATCGGGATGTACGCGTCAGTCGCGGTAATCGCTACACCACAGCCGTAGCTGTGAGTCAGCGCGACCACGTCATCGACGTGCGGATACTTGGGCAGCAACTCGTCCTTGATGCGTTTGACCGCATGGTCCAGAACGCCAGTGACGCACTGAACCGTCGTGGTAATCCCGAGAATATTGCGCGTGCCGACGGTGCCGTCGGCGTTGCGATAACCTTCGAACGTGAAGCCTTCCAGCGGTGCCTGCGCCGCCGGCACTTCGGTGGACAGCGGCAAGCTGTCCAGCGGTGGCGCGGTGGGCATGCGCAGTTGATCTTCCTTGACCCAACTGCCGCGCGGAATCGGCTGCAACGCGTAGCCGATGGTCTGTCCGTAACGAATCACCTGGCCACCCACGGGAATGTCTTCCAGGGTGACCTTGTGGCTCTGTGGCACGAAATCCACGGTGACCAGGCCGTCCGGAAACTCGGTACCGGCCGGCACGCCTTGATCATTGACCACGATCACTACGTTGTCCCGCTCGTGCAGGCGGATGTAGCGCGGCGAGTCGGAATGTTCAATCAACTGCATGACGCCGCTCCTCAGGAATGCGCTTGAGACAATTTGTTATTGGCTTCAGGACCGCTGACGGGCGGTTCCTTGAGTACCACACGTTTGATCGGACCGACGATCACCAGATAGCTGAACACCGCGACCAGGGCGTTGCAACCGACAAACACCAGCGCCCATTTGAACGAACCGGTGGAGCTGATGATGTAGCCGATGACAATCGGGGTGGTGATCGAGGCGATGTTGCCGAACATGTTGAACAGGCCGCCACTCAAACCGGCAATCTGTTTCGGCGAGGTGTCGGACACCACGGCCCAACCCAATGCGCCGACGCCTTTGCCAAAGAACGCCAAGGCCATGAAACCAACCACCATCCATTCGATGTCCACGTAGTTACACGCGACGATGCTGCTGGAGACCAGCAAGCCAGCAATGATGGGTGCCTTGCGGGCGAAGGTCAGCGAGTGGCCTTTGCGCAGCAGGTAGTCGGAAATCACCCCGCCGAGCACACCACCGATGAAGCCGCAGATCGCCGGCAACGAGGCGATGAAACCGGCTTTGAGGATGGTCATGCCGCGTTCTTGCACCAGGTACACCGGGAACCAGGTCAGGAAGAAGTAGGTGATGCCGTTGATGCAGTATTGGCCCAGGTACACGCCGAGCATCATGCGGTTGGTCAGCAACTGGCGGATGTAGTCCCACTTTGGACCGTCGACTTTTTTGCCTTTGCCCTTGTCCTGGTCCATGTCGACCATGCCGCCGTTGTCGGCGATGTGCTTGAACTCGGCGTCGTTGATCATCGGATGCTGACGCGGGCTGTGGATAACCTTCAGCCAGATCCCCGAGAAGATGATGCCGATCACACCCATGACGATAAACACGTGCTGCCAGCCAAAGCTGTAGACGATCCAACCCATCAGCGGCGCAAACAGTACCGTGGCGAAGTATTGCGCCGAGTTGAAGATCGCCGAGGCGGTGCCGCGTTCAGCCGTCGGGAACCAGGCGGCTACGATGCGCGCGTTACCGGGGAAGGATGGCGCTTCGGCCAGGCCCACCAGGAAGCGCAGCATGAACAGCGCAACCACCGCCGTGGACATGCCGAACTCACCGACATAGCCCTGCAGCACGGTGAACAGCGACCAGGTGAAGATGCTGAGCGCATACACTTTTTTCGAGCCGAAACGGTCCAGCAGCCAGCCACCTGGAATTTGCCCGGCCACGTAGGCCCAACCGAATGCGGAGAAGATATAACCGAGAGTGACCGCGTCGATGCCGAGGTCTTTTTGCAGGCTGGAGCCCGCGATGGCGATGGTAGCCCGGTCGGCGTAGTTGATCGTGGTCACCAGAAAAAGCATGAGCAAAATCAAATAGCGGACGTGGGTCGGCTTGGTCGCTTGCATGTAGATGTACTCCCACTGATTATTTTTATGCGGGTAATAACGGTGTTGTTTTTGTGGGAGCTGGCCTGCCGGCGATGCGGGCACCTCGGTATGTCAGTCATACCGCGGTGATGCCATCGCTGCCATGCGGCGACCCGACAGGCCAGCTCCCACAGGTATTGCGGTGTATCAGGAACCGATATAAGAGGTCTTCACCACGGTGTAGAACTCTTGCGCGTAGCGACCTTGCTCACGTGAGCCATAGGATGAACCTTTACGCCCACCGAATGGAACGTGGTAATCCACGCCCGCCGTCGGCAGGTTGACCATCACCATCCCGGCCTGGGAGTGGCGCTTGAAGTGGTTGGCGTACTTCAGCGACGTGGTGGCGATGCCCGCCGACAGACCGAATTCGGTGTCGTTGGCCATGGCCAGCGCAGCCTCGTAATCCGCTACGCGAACCACGTTGGCCACCGGGCCGAAGATCTCTTCGCGGCTGATGCGCATCGCGGCTTCGCTGTCGGCAAACAGGGTTGGCGCGAGGTAGTAGCCTTCGGTGTCGCAAGTCACCAGACCACCGCCGCTGACCAGACGTGCACCTTCGGACTGGCCGATGTCGATGTACTTCATGTCCTGTTCAAGCTGCGCTTGCGAGACCACCGGACCAATGTCGGTGCCGGCTTTCAACGCGTGACCGACCTTGATCGACTTCATGCGCTCAGCCACGGCTTCAACGAACTTGTCGTGAATCCCGGCGGTGACAATGAAGCGGCTCGAAGCAGTGCAACGCTGGCCGGTGGAGTAGAACGCGCTCTGTACCGACAGCTCGACCGCTTGCTTGAGGTCGGCGTCGTCGAGAATGATCTGCGGGTTCTTGCCGCCCATTTCCAGCTGAACCTTGGCCTGGCGCGACACGCAGTTGACCGCGATCTGACGACCGACGCCCACGGAACCGGTGAAGCTGATGCCGTCGACTTTCGGGCTCTGCACCAGCGCATCGCCCACCACTCGACCGCTGCCCATCACCAGGTTGAACACACCGGCCGGGAAGCCTGCGCGGGAGATGATTTCGGCCAGCGCCCAAGCGCAACCCGGCACCAGATCCGCCGGTTTCAGCACGACGCAGTTACCGTAGGCCAGCGCCGGGGCGATTTTCCACGCAGGAATTGCGATCGGGAAGTTCCATGGTGTGATCAGACCAACCACACCCAGCGCTTCGCGAGTCACTTCGACGTTCACACCCGGACGCACCGACGGCAGATAGTCGCCGGACAGACGTAGGCATTCACCGGCGAAGAACTTGAAGATGTTGCCGGCGCGGGTCACTTCGCCGATAGCTTCAGGCAGGGTCTTGCCCTCTTCCCGGGCCAGCAAGGTGCCGAGCTCTTCGCGACGGGCGAGTATTTCGCTGCCGACTTTATCCAGCGAATCGTGACGTGCCTGAATGCCCGACGTGGACCAGGCCGGGAACGCGGCGCGAGCAGCGTCGATGGCGGCGTGAACCTGAGCCAGATCAGCCTTGGCGTACTCGCCGATGGTATCGGTCAGTTCGGACGGGTTGATGTTGTTGGAGTATTCGCTACCCGCAACCCATTCACCATTGATGTAGTTATCAAAACGCTTTGCATTTGCCACGGAATGTTCTCCTCACGCAAAAGGCCGCTGAATACTCAGCGGCCTTGTTTAATCGGATGTGTTACTGCGCACCTTGCTTGTCGATCAGCGCGGCGAGCATTTCGTACTCTTCGCCCGTCAGATCGGTCAGCGGCGCACGCACAGGACCTGCGTCATAGCCGACAATTTTTGCCCCGGCCTTGACGATGCTCACCGCGTAACCGGCTTTGCGGTTACGGATGTCCAGGTACGGTAGGAAGAAGTCGTCGATGATCTTGCCGACGGTGGCGTGATCTTCGCGGGCAATGGCGTGGTAGAAATCCATCGCGGTTTTCGGGATGAAGTTGAACACCGCCGAGGAGTAAACCGGTACGCCCAGTGCCTTGTAGGCTGCGGCGTAGACTTCGGCGGTCGGCAAACCGCCCAGGTAGCTGAAGCGATCACCGAGGCGGCGACGGATCGACACCATCAACTCGATATCGCCCAGGCCATCCTTGTAGCCGATCAGGTTCGGGCAGCGCTCGGCCAGACGTTCCAGCAACGGCGCGGTCAGGCGGCAGACGTTGCGGTTGTAAACCACCACGCCGATTTTCACCGATTTGCACACGGCTTCAACGTGGGCGGCAACGCCGTCCTGGCTGGCTTCGGTCAGGTAGTGCGGCAACAGCAACAGGCCTTTGGCGCCCAGGCGCTCGGCTTCCTGTGCGTATTCGATGGCTTGACGAGTCGAACCGCCAACGCCGGCCAGAATCGGCACGCTGGTTTCGCAGGTGTCGACGGCGGTCTTGATGATTTCCGAATATTCGCTGGCCGCCAGAGAGAAGAACTCACCGGTGCCGCCCGCGGCGAACAATGCCGAGGCGCCGTATGGGGCCAGCCATTCGAGACGTTTGATGTAGCCCGCGCGATGGAAATCGCCCTGAGCATTGAAATCGGTAACCGGGAAAGACAGCAGACCGGAAGAGAGGATGGACTTCAGTTCTTGTGGATTCATTATTCGAACACCCTGGATAGCGACGTATGTGTGTGAGAAAACCGTTCAGCCTTCGCCGAAGTTGTAGGTCATCGTACAACTTAAATAATAACCGTCAACTGCATTTCATCGCCAACCGCAGATTTTGAGTCGGAAAGGTATTTTCTTGACGTAGGAAAATTCTCACCTATGATCCAGATGACTGTATATGCATACAGTTATTTTTTGATCGTACCGACGACATATCAAGGAGATAGAAATGTCAGGTCTACACGCACAACCGAAGGAAAAACCGAAACAGGTCATTGCCGAACTGGATGATCTTTTTACCGAGCATGGCATTCCTCTCATCGGGAATAACCCACATGTGATCTTGCAGATTGCTGATCATCACAGCTCTACGATTCCTCTTCCCGCGCCTCTGCCCACAACCTCCGGCAATGCCCTGAATGGCAAGCCACAGCTGAGGTTCGAGGGTGGCGAACACACCGCCATCGGCGACAGCACGCTGCTGCGCTTCATCAAGGACGCACCAGCTATTCCCGCTTCGCAGGTGGAACTGCATCTGCCCAACGGGCTGGCGCTGACCTATGGCCAGGTCATTGCGCTGGGGGGTGATTTCTATGGAATTCCCGATCAACCGATCAGCGAAGGCGCAACAGCCGCCGACCGAATCCAGCGTTTTACCAATGCCTTCAACTCGCTGGCCGTGCTGCCTGCTGCTAACGCTGAAGCCAAGCTGATCCTCGGTGTGATGCAAAAGGAAATCGCCGCGATCAAGCAGGCGATCAAGGACGGTAAACAACCTCACGAGGCTTATGACGCCCTCGGTGATACGTTGTCAGAAGAGTGGAACAAGATCACCGGCGGCGGCAGTGTCGTTTCGGCGTTGTTCCCATTTGGCCGCTACCTGAAACTGGCTGCCAACAATGCCGATCACTTCGCCGAATGGGCGCTGCTGGCCTATATCGCCGGGCACACCGCGGCGGTGCAACAAGCGGTGCTGGCCCACGCCAGCGGCAATGAAAAGCAGTTGGAGTTGGCCTATGCGATGAACGCTTTTGCCGATCACTACCTGACCGACCTGTTTTCCACCGGCCACCTGCGAGTGCCGCGCAAACAATTGGCAGCGGTGGTCACGCCGAGCGATCTGGGTTCGTTGATCACGCGGTTCATGCACGACGAAGACAGCAAATTCGGCCTCAACGTGCGCAATGGCAACGGCGATCAATGGCGCGCGTATGGGGACAAACGCTACTTCGACGACCTTTCCAGCGCCAATCGCACCCAAGTGAATCAGGCGGTTCAGGTGTCTGCGGATGAAGTGTTCGCGGCTTATCTCAGCGGAATCGCCCCGTCGGCCGCCAATTTCGCCGCCTTGAAAAAGCTGCCTGATCTGCAAGCCGTACTGAACCTGGCGACCAACTTCTCACCGCTGTTCAGGGTCGAGGGCAACAAGGTGCTGCGACGCAAGGACGTCAACAACCTGAACGACACCGCCACCGTGGATGACTGGTGGGGCTGGAGCACTTATTTGCTGCTCAAGGATTACAAACCCACCGGCAACGTTGCCTGATAAGGAGATCGATGATGACTATCAAATTGAAACTGGAACTGGCCTCGGGCCAATCGCTGAAGGGTGCGCCGTTGGAGTTGTTGGCCAAGGGAGTGCCGATTGCTCGGGCGGTGGTGGATGAGCATGGGCATGTGGCATTCGATGCCAAGGCTGGGGTTTCTGAGTGGGCCGTGAGGGTGGATCGCTCGATTCTCAGGTCAGGCTGAAGCCATAGCGTAACGGCTGCTGGCCCCTTCGCGAGCAAGCCCGCTCCCACATTTGATGTCTAGTGTTCACTCATTTTGTGTTCACAGACGATCTAGTGTGGGAGCGGGCTTGGTCCGGGCGGCGTTCCGACGAAAGCGGTCTGTCAGGCAATAAATCATCCGCAGACAGAAAACTTATCCTCGCTGAGCTTCAGCCTCTTCATGCGCATGACGCAGCCGCTCGCGACTGTTCGTCAGATGCAACCGCATCGCCGCCCGCGCCGCATCCGAATCCTGACGCGCAATCGCGTCGTAAATCTCTTCGTGCTCACGACTCAGGCGATTCATGTAGTGCTGTTGGTCGTCATGGGCCAGGCGCGCGGAGTTGAGGCGCGTGCGCGGAATGATGCTGGTACCCAGGTGGGTCATGATGTCGGTGAAATAGCGGTTGCCGGTCGCCAGGGCGATTTGCAGGTGGAACTGGAAGTCGGACGCCACCGCATCGCTGGCATGGGAAACACTTTCATTCAATGCATCCAGCGCCGCTCGCATCAATGCCAGTTGCTCGGGGCTGCGGCGTTGCGCGGCGAGGCCGGCGGATTCCACTTCAAGGCTGATGCGCAGTTCCAGAATCGCCAGTACATCCCGCAGCGTGACCACGGTCGCCGGGTCGATACGGAAACCGCTCGGGCTCGGGGTGTCGAGCACGAAGGTACCGATGCCGTGGCGGGTTTCAACCTGGCCTGCCGCCTGCAAACGGGAAATCGCTTCACGCACCACGGTGCGGCTGACGCCATGGGCATCCATGATCGCCGACTCGGTGGGCAACTTGTCGCCACGCTTGAGGTGACCGTCGCGGATCTGCTCGGACAGCACCGTCACCAGTTCCTGAGCGAGGCTGCGGCGCTTGCGAGGGAGGCGTGGTGCGTCGATCGGGTTTTCCATGGTGAACGTCTTTCTCGAAAGTTGCGGCTGAAACCGCATCATAGCTCAACGCGGTTGTACGATCACCCCGGCAACATAAGACAGCAGCCAACCTTCAAACTACCACTTGTCTGAACTGTCATTTATGACAGTAGCCGCTTGTGCATGCGGAAGATCTACTTATCAGGAGTTAAGCCGCCGACTCTTCTAGACGTCAATCACTTCTCAATCAGGTGTGCAGAATCCAAAGGACTTAAGCCATGAAAAGCCAACAACTAATTTTTGAAAGACCTGGCATTAGAGAAACCCAAAGTTCTGACCTCTACTTAAGCGAAGTTGGAAAATCTGTTGGTGTTTTAATTCCGTCATACCGAGATATGACTGCCGGAGACCTGATCAGGTTGAGTTTAGAGTTTCCCTACCCTGACGACAGCGAGCATTTTGAACACGTAATCACCAACGAAAACGTTGGAAAAACCATCACCATCGAAGTTCTCAAACAGGTTTTTCAAGATCACCTGGATAAGTCCGTGAAAGTTTTATATGAAGTCAAGAGAGGCACCGTGTCGTTAGGCGTATCAGCTATCCGTGGTCTGAAAATCAACCCTTGACCAAGCCAATACCGGCTCAGATAGAGAATTCTCTATCTGAGCTGGTGCTGACAACGATGTGAGTTTTGGTTAATCGTAAAACCAACAGAAGTGTTCAGGCGGTCACTGTTTGATCCACCAGATGGCCATTCTCGATACGAACATGCCGTGGATGGAAGCGCTTCAGGCTGCTGCGATGCCCGACGCTGACGATGCTCAATCCCGGAATCTCATCGATCAAGCTCTGATACAGCGAAGCTTCGTCCTCCTCGTCCATCGCCGAGGTCGCTTCGTCCATGTACAGCCATTGCGGTGCGTAAAGCAGCGCACGAGCGAAGGCCAGACGTTGCTGCTCACCCGGCGACAACATGCGCTGCCAGTGATTGGCTTCGTCCAGACGAGCAACGAGGTGCGGCAAACGGCACGCCTCCAGTACGTGAACGTAGCGCTCGTGCAAATACGTATCGCCCGGCTGTGGATAACTCAGCGCTTCACGCAACGTGCCAATCGGCAGATAGGGTTTTTGCGGCAGGAACAAATAACGCGCCGCGGGCAGACGAATACTGCCGTGGCCAGCCGGCCACAGATGCCCCATCGCCCGCAACAAGGTCGACTTGCCGCTGCCGGAACGGCCACTGAGCATGACGCGCTCGCCCTCCTCCACGGTCATGTCGGCGTTGGTCAGCAAGTGACGACCGTCAGCGAGGTCAAGGCCAAGGTTATGCACCTTCAACGCCGAGCCCTGGTTCTGCACATCGATGGCCGGTGCCCGCTCTTCGTTGTCGGTCATGGCCTGGCGGAAACTCAGCAGACGATCACACGTGGCACGCCACTCGGCGAGATCCTGGTACGCGCTGATGAACCAGCTGAAGTTCTCCTGGACGTTGCCGAACGCGGAGTTGATTTGCATCAGCTCACCGAGCTCGATCTTGCCGGCGAAGTAACGCGGCGCGGCGACCATGAACGGGAAGATGATCGCGATCTGGCCGTAACCGGAGGTGAAGAAGGTCAGGCGCTTGGACACTTTCATGATGTCCCAGAAGTTGTGCCAGACCAGCCCGAAACGGCTGCTCAAGCGACGATTCTCGTTGGGCTCGCCGTTGTACAGCGCAATGCTTTCGGCATTTTCGCGGACCCGCACCATGGAGAAACGCAAGTCGGCTTCGAAACGTTGCTGGTTATTGTTGAGGCCGATCAAGCGACGACCGATCACATGCGTCAGCCAACTGCCGACGGCGGCATAAACCAGTGCACACCAGAACATGTAGCCGGGAATCGTATAGCCAAACACTTCAATGCTGCCTGAGACGCCCCACAGAATAATCGAGAACGACACCAGGCTGACGATGTTGCGGATCAAACCAAGGCCCAGGAGCAAGGTGTTGGTGGTGAATTTATTGAGGTCTTCGGAAATGCGCTGGTCCGGGTTATCGGTGTAACCGCCCTGCTCCAGCTGGTAGTAATTCTTGTTGTCGAGCCAGCGGGTGAAGTGCTTCTCGGTGAGCCAGGCCCGCCAGCGGATGGTCAGCATCTGGGTCAGGTAGAGCCGATACACCGCGCCGAGAATGGCCACCGCCGCAATGCCGCAGAAATACAGGATCAACTGCCAGAAGGCCGCTTCGTCCTTCTTTTGCAGGGCGTTGTAAAAATCCTTGTACCAACTGTTGACCCACACCGAAATCGCCACGCTGAACAACGACAGTGCGATCACGGCGATGAGCAACGTCCAGGCCTTGCCCTTCTCTTCGCTGCGCCAATAAGGCGTGGTCATCGCCCAGACTTTGCGAAAAAACTGCCCGCGCACAGCATCGTTGACCGCGGAATATTCAGCGTTCTGATTCATGGATAAGGCTCGATAAAGAAAAGAACACACACGAACCGATCATAGATGATCGGTTCGGTTCCCCGCGAGGAGCGACCTGCATTCATTCAGCGCAGGTTCAGCGACGAACGGGACGCTTCTGCAGTTTGCGCTGCAGCGTGCGGCGGTGCATGCCCAGGGCCCGGGCAGTGGCGGAGATGTTGCCTTCGTGTTCGGTCAGCACGCGCTGGATGTGTTCCCACTGCAGGCGATCCACCGACATCGGGTTTTCCGGTACCAGTGTGTCGAGGTCGGCATGTTCGGAGAGCAGCGCGGCCAGCACGTCATCGGCGTCCGCCGGTTTGCACAGGTAATTGCAGGCGCCGCGCTTGATCGCCTCGACGGCGGTGGCGATGCTCGAGTAACCGGTGAGGATCACCACGCGCATTTCCGGGTCCAGCTCAAGGAGCTTGGGCAACAGCACCAAGCCGGAATCGCCGTCCATTTTCAGGTCCAGCGCGGCATAGTCTGGCAGGTCCGCCTGAGCGATGGTCAGGCCTTCTTCGGCGGAACCGGCGGTGCTGACGCGAAAGCCGCGGCGGGCCATGGCACGGGCCATCACCCGGGTAAACGTTGCGTCGTCGTCTACCAGCAGCAAATGCGGCAGTTCTTCGCCTTCGACTTGGATCTCGTCACTCATGTTCGTCTCCTCGGGCGACACGGGGCAGGCGCAGCTCGGTGAGCGTGCCGCCTTCCTCATGACTGTAGAGTTTCACTGAGCCGCCGGCGCGTGTCACGCTGGCCTTGCTCAAAAACAGGCCCAGGCCGAAACCTTTGCCCTTGGTGGTAAAAAATGGCTTGCCGATCTGCTCGGCGATGGCCAGCGGTACACCGGCACCGTGGTCGCGGATGCTGATGGTCAAGTCCTCGGCATTCCAGTCCAGCGTCACTTGCAGCCCTTCGGGGCAAGCGTCGGCGGCGTTGTTGAGCAAATTCAGCAGCGCCTGGGTCAGGTCCGGCGGCGGCGCCATGCGCGGCACGGCGCCTTGGCCCAAGCGCTGAAAGCGGTAACTGGCTTCCGGACGCATCAGGTGCCAGCGGTTCAGGGCTTCGTCGAGCCAATCGGTGACGTCCTGCATCTCCACGGCCAATCGGCGATTGGCCTCGGCGGCGCGCACCAGTTGCTGCAAGGTTTCTTTGCAAAGTTTGACCTGATCCTGCAGCACGCTCAGGTCGTCCTGCAACATCGGGTCGTGATGGTCCTGACGCATTTCCTTGAGCAACACGCTCATGGTCGCCAACGGCGTGCCCAGTTCATGGGCGGCGCCGGCAGCCTGGGTGGCGACGGCCAGCAGTTGCTGATCGCGCAGGCCCTCTTCGCGACGGATGGCACGCAGTTCTTCCTGACGACGCAGCTCTTCGGCCATGCGTGCAGCGAAGAAAGTGATGACCGCCGCGGCCAGGGCGAAACTCAGCCACATCCCGTATACCTGCAGGTTTTCCCGAGCGATCGGGAAGGTTTGCAGCGGATAGAAGCGGGCCAGCAGCAGGGTGTACATCGTCAACGCGATACCGGACAGAATCACTGAATAACGCCACGGCAACGTCACGGCGGCGATGGTCAGCGGTACCAGGTAATAAGAGACGAAGGGGTTGGTCGAGCCGCCGGAGAAGTACAGCAAGGCACTGTGGATAAACAGGTCGCAGGCCAGTTGCACGGCGTATTCGAGTTCGGTAACCGGCCATGTGGTACGCAAGCGAATGGCCGTGAACGCGCACAGCAACATCGAGCAACCGAGGGTCGCGGCCAGTTGAAACCAGGGCAGCGGCAGCAAGTCGAGCCAGTAGGCCAAGCCCACGGAACCGGCCTGAGCGGCCAACACCAATGTGCGGATGAACGTCAGCCGCCAGAGATTCTGGCGAGTTGCGGAAGTGATTTGAACGGGGGCGAGCATGAGCTCTCCTGATGAGCGCTCCAGGCGGATCGCACGGAGTATAACCAAGCCGCGGGCCTGAGAGGCGAAAGTGCGGCAAACGACCACAGGTGTGAGCGGCTTGAAGGCCTAATGTGGTGAGGGGATTTATCCCCGTTGGGTGGCGAAGCCGCCCCAAAATTCACAACCGAATCCTGCCTGCCTACTTCAGGGCGATATTTACGACTGCTTCGCAGCCGAACGGGGCGGTGCGGCGTTCCGATAAATCCCCTCACCACAGGGTCACCTGTGATCGATCTGTATAGAAGTTGTAACTGTGCGAACCGGATCATAAAAGCTAGAGTCTGATGGTTTCACGCAGGCTCGGACATTACCCCTGCGCATCGCCCAAGGAGCTTTCATGCACACATTCCGCCGCAGCGCCGCTCTTCTTGCCCTTAGTGTTGGCACCGTCGCCAGCCTCCCGGCCCTGGCTGCCGACGAGCTGCACTACAACCAGATCGCCCTGCGCGCCGAAGTCAGTCAGGAAGTGGCCCGCGACCTGATGATCGTGACCCTCTATACAGAAGAGCAAAACACCGATCCGGCCAAACTCGCCGCCGACGTCAGCACCACCATGAACAAAGCGCTGGCCCAGGCCAAACAGGTCAAGGAAGTCACCCTGCGCCAGGGCAGCCGCAACAGTTACCCGATCTACGATACCAAGGGCCAGAAAATCACCGGCTGGCGCGAACGCGCCGAACTGCGTCTGGAAAGCTCCGACTTTGCGGCGCTGTCGAAACTGACCGGCGAACTGCTCACCGACCTGAAAATGGGCGGCATGGACTTCGCCATCGCCACCCCAACCCGCAAGGCCAGCGAAGATGCGCTGCTCAAAGACGCCGTGACTGCCTTCAAGGCCCGTGCGCAACTGGCCACCGACGCGCTGGGCGGCAAGGGTTACAAAATCGTCAACCTGAACCTGAACAGTAACGGTTATCCACAACCGTACATGCGCGCGCCAATGATGATGAAAGCGGCGAGCATGGACAGTGCGCCGGTTACGCCGGAAGTCGAAGCTGGTACAAGTCAGGTCAGCATGACGGCGGATGGTTCGATTGAAGTGTTGATGCCTTGATTCGATAACCCATACACAAAAACGGCGATCACCGAAGTGATCGCCGTTTTTTTATGCCCGACCAAAACCAAAAACCGGAACGCGGGAACGATCAATCGGGTCAGAAAATGCTCGTTACGGGCTCAACATTTGGAAAAAACCAAAAGCGCTACCGCAAGCAGCAAAGGTTGCCCCCCCCGGTACTACCAACACCCCCAAGCCCCCCCACCAAATCCCGAAGCCAGGCATCCCCCACAGATGTCCACTGACAAACAGTAACGAAACAATCTGCCCCCACAGACACAACAACCCTTTAAACAACAACCACCTGGCCACCAAACCAGAACTCAATCTCATTCAGGCCCGCACTCCCCGTTCACACCCCTCAATGATGGGTATAAATAAGTAACACCGCGCTCCAATCGAGTGCGCAAAACATCCAGATCGCACCGCACAGGTGCGCGATTTGCACTGAAAAAAACCTGCGCAAACGGTCAAATGCGCGCGAATTTATACAAATGCGACATTAAGGTACGTTCGTGCCACTGTTTAACGCCTGTGGTCGCTCCGGATCTTGCATTGGGTATGGCCCCTGCATAAGTATCCGCAGGTCGACTCACGAGGTCGTCCTCTAATTCCAAAAATGACAACAAATCATGAGGCCACCATGCTTAAACACGCGGTCATTCCGTTTTTAGTCGGCGCAAGCTTGTTAGCCAGCGCACCTTTCGCCCAAGCGGCGACTAACCTGGTGTTTTGCTCCGAAGGGAGCCCGGCCGGTTTTGATCCTGGTCAGTACACCACCGGAACCGACTTCGACGCCTCTGCAGAAACCATGTTCAACCGCCTGACTCAGTTCGAGCGCGGCGGCACCGCCGTTATTCCTGGTTTGGCGACCAAATGGGACATCTCCGATGATGGCCTGACTTACACCTTCCACCTGCGCGACGGCGTGAAGTTCCACACCACCCCGTACTTCAAGCCGACTCGTGAGTTCAACGCCGACGACGTGCTGTTCACCTTTAATCGCATGATTAACAAGGATGATCCGTTCCGTAAGGCGTACCCGACCGAATTCCCGTACTTCACCGACATGGGGATGGACACCAACATCACCAAGATCGATAAAGTCGACGACAAAACTGTCAAGTTCACCCTGAAAGAAGTCGACGCCGCGTTCATCCAGAACATGGCCATGAGTTTCGCGTCCGTCCAGTCCGCCGAGTACGCCGCGCAGCTGCTGAAAGAAGGCAAAGCCGCCGACATCAACCAGAAGCCGGTCGGCACGGGTCCGTTCGTGTTCAAGAGCTACCAGAAAGACTCCAACATCCGCTACACCGGGAACAAGGACTACTGGAAGCCTGACGACGTCAAGATCGACAACCTGATCTTCGCCATCACCACCGACCCGTCGGTGCGTATCCAGAAGCTGAAGAAGAACGAGTGCCAGATCACTCTGTTCCCACGTCCGGCCGACCTGAAGGCGCTGCAAGAAGACAAGACTCTGAAAGTGCCTAACCAGGCTGGTTTCAACCTGGGTTACATCGCCTACAACGTGATGGACAAGATCAAGGGCAGCGATCAGCCGAACCCGATGGCCCAACTGAAAGTGCGTCAAGCGCTGGACATGGCCGTCAACAAGCAGCAGATCATCGACTCGGTTTACCAGGGTGCAGGTCAACTGGCTGTCAACGCCATGCCGCCGACCCAGTGGTCTTACGACACCACCATCAAGGATGCGCCGTACAACCCTGAGAAAGCCAAAGAGCTGCTCAAGGAAGCCGGCATCAAGGAAGGCACCGAGATCAACCTGTGGGCGATGCCGGTACAACGTCCGTACAACCCGAACGCCAAACTGATGGCTGAAATGCTGCAGTCCGACTGGGCCAAGATCGGTATCAAAGCCAAGATCGTGACCTACGAGTGGGGCGAGTACATCAAGCGCTCCAAAGGCGGCGAAAACGGCGCGATGCTGATTGGCTGGAGCGGCGACAACGGTGACCCGGACAACTGGCTGAACGTGCTGTTCGGCTGCGATTCGCTGCAAGGCAACAACTTCTCCAAGTGGTGCGACAAGAAGTTTGACGGCATCGTGAAAGAAGCCAAGCGCACGACCGACCAGTCCAAGCGCACCGAACTGTACAAACAGGCGCAACACGTCCTCAAAGACGCCGTTCCAATGACACCTATCGCTCACTCGACGGTGTTCCAACCCATGCGCGACAGCGTGCAGGACTTCAAGATCAGCCCGTTTGGCTTGAACTCCTTCTACGGCGTCAGCGTCAGCAAATAAGGTTTTGCAACGGCGACGTTTTTGACGTCGCCGTTGCTTTATCTGCCGAGAAAGTAGGAAACCACCTACATCCAATTCCGCTGAGTATTACAGCAGCGGCGTCGGACGCGTTGCCATTTCCTACGAGTCTTTAGGACTCTACGTATTTACTGCCAGACCCACGGCTCCTACCGTCGGGATCTGACCAGTTCGTGCGTGGGCTCTCGGTTATTGCTGCATGCCATGGTTTGAGATCAATGATGCCTCCACGTCCCCGGACGGGATGGCGGCTCATTGAAAAACACATAAGAGAAAGGGAGCGTCATGCGCCATACCTTGGTTTTATCCGCATTGCTGGGCACCGGCCTGTTGGCCGCCACTTCCATCAGCCAGGCCGCCAATAACAGCCTGGTGTTCTGCTCCGAAGGCAGCCCGGCTGGCTTCGACACCGCGCAGTACACGACCGCGACCGATAACGACGCCGCCGAGCCGTTGTACAACCGACTGGCAGAGTTCGAAAAAGGCGCCACCAACGTCGTACCAGGCCTGGCCACTCGCTGGGATATTTCCGAGGACGGTCTCAAGTACACTTTTCACCTGCGCGAAGGGGTGAAATTTCACACAACCAAATACTTCACGCCGACCCGTGATTTCAACGCCGATGACGTGCTGTTCACGTTCAATCGCATGCTCGATCCGCAGCAACCTTTCCGTAAGGCTTATCCGACCGAATTCCCGTATTTCAACGGAATGAGCCTGAACAAGAACATCGCCAAGGTCGAGAAGACCGGGCCGCTGACCGTGGTCATGACGCTCAACAGCGTGGACGCCGCGTTCATCCAGAACATCGCCATGAGCTTCGCCGCCATCCTGTCCGCCGAGTACGCCGACAAACTGCTGGCCGAAGGCAAGCCCAGCGACATTAATCAGAAGCCGATCGGCACCGGGCCGTTCGTATTCAAGAGCTACCAGAAAGATTCCAACATCCGTTACACCGGCAATAAGCAGTACTGGGACCCGAGTCGGGTCAAGCTCGATAACCTGATTTTCGCCATCAACACCGACGCCTCGGTGCGGGTGCAGAAGCTCAAGGCCAATGAGTGCCAGATCACCCTGCACCCGCGCCCTGCCGACGTGACTGCGCTGAAAAACGACCCGTCACTCAAGCTCATCGAGAAGCCCGGTTTCAACCTGGGTTACATCGCCTACAACGTACGCCACAAGCCTTTCGACCAGCTCGAAGTGCGCCAGGCGCTGGACATGGCGGTGAACAAGCAAGGCATTCTCAACGCCGTCTATCAAGGTGCCGGTCAGCTGGCGGTCAACGCCATGCCACCGACCCAATGGTCCTACGACGAGACCATTAAAGACGCCGCCTACAACCCGGAAAAAGCCAAGGAACTGCTCAAGGCCGCCGGCGTGAAGGAAGGCACGGAAATTACTTTGTGGGCGATGCCCGTTCAGCGCCCTTACAACCCGAACGCCAAATTGATGGCCGAAATGCTCCAGGCTGATTGGGCGAAGATCGGGCTCAAAGTGAAGATCGTCAGCTACGAATGGGGCGAGTACATCAAGCGCACCAAGAATGGCGAGCACGACGTCAGCCTGATCGGCTGGACCGGTGACAACGGGGACCCGGACAACTGGCTCGGCACGCTTTACAGCTGCGACGCCATTGGCGGCAACAACTACTCCATGTGGTGTGATCCGGCTTACGACAAGCTGATCAAGCAGGCCAAAGTCGTCACCGACCGCGACCAGCGCACCGTGCTCTACAAACAGGCGCAGCAGTACCTCAAGCAGCAGGTGCCGATTACGCCAGTCGCCCACTCGACGGTTAACCAGCCGTTGAGCGCCAAAATCGAAGGATTCAAGGTCAGTCCTTTCGGTCGTAACGTGTTCTCGGGCGTCAGCATAGAAAAATAACCGATTAGCCAGAAACGCTGGGGGCGGATTCCGCCCTCACGCAAGCGTATTGCCGTAATTCGTCAATCCGGCCTACAGCAAACGTTTGCGATGCCTTGTATGAGTTCCAAACCAAATAGCCGGATCACCCAATAAGACCGGCATTAAAAAAAGAAAGAAAGGAGCGTCACCCCATGAAACTGAGCAGCACCGCGTTATTGGCCTTGGCCATCAGCAGCGTAACCGCCTCGGCGTACGCAGAAACCCAGAGCCAGGCGTACACCCCGGTTACCGTGAAAGAGAAAAGCGCTCAGAGTGAAGCCACTGGCTTTGTCGAAGGCCAATCGATCACCGGGAGCACGCGTAACTGGTATGCGAACGAGCAACTGAAGCGTGGCGCCCATTTCAAGTACAACAAAAACGGTGTATCGACCGAAACGGATCGTCGTATCAACTGGGTCCAAGGCACCATCCTCAAGTACAACTCGGGCTTCACCGAGGGTACTGTCGGCTTCAGCACTGAAGTCGCGGCTTACAACGCCATCGCCCTGGACCGTGACCGTAAAGACCTTGCGTCTGCTAACGGTGGCGCACCACTGAATGGTGTTGGCGGCCTTGGCAACAACCGTACCCTGACCAAAGACGGCGGCGACGCCCAGGGTCAGTGGAGCAAACTGGGCCTGGCCAACGTCAAGGCGCGTGTATCCAACACCACCCTGACCGCCGGTCGTCAAAACTTCAGCAGCCCGCAGGTCGATGTAATCGGCAACCGTGCACTGCCTTCGAGCTTCCAGGGTGTCAGCCTGCACAGTGAAGAATTGGAGAACCTGTCGTTCGACCTCGGCACCTTCGATCGCAACTCACCGCGTACCGAAGAGAGCCAGCGTAAGTTCCGCTCCGAATACGCCGACACTGTCATCGAAGCCGATCACGTGAACACCGCTGGTATCACTTACCAGCCGTTCGCGAGCCTGACCACCAGTCTGTGGGGCACCCAGGCCGAAGACCTGTGGAACCAGTACTATTTCGGCGCCAGCCATGTATTGGGTGACAGCTCGGTACTGAGCCTGACTACTGGCCTGAACTACTACAAAACCGTCGATGAAGGCAAAAAACTGCTGGGCGAAATCGACAACGACACGTACTCCCTGTCACTTGGTCTGACCCACCAGGCCCACAGCCTGACTTTCTCGTACCAGGAAGTGAACGGTAACGAGTACTTCGACTACCTGCACGAAACCAACGGCATTTACCTGGCCAACTCCCTGCTGTCGGACTTCAACGGCCCGAACGAGAAATCATTCCAGATCGCCTACGGCCTCAACATGGCTGAATACGGCGTGCCCGGTCTGAAATTCAATATCTACCAGGCTCGCGGCTGGGGTATCGATGGTACTCACTACAAAGGTGGCGCCTACGACAGCGTGACCACGATGGACGGCGAAACCCACTACGAATACGGCATCGGTACTTCGTACGCCGTGCAGAGCGGCCCACTCAAGGCCACCACTGTTCGCGCGACCTACACCGCTCACCGCGCCAGCGAGAACCAGTCTGATGGCAGCATCAACGAGTTCCGTCTCGTGACCACCATCCCGTTCAACATTCTGTAATAAACCTGCCGAACGGCTGATTCAGTGACGAATCGGCCGTTCGGCTTTGTCCTTTTAACCGATTGCAGAGGGTTCTTTGATGAAAATGCTTCCCCTACGTGCGGCCATTGCAGCCGCGTTGCTGAGTGTCGCTGTTGGCGTCTCGGCCAAACCCCTGGTGGTCTGCACCGAAGCCAGCCCGGAAGGCTTCGACATGGTCCAGTACACGACTGCAGTCACCGCCGATGCGGTGGCCGAAACCATCTTCAATCGTCTGGCGGACTTCAAGCCCGGCACCACTGAAGTGATTCCGGCACTGGCCGATTCCTGGGACATCAGTGAGGACGGCCTGACCTACACGTTCCACCTGCGCAAAGGCGTCAAGTTCCACACCACCGACTACTTCAAGCCGACCCGCGACATGAACGCCGACGACGTGGTCTGGAGCTTCCAGCGTCAGCTGGACCCGAATCACCCGTGGCACAAACTGTCGAGCGTGGGCTTCCCGTACTTTGAAAGCATGGGCTTCAAGGAACTGCTCAAAAGTGTCGAGAAGATCGATGACAACACGGTCACCTTCACCCTGACCCGCCGCGAAGCGCCGTTCCTGGCCGACATTGCCATGGCCTTCTCCTCGATCTACTCCGCCGAATATGCGGACCAGTTGCTCAAGGCCAACAAGACTGGCGACCTGAACAACAAGCCTGTCGGCACCGGCCCGTTCGTTTTCCAGCGTTACAACAAGGACGCTCAAGTCCGCTTCAAGGCCAACCCGGATTACTTCCGTGGCAAGCCACCGGCTGATTCGCTGATCCTGGCCATCGCCACCGACAACAACGTGCGCCTGCAAAAACTGAAAGCCAACGAATGTCAGATTGCGCTGTATCCCAAGCCAGATGACATCCCGAGCATCAAGAAAGACGCCAAACTGAGTGTCGATGAACTGAACGCGATGACCGTCTCGTACATCGCCATGAACACCTCGCACAAGTACATGAGCGATGTGCGCGTACGTAAAGCCATCGATATCGCCTTCGACAAGGCCGCCTACGTCAACGCGCTGTTCGGCAAAGGCAATGCGACCGTGGCGGTCAATCCGTACCCGGACACCCTGCTGGGCTACAACCATGCCCTGAAGAATCCGCCGCGTGATCTGGACAAGGCTCGTGCCTTGCTCAAGGAAGCCGGCGTACCGGATGGCACTACGTTTACCCTGTTCACCCGTAACGGCGGCGGTCCAACCAACCCGAACCCGATGCTCGGCGCGCAGATGATGCAGGCCGATCTGGCCCAGGTCGGGATCAAGGTCGATATTCGCGTCATGGAGTGGGGCGAAATGCTCAAGCGCGCGAAAAACGGCGAGCACGACATGGTTTCTGCCGGATGGGCGGGCGATAACGGCGACCCGGATAACTTCCTGACGCCTATGCTCAGTTGCGAGGCCGCCAAAAACGGCGAAAACTACGCACGCTGGTGCAATGAGAAGTTCCAGACGCTGATCGATGAAGCCAGGGCTAAAGTGAACCCGGCGGAACGTGCAGCGCTCTATGAGCAAGCCCAAGAGGTTTTCAATCAGGACCAGCCATGGATCAGCATGGCGCACACCCGTATGTTCACCGCAATGCGTAACAACGTAGAGGGCTATCACATTAGCCCGCTCACCACTAATAACTTCGCCACCACCCAGGTGAAGTAGATAAGAAAACTCCCGGCGTCCCTGACCCCAGGGACGCCAGGCACGCCTAACCGGCTGATGAGGTACACCACAAGATGTTTAGTTTTATTGCCCGCCGATTGGGGTTATTGATCCCCACGTTCTTCGGCATCACCTTGCTGACTTTCGCGTTGATTCGCATGATTCCAGGCGACCCCGTGGAAGTAATGATGGGCGAACGTCGAGTCGACCCCGAAATGCACGCTCAGGCAATGGAACGCCTAGGTCTGAACAAACCCCTGTATGCCCAATACCTGGATTACGTTGGCAAACTGGCCCACGGCGATCTCGGCGAATCCCTGCGTACCCGTGAAAGTGTCTGGAGCGAATTCACTTCTCTATTCCCCGCGACCCTGGAACTGTCCATGGCCGCCCTGTTGTTCGCCGGCATCCTGGGCCTTCTGGCCGGGGTGATCGCGGCACTCAAGCGAGGATCCCTGTTCGACCACGGGGTGATGGGCGTCTCCCTGGCGGGATACTCGATGCCGATCTTCTGGTGGGGCCTGATCCTGATCATGTTCTTCTCGGTATCCCTGGGCTGGACCCCGGTGTCCGGGCGGATCGACCTGCTCTACGACATCGAGCCGCGGACCGGTTTCATGCTCATCGACACACTGCTGGCCGATGACGTCGGTGCGTTCTTCGATGCCCTGCATCACCTGATCCTGCCGGCCATTGTGCTCGGCACCATCCCGCTGGCAGTGATCGCGCGGATGACCCGTTCTTCGATGCTCGAAGTGCTGCGTGAAGACTACATCCGTACCGCCCGCGCCAAAGGCCTGTCGCCCTCGCGCGTGGTGTTCGTCCACGGCCTGCGTAACGCGCTGATTCCGGTGCTGACCGTGGTCGGCCTGCAAGTCGGCACATTGCTGGCCGGTGCGGTCCTGACCGAAACCATCTTCTCCTGGCCCGGCATCGGCAAATGGCTGATCGAAGCCATTGGCGCACGGGACTATCCCGTGGTGCAAAACGGCATCCTGTTAATTGCCTGCCTGGTGATTCTGGTCAACTTCGTGGTGGACATCCTCTACGGCTTTGCCAACCCACGCATCCGTCATCAGCGCTGAGATCAAGACCATGACCACTCTCACTACACCGGTAGCAGTCGATCAAAGCCTGCTGTATCCGTCTCCCTACAAAGAATTCTGGCAAGCGTTCTCCAAGAACAAAGGCGCCGTCGCCGGCCTGCTGTTCATGCTGCTGGTGATTTTCTGCGCCCTGTTCGCCCCTTGGGTGGCACCGCATAACCCGAGCGAGCAATTTCGCGACTTCCTGCTGACCCCGCCGTCCTGGCTGGAAGGTGGGCAGCTCCAGTTCCTGCTCGGCACCGATGAACTGGGTCGCGACCTGCTGTCGCGGCTGATCCACGGTTCGCGCCTGTCCCTGCTGATCGGCTTGTCGTCGGTGGTGATGTCGCTGATTCCGGGCATCCTTTTGGGTCTGTTCGCCGGGTTCTTCCCGCGCTTGCTCGGCCCGACCATCATGCGTCTGATGGACATCATGCTGGCCCTGCCGTCCCTGCTGCTGGCCGTGGCGATTGTCGCCATCCTCGGCCCTGGCCTGATCAACACCATTATTGCCATCGCCGTGGTTTCGTTGCCGTCCTATGTTCGTCTGACCCGCGCCGCGGTGATGGGCGAGCTGAACCGCGACTACGTGACCGCCGCGCGCCTGGCCGGTGCCGGTCTGCCACGCCTGATGTTCGTCACCGTGCTGCCTAACTGCATGGCGCCGCTGATCGTTCAGGCGACCTTGAGTTTTTCCTCGGCGATTCTCGATGCCGCCGCACTGGGCTTCCTCGGCCTTGGCGTTCAACCGCCAACCCCTGAGTGGGGCACCATGCTGGCTTCGGCTCGCGACTACATCGAACGCGCCTGGTGGGTCGTCAGTCTGCCTGGTTTGACCATTTTGCTCAGCGTGCTGGCAATCAACTTGATGGGCGACGGCCTGCGCGATGCGCTGGACCCGAAACTCAAGAACGCCGCCTGAGGAGATTCAAATGTCACTGTTAGAAATCAAGAATCTCAACGTTCGCTTCGGCGACAAGAACGCCGTTCCGGTGGTCGACGGTCTCGACATTACCGTGGACAAGGGCGAAGTTCTGGCCATCGTTGGCGAATCGGGTTCCGGCAAGTCCGTGACCATGATGGCGCTGATGGGCTTGATCGAACATCCGGGGATCGTCACCGCCGACGCCCTGAATTTCGACGGCAAGAACATGCTCAAACTGAGCAACCGTCAGCGTCGGCAGATCGTCGGCAAAGACCTGGCCATGGTCTTTCAGGACCCGATGACCGCGCTGAACCCGAGCTACACCGTCGGTTTCCAGATCGAAGAAGTGCTGCGCCTGCACCTGAAAATGTCCGGCAAGCAAGCCCGCAAACGTGCCATCGAATTGCTGGAAAAAGTTGAAATCCCGGGCGCCGCCAGCCGTATGGATGCTTATCCGCATCAACTGTCCGGTGGTATGAGCCAGCGTGTTGCGATCGCCATGGCGATTGCCGGCGAACCGAAACTGCTGATCGCCGACGAACCGACCACGGCACTGGACGTAACGATTCAGGCGCAGATCATGGACCTGCTGCTGGCCCTGCAGAAAGAGCAGAACATGGGCCTGGTGCTGA
This sequence comes from Pseudomonas sp. PDM25, assembly GCF_019219045.1. Lineage (NCBI taxonomy): Bacteria > Pseudomonadati > Pseudomonadota > Gammaproteobacteria > Pseudomonadales > Pseudomonadaceae > Pseudomonas > Pseudomonas sp. PDM25. Next base: position 70,660 of record NZ_JAHUWL010000012.1, read on the forward strand.
TCACTCACGACCTCGCGGTCGTGGCCGAAACCGCCCAGCGCGTGTGCGTGATGTACGCCGGCCAAGCGGTCGAAGTGGGTCAGGTGCCTCAGCTGTTCGACATTCCGGCGCACCCGTACAGCGAAGCGCTGCTCAAGGCGATTCCGGAACACAGCCTCGGCGCCACGCGCCTGGCCACGCTGCCGGGCATCGTTCCCGGTCGTTATGACCGTCCGCAGGGTTGCCTGCTGTCGCCGCGTTGCCCGTACGTGCAGGAGACCTGCCGTCAGCAACGTCCAACCCTCGACCCGAAAAGCAACAGCCTCGCCCGCTGCTTCTACCCGTTGAATCAGGAGGTGGCGTAATGGCCGTCGTACTTACCGCCCGCGACCTGACCCGTCACTACGAAGTGTCCCGTGGCCTGTTCAAGGGCCATGCGACCGTTCGCGCCCTGAACGGTGTGTCGTTCGAACTGGAAGCCGGCAAGACCCTCGCTGTCGTCGGCGAATCGGGCTGCGGCAAATCCACCCTGGCCCGTGCCCTGACGCTGATCGAAGAGCCGTCCTCCGGCTCCTTGAAAATCGCCGGGCAGGAAGTCGCCGGTGCGAACAAAGCTGAACGCAAGCAATTGCGCAAAGACGTGCAGATGGTGTTCCAGAGCCCTTACGCGTCGTTGAACCCGCGGCAAAAGGTCGGTGACCAGCTCGGCGAGCCGCTGCTGATCAACACCAACCTGAGCGCCGCCGAACGTCGTGAGAAAGTGCAGGCGATGATGAAGCAGGTGGGCTTGCGCCCTGAGCACTACCAGCGTTATCCGCACATGTTCTCCGGCGGTCAGCGCCAGCGGATCGCCCTGGCCCGCGCGATGATGTTGCAGCCTAAAGTGCTGGTAGCGGATGAACCGACCTCGGCGCTGGACGTGTCCATTCAGGCGCAGGTGCTGAACCTGTTCATGGACTTGCAGCAAGAGTTCAACACCGCTTACGTGTTCATCTCCCACAACCTGGCGGTGGTGCAACACGTCGCCGATGACGTGATGGTGATGTACCTCGGTCGCCCGGTAGAAATGGGCCCGAAGAACGACATCTACGAGCGTCCTCTGCACCCGTACACCCAGGCGCTGCTGTCGGCCACCCCGACCATTCACCCGGACCCGAACAAGCCGAAAATCAAGATCGTCGGCGAGTTGCCCAACCCGTTGAACCCGCCATCGGGTTGCGCTTTCCACAAGCGCTGCCCGTACGCGACCGAGCGTTGCAGCACTGAAGAGCCGGCCCTGCGCCTGCTCGACAGCCGCCAGGTGGCTTGCCACTACGCGGAGCAATTCCTCGACGGCGCGGCATAAAAATGTGGGAGTGAGCCTGCTCGCTCCCACAGGGATAGACGACCTGTTCACTAACCCCTTCTGCTTCGGCTGCGCATCAGTCGGGCAGGAGGGGTTTTCTTTTGTCTGTCACTTAAGCCCCTTCATCCTCATCGTCCGGTTCGTCAGTGGTCGAGTCGTCATCGTCTGCGCTGCCGCCCTGCCCCTGATCGCCCGGCTCCGATTCGGACTTGGCGAGCATCAATTCACCCTGCCCGACCTGCCCGCTCGAAGCCTGGGTATCGTGATTCTCGCACTCGGCCCAGACCGCCGAACTGCCGAGGGTCAGCATTACCAATACTTTCAACATCAATAAAACGCGTAGCAACCTGTTCATAGCCGATTCCATCCATTTGTAGGTGAAACAGCGATGCCTTCTCTGGCGTTGAATAGAATCTAGTTCCGATTGATTCGGTTCTCCAGATAGGACGCTAACGGATGGACGGAATGCCCTTGGTGGGGAGATTGGTTTTGAATAACGTCTATAACCGGATCAGCTAAGTGAAGCAGGCTCGGCGCGCGCTGTTGGAAGAACCTTTTGCTGTCCTGACAAGCGAGTCGCTTGATAAATCAGCGGTATGGACAACAGCGCCAGAGCCGCACTGGCGAGCCAGACGCTATGCCCACCGAAATGACCATAGAGTTGCCCTCCAAGCGCAGGCGAAAGCAGGGCACTTGCACTCCAGCACATGAAAAAAAGACCAAAGTAATGCCCGCTTTTTCCTCCTTGCGCATGCTGCATGACCAGCACGTTCAGGGGCGGCATGAAAAGAGCTTCGCCAAGCGTCCAAATCACGGTCGACAGGCAGACAAAAAGCACCCCCGCCCCCAACGGCAACATCCCGAGCCCGCAGGCCAATAACAGGCTCCCTGCAAGCAGTTGCCGGCGCGTACCCCATTGCTCACTCCAATGAGATAACGGTATTTGCAGCACCACCACCAACACTGCATTGAGTGCAAATTGCCACCCAATGACTTCAGTGCTCAACCGGTAATACTCGAGTAAATAGTTGCCCAACATGCTGTAGACCGGGTCAAAGGCCAGGCCGAGCACGACGGCAGCAGCCAACAACCACAGGAACGGTTTGTTTCGATACGGTACGCATGAACCTGAAGCAATTTCAGGCACCTCATCCGGTATCAAGACCGGTCGATGAAATGTCGTTCGGACAAACCACAAAAACGCCAACAGCGTCATGGCTGCACTGACAAAAAACACCCAGCGAAAATCAGTCTGCGCCAGCACCCCACCCACCACCCCGGCGACCGCCATACCCAGGTTTCTGGCAACACGACTCAAAGACTGCGCACGAGCACGCTGCGCAACCTGGCAATACTCCATGATCAACCGCTGATGAAGGGTGCGAATCGCACCATCGAGTACACCGCTGAACAGCAGCAACCCAGCCAGCAAAGGCACGTCAGTCACCAGCCCCAACAAGACCAATACCCATGCCGAGACAAAAAACAACGCGGCAGTGAGCCGCGCCGTGGAGAAATGATCACTGAGCAGTCCGCCGACCATTGACCCGATCAGCAAACCAGCCCCGTATCCGGATAACAACCAGCCAACGGTTTCAATCGCAAGCCCCAGTTCCTGGCGCAAGTACAACGCCATGAACAGCTTGACCATGGTGCTCAAGCGATTGATGAACAACAACGCCGCCAGCACCCAGGCCATTACGCAGAAATAGCCGTCCAGCCGCAGCAGGTGAGTAAGCCGACTGGTCATTCCATTGATCCCTTGTGCTCCTGCTCCGTGGAAAATCGCTGTTTGCGAAAGGTCCTCCGAACACTAGCCCCCAACAATTGCGTTGTCACGGGTAAAAAACCTGGTCACGAAAAAACAGAGGCAAGCTACAAAGTCAGGAAAAAAGACCTACAGAAAAACCTCACGCTCCGATCGCTTGGAGCTAAAAAAAATCAAAAAAAACCCGCAGCTTTCGCCACGGGCTTTCGGGTGCACCACACAATCCGTAGGAGCAAAGCTTGCTCGCGATGGCAATCTCAAAACCGCCATCGCCAGCAAGGGCTAGACGCCCCCGGCGGCTACAAATTAATGGTGCTCACGCGTCGCACGGAATTTCACGTCCGGCCAGCGCTCTTCCATCAGCGCCAGGTTGACCCGCGTCGGGGCCAGGTAGGTCAGGTGACCGCCGCCGTCGATGGCGAGGTTTTCCACAGCCTTGACGCTGAACTCTTCGAGCTTTTTCTTATCGCTGCAATCGATCCAGCGCGCGGAATACACAGTAATCGGCTCGTAGGAGCACTCGACCTTGTATTCCTCTTTCAAACGGCTGGCGACCACATCGAACTGCAGCACACCGACGGCGCCGAGGATGATGTCGTTGCTGCGCGTCGGGAAGAACACCTGAGTGGCACCCTCTTCCGCCAGTTGCTGCAGGCCCTGACGCAGTTGCTTGGATTTCAGCGGATCACGCAGGCGCACGCGACGGAACAGTTCCGGGGCGAAGTGCGGGATACCGGTGAAGCCCAGGACTTCGCCTTCGGTGAAGGTGTCGCCGATCTGGATCGTGCCGTGGTTGTGCAAACCGATGATGTCGCCGGCGAAGGCTTCTTCCAGTTGCTCACGCTCGGAGGAGAAGAAGGTCAGCGCATCGCCGATCCGTACGTCTTTGCCGGTGCGCACGTGGCGCATCTTCATGCCTTTTTCGTACTTGCCGGAGCAGATACGCATAAAGGCGATACGGTCGCGGTGTTTGGGGTCCATGTTCGCCTGGATCTTGAACACGAAGCCGGCGAATTTCTCTTCAACCGGTTCCACGGTGCGCTCGTTGGCGACACGGGCCAGCGGTTTCGGCGCCCAGTTGACCACGGCGTCGAGCACGTGATCGACACCGAAGTTGCCCAATGCAGTCCCGAAAAACACCGGGGTCAGCTGGCCGTCGAGGAATTCCTGTTGATTGAATTCGTGACAGGCGCCCTGTACCAGTTCCAGCTGATCGACGAAGCGATCGTATTCGTCACCGAGGTGCGCGCGGGCTTCATCGGAGTCGAGCTTCTCGATGATTTTCACATCGGTGCGCTCGTGGCCGTGGCCCGCGGTGTAGACGATGATGTAGTCGTCGGCGAGGTGATAGACGCCCTTGAAGTCGCGGTAGCAGCCGATCGGCCAGGTGATCGGCGCCGCTTTGATCTTCAGGACCGCTTCGATTTCGTCGAGCAGTTCGATCGGGTCGCGGATGTCACGGTCGAGTTTGTTGATGAAGCTGACAATCGGCGTGTCACGCAGACGGCAGACGTCCATCAGCGCGATGGTCCGAGGCTCAACACCCTTACCGCCATCGAGGACCATCAAGGCCGAGTCCACTGCCGTCAGGGTGCGGTAGGTGTCTTCGGAGAAGTCTTCGTGGCCCGGGGTGTCGAGCAGGTTGATCATGTGGTCGCGATACGGGAACTGCATGACCGACGTGGTAATGGAAATACCCCGTTGTTTTTCCATTTCCATCCAGTCGGAGGTGGCATGGCGGTCAGATTTGCGAGATTTCACCGTGCCAGCAATCGCAATCGCCTTGCCCATCAGCAAGAGCTTCTCGGTGATGGTGGTTTTACCGGCATCGGGGTGGGAAATAATGGCGAAAGTGCGGCGTTTCGCGACTTCGGCGGCCTGTTTGGTCATGGGAAATCGCCTGGCAGGTGATTCAAAAAAGGGCGGCGAGTATAGCGCAAACCGAGCTCTACGGACCACCGTTCGCCCTGTCGCCAATGGCGAAGGATGGGCCAGAAGGGAGATCATGGGTGGCTAATTGCTGCTAAATATGGAACCTTTTAAAAGGTGCAGACGTCCACTCCCCTGTTACGGCACTCGTACCAGGGGCTGAAAAATCAGCAAGTTGGCCTGACGAGGCTGCGCTTATGGCTCGATCTCATGCGGTTTTATCAGCATGAAGAGCTGCTTCTCGCGAACGTTGATCATCCCGGCAGCCAGGAATGGCCTTGCCACTCGGGACTGCGTTCGCCGACAAAGAAAAAAGGAGTCCGCCTGTGGCTATTCGCTATGGCAAGGGGCTGATAGGAGGTGCGGTTGTCGTCGCCCTTCTGGCCCTGCTGGTCCACTGGATTGGCATCAACACGATCGAACATTACCGCGACGATTTGTTGTTTTACCTGCAAGCCCATTTGATTCTTGTCCTCGCTTCCATGCTGGCCGCCCTTGTTGTGGGCATACCCGCCGGTATCTTTCTCAGCCGCCCGAACATGGTGGGCCGCGCTGAACGCTTCATGCAGATCTTCAACATCGGCAACACCGTGCCGCCTCTTGCCGTACTGGCCATCGCCCTGGGTATCCTCGGCATCGGCAGCGGCCCTGCGATTTTCGCCCTGTTCCTCGCCTCGCTGTTGCCGATCGTGCGCAACACCTATGAAGGCCTGAAAAACGTCCAGGGTTCGCTCAAGGAAGCGGCCGTCGGCATCGGCATGACACCGACTCAGGTGTTGTGGCGGGTCGAACTGCCGAACGCCGTGCCGATCATCATCGGTGGCGTGCGCGTGGCGCTGGCGATCAACGTCGGTACTGCACCGCTGGCGTTCCTGATTGGCGCCAACAGTCTGGGCAGCCTGATTTTCCCTGGCATCGCCTTGAACAATCAGCCGCAACTGCTGCTCGGCGCGGCCTGCACCGCCCTGCTGGCCTTGCTGCTCGACGGCCTGGTGACACTCGCCAGCCGCCTCTGGCTCGAACGCGGCTTGCGCCCGTCTTAAGCCTCGGCAAAGGAATCTTTATGAAGACATTTAGCTTTTTACTAGGCTGCGCCCTGCTGTTCGCAGGATTTGCCCAAGCCGCTGAAAAACCGGTGATCCGCATCGGCGCCCGGGTGTTCACTGAACAAACCCTGCTGGCGGAAATCACCTCCCAATACCTGCGCACCAAGGGTTACGACACTCAAGTGACCGGCGGTCTGGGCAGTAACCTGGCCCGCAGCGCCCACGAAAGTGGTCAGCTCGACCTGATGTGGGAATACACCGGCGTGTCGCTGGTGGCTTACAACCACATCACTGACAAGCTCGACAGCGCTCAGTCCTATGCCAAGGTGAAAGAACTCGACGCGAAAAAAGGCCTGATCTGGCTTACCCCGTCGAAATTCAGCAACACCTACGCCCTGGCCCTGCCAGAAAGCACCGCCAAGGCTTACCCGCAGATCAACACCATCAGCGAGCTGAACACGGTGATGCAGGCTGAGGCGAAGACCAATCACCTCGTCGCCCTGGACACCGAGTTCGCCAACCGCTCCGACGGTCTGGACGGCATGGTCGACCTCTATGGCATGAACCTGACCCGCAAAAACATCCGGCAGATGGATGCTGGTTTGGTCTACACCGCCCTGCGCAATGGTCAGGTGTTCGCCGGTCTGGTCTACACCACGGACGGTCGCTTGAACGCCTTCAAGCTGAAACTGCTGGAAGACGACAAACACTACTTCCCGGACTACACCGCTGCGCCGGTGGTGCGTCAGGTCTACCTCGACGCCCATCCGAAACTCGCGGAAGAGCTCAAGCCGCTGGCCGAACTGTTCGACGACGCCACCATGCGTCAGCTCAATGCGCGGGTCGATGTCGATCACGAAAGTCCTTCATCCGTTGCCGCCGATTTCCTGCGCCAGCATCCAATCAAATAAGGAGGAAAAGACATGGAATTTCTGAACGCCTTTTCCCATCTCGACTGGCCGTTGGTCCTGCAATTGACCGGGCAGCACATCACCTTGGTCGGCATTGCCGTGACCCTGGCGATTCTGGTCGGCGTGCCGCTGGGCATCCTGATGACGCGCTTCCCGACCCTCGCCGGCCCGTTGCAAGCCAGCGCCACGGTGCTGCTGACCGTTCCGTCGATTGCCCTGTTCGGCCTGCTGCTGCCGTTCTACTCCAAATTCGGCCAGGGCCTGGGCCCGATGCCGGCGATCACCGCGGTGTTTCTTTATTCGCTGCTGCCGATCATGCGTAACACCTACCTCGCCCTGACCGGCGTCGACCCCGGCATTCGCGAAGCCGCCCGCGGCATCGGCATGACCTTCGGCCAACGCCTGCGCATGGTCGAACTGCCGATCGCCGTGCCAGTAATCCTCGCCGGTGTGCGCACCGCCGTGGTCATGAACATTGGTGTAATGACCATCGCCGCCACCATCGGCGCCGGTGGCCTGGGTGTACTTATTCTCGCTTCAATCAGCCGCAGCGACATGTCGATGCTGATCGTCGGCGCCGTGCTGGTCAGTCTCCTGGCCATCTTCGCCGACCTGCTTCTGCAATGGCTGCAACGCACGCTGACTCCAAAAGGACTCCTCAAATGATCGAACTTCAAAACCTCAGCAAGACCTTCCAAAGCAACGGCAAAGATGTGAAAGCCGTGGACTCGGTAAGCCTGACCGTCAATGAAGGCGAGATCTGTGTGTTCCTCGGGCCATCGGGCTGCGGCAAAAGCACCACGCTGAAAATGATCAACCGCCTGATCAAGCCGACCTCCGGCAAGATCCTGATCAACGGCGAAGACACCACCGACCTCGACGCCGTGACCCTGCGCCGCAACATCGGTTATGTGATCCAGCAGATCGGTCTGTTCCCGAACATGACCATCGAGGAAAACATCACCATCGTTCCGCGCCTGCTGGGCTGGGACAAACAGAAATGCCACGACCGCGCCCGCGAGTTGATGAGCATGATCAAGCTCGAACCCAAGCAGTATCTGAATCGCTATCCACGTGAGTTGTCCGGTGGTCAGCAGCAGCGGATCGGCGTGATCCGTGCGCTGGCGGCGGATGCACCGCTGTTGTTGATGGATGAGCCGTTCGGCGCGGTCGACCCGATTAACCGCGAGATGATCCAGAACGAGTTCTTCGAGATGCAACGGGCGTTGAACAAGACCGTGATCATGGTCAGCCACGACATTGATGAAGCGATCAAGCTGGGCGACAAGATAGCCATCTTCCGCGCCGGCAAGCTGTTGCAGATCGATCACCCGGATACGCTGCTGGCGCACCCGGCGGACGACTTTGTCAGCAACTTCGTCGGCCAGGACAGTACGCTCAAGCGTCTGTTGCTGGTGAAAGCCGAAGATGCGGCGGATAACGCGCCGTCGGTGAGCCCGGAAACGCCGGTGGCTGAAGCCCTGGAGTTGATGGACGAACTGGACCGTCGTTATGTGGTGGTCACTTGCGCCGACAATAAAGCACTGGGCTACGTGCGCCGTCGCGACCTGCACCGTCAGACGGGTACTTGCGCGCAATACTTGCGCGAGTTCAACGCCACCGCCGCGTTCGACGAACATTTGCGCATTCTGCTGTCGCGCATGTACGAGTTCAACCGCTCGTGGTTGCCGGTGATGGATGCGGAGCGGGTGTTCCTGGGTGAAGTGACTCAGGAATCGATTGCCGAGTACCTGAGCTCCGGCAAGTCCCGCGGGGGCAAGACCAGCATTGTTTCGCCGGCTGAGACTGCTGTCGCATGATCTGACGCCTTCGCGAGCAAGCCCGCTCCCACATTGGATCTGTGCAACAACACAAATCCTCTGTGGGAGCGGGCTTGCTCGCGAAGGGCAGCACTACAAACCCCTCTGATACACCTCAAATATCCCTATAAAGGGAACATCACACTGTCATGCAGGTCGGTTACATCAGTAGCTGTCCGGGACCGCACGACGGATGCGTGTAAAAACGCGACATTTTTTGTTGATCTCAAGCCCCTCACGCCCTAAAGTTCGCGCCGAACGTCCATGCTGGAAACGATCCATCCGGCTCAAGTACTGACGACGAGACAGCAAGGCCAAGGGAAAGCACCGCTTCCCATGGCCTTTTTGCTTTCGGCGACATGCCTTGGGAAGTAGGCGAACCAAAGTGGGGATACGGAGGACGTTCATTTGCACCCATTGATTAATCTAGTTTGCCAGTAGGAGTTCCCAGCATGTCGATCAACGTCGAAGACTATTTCGCGCGCGATACCTTCAACAAAATGAAGGCCTTCGCCGACAAACAAGAAACCCCGTTCGTGGTGATCGACACCGCGATGATCAGCCAGGCCTATGACGACCTGCGCGCCGGTTTCGAATTCGCCAAGGTCTACTACGCAGTCAAGGCCAACCCGGCCGTCGAAATCATTGACCTGCTCAAAGAGAAAGGCTCGAACTTCGACATCGCTTCGATCTACGAGCTCGACAAAGTGATGAACCAGGGCGTCGGCCCGGATCGCATCAGCTACGGCAACACCATCAAGAAATCCAAAGACATTCGCTACTTCTACGAGAAGGGCGTGCGTCTGTATGCCACCGACTCCGAAGCCGACCTGCGCAACATCGCCAAGGCGGCACCGGGTTCGAAAGTCTACGTGCGCATCCTCACCGAAGGCTCGACCACTGCTGACTGGCCTTTGTCGCGCAAATTCGGCTGCCAGACCGACATGGCCATGGACCTGCTGATCCTCGCTCGCGACCTGGGCCTGGTGCCGTACGGCATCTCGTTCCACGTCGGCTCGCAACAGCGCGACATCAGCGTCTGGGACGCGGCGATCGCCAAGGTCAAAGTGATCTTCGAACGCCTGAAAGAAGAAGACGGCATTCACCTGAAGCTGATCAACATGGGCGGCGGCTTCCCGGCCAACTACATCACCCGCACCAACAGCCTGGAAACCTACGCTGAAGAAATCATCCGTTTCCTCAAGGAAGACTTCGGCGACGACCTGCCGGAAATCATCCTGGAACCGGGCCGCTCGTTGATCGCCAACGCCGGCATCCTGGTCAGCGAAGTAGTGCTGGTCGCCCGTAAATCCCGTACCGCGGTAGAGCGATGGGTGTACACGGATGTGGGCAAGTTCTCCGGCCTGATCGAAACCATGGACGAAGCCATCAAGTTCCCGATCTGGACCGAAAAGAAAGGCGAGATGGAAGAAGTGGTCATCGCCGGCCCGACCTGCGACAGCGCCGACATCATGTACGAGAACTACAAGTACGGCTTGCCGCTGAACCTGGCGATCGGTGATCGTTTGTACTGGTTGTCGACCGGTGCTTACACCACCAGCTACAGCGCCGTTGAGTTCAATGGCTTCCCGCCGCTGAAGTCATATTACGTATAAAAGTTAGCAGCACCTGAAAACCCGTGCCTTGGCACGGGTTTTTTATTTAAACATGAAAAATCAACACTGCCCAATAAAAAGTTACACACAAGACATATACCAAACACTTTAATCACGATTAGCCTGCGAACTCACAACACACTTTAAAAGGAATTAAAAAGTGCAAACGAGCTCAACCAAGCTGATTACAAAAAACGACATCCAGAAAATAAAGAACTACATAGCGACGGCAAAAGCTCTGCCCCGCACGATTGAAGCCGTCGAAAACCAACTACAAGCCAAAAGCACCAACATTGTCGGCCTTGAACCTTATGACATTGTCGAACTCAATCACACAATCATTAACAACGCCAACTCGTGGAATGATATCGAATCGTCTATGAAACGAGTTGGTGGCAGCCTGGCAACATTTTCGGAAGACCTGGAAAGTTTCGGCCAGGAGATTATCGACGCCATCGTGAGCATGCCCGGTTATGTAAATTATGTCGGCACGATCAGCACGCTTACTGAAGAAGAAATCAATAGCCTGCCCCCCCTGGAAATCGGGAAGACGGAGAAAATACGATTTGGCTCTATTCGAGAGTCACTGGTATTTATTGCCAACTCCATTGACGAGAAGAAACTGAACAATCAGGACATTGTATTGCGTTTGCAGTACTTCAAGACTGAACTCAACGATAAAGTGGCCATTGGCATCGGCAGCAAGATGAAACTGGCCAATACAAGTGAAATCAATCGGCAGATTACCGATCTGAACCTGGCTATCGACAAAGCGCAGGCACTTCTTGATGAGAAGCTTCGAGAAGCCGAACCTGGTTTCTTCACACATGTGTTTGCTGTAATGAGCCCTTATCCGCAAGGAATTTATCAATTTGCGAAACTCCATACACTTAAATACATAATCCCTCTAATCAATCAACGAGATTTACTGGTCGAGCAGGTTAAACAAAAAGACATTCTCGCCGGCACTCTCCTGCGGCTAAGCACCGACCTGGAGAGCCTATTGCTATACGTAGAAGGCGCAATCCAAAGCACATCGCAACTTGAAACATTGTGGATTTCGATCTCCGAATACATCAACGCGTCGCAAAACAAAATAATGGGCATGAATGACTTTCTGACCCTCAGGAGTTTCGTATCGAGTTTACGAGTGGTTCTGAAAAACTGGAAAACCATTCAAAACAATGCCAACGCGCTTATTAGCGCATTCGAATAACTTTCATAAAACTAACGAAAAAGGATTTCTTTATGACACTCGCTACTTACATACTTCCCGACCTGACGAATATTCGCAACAGCCGCGAGGCGATCCGTTATCAAGCCCTCGTGGGCTCTGCCAACTTGTACATCAAAGCGTTGGGTGATGAACTGATCGGTCTCAATAGTGCCCTCAGCAAAGCAGATCAACTGGTCGCCAACGCCATCACTTCAGCAATCACGGCGCTGGAAAGCGATGACTTGCGCGAGACCCTGCATGCCCTGAGCGCTTTGAAAGAGCGCCAACCAGACACGCAAACTCAAAGCACAATCGAGAGCTATTCGAAAATTACCAGTCAACTGATGGAGCTTTGCACTGATAAAATCTCGCAACTGCACGCAAGCCTGGAAGACGGCGTATTCAATGTGCAGAGCGCGAGCATCAGCAACAACCGCTTCAGGCTCGCTGAACTTGCCGATGCAAGAGTTCAACTGGAACAGCAACACAGTACCGAACAAGTACCGCTTGCCGAGCTGATTGCTGATCTGGCCGTGCTCAACGAAGCGATCAAGGAGTTCGAGAAGCTGACATTCATCGACCGACTCAAGCCACTGCTGGAGCAATTGAAGTCGTTGATCGGCAATAAACCGGCAACCCCTCAGAGCGCCGCGCTGGAAGGCGGCGTGATAGTTGCCACCAAGTTTCTGGACGAGGCCAACGAGCTGATCAAATACCAGAGTCTGACCAAGGCTCGGGGCATCATTCAGACCCGCATCTCGCAGCGTGAGGAACGGGTATCGTCTCTGGCAAGACAGTTGCGCGATAATGACGACAGGACCCGCCAGTTGAATGACACCCAGAAAGTCATTCCCCATCAACAGACTTATGTCAGTGAAACCAACAAGCTGATCGATTCGCTGTATGCCTTTCTCGACACCGTCCTGTATGCGCCCCGCGATGAAATCCTGGCTCGCGGCGAACTCATGCTCAAGAACAGTCAAGCACTGCACAGTTACATGAGTAAGCTCCAGGGACGCTGGCTGCGCGGTTGATCGCCGTCCGTTGCCCTTTACTACAAGATAGGGGGCACGGTCTAAGCACCCAGTAACGCCATTCGCTGCCGGCAGGCTTGGGCCATGGAGCGAATGGCCGGATGTGGGGAAGCAAGCAGCGACTCGCTGCTGACACGAAGAAACGGCAAGTTACCTGCGGTCAATGCGTCCCCCAGCCACTTGAGTGCCTCTTCAAAACGCCCCTCATCCGCCAATACCGCCGCAAAACTGAACTGCCCGCGAAAATCCCCTCCCTCGGCCGAACGTCGATACCAGTCACGCGCCGCTGCCGAGTCCGCCGGGCACACCAAGCCTTCTTCCAGATAACGCCCGAGTAGATTCATCGATTTGGCGTGACCCGCTTCAGCGGCACGCTGATACAACGCCAGCGCCTGAATCTGATCCACCGCCACACCGCGCCCGGTCGCCAGCAGATTGGCGAGGTTGTACATCGCCCAGTCCAGACCGGCCTCGGCGGCGATTCGATAATGCCTCGCTGCAACCGCAGCATCCGCCACACATCCCCAACCATGCTCATGACACCGACCGAGCATGTTGTGCGCCATCAGATGACCTCGCCCGGCAGCGATGCCAAACCAGCGCAACGCCAGCGGTTGATCCTGCGCGATACCCCGGCCATCCAGAAGAATCTGCCCGAGCAAGGCCTGGGCATCGAGTACACCTTCGCGGGCGGCGATCAGAATCGCCTGCGCAGCGCGCGCCGGGCTTTCCTCGAGCATGGCTTTTAGACGATCACCGTCGAGGACTTCCTGGCGGCGCAGTTGATAACTCATACCTCGACCCAGCGACGCAACAGGTTGTGATACGTGCCGGTGAGGCGAATCAGCGAAGGGTGGTCGGGCATGTCCTGGGTCAGTTGCTGGATCGCCCCGTCCATCTCGAACAGCAAGGCGCGCTGGCTGTCTTCGCGGACCAGGCTTTGGGTCCAGAAGAACGAAGCGTAGCGAGTACCGCGCGTCACGGCGTTGACCTTGTGCAGGCTGGTGCCGGGGTACAGAACCATGTCGCCGGCGGGCAATTTCACCCGTTGGGCGCCGAAGGTGTCCTGGATTTCCAGCTCGCCGCCGTCGTAGTCGGCCGGTTCGCTGAAGAACAGAGTGGCCGACAAATCGGTGCGCACCCGCTCGATGCTGCCCTTGGGCTGGCGCACGGCGTTGTCGATGTGAAAGTCAAAACTGCCGCCGGCCGTGTAACAGTTCAGCAACGGAGGGAAGACTTTGTGCGGCAACGCAGCCGACATGAACAGCGGATTTTTCCACAGCCGTTCCAGCATCGCCGCGCCGACTTCCTTGGCCAGCGGGTGACCTTCAGGCAGTTGCAAATTGTGCTTGGCCTTGGCCGACTGGTAGCCGGCGGTGATCTTGCCGTCGGCCCAATCTGCCTGCTCCAGAGCCTCGCGGATGCGCTGCACTTCTTCTTTCGCGAACACGCCGGGAATGTGCAGCAGCATGGGATGACACCTGAAGGCAAAGGGGCGCCAATGGTATTGATTCTTATTGACTCTGTAAAACCCCTACGACGAACGAGACACTCGAAACCGTAAGGACAAATTGTAAAGAATGTAAATTTGTCGCGAATAGTAACGTTTCGCAATTGATACAAATACCTGTTTACCCTATATTCCGCGACCTCAAATCCTTGGGGAGGGGAATTCTCATGTCACGCCAACAACCACAATTACCGGTCAGTTCACCGCGCTTGCTCGCGTCTGCAATTGGCGTGGCGATCACTGCCAGCTCTGCGGGCCACATGGCTTTCGCGGCTGAAAAGATCGACGAAAAAGCACCGAGCAACGTGATTTCCCTGGGCGCTACCGCTATCAACGGCGAAGCCCAGGATGAGACTTCCTACAAGACTGATACCTCGGCCAACAAGAAATACACCGCGCCGCTGCGCGAAACGCCGAAAAGCGTCACCGTGATTCCACAACAAGTGATTCGCGACACGGGCGCCACCAGCCTGGTCGACGCGCTGCGCACCACACCGGGCATCACTTTCGGTGCCGGTGAGGGCGGCAACCCGGCCGGCGATCGTCCGATCATTCGCGGCTTCAACGCCGAAAGCGACGTGTTTATCGACGGCATGCGCGACCCGGCCTCCCAGAGCCGCGAGATCTTCGACATAGAATCGATCGAAGTCAGCAAGGGCCCGGGGTCAGCCTTCACCGGCGCCGGTTCCACCGGTGGCAGCCTGAACCTGGTGAGCAAGACCGCCAAACTGGGCAACTCCTACAACGGCGGCTTCACCTGGGGCTCGGACCAGACCAAGCGCACCACCCTCGACCTGAACCAGCAGATGACCGACACCTCGGCCTTTCGTCTGAACCTGATGAAACACGAAGCCAACGTCGCCGGCCGTGATGCTGTGGATGTCAGCCGTTGGGGCGTGGCACCTTCCTTCGCGTTCGGCCTGGGTACCGACACTCGCCTGACCGTCGGCTACTACCACGTCGAAACCGACGACATGCCCGACTACGGCCTCCCGTTGACCTTGAGCCCCAACCGCAGCAAGTACAACGTCGATAAACCTGTGCATGTCGATCGTGACAACTTCTACGGCCTCACCAGTCGCGACTATCGCCAGACCAGCAACGACAGCGGCACCATCAAGATCGAACACGATCTGAATGATGACCTGACCGTGTCGAACAGCTTCCGCATGTCCCGTTCGACGCTCGATTACATCGTCACCAACCCGGACGACAGCAAGGGCAACGCGGCGCTTGGCAGCGTGTATCGCGGCGCGAAAAGCCGTAACTCGACGTCCAGCGGCTGGATCAACCAGACCGACCTGAGCGCCAGGTTCAACACCGGCGCCATCGAGCACAGCCTGGTTACCGGCCTTGAGTTTTCCTATCAAGATACCCACAACCGCCCGTACATCCTGACCTCGACCGCCAGCGGCACCCGCTGCAACCGCGCCCTGTTCAACTCCGGCGACTGCACCAGCCTGCAGAACCCGACGCCAGGGGATCACTGGAACGGCTCGATCACCGACAGCGCCGCGTTCACCGACACCGACACCAAAACCGCTGCGGCCTACGTGTTCGACACACTGAAATTCAACGAGCAATGGTCCCTGAACCTGGGCCTGCGTTACGACAACTACCAGGTCAAATCCAGCGGCCACGCCAACGCCAGCAGCACCGCGCCAGCGAACGACTTCTCCCGTGAGAACACCAGCGACCTGGTCAACTACCAGATCGGCGTGGTCTACAACCCGTTGCCTAACGGCAGCATCTACGCGGCCTACTCCACCTCCAGCAACCCGTCTGGTGAAACCAGCGGCAACGGTGGCCTGGAACTGGCGGCGAACAACAGTGATCTGGACCCGGAAAAAAACCGCAACTACGAGATCGGTACCAAGTGGGACTTCTTCGGTGACGACTTGTCGCTGACCGCAGCACTGTTCCGCACCGAAAAAACCAACGCGCGCATGAACGATCCGGATGGCGCCACCACGCAAGTGCTGGACGGCGAGCAGCAGGTAAATGGTCTGGAACTGAGCTACAGCGGCAAGCTGACCCGTAACTGGAGAGTCTTCGGCGGCTACACCTACATGGAAAGCGAAGTGGTCAAAACCACCCTCGCCGTCGATGAAGGCAATCACATGCCAAGTACCCCACGGAACAACTTCACGTTCTGGTCGACCTACGACCTGGTGCCGGACAAGTTGACCGTCGGCGCCGGTGCCACGTTCGTCGACTCGCAGTTCGGCAACATCGCCAACTCGGTGGAGATCCCGTCCTACTGGCGCTACGACGCAATGGCCAGCTACGCCCTGACCAAAAACGTCGACTTGCAACTCAACGTGCAGAACCTGACCGACAAGCGTTACTTCGACCAGGTGTTCCAGACGCACTACGCCCACGTGGCGGCGGGTCGTACCGCCCTGTTGAGCGCCAACTTCCACTTCTGATCCTGTGGGAGCCTGCTCGCGATGACGCCGGCACATTCAACATTGATGTTGGCTGACACACCGTCATCGCGAGCAAGCTGTGCTCCTACAGTTGAGAATGGAAGCTGAAATCAGCGACAGGCCTCGTTCATCTCTATGAACGGGGCTTTTGTGCGTAATAAAGAATGTTTCTCGACAACCCACGGCATAATGCGCGCCGTGATCATTATTTTTGAACGAACAAGGCGAGTGACGTGTTGAAGAAAACCCTGTTCCAGTTGCACTGGTTTTTCGGCATCAGCGCCGGACTGGTCCTGGCCCTGATGGGCATCACCGGGGCGACGGTGTCGTTTCAGGACGAAATCCTGCGCGCGCTGAACCCATCTGTGTTGCAGGTCGAGAAGCAGGTCGCCGGCGTCCTGCCGCCCGCCGAACTGGTGGAAAAAATCGAAGGCGCCTCCGGCAAGAAAGTCTCGATGCTCTGGGTCGAGACCGACAGCGGTAACGCCGCGCGGGTGATCTTTACCCCGCCACCGGGCGAACGACGTGGGCAGATGCGCTACTTCGACCCGTACACCGCCGAGTTCGTGGGCGACGCCACTGGCCAGGATTTCTTCGGCCTGATGCTGCAACTGCACCGGTTCCTTGCCATGGGCGATACCGGTCGGCAAATCACCGGCGCGTGCACGCTGATTCTGCTGTTCTTCTGCCTGTCCGGCCTGTACCTGCGGTGGCCGCGTCAGTGGAAAAGCTGGCGTGCCTGGCTGATCCTCGACTGGAAGAAAAAAGGCCGCAGCTTCAACTGGGATCTGCACTCGGTGGCCGGTACCTGGTGCCTGGTGTTTTACCTCCTGGCCGCGTTCACCGGGTTGTCCTGGTCCTATGAGTGGTACAACAAGGGCCTGACCCGATTGCTTTCCGACTCACCGCAGAACGAGCGCGCCCGCAGCGGTCGCGGCCCTGCGCCAAGCGGCCCGGCCCCCACCGCCGATTACGCCGCGATGTGGAGCAGCATCTACAGCGCTGCCGGCCCGGCACTGAGCGCCTACAACATCCGCATGCCGCCCGTGGCCGGACAACCGGCCACCGTGTTCTACCTGTTGAACAGCTCGCCCCACGACCGGGCGCTGAACCAGATCACGCTGGACCCGGCGACCGGTATCGTCGCGCGGCATGATCGCTACAGCGACAAGAGCCTCAAGGCACAACTGCTGACCAGCATTTACGCGCTGCACGTCGGCAGCTATTTCGGAATCATCGGGCGGATCATCCTGACGATCAGCGCGCTGACGATGCCGTTGTTTTTCGTCACTGGCTGGTTGTTGTACCTCGATCGTCGCAGCAAGAAAAAACAGATCAAGGATGCCCGCAAAGGGCTCGCACAACCGGACAATGACGCACCGGCATGGCTGATCGGCTTTGCCAGCCAGAGCGGCTTTGCCGAGCAACTGGCGTGGCAGACCGCCGGGCAATTGCAGGCTGCGGGCCTGCCGGTGAAAGTTCAGCCGCTGGCGGACGTCAGCGAGCAAGACTTGCGTGAGTCCAGCAATGCGTTGTTCGTCGTCAGCACCTTCGGCGACGGCGAAGCGCCGGACAGCGCCCGAGGGTTTGAGCGCAAAGTGCTGGGCCGTACGTTGAGCCTGGAAAGCCTGAACTACGCCGTGCTCGGCCTCGGTGATCGGCAGTATCAGCACTTCTGCGGATTCGCTCGACGCTTGCACACGTGGCTCGGCAAGCACGGCGGCAAGACCCTGTTCGCGCCGGTAGAGGTCGACAGCGGCGACCCTTACGCCTTGCGTCACTGGCAGCAGCAACTGGGCCTGCTGACCGGACAGGCACCCGTGGACACCTGGCAAGCGCCAAGCTATGACAACTGGAACCTGACCCGCCGTGAGCTGCTCAATCCTGACAGCAGCGGTTCAGGCGTTTACCTGCTCGGTCTCACCGCCCCCACCACCAGCAGCTGGCTGGCCGGTGACCTGGTGGAAGTATTGCCGCGCAATTGTCCGTGGGCGATCGAACATTTCCTCGATGGCCTGGGCATTGACGGTCGGGCCACGGTTGCGCTCGATGGCCTGTCGCAACCACTGGAGCAAGCCCTCGCCAGTCGACAACTGCCGGAAAACAGAGCTCACCTGGTCGGCCTGCATGCCCAGGCGCTGGTGGACGCGCTGGTGCCCCTGGCCATGCGCGAGTACTCCATCGCCTCGATCGCCGCCGATGGCATCCTCGAACTGATCGTGCGCCAGGAACTGCATCCCGACGGCAGCCTGGGTGTCGGCTCCGGCTGGCTGACCGAACACGCCCCGGTGGGCGGCACCATCAGCCTGCGCGTGCGGCGCAACAGCGGTTTCCATCTGCCGGTCGAACCGCTGCCGATGATCCTGCTGGGCAATGGCACCGGCCTGGCCGGGCTGCGCAGTTTGCTCAAGGCGCGGATCGCCGATGGCCAGCAACGTCATTGGCTGTTGTTCGGCGAACGCAATCGCGAGCATGACTACTTGTGTCGTGATGAGCTTGAGGAGTGGTTGATTTCGGGGGATCTGGAGCGGCTGGACCTGGCGTTCTCGCGGGATCAGGCCGAGAAGATCTACGTGCAGGATCGACTGCGCGAATCGGCGGGCGAGTTGAAAAAATGGCTGGCCGAGGGTGCGGTCATTTACATCTGCGGCAGCTTGCAAGGGATGGCTTCAGGCGTGGATCACGTGCTCAACGAAATACTCGGAATTGCAGAGGTCGACCGGTTGATCGAGCAAGGCCGTTATCGGCGGGACGTATACTGAATCCACAAAGCATTCGATAAACATCCTGACGTCACGTTAACAACATGGCGTCAGGATAGAAGCCTGCTCAAATAAAAACTCAAGGTGACTTTAATAGATCGCTGCCTGTTGATCGTTTACTTAGCCGCTTATTGAGCTCTTCGATCTTTTCAGCACTTAGGCATTGAACTTTCGAACAATTATTGTTCAGACGGCACATCTCGTTGCAATCAATGGGCGCCATATTTTCCGGGCCATCAACGATACATTGATCGCTAGTACCACTTTTATATGCACCATTACGATCATTATCCTTCCCCACAAAAACACAAAGCACTTCCGCTCGTCCTATAGGGATAATATCGCAATAATAAGCGCCGACCATACCCCAATTCCCATTACACAAACCAGCGTTGGTTTCATTGGCATCTTTGCAGGCCGTAAGAAAAAGCGTACAGAGGACCAGCGATACAACGGCCGTCCATATTGATCTTTGTTGTGCACGAATAAGTTTCATCAGCTGTTACCCGGTTGATTTTGGGTTCAGCCTATATAAAACCCGCCAAAAAACACCTGTAAAAAATGACAGGCAAATATACTGATTAGCTATATAACGGGGGATTTAAACTAAAGAAACCGATGGAACAATACCTCCCCCTACACCGGTTGCACTTTCTGCTCAAACACCCCAACCCCATCCAGATCCCGCAACACCACACTCATCTCCCCCGTCTGCCCATCAATATTCACCTCACCAAAAAACTGAAACCCGGCAAACGGCGAGGTGTTCTGTGCCGGTGGTGCTTTCTCGAACACCACCTCGGGACCAAAGGTCTTATCCAGCGAATCAGGCCCGAAACTCCCCGCATTCAAAGGCCCGGCGACAAACTCCCAGAACGGTTCGAAATCCTGAAACGCCGCACGGTCCGGGTGGTAATGGTGCGCGGCGCAGTAATGCACATCCGCCGTCAGCCAGACAAAATTGCGTACCTGCTGCGCCCGCAAGAAACCCAGCAGTTCGGCGATTTCCAGTTCACGGCCCTGAGCCGGTCCCGGGTCGCCGTTGGCCACCGCTTCCCAACGCGTCACGCCGGGGCTGACTTCACCGTCGGGTACGCCGAGGCCGATGGGCATGTCGGCGGCAATGACTTTCCACTGGGCCTTGGAGGCCTTCAACTCAAGTTTGAGCCAGTCCAGTTGTTCGCGGCCAAGGAAAGGTTTAGCGGCGCCCAGGTTGTCATCATTGGCCCCGCGATAGCTGCGCATGTCGAGCACGAACACATCAAGCAATGGCCCATAACCGAGCTTGCGATAAATCCGCCCGCCGCCATCGGCGCTCTGCAACCGCATCGGTGCGTATTCGAGCCAGGCCTGACGCGCGCGACCGACCAGGCTGTGGATATCTTTGCTCTTATAGCGATCATCCAGTTGCTTGCCCGGCGACCAGTTGTTGACCACTTCATGGTCGTCCCACTGCCAGATCTGCGGAACCTCGGCGTTGAAGCGGCGGATGTTTTCGTCCATCAGGTTGTAGCGGTAATTGCCGCGATAGTCGTCGAGGGTTTCGGCGACTTTGCTCTTGGCTTCAGAGGTGATGTTGCGCCACACGCGGCCGCTCTCTGTGGTGAGCTGCGCAGGTATCGGGCCGTCGGCGTAGATGGTGTCGCCGCTGTGGATAAAGAAGTCTGGCAGGCGCAAACGCATGGCTTCGTAGATGCGCATGCCGCCGATGTCCGGATTGATCCCGAAACCCTGACCGGCGGTGTCGCCGCTCCAGACGAAACGGATGTCGCGACGGGTTTGCGGCATGCTGCGCAAGTGGCCGAACCAGGGTTCGCTGGTGACGCCGCTCTGGGCGTCTTCGAAGTGCACGCGGTAGAAAATCGCCTGGTCGGCGGGCAGGCCAGTGAGTTCGACCCGGGCAGTGAAATCGGTATCGGACACGGCCAATGGCGAGACAAAACGACGGGGGTTACTGAACAGGCTGCGGGTGTCCCATTCCACCACCATGCGCGCCGGACGATCACATCGGCTCCAGATCATCGCCCGATCGCCCAGCACGTCGCCGGACTGCACGCCATCGGTGAGTTGCGGCCGATCCTTGACCGAGGCAATCACCGCCGGTGCCAGGCCAGGCAACAACAGCCCGGCACCGACGGCTTGTATGACACGACGACGGCCGAGGTCGAATTCGCTCATGGTGCTCTCCCTGAAAAGGAAAACTTAAGCATGCACGTGTGACTCAGACATGACACAAAAATTAACCAACACCGCAAATCCCTTGTGGGAGCGTGGCTTGCCCGCGATGAAGGATAACGCGGTCATGCTGACTCGCCACCAAAACCCCTGCAACACCAAGAAATAGGAAATTTCAGCGCCGCTTTTAGGAAACGTCCTAACGCCAATACCCGAGCGCCCTGGATAAGTTCGAGGCTGCTCCGGACACACGCGAAAAAGGACGCCAATGCCACGCGACAAGGACATCCCGCAAGTCTGGGAACACAGCACTGGTGGCGGCGGCTCGGGCATTGGATACCGTTACCTGCGAGACATGACCCCGACTGAGTTAGCCGAGCGTGAGGCGAGGCAAAAGACTTACGACGACATGCTCGCCCGGCAACAGGCTTATGAAGATCGCATCTTCAAAGATGTCGAACAGAGCAAACAGTTCGCCACACGAGGCTGCGTATTCGCCAAAAGCTGCAACCTCCCCGACGGCGTCATTAATCACGACAACCCGGCCGGTTTTGTCCCCGTCGAGAAACTGGCTGACTACGGGTTGTGGGCCGTGCTTGGCACCGGCGCAGCAATCACCGCCGAAGGGATTCCCTTGAAACTGGTGGGAGGCTCAGCAACAGGCGGTGCCATTGCCCAACGTCTCGGCGGTTCGCTAGCACTGCGTCTACTAACAGGATCAGCCGTTGTGGCGACTGGTACCGCGGTCGGGACAGTTGCGCTATTAATGCCGAACACCAGCCTTTCACCCGACAGCGCCTTCTACAAAAACGAGCAATACGCGGCGCTGGATGCGGGGCGAACCCGTGTGCGCATCAACGTGAAGACATTGCCGGATGGCTCAGTCAACGCTTACGGCTTTTACACAGGCGGGAAAAAAGACTGGGAGTTTGTCCCGGTCATCAAGGCAAAAAAGGAAGGCGAGCAATTTGTCGCCGATATCGGCAATGGCATCGGCCTGACCTGGACGCCCGCGGCAGATCCTGACGACGCCCCCAAGGTCCCTGCCCTGGAAGGCGCCCCACCGCTGCCGACGATCTGGGTCTACCCACCCACCGAGCAGGCCAACAAGATACTGGTGAACCCGGAGCATCCGCCCGAGTATCAGGATGCGATTATCTGGTTTCCGGCGGATGCCGGGCTTGAGCCGATTTACATCGTGCTCAACGCTCGGTATGAGCCGGGTGGTGTTACGGGCGTGGGTGAGGATGTGGCAGGGATTTGGCTTGCTGGGGCTGGCACCGGGCTAGGCGCCCCCATTCCAACGCGGATTGCTGATGTGCTACGAGGACAAAAATTCAGAGACTTCGACACTTTCAGGGCCGCATTTTGGACTGCCGTTGGAAATGATCCCGAGCTATTCAACCAGTTCAAACCGAATAACAGAAGCAAGCTCTTGAATGGCAAAGCACCATTTGCCCAAAGGCCGGAACACAACGGAGAAAACGCTCGCTACGAAATACATCATATTGAGCACATCAAGAATGGAGGTGCAGTTTATGACGTGGACAATCTCTCAGTAGTTACACCGAAGCGGCACGTCGAAATTCACCGGGAGGACAGGCAATGACCATAAAAAGTAGTGTTTCAGATTACACAGAAGAAGAATTCATTGGGATGCTTCAACGCATCCTGGGGAACGATGAAAGCGAAGAGGAAGAGAACAAGCTTGTGCATCACTTCAACACCATATGTGGGCATCCCGCAGGCTCTGATTTGATCTTCTACCCGGAAGACGAAGCTGATGATTCGGCAGAAGGCATCACACGCAAAATCAAGGAATGGCGTGCAGCTCAGGGCTTGCCGGGATTCAAAGAAAAATGAAGCATGACGACGTTATCGGACATGACACAGAAATCTGCCGGTGCAGCAGATCCCTTGTGGGAGCCGAGCTTGCTCGCGATAGCGGTTTAACATTCACCGAAAATGGTGACTGATACACCGCTATCGCGAGCAAGCTCGGCTCCTACAAGGGGTAGGTGTCAGGCGCTGACGGGCTCTATTGCCAGCTCAACGACTTCCGGTCGCTTGACCACCGCATAAACCACCGCCGTCAGCAAACTCCCGGCCACAATCGCCAGCAAATACAGCAGCGCATGGTTGATCGCATTCGGGATCGCCAGCACGAACAATCCGCCGTGCGGCGCCATCAGTTTGCAGCCGAAATACATCGACAACGCACCGGTCAGCGCACCACCGGCAATGCTCGCCGGGATCACCCGCAGCGGGTCTTTCGCAGCAAACGGAATCGCGCCTTCGGAGATGAAGCACAGCCCCAACACCAACGCCGCTTTACCGGCCTCGCGTTCGGTCTGGGCGAACTTGCGCCGCGCAATAATCGTAGCGATGCCCAGGCCAATCGGTGGCACCATGCCGGCCGCCATGGTCGCGGCCATCGGTGCATAACTTTGCGACGCCAGCAGCCCCACCGAGAACGCATACGCGGCTTTGTTGATCGGCCCGCCAAGGTCGACGCACATCATTCCGCCCAGCAATACACCGAGCAGAATCGCGTTGGTGGTGCCCATGCTGTCGAGGAAGTGCGTGAGCCCTTCGAGCATCCCGGCTA
Organism: Pseudomonas sp. PDM25; assembly: GCF_019219045.1. Lineage (NCBI taxonomy): Bacteria > Pseudomonadati > Pseudomonadota > Gammaproteobacteria > Pseudomonadales > Pseudomonadaceae > Pseudomonas > Pseudomonas sp. PDM25. The sequence goes on from NZ_JAHUWL010000012.1 coordinate 94,808, forward strand.
CCGGTTTGCCGACCACGTAGATCATCACCAGACCGGTGAACAGACTCGCCAGCAACGGGATGATCAGGATCGGTTTGAGCGCCTCAAGACTTTGTGGCAAGCGCGCATAACGGTTGATCGCCTGCGCCGCGTAACCGGCGATGAAACCGGCAATGATCCCGCCGATAAAACCGGCGCCCAAAGTGCTTGCCAACAGACCGCCAATCATCCCCGGAGCCAGGCCCGGACGGTCGGCGATCGAGTAGGCGATGTAACCCGCCAGCAGCGGCACCATCAACTTGAACGCGGTCTCGCCGCCGATCTGCATCAGCGCCGCCGCAAGCGTGCCCGGTTCCTTGAACGCGGTGATGCCAAAGACGAACGACAAGGCGATCATCAGACCACCCGCCACCACCATCGGCAGCATGAACGACACGCCGGTCAGCAGGTGCTTGTAGACGCCGGTTTTCTCTTGCTTGGCCGGGCCTTTGGCACCGCTCGAAGCAGTTTCCTGCGTGCCTTCGGCCAACGCTTTGTTCAGCGTCGCCTCGGCTTGTTTGAGGGCGATGCCGGTGCCGCAACGGTAAATCTTCTTGCCGGCAAAACGCTCGGTGGCGACTTCGATATCGCAGGCCAGCAGCACCACGTCCGCATCGGCAATCGCCTCTGCACTCAACGGGTTGCGCGCACCGACCGAGCCCTGGGTTTCCACTTGCAGGTCGTAGCCCAGACGCTTGGCCGCTTGCTGCAAGGCTTCAGCGGCCATGAAGGTGTGAGCGACGCCGGTCGGACACGCGGTAATCGCGACCAGACGCGGAGCGTTTTTCACCAGGGCGGCAGGCTCGACCACAGCTTCGGGGGCGACGTAAACCTGAGCCTCTTCAGCACCGCGACGCAGCACCGCTTCAACATCTTGCAGGGCTTGCGCCGGGGTACTCTGGAACACCCGCTTGCCGACGAATCGCGACATATCCACCGGCGCGCTGGTCACCAGCAATACCCACTCGGCCGCCTCGATCGTGGCCGCCGATAATTGGCGTTCAGGGTGCGCGGCATCGTTGACTTCGACACTGGTGCTCCAGCCTTGACGCTGGGCCGCCGCGTCGAGCAAACGGGCGCACAGCACACTGGTGACCATGCCGTTCGGGCAGGCCGTAACAATGGCTAACTTCATGACAAACCCTCTTATTGTTCTGTCAGGGGGCGCACGCGCACGCCCTGTTCGAGCCGCGCCAACTGCGTGGCGTCGCCAATACCGAAATCGATCTGGGTGACCGCCATCGCGGCAATCGCCGTGGCGGTGCGCAGGGTCTGTTCAGGCGTGTCGGCGCTGAGTAGACCGTGGAGCATGCCGGCCAGTAACGAATCGCCAGCGCCCACGGTGCTGACGACACTGACCTTGGGCGGCGTGGCATGCATCGCCGAGCCGACACTGAACCAGTTCACGCCATCGGCGCCGTCGGAGATCACCACGTGCTCGATGCCTTGAGCATGCAAGCGGCTCGCGGCTTCAGCCTGTGCCGCGACCGAAACCATCTCGCAGCCCATCACGTCGGCCAGCTCTTCGGTGTTCGGTTTTATCAACCACGGACCGGCATTGAGCGCGGCCCGCAAGGCTTCACCACTGCTGTCCAGCGCCACGTTCAAACCGAGATTTTTCAAACGCACAATCAACGCCTGCAACCATTGCGCACTGATGCCTTGAGGCAGGCTGCCAGCAACGACGACCGCGTCATGACCGGGCGCTATTTGATCAAGTCGATCAAGCAACGCCTGCTGTGCGGCTTCACTGACCAAGGGGCCGGGGCCGTTGATGTCGGTGATGCGCCCATCGCTTTCCGCCAGTTTGATATTGCTGCGCGTCTCCCCCGGTACACGGATGAACGCGTCGACAAAGCCGCGTTTGGCGAACAGGGTTTCGAACGCTTGAAGGTTGTCCTCCCCGAGGAAACCGCTGACCGTGAGCTGATGCCCAAGGTCCGCCAGCACTTGTGCCACGTTCACGCCTTTACCGGCGGCATGCGTGTGCATCTCGTCGCTACGGTTGACTTGGCCGGGGGTAAGCAGCGGCAACTGGACCGTGAGGTCCAGCGCCGGGTTGAGGGTCAGGGTCAGGATCTTGGCCATTACAGGGCCTCCACTAGTGCGCGCACTTCATTGGCGCTGCCCACGGCCAGGGCCTGTTGGGCAAGGATTTGGGTCTGGGCCAGGCTGAGTTCGCGAACCCGCGCCTTGACCTCGGCAATGCTGCGACCCGACACGCTGAGCTCGTCCACACCCAGACCGACCAGCACTGGCACCGCCAGCGGATCGGCCGCCAACTCGCCGCACACGCCGACCCACTTGCCGTGGGCATGCGCCGCGCGCACGGTGATGTCGATCAGTTGCAGCACCGCCGGGTGCAAACCGTCAGCCTGGGCCGACAAGGTTGGATGACCACGGTCGATGGCCAGGGTGTATTGGGTCAGGTCATTGGTGCCGACGCTGAAGAAGTCGACCTCTTTGGCCAGCACCGGCGCCAGCAATGCAGCCGACGGCACTTCAATCATGATCCCCAATTGCAAGTCGGCAACCGGAATTTCCAGACGCAGACGTTCGGTCATGTCCCGGGCCTGGCGCCATTCGTCGACGCTGCCGACCATGGGGAACATGATCCGCAGTGGACGGTTGTCCGCCGCACGGAGCAACGCGCGCAATTGCGCTTCCATGATGTGCGGACGTTGCAGAGTCAGGCGAATACCACGCACGCCGAGGAACGGGTTTTCTTCTTTGGCGATCGGCCAATAGGGCAGCGGTTTGTCACCGCCAACGTCGAGGGTGCGCACCACCAGCGGCCGACCGGCCAGGCCATCAAGGACGCGACGGTATTCGACTTCCTGGGTTGCCTCGTCCGGCGCTTGCGAGTGGGCCATGAAAATCAGTTCGGTGCGCAGCAGGCCAATGCCTTCGGCGCCCTGCTCCACCGCGCTGGTCACGCCCGCGCTTTCGCCGATGTTGGCGAACACTTCGACTGCATGACCGTCAGTGGTCAGTGCCGGTTGATGGCGTTGTTCGGCGGCGGCTTTCAAACGCTGCTCGCGGGTATCGCGCTCTTCGGTGGCACGCTGCAAGGTCGCCGCGTCGGCGTCCACGTGCAGGCGACCGCGTTGGCCATCAATCAGCAACGGCGTACCCGGTGCCAGCAGCAACACGGCCGGGCCGGCGCCGACCAACGCCGGAATACCGAGGGCTCGGGCGACAATCGCACTGTGCGCGGTAGCACCACCACGGGCGGTGAGGATGCCGGCGACGCGCGCCGGATCAAGGCGGGCGACATCGGATGGACCGACTTCATCCATCACCAGAATGTACGGTTGCTCAGGTTCGCTCGGGGTTTCGACGCCACTCAGTTGCGCCAGCACTCGGCGGCCGATATCACGCAAGTCGGCGGCACGCTCGGCGAGCAAGGCGTCCTGCAGCGATTCCTGTTGTTTGGCCGCCGCTTCAATCACCGCCATCCATGCCGCTTCGGCGCTTTCGCCCTGCTTGAGACGGGTGCCGACTTCATCGGTCAATTCCGGGTCGTCGAGCATTTCCTGGTGGGTGATGAAAATCTCGCGAATGGCCTTGGACTTGCTGCGTTCGATCAGGCCTTCGATGTCGCGACGCACGTCCGCCAACGCCTGTTGGAGACGCTCGCGCTCGATCGCGGCAGACTCGCCGCGCAGCGGGTAATCAATGGTTTGCAGCACTTGAATGTGCGCCGGGCCGATGGCGATGCCCGGAGCGGCGGCGATGGCCTGAACCAGACTGCCGGAGGCTGGCGCGAGGATTACCTCGGCCACATCGGCGATCACTTCGCGCTGCTGGCTCACGGCTGGCAGCGGCTCGACTTCTTCACCGAGGCCTTCTTCGATGGCGGCCAGCAAGGCTGGCAAGGCATCGGCGGCGATGCTCGGTTCGGCGACAAATTCCAGCACCTGACCGCGACGGGCACCGAGGCTGAGCAGTTTGCTCAAACTCTTCACCGACACGGCGCTGTCCAGGCCATCGACGATGCGTACGCGGATTTCACCTTCAAAACTTTTCGCCAGTTGCGCGAGGATCTTCGCCGGACGCGCGTGCAAGCCGTGAGCGTTGGCCAGGGCGATGCGAGCGCTCGGCCAATCCGCCGGCAGCTCACCGCCCAGGACTTCGAGAACCTTACGGCTGCTGGTGGCGCGGCCCAATTCGTGGCCGCGACCTTCAATCAGCAACGCACAAAGGCGTTCGAGCAAGGCCTGATGGGCCTCACCGAGGCTGGCCAGGCAGAACAGTCCGCTGAGCGGCTGGCCGAGGTAACGCATGGGTTTGTCCGGCGTAACGAAGGCCAGGCCCGGACGCTTGACCGTTTGCTCGCTGTGCAACCACCACAGGCCATCGCCCAGGGGCAGCGCGTCGACTTGCTGCAACACGGCAGAGAAACCGTTGCTCACACAATCGGCCTGACGCAGCAAACGCGCACCGCGCCAGACCAGCTCTTCGAAGTCATCGGCCGACACACCGAGGCCGATCATCTGGGCATCCAGCGCCAGTTCTTGCGGCGCGCCTTGCAGCAGTTTCAACAAGGCTTCGGCGGAACTGGCGCGGCGCAGCGCCTGGCCCAGGTCGGTTTCGCCGAGGGCACGGGTCAGCAATTGCAGCAAGCGCAGGTGTTCGTCGGATTTGGCCGCAATACCGATCGCCAGGTAGACGATCTGACCGTCGCCCCAGTCCACGCCTTCGGGGAACTGCATCAGTCGCACGCCGGTGGAAAACACCAGATCGCGGGTTTCCGGCGTACCGTGGGGGATGGCAATACCTTGACCGAGAAAGGTCGAGCCCTGGGCTTCGCGCGCCTGCAATCCGGCGAGATAACCCTCGGCCACCAGGCCATCGGTGACCAGATGCTGCGCCAGCAGGTGCAACGCTGCGGACTTATCCACAGCCGATTGACCCATGGATATCTGCTCTATGGTGAGCTCGAGCATGCTTTCTCCTTTTTGGCGTCTTGTGACGCCAGGTATTGTTTTGAATGATTCAGCTTAGGCCCTTAGTCACAACTTTTGGCGGTTTCGCGGCAGAACCGGCAAAGGAGCCCATAACGTAGAAAATACGCTTGCTGAAACGTTTAATCTAGAATGATTGGCACGTTACTCGATAATGTCTCATCCTTGAAGTCCAATTGTCGGATGCGTCGCGACGATGGTCGTCTGCCTTAATCGGGTAGGATTGGCGAAAATGTCGAGGCAAGCTCGAAAAAACAAGGAAAAACCGGGTTGAAACTCAGTGATATCGCCCAGTTGGCCGGTGTGTCCGTTACCACCGCCAGCTACGTCATCAATGGCAAGGCAGAACAACAACGTATCAGCAGTGCCACCGTCGAGCGCGTGCGCGCGGTCGTCGAACAACATGGCTTTACGCCCAACCCCCAAGCTGCCGGGCTGCGCAGTCGGCACACCCGCACCTTGGGTTTCATTCTGCCGGACCTGGAAAACCCCAGTTACGCGCGCATCGCCAAACTGCTGGAACAAGGCGCCCGAGCTCGCGGCTATCAGCTGCTGATCGCCAGTTCCGACGATGCGCCAGACAGCGAACGGCAATTGCTGAAACTGTTCCGGGCCCGGCGCTGCGATGCATTGATCGTTGCCAGTTGCCTGCCGTCCGGCGATGACAGCTACCGCCAATTGCAGGCCAAGGGCATTCCGATCATCGCGATCGACCGGGTCATGGAGCCTGAACATTTCTGTTCGGTGATCAGTGATGACCGCGAGGCCAGCCTGCAACTGACCCGCAGTCTACTGGACCCGCTGCCCAAACAGATCGCACTGATCGGCGCACGCCCCGAACTGAGCATCAGCCAGGAGCGGGCGGGCGGTTTCAAAGACGCGTTGGACGGGTTCAAAGGCGAGGTACTGATCGAACACGGCGAGTCGTTCAGCCGTGAATGTGGCAAACAGTTGATGGAAGAACTGCTACAGCGTCTGGGCCATTTGCCGGATGCGCTGCTGACCACGTCCTACGTGCTGCTTCAGGGCGTATTCGATGCCTTGCACGACTTCCCGCTCAAAACCCGCCCGCTGCGCCTCGGCACCTTTGGCGACACGCAGTTGCTGGATTTCCTGCCGCTGCCGGTCAACGCCATGGCCCAGCAGCATCAGCTCATCGCCGACAAAGCGCTGGAACTGGCCCTCGCCGCCATCGAGCAATCGGATTACCGACCCGGCGTGCAGGCCATCGCGCGGACCTTCAAGCAGCGTATTCGCCAGGACTGAACCGTGGAGCTGATCGACAGCCACACTCATCTGGATTTTCCGGACTTCGACGAGGATCGCACGGCGTTGTTGGCCGAGAGCCGCGCTCTTGGAGTGCGGCGGATGGTGGTGCTGGGGGTATATCAGGGCAATTGGCAGCGGGTCTGGGATCTGGTGCAAAGCGATCCCGACCTGTATGCGGCGTTCGGCCTGCACCCGGTGTATCTGGATGATCATCGCCCTGAAGACTTACACGAACTGGGTGATTGGCTGACCCGGTTGGCGGGTCATCGGCAGTTGTGCGCGGTGGGCGAGATCGGTCTGGATTACTTTATCGAAACCCTGGACCGTGAACGCCAACAGGCACTGTTCGATGCGCAGCTGCAACTGGCGGCGGACTTCAATCTTCCGGCGCTGATTCATGTGCGACGCAGCCATGCGGCGGTGATTGCCACGCTCAAGCGGTTTCGCTTGAAACGTGCGGGGATCATTCACGCCTTCGCCGGCAGCAAAGAAGAAGCCCGCGAATACATCAAGCTCGGTTTCAAACTGGGCCTGGGCGGTGCCGCGACCTGGCCTCAGGCCCTGCGCATGCATCGTGTGCTGGCCGAGTTGCCGCTTGAATCGGTGGTACTGGAAACCGATTCTCCGGACATGGCGCCCGCCATGTTCCCCGGCCAACGCAACAGCCCGGCGCATCTGCCGGCCATCTGCTCGGCACTGGCGGGGATCATGGCGATCAGCCCCGAACAATTGGCCGCCGCCAGCACGGCCAACGCTTGTGAGCTGTTCAACTGGTAATCAGTCGGCGTGGGCCTTGGCGGCTTCCAGCGTCAGCGTCATGTGGTATCGGTGCCGGGCAATCCGCATGACGGCGAAGTAGACGAAAATCGCCAACAGCGAAAAATTCAGCTGCTCCACGACGCTGAATATCCCGATCCATTCCGCCACCAACGCCACCAGCAACGCGGTGCAAACCATGAGCGATGTGCTGGCCCGCAACAATGCCAGTGAGTCGAGGGACTTGAAGCGCTTGATCTGTTTCGGATCGTTCAGTTGTAGCGCTTTCTGGCAGTGGGAACACGCGAACGCTTCGTTGATCGCAATGGCGTTGAGTTGCCAGGGTTTGAGCAGGAGTGTGCTCCCGCAATGAGCGCAATGACCCTGGATTCCAATCGTTACAGCTGACATTACCGAGCCTCCTCAGGGCGGGTCCAAGTGATTGATCTTCCTTCATTAAAGACCAAAAACCAGACGGTGGAGGAAAACAGGAAAAACGCCACAAACAAAGGGAAAAAATACTACAGACGGAGCATAAAAACCTGTGGGAGCGAGCCTGCTCGCGAATCGGTCTATCACTCAACATTGATGTCGACTGACAGACCGCTTTCGCGAGCAGGCTCGCTCCCACAGGTGTGCCGGGGTGGTTTCAGACCCGGAACGCGCTGATCAGCTGCTTGAGCTCCACCACCTGAGCCGACAATGCGCGACTGGCATCCTCGGTCTGGTGTGCACCTTCGGCGGTACGCTCACCGGCGCGGTTGATTTCCACAATATTCTGGTCGATGTCGTGGGCCACGGCGGTCTGCTGCTCTACTGCGGCGGCGATTTGCTGGTTCTGATCGACGATCATGCCGACGGCACCGAGGATGTTTTCCAGCGCTTGCTGAACCTTTTCCGACTGCCCCACCGTGCCGTTGGCCATTTGATGACTGGTCCCCATCGCCTTCACCGCAGCGCCAACACCGCTGTGCAGCTTGGCGATCATCTGCTCGATTTCCTCGGTCGATTGCTGGGTGCGCTTGGCCAGGGTCCGGACCTCGTCCGCCACTACCGCAAAACCACGACCCTGCTCACCGGCCCGAGCGGCTTCGATGGCCGCGTTGAGCGCCAAGAGGTTGGTCTGTTCAGCGATGCTCTTGATCACCTCCAGCACACGGCTGATGGACTGGCTGTCGCTGGCCAGTTGGTTGATCACCAGCACCGACTGGTCGATCTCACTGGCCAGTGCCGCGATGCTGCCCTGCTGGGATTCCACCAGCCCGCGACCGCTGATGGTCTCATCGTTGACGCTATGAGCGCTGCTGACCGCTGCCGCGGCACTGCGTGCCACCTCAAGGGACGTCGCGGACATCTGGTTCATGGCCGTGGCGACCTGCTCGATCTGCGTGCGCTGCCCCGCCACCGCCTGGTTGCTCTGGGCGGAAACGTTCTCCACCTGCCCGGCCTGGCGCTCGACCTCACTGACGGTCTGGCCGACCCGCTCGATCAGGTCGTGGATTTTCTTCACGGTGCCGTTGAACACCTCGCCCAACTCGCCCAGTTCATCGCGGCTGTTAGCGCTGAAGGTCACCGTCATGTCGCCGGCCGCGACCTTGTCCATCACCGCGCCAAGACGCTTGAGGGTGGTGCGGGTCGAGGCGTAGAAGCCGCCGTAAAGGTAAAAAATCAGCACAAACACCACCGACAACGCCATGGCCTGCAAGACCATGTGGGTGCGGTTCTGCTCCAGTCGCTGTTGCAACTGGGTGCCGAGAAACTTCAGGGTGGCTTCATTGAGTTGGTAGGTCTGGTCCATCAGGCCCGTGACTTGATCGTAAAACCCCTGCCACGGCGCATCCAGCGTGTCGGCCATCACGACCTGCTCTTCGAACAGTTCACTGGCCTTTTTCAACGATGCCTTGCTGATATCGGCCTGAGCGGCCAGGGTTTCCCGTGCCGCTTTGCTGGAGCCCAGCGCGTCCTGTAACTTCAGGGCATATTCGGCCTGCAGTTTTTCGATCTGCGCCAGCAACTCATCAAAACGGGTGCTCGATGCCGAGTTGAGAAAGCCCTGCCCCAGCGAAAAAGAACCCATCGCCCGGCCTTCGCCCAGAAGCTGGGTCACGGGCGGGGTGACATTGGTAATGAGTTCGCTCAGCTGGCGCATGTCGCTCTGGGGGTCGCGGCTGAGGCCGGCCTGACTGGCGATAATCTGGCTGAAAATTTGTGCGTTACCGAGCAACTTGCCGATCATCGCGCTTTTGCTTTGCAGGGAGTTTTCCGTTTGCTGGGCCTTGAACGCGGCGATCATTTCATCGCGCTTGCCATCGAAAACCATGATTTGCTCAGGGTCAGCGGTCATCGCCGTCAGCCCTTGCAAACGGGTCAGCACATTTTGCCCCACGGTACTGATCTGCGACTCGACATTGCCGGCCTTGCCGGACTGACCAAGGGTGACGTTGATCTGCACCAGGTTGTTCAGGGTTTCCAGATCGCGTCGTAACGTCAGGCTGCTGCCCAGTAGATCAAGGCTCTGCAGCTCGATCCGGGTGCCCTGGAATTCTCGATAAGAATCGCGCACCAGATAGAAGTTGGTCACCAACATCGGCACAAGGAACAGCACGCTGATCAGGCTGAACTTCATGCCAAAGCTCAGGCGGTTCATCAGCGCCACGGCGGGATAGAGCAAGCTCTTCACTGGAAGTCTCCCTTTGATTTCTTATTTTTATTCGCAGGCGCGGGTCGAGAGCAGATAGCCACTATTCGGCGCTGTCTCTGTATAGCCTAAATCGACGGGAGGTTTTGTAACTTAAGGTTAACGGCGAGACGCCCACTTGGGACGATTGATATCCCTGTGGCGAGGGGATTTATCCCCTCAACACAGCTACAGGGGTTCAGCGTGCTTACGGAAGGACGGTCCACAGCGCAAAACCGGCGTACCAGAGCACCGCCGCGCGCAGCAGCAGTTCCCAGATCCGGTCGAGGCTGTTGATGCCATCAGGCCCGACCACCGGCGCCGGGATTTCACCGGCCACCAGCCCGACTTTCTCGATCAATTGGGCGGCGCTGATGTTCCAGTTCAGCAGTTCGTGCAGCATCACCCGGCCGACCGCGACAAAGTTGCCGACCAACGCAAAACTCGCTGCCAGCAGACGCACCGGCACCCAGTCGAACGCATGACGCAGTTTTGCGGCGCGCTCGACCACGGCCGGGGTCTGCCCGTGTTCTTCGGCCAGGGCCAGCAGTCGATAGCTCAGGGCTGCGACCGGCCCCAGCAGGAAGTACCAGAAAATCACCGCGAAAAAGCTCTGGTAAGCCTCCCACAGCAGATGCCCTTCGACCCGTTCCAGCAATTGTTCGCCGCTATCGGCACAAATACCCAGGTCGCGGTTCGCCACATGAGCGGCCGCTTGCAGGTCTTCCCGGCGCCAGGCATCGCGAAACGGCCCGAGACCGGCCAGCAGATCACCGCGGCCCAGACTGTAAATCACCACCAGCAGATGCACCGGCAACGCCAGCAGACCGTAAGCCACCGGGTCCAGTACCAGGAGCAGCAAACCCAGCAGTGCCACCGGCAACAACACCAGGATCACCAGGATCAGCCACGGACTTTTCGCCAGACGCGGACTGACCTCAAGCTTGTTCAGCTCGCGAACCCATCCACCATCGCGCTGAATTCGATGACGCAGGGCCGAGAACTTCTCGATCCAGACCGCCAACAGCAACACCAGAAAACTCATTGTTGTTCCTCTTTTGCCAGGGCGGCGCGATAGCGTGCCCAGTCGAACGCAGGCCCAGGATCGGTTTTACGCCCGGGTGCAATGTCGCTATGCCCGCAAATGCGCTGTGCGGTAATGGCCGTGAACGCGCTTTGCAGCTGCCGGGTCAGGGTCGTCAACGCTTGATACTGAGCATCGGTGAACGGCAGATCATCCGTGCCTTCAAGTTCAATGCCCACGGAAAAATCGTTACAGGTTTCCCGCCCTTCGAAACTCGAGACGCCGGCATGCCAGGCACGCTCAAGACAAGAGACAAACTGAGTGACGGTGCCGTCACGTTCGATCAGAAAGTGCGCAGACACGCGCAGGTCGGCGATCCCTTCAAAATAGGGGTGCTCCGTGACATCCAGACGATTCTGGAAAAATTCCTGCACCTTGCCGGTGGCGAATTGCGCAGGCGGCAAACTGATGTTGTGGATCACCAGCAGGGAAATTTCGTCCGAGGGGCGCGCATTGAAGTTGGGCGAGGGGCAAATATCTACGCCCTGACACCAACCGCTCGCGGGGTCCAACTGCATACAGGTTCCTTCAACGACGACTGTGTAGGCGCCCAGTATGCCGCGATAGACCCTCGGGGCGCGATCACTTGCCGTGATTGAGGCGCCGCAGGGTGCCGATCACTGACTCCAGCGCCCGGTCGAACAGCAAAGTGTCGTCCAGCGCGCGCACCGCGCCACGACGGAATTCCAGTGCCAGACCGGTACGGCTGCGCTCCAGCACTTTCATCCCGGTGCGGTTGACGAAAATGTACTTACCGGTGGCTTCAATGATCGCCGCCAGCTTGCAGCGAAGGGTGTTTTCTTCGTCTTCCTGAAACTCGACCCAGCACCCCAAGCGCAGTTGATCGACCTGAAGCAGGCCGGCATCGTCTTCCGGCAAGCGCACTGACGCCGCATCGACCGGACCTTCGTCGGCGGTTCGCAGGACGACTTCCTGCCGCACTTCGACCATTACCGGCGTATCGACAGGCCGTTCAAGCTTTTGCCCTGGTCGTTCGAACAGCTGAACGTGCAAGGCTTCGAGCTCACTGAAAAATTCGCTGGTGGCGAACGGATCGAAGGCCGAACTGCTCAGCCCGTCGCGCAACGACTTGAGCAATCCAGGCACCAGTGCCAGCAAGCGCAGGCTCGCATCGGATTCATCATGACGTTGCACGCTCCAGATCAATTGCTCCATGGACTGCACATCGGCGTGCCACTCGGCCGACTGATCGCCGTGCTTGAGACAGGTCAGCAGCAGCACCTGGCTCCACGCTTCCTGGACAAACACCACCACCCGCTGCGGCAATACTTTGCCCAACAAGGCCTGGTTCAGCACCTGCTCGACGCACTGACGGGCCAGCTCAGTCCTGGCGCGGCCTTCTTCGGCGTCACGGGTACGTTGCTCCAGCAGCTCACTGCGACGGCGCTCATCGCTGGTGAAGGCGAGAAAATCCGCGAGCAACTCGGAAAAGACCGCCGGGTCATCGACAAAATCGTTCAGCAACCGTTGCACCACTTGCTCGATGCGCAGATACAGGCTGTCGCGTTCATGGTCATCGCACTCACCCCAGCCCATGGCGGCGGTGGCGATTTCATTGAGCAGGCGTCGGGCCGGGTGACTGCTGCGGCTAAAGAAGCTCTTGTCGATCACCGCCACTTTCAGCATCGGGATCTGCAAACGGCCGATCAACGCCTTGAGCGAATCCGGCAGGTTGCGGTCATCGAGGATACATTCGAAGAGCATGGCGATCAGGTTGATCACGTCTTCGTCAGCCACCCCGACCACGCGTGACTTGCCACTTTTGACGCTGACCCGGGTCAGCAGTTGTTCGAGCTGGTTTCGCAGATCGAAGTCGTCCTGGGCTTCCGGCGCCGGCACATATTGCTGCAAGTGCGAGAGCAGGCGCATGAGATCACGGGTGGAAATCGGCTGTGTCTGGGCACTGGCTTCAAGGGTCGGCGCGACACTGCCACGCACGTGAAGCAGCAACTCCTGCAACGCCGCGAAGACTTCCTGCACGCTGTCGTCGGTCGGCGGGCCACTGGCGCGAGTGTTGGCCTGTGCGGGTTCAGCTCCGACGCTGGCCGCTACACGATCCGTGGCACGACGCGCAGGCGCGGGCTTAAGGTCAGGCAGAACACCGGTGGCGCTCAGCAACTGATTGGCTTCGGTGTAGAGCTGATTGGCATCCCTGAGCACATAGCGCTCGAACAGTTTGAGGATGATCAGCTTGACCTTGATCTCCACCCCCAGGTTGCGCCCGGCCTGCATAAAGTACTCGCAGAGCATCGCCGGCCCCATGGGATTGTGCTGATCGAGCAGTTCCCTGCCCAACAGTGCGCTGAGTCGGGCGGTCAGTTGGTCCAGGGCGAAGCCGTCGCGGTTCAGCACTTTGCTGACCATCGCCTCCACTGCCACGCTGCGCTCCACGTCGTCATCGGGCAGCGCCACCGAGGCGTCGAAGGCCAACGTCTGGGGCAAGGCAGATTGAGCGATGTCGTACTGGGTAAGGCTGACAAAAGCCGCGAAGAATTGCTCGAGAAAGCCGCGTTCGATGTTTTTGCGCTTGAGGCGCAAGTCGCGCATGGCTTCGAAGAAGAGATTTTGTTCGACGTCATTGCGGGCCCGGTCGGCCATTTCGAACAGCGTGTCGTCGGCGTTATCGAACAGTTCTTGCAAGCCATGCCTGAGCTGTTGAGCGGCCTTGTCGCGAACCTGAAGCAGAATCACAGGCAGGCGGGCGAGCGGCGAGAGAGTCGCCTGGTCGGTAGCGACCTTGTGCAAAGGCACTACATTCCCGTCGTTGTGCATTCAGGCCTCCTGAAAAGGTGAGTCTTCGAAGTCGTCAATCCAAATCCACGTCAAAGCCATGACGTCAAAAGCAAGGCGGATTATCTTGCAAAAGATGTCCCCTCTACCAGCAGACTCTGCGTTTCCCATTGAAATAGACGCTTATGACAAACGCTGACTGAGTGCCAATTGCTCAGGCGAATCGACCAAATGCAGGTCACAGAGCGATGGGAACGCCTCTGATGCCTTGGGTTGCCCAGCTTCATGGCCCTATAATCGGGCCACTTTGTTTGTGGAGTCCGTTATGCCGAATCTACGTCTCGCCGATTTGACCGCCGAAATCGAAGCCAACGTGCGCCGTGCGTTGCTCGAAGACATCGGCAGCGGCGACATCACCGCTCAGCTGATCCCGGCCGAACGCCTGGCCAAAGCCACGATCATCACCCGCGACGCTGCCGTCATCTGCGGCACAGCCTGGGTTGATGCAGTGTTTCGGCAACTGGACCCACGTGTTGCGGTGCACTGGGAGGTGCGCGATGGCGAGCGGGTGAAACCCAATCAGGTGCTGTTCCACCTCGAAGGCCCGGCGCGCTCGCTACTGACGGGCGAACGCAGTGCACTGAACTTTCTGCAGTTGCTGTCTGGCGTGGCCACGCGCGCGCAGTACCTGGCGGATTACGTTGCCGAGACTCAGGTGAAGTTGCTCGACACCCGTAAAACCTTGCCGGGGCTGCGCCTGGCGCAGAAGTACGCCGTGACCTGCGGCGGGTGCCATAACCACCGCATCGGCCTGTACGACGCCTTCCTGATCAAGGAAAACCATATTGCCGCCTGCGGTGGCATCCCGGAGGCCATCAAAGCCGCGCACAAGATTGCCCCGGGCAAACCGGTGGAGATCGAAGTGGAAAACCTGGACGAGCTGAAGGAAGCCCTGGCGGCCGGTGCCGACATCATCATGCTCGATGAATTGAGTCTGGATGACATGCGCGAAGCCGTGCGTCTGAACGCAGGCCAGGCGAAACTGGAGGCCAGCGGCGGTATCAACGAAAGCACGCTGCTACCGATCGCCGAGACCGGGGTGGATTACATCTCGATTGGTGCGATGACCAAGGATGTGAAGGCTGTCGATCTGTCGATGCGCCTGAGCCTTTGATTGAGAAACGCCCGTTTCAAAGGTGGGAGCGGGCTTGCTCGCGAAGAGGGCGTGTCAGTCGACGCAATTGTCGCCTGACTCACCGCTTTCGCGAGCAAGCCCGCTCCCACAGGTCAGACCACCAGATTATTCATCTCGCAGTACTCTTCCCACTCGACGCCCAACACCTCGGCAGCCTCCTTGTGCAGAACAAGGCGCGCAGCCTCGAACTCTTCAGGCGTTGAGGTGTACTTGAGCGTCAGTTCCCACGGCTGCAAGCCCTGGGACTCTGCCTCATCCTCGAATGCCCACTGGATCTGGTCTTTCTGATCGTCGGCGGGCAGGTCCTTGATTTCTTCGGCTAGCTGGGGCGAATCCAGCAAATACTTCTTCAGCGCTTCTGCGTGTCTGGCTTCTTGGGTCAATTCTTTAACGGTCATGGCGTTCTCTTTGATCTGAGGAATGGAAGATGGATCTGGATCATCAAGGATCTCTCTGACGCAAAAAAACCGTTTGAAGCCCGGTTTGTCTGGCCTTCAGAACCATTCGGGATCATCTGAAAACAACGTGTCGCTCGTGCCCGAGACAGGAATCGAACCTGCGACCTTCGCGTTACGAGTGCGCTGCTCTACCAACTGAGCTACACGGGCAGTGGGCTAAACCTAGCACTGACTTTGGGGTCAGGCAACTTCATGGCTCGCATCATTTTTTCGCAGGCAAAAAAATGCCCCGCAGCTTTCACTGCGGGGCATTTTTTACAACGTTGAAGCGGTCAGGCGTGGGGAGTGATTAAACGCCCGAAGCCTTGGCTGCTGCTACGTCTTTGATGGACAGCTTGATACGGCCGCGGTTGTCCACGTCCAGTACCAGTACTTCCACTTCCTGGCCTTCTTTCAGGATGTCGGTCACTTTCTCTACGCGAGCGTCGCTCAGCATCGAGATGTGAACCAGACCGTCCTTGCCCGGCAGGATGTTGACGAATGCGCCGAAGTCGACGATGCGCTCAACCTTACCGACGTAGATCTTGCCGATTTCAGCTTCTGCGGTGATGCCCAGAACGCGCTGACGTGCAGCTTCAGCAGCTTCTTTGGTTTCGCCGAAGATCTTGATCGAGCCGTCGTCTTCGATGTCGATCGAAGCCTTGGTCTCTTCACAGATCGCACGAATGGTCGCGCCGCCTTTACCGATGACATCACGGATTTTGTCGGTGTCGATTTTCATCGCGATCATGGTCGGAGCGTTTTCCGACAGCTCGGTACGCGACTGGCCAATGATCTGGTTCATCTGACCGAGGATGTTCAGGCGCGCTTCCAGGGCTTGGCCCAGAGCGATTTCCATGATTTCTTCGGTGATGCCTTTGATCTTGATGTCCATCTGCAGCGCGGTCACACCTTTGGCGGTACCCGCTACTTTGAAGTCCATGTCGCCCAAGTGGTCTTCGTCACCCAGGATGTCGGTCAGGACGGCGAATTTCTCGCCTTCTTTAACCAGACCCATGGCGATACCGGCAACCGGTGCCTTCATCGGAACACCGGCATCCATCAGAGCCAGGGAAGCGCCGCAGACCGAAGCCATGGAGCTCGAACCGTTGGACTCGGTGATTTCCGACACAACACGGATGGTGTACGGGAACACGTCAGCAGCAGGCAGCATGGCCTGAACCGAACGACGAGCCAGACGGCCGTGACCGATTTCACGACGACCAGCGCCACCCATGCGACCACACTCACCTACCGAGAACGGAGGGAAGTTGTAGTGCAGCATGAACGGGTCTTTTTTCTCGCCTTCCAGGGTGTCCAGCAGCTGTGCGTCACGGGCGGTGCCCAGTGTTGCAACAACCAGAGCCTGGGTTTCGCCACGGGTGAACAGAGCCGAACCGTGGGTCTTCGGCAGAACGCCAACTTCGATGTTCAGCGGACGTACGGTCTTGGTGTCGCGGCCGTCGATACGTGGCTTGCCGTTAACGATGTTTTCGCGAACGGTGCGGTATTCGATTTCGCCGAAAGCAGCTTTGACTTCAGCGGAAGTCGGTTGACCTTCTTCGCCGGACAGCTTGGCAACCACCTGGTCTTTCAGTTCGCCCAGACGAGCGTAACGGTCGGCCTTGATGGTGATGGTGTAAGCCTGGGAGATCGCGTCGCCGAACTCGGCACGGATAGCGCCCAGCAGAGCAGTGGCTTCAGGCGCAGGAGCCCAGGTCCAGGTCGGCTTGGCAGCTTCAGCGGCCAGTTCTTTAACGGCGTTGATCACCACCTGGAACTCGTCGTGAGCAAACAGTACCGCGCCCAGCATCTGGTCTTCGGTCAGCTCTTTGGCTTCCGATTCAACCATCAACACGGCTTCCGAAGTACCGGCAACGACCATGTCCAGGCTCGACGCTTTCAGTTGTTCGTAAGTCGGGTTCAGCAGGTAGCCGGTGCTTTCGTGGAACGCAACGCGGGCAGCGCCGATCGGGCCATCGAAAGGGATGCCGGAGATGGCCAGCGCAGCCGAGGTACCGATCATCGCAGCGATGTCCGGATCGGTCTTCTTGCTGGTGGAAACAACGGTGCAGACAACCTGCACTTCGTTCATGAAACCTTCTGGGAACAGCGGACGGATCGGACGGTCGATCAGTCGGGAAGTCAGGGTTTCTTTCTCGGAAGGACGGCCTTCACGCTTGAAGAAACCGCCAGGGATCTTACCGGCAGCGTAAGTTTTTTCCTGGTAGTGAACAGACAGAGGGAAGAAGCCCTTGCCTGGATCGGCTTGCTTGGCGCCGACCACAGTCACCAATACGCTGACGTCGTCGTCAACGGTGACCAATACTGCGCCGGAGGCCTGACGGGCGATACGGCCAGTCTCGAGGGTAACGGTCGACTGACCGAACTGGAATTTTTTGATTACCGGGTTCACGGTGTCCTACCTTCTTTTGTGGCTCTTGGGGAACTTGTCTTCTTGCGAAATTCTTGGGCAACGCCGGGAATCGGCCCGACTGTCATTGTCCAGGTAAAGCAGGTATCCAGATAAAACTTGAGGCTGGGAGCCTGCCATGCGCCAGCGGGAAACCCACTGACGTACGACAGACAACCAACCTCTAGCGCAATCGCTTATTAGCGACGCAGACCCAGGCGACCGATCAGAGCCTGGTAACGGCCCAGATCCTTGCCTTTCAGGTAGTCCAGCAGCTTACGACGCTGGTTTACCATGCGGATCAGACCACGACGGGAGTGGTGATCTTTACCGTTGGCCTTGAAGTGACCTTGCAGCTTGTTGATGTTGTGGGTCAGCAGTGCAACTTGCACTTCTGGCGAACCAGTGTCACCAACAGCTTGCTGGTAGTCAGCTACGATTTGAGCTTTTTCTTGAACGTCGAGAGCCATGAGGCAATCCTTTTATCAGGAAACTGTTTCAAAAAAACAGTTTCAACAGGCCAGGGACAAATCCCTGTATCTAAAAATGAGTAGTGACCGTGCCTGTTAACAGCCACCCTCGTCCGGTCATTCTGACCGAATCAGTCGACGCGGCGCGATGCGCCCGTCTTCGCTCACTTCACCGATACCGATGAAGCGACCATTGTGATCCTGTACCCGTACCATGCCGAACTTCGGTGCATCCGGGGCTCGTACCGGTTGGCCGTTAAGCCAGTAGAACGAGCTGTGCTCCGAGAACTGCAACAGAGGCCAATCCAGCAGGCCGCTGTCCGAAGGCATCAAAAAGCGGTCGACCGCTTCGTTGCCGCCTTCGGCATGTACTGCTTCCAACTCTTCCAGCGTGACTGTCTGTGCCAGCGTGAAAGGCCCGGCCTGGGTACGTCGCAGCTCAGCAACGTATGCGCCACAACCGAGTTGCTCACCGATATCCTCCACCAGGGTGCGGATATAGGTACCTTTGGTGCAATCCACTGCAAGCCGCGCAGTATCACCTTCAAAGGCCAGTAATTCCAAGCGCGTAATAGTAACAGAACGCGGTTCGCGCTCCACTACTTCACCTGCCCGGGCCAGCTTGTACAACGGCTGGCCATCACGCTTGAGCGCCGAGTACATGGGCGGTATCTGGCTGATTTGCCCACGAAATTTTGGCAGTACCGCTTCGACATCGGCGCGACCAACGGTCACCGGGCGCTCCAGCAAAACTTCACCCTCGGCATCGGCCGTGGTGGTGGTCTTGCCCAGTTGCGCCAGGGTTTCGTAACCCTTGTCGGAATCGAGCAGGTATTGCGAAAACTTGGTGGCCTCACCGAAGCACAACGGCAACACGCCGGTGGCCAGCGGGTCGAGACTGCCGGTGTGCCCGGCCTTCTCGGCGTTCAGCAGCCAGCGAACCTTCTGCAACGCCGCATTGGAGGTGAACCCCAATGGCTTGTCGAGCAGGATGATGCCGCTGACGTTACGACGGATACGTTTGACCTGAGCCACCGATTACTCCTTGGTGTCTTCGGCTTCTGCCGCAACCGGATGCTGATTGTCTTCAGCTACCGCACGTTCGATCAATGCCGACAGATGAGCACCACGCACGACGCTTTCGTCGTAGTGGAAGTGCAACTGTGGAACGCTGCGCAACTTCATTTCGCGAGCCAACTGCATGCGCAGGAAACCGGCAGCGGAGTTGAGCACCTTGATGCTTTGCGCGATGTCTTCAGCGTTGTCTTGCCCCATCACGGTGATGAAGATCTTGGCGTGACCGACGTCACGGCTGACTTCAACAGCGGTAATGGTGACCAGGCCGACGCGCGGGTCTTTGACTTCACGACGGATCAGCTGTGCCAGCTCACGCTGCATCTGATCGCCGATACGTTGGGTACGGCTGTATTCTTTTGCCATGTCTTGTTACCTGTTACTGCCACACGGTGAAACCCATGGGGTCTGAAAGCGGCAAACGCCCGGCCTGACAAAAGCCAGACCGGGCGTTGCGTTTAGAGTCCTGACGCTGCGCTGCGCATCTGCATGCGGCGGCTCATCGTGGCCCTTGAAGTGCGCGAGTTAGAGGCTGCGAGCAACCTGAACCTTCTCGAAGACTTCGATCTTGTCACCGACTTTGACGTCGTTGTAGCTCTTCACGCCGATACCGCATTCCATGCCGGCACGTACTTCGGAAGCGTCATCCTTGAAGCGGCGCAGGGATTCCAGCTCGCCTTCGAAGATAACGATGTCTTCACGCAGTACACGGATTGGACGGTTACGGTGAACAACACCTTCGATAACCATGCAACCGGCGATCGCGCCAAACTTCGGCGAACGGAACACGTCACGCACTTCAGCGGTACCCAGGATGTTCTCGCGAACATCGCTGCCCAGCATACCGGTGAGGGCTTTCTTGACGTCTTCGATGATGTCGTAGATCACGTTGTAGTAACGCATATCCAGACCTTCCTGCTCGACGATCTTGCGAGCGCCAGCATCGGCACGCACGTTGAAGCCGAACAGTACAGCGTTGGAGGCCAGTGCCAGGTTGGCGTCGGACTCGGTGATACCACCGACACCGCCACCGACAACACGCACTTGCACTTCGTCGTTACCCAGGCCGTTCAAGGCACCGTTCAACGCTTCCAGCGAACCACGGACGTCGGATTTGAGGACGATGTTGAGCGTCTTCTTCTCTTCCTGACCCATGTTCTCGAAGATGTTTTCAAGCTTGCCGGCGTGAGCACGGGCCAGTTTGACTTCGCGGAACTTGCCTTGACGGAACAGAGCCACTTCACGGGCTTTCTTCTCGTCAGCAACTACGCTCATCTCGTCGCCAGCGTCCGGGGTACCGTCCAGGCCGAGAATCTCGACAGGGATGGAAGGACCGGCTTCTTTGATTGGCTTGCCGTTCTCGTCGAGCATGGCGCGAACGCGGCCATAGTTCGAACCGACCAGCACCATGTCGCCTTGGCGCAGGGTGCCGTCTTGAACCAGAACGGTAGCAACCGGGCCACGACCTTTGTCGAGACGCGATTCAACCACGACGCCACGACCAGGAGCCGAAGGAGTCGCTTTCAGTTCCAGAACTTCAGCTTGCAGCAGAACAGCTTCAAGCAACTCGTCCACGCCAGTACCGACTTTCGCCGAAACCGATACGAACGGAGTGTCACCGCCCCACTCTTCCGAAGTCACGCCGTGAACCGACAGTTCGCTACGGATGCGATCGAGATCAGCGCCCGGCTTGTCGATTTTGTTCACTGCAACTACCAGAGGAACACCGGCAGCCTTGGCGTGCTGGACAGCTTCAATGGTCTGCGGCATCACGCCGTCGTCCGCTGCAACTACCAGGATCACGATGTCAGTCGCCTTGGCACCACGAGCACGCATTGCGGTAAACGCAGCGTGACCCGGGGTATCGAGGAACGTGACCATGCCGCGATCAGTTTCAACGTGGTACGCACCGATGTGCTGGGTGATACCGCCGGCTTCGCCAGCAGCTACCTTGGCACGACGGATATAGTCGAGCAGCGAGGTCTTACCGTGGTCAACGTGGCCCATTACGGTCACGACTGGAGCACGGGAGAACGCTTCACCTTCAAACTTCAGGGACTCGGCCAGGGAATCTTCCAGGGCAGTGTCGCTGACCAGGGTCACTTTGTGGCCCAGCTCTTCAGCAACCAGTTGGGCAGTTTCCTGATCCAGTACCTGGTTGATGGTCGCTGGAGTACCCAGTTTGAACATGAACTTGATGATTTCAGCAGCCTTGACCGACATCTGCTGGGCGAGATCGCCAACAGTGATGGTCTCGCCGATCTTCACTTCGCGCACTACAGGGCCGGTTGGGCTCTGGAAACCGTGAGCGTTGCGCTTCTTCAGCTTGGCCTTGCCGCGACCACCACGACGGAAGCCATCGCTTTCTTCGTCGGTAGTACGTGGGGCAACGCGTGGAGCAGGCGCTTTCTCTTTGACCGAAGCACGATGCGGAGCGTTTTTGCGCTCACCATCGCCACTGCCACGACGACTGTTATCGTCGGCACGTGGTTTGTCCGGACGGCGCTGCTCGTTCTGCTTGTTGCGAACATCGGCAGACGGCGCTGGTGCAGCAGCCACAACCGGCGCGCTTTCACGTACTGGCTCGGCAACTGCAGCAGGTGCTGCAACGGCGTCGTTAGTAGCGGATTGCGCAGCAGCTGGCTGGCGACGCGCTTCTTCTTCGGCGCGACGCTTGGCTTCTTCTTCAGCCTTCTGACGTGCAGCATTTTCTACTGCGCGACGTTCTTCCAGTTCGCGTTTGCGCTCGGCTTCGATTTCTTCCGGGCTGCGCTGTACGAAAACTTTCTTTTTACGTACTTCAACACTGATGCTTTTGCTGCCAGCAACACGCAGGGTGCTGGTGGTTTTACGCTGCAGTGTGATCTTGCGTGGTTCTTCCACTTTCGCCTTGTGGCTGCTTTTCAAGTGAGTCAGCAAAGATTGCTTCTCACTGTCAGTCACATGTTCTTCGGCGGCGGTGTGCGGCAGACCTGCCTCACGCATCTGCTGCAACAGGCGCTCTACCGGTGTTTTGACCTCATCGGCCAGTTGTTTCACCGTGACTTGCGTCATGCACTTCTCTCCTCAGGCCGCGCCTAATTACTCGAACCAGTGGGCTCGGGCGGCCATGATCAACTTGCCGGCACGATCATCGTCAATGCCGTCGATGTCGAGCAGGTCGTCAATAGACTGCTCGGCCAGGTCTTCGCGGGTAATTACGCCGCGCACCGCCAGTTCCATCGCCAAATCCTTGTCCATACCCTCAAGCGAGAGCAGGTCTTCGGCCGGATGGGCGTCTGCCAGCTTTTCCTCAGTAGCGATGGCTTTGGTCAACAAACGATCCTTGGCGCGAGCGCGAAGCTCGTTGACGGTTTCTTCGTCAAAGCCGTCGATGTTGAGCATTTCTTCCAACGGTACGTAGGCAATCTCTTCCAGGCTGGTAAAGCCTTCATCTACCAGCACCTGTGCCAGGTCTTCGTCGACTTCCAGCTCGTCGATGAAGTTGCGCAGGATGTCGCCGGTTTCTGCTTGCTGCTTAGCCTGGATGTCCGATTCGGTCATCACGTTCAGGGTCCAGCCAGTCAACTGGCTAGCCAGACGCACGTTCTGACCACCCCGACCAATGGCCTGAGCCAGATTGTCTGCGCCAACGGCGATGTCCATTGCATGGGCATCTTCGTCAACGATAATTGCCGCCACTTCAGCCGGCGACATTGCATTGATCACAAACTGAGCCGGGTTGTCGTCCCACAGGACGATGTCCACACGCTCACCGCCCAACTCACCCGACACTGCCTGGACGCGCGAACCGCGCATACCGATGCAAGCGCCTTGCGGGTCGATGCGTTTGTCCTTGGAGCGGACCGCGATCTTGGCGCGCGAACCCGGATCACGGGACGCAGCCATTACTTCGATCAGGCCTTCAGCGATTTCCGGCACTTCGATGCGGAACAACTCGATCAGCATTTCCGGCGCAGTACGCGACAGGATCAGCTGCGGGCCGCGGTTCTCGGTGCGGATTTCCTTGAGCAGCGCACGCAGACGCACGCCAACCCGGAAGGTTTCGCGAGAAATGATGTCTTCACGAGCCAGCAACGCTTCGGCGTTGTTGCCCAGGTCGACGATCACGTTGTCGCGGGTCACTTTCTTCACGGTGCCGGAGATGATTTCTCCCAGGCGCTCGCGATAGGCATCAACCACTTGAGCGCGCTCGGCTTCGCGAACTTTCTGCACGATGACTTGCTTGGCAGTCTGTGCAGCGATGCGGCCGAACTCGATGGATTCGATCTTTTCTTCGACTACATCACCAACCTGAGCACCAGGATGCGTTTCTGCAACCTTGCTCGGCCAGGTTTCGATGGCCGGATCGTCCAGGTCTGCTTCTTCGACAACAGTCCAGCGACGGAAAGTCTCGTAAGCACCGGTGTGGCGATTGATTTCCACACGCAGATCGACTTCGTCCTCAAAACGTTTTTTGGTAGCAGTGGCCAGAGCCAGCTCCAGCGCTTCAAAAATTACGTTTGCCGGTACGCCCTTTTCATTGGATACCGACTCAACAACCAGCAGTACTTCTTTGCTCATCGTACGCCTCGCCTTTCGCAAGCCATTGGATCCGCGGGATCCGCGTCTCAGTCAAAACTGGGAATAATGTTGGCCTTGTCGATCATATCGATCGGCAACAGGAACTCATGGTCTTCTACCTGCACCACGACGTCCTGCTCTTCTACACCGCGCAGAAGGCCCTGAAAGTTGCGTCGGCCTTCAAAAGGCGAGCGCAGCTTGATCTTCACTTGTTCACCGGCAAATTTTGCAAACTGCTCAATAGTGAACAGCGGGCGTTCCATGCCAGGCGAGGAAACTTCAAGGGTGTATTCAACGGCGATTGGATCTTCAACATCCAGAACACCACTGATCTGACGGCTGACAATGGCACAATCGTCCACCAGCACACCGCCCTCTTTATCGATATAAACGCGCAACATTGAGTGGCGACCTTGAGCCGAAAACTCAATACCCCAGCATTCATAGCCTAGGGCCACGACCACCGGGGCCAGCAAGGCCTGCAACTCTTCTAGCTTGCTCGACACCTGAACCCCCTCGTGCATGTATGTGCATGCTGTGCAAAATAAAAAAATGGGCGAAACGCCCATCCTTGAAACGCCGTCGAACAGCGGCGTTGAAAGTGTCCAGCTAACAAAAAGCCCCTTAAAAGGGGCTCCTTAAACTGGTTGCGGGGGCCGGATTTGAACCGACGACCTTCGGGTTATGAGCCCGACGAGCTACCAGACTGCTCCACCCCGCGACAAAGCTGGGGCGGAAGTATACGACCGATCCCTGACAGGGTCAATGTAACCTTCCACCTACAAGAAAGCCCGCAACAGCGGGCTCTCCTGATAATTGGTACCGAGAAGGGGACTCGAACCCCTACACCCTATGGGCACAACCACCTCAAGGTTGCGTGTCTACCAATTCCACCACCTCGGCAATACTACGTTTGAAACCCTTCTTACTTTTGCTCTTGAGCTGGAGGCACGTCAGTCGCTGGAGTAGCCGACTTTTGCTCTTGAAGCACCGGTACATCATCAGAAGCCGGTTGTTGCTTTGGAACTTCCAACACTGCCGGGTTTGGCAAACCTACTTGAGTCAGCTGATGAGCCTTCTCTTTAGCAAAGTAACCTAACCCCAAGCTGGTTATGAAGAAACCGGCGGCAAGTATAGCAGTAAACTTACTAAGAAAGGTAGAGGAACCTTGGCTTCCGAACACAGTATTTGAAGCACCTGCTCCGAAAGACGCGCCAGCATCCGCACCTTTACCCTGCTGCAGCAATACCAGAGCAACTACGCCCAACGCACCCAGCAGATGAAAAACGACTACGACTGTTTCCAGCATTTTTTCAGTTTCCCGCGGCGCGACAAATCGCACCGAACTCATCTGCATTCAGGGAAGCCCCACCAATGAGCCCCCCATCGATATCCGGCATGCCGAACAGTTCGACCGCATTGGCCGCCTTCACGCTGCCGCCGTATAGAAGCCGCACACCTTGTGCGACCTCAGAATTCTCTGCCGCCAACTGAGCGCGAATGGCTGCATGCACATCCTGCGCCTGTTGCGGCGAAGCAGTCAGCCCGGTACCAATGGCCCAGACCGGCTCGTAAGCGATTACTGCCTTTGCAAAAGCACCAACACCGAGCTCCTCAATGATACTGCCTAGCTGACGCCCGACAACCTCAAGAGTTTTTCCAGCTTCGCGCTCTTCAAGGGTTTCCCCTACGCACAACACCGGAATCAAGCCACATGCCTGTGCCGCTGCGAACTTGCGAATCAGCATTCCGTCCTGCTCGCCCATTATCTGGCGGCGCTCGGAGTGCCCGACAAGCACCAGGGAACAACCTGCATCCACCAACTGACTCGGCGAAATCTCACCGGTCAATGCACCTTGCATGGACTCCACCGCAGAATTCTGCGCGCCGACCGAAATCGACTTTCCTTCCAGGCCATCAATCACTTGATTGATATGCAAGCAAGGCGGGAATACCGCTACATCAACATCGCTCGGCAAGGCCAGATGACGAAGGCCATTGATCAGCTCAGCGACGCTGGCGCGGGTACCGTGCATCTTCCAGTTACCAGCTACCATAGGGCGACGCATGCTGTACCTCGTCGGTCAAAGTGGGCGCAGATGTTACCCAACACAATCAAGGCTGGCAAGCCGAAATCAGGCAGAAACTTCAGTAACCAGTTTTGCCAGCTCTTCGGCGTAGCCGCGAACCTGTGTTTCGTCCTCGCCTTCGACCATGACCCGCACCAGCGGCTCCGTCCCGGACTTGCGCAACAGCACGCGCCCACGACCAGCCATGGCCTGGGTAACGCGCTCGCTGGCCTCTTTGACCGCAGGATGATCGAGGGGGCTCGCGCCGCCGCCGAATCGCACATTGATCAGCACCTGTGGGCACTTGCGCAGCGCCTGACGCGATTGCGCCAACCCCTCGGAGCGGGCCTTCAACGCCATCAAAACCTGCAATGCAGCAATGATCGCGTCACCGGTGGTGGTGTGGTTAAAGCAGACAATGTGGCCCGAATTTTCACCACCCACCAGCCAATCGCGCTCCAGCAACTCGGAGATTACATACCGGTCGCCAACATTAGCCCGCACAAAAGGAATTGCCAGATCCGCCAGGGCGAGCTCCAACCCCAGGTTACTCATCAGCGTACCGACCACCCCCCCCTGCAACTTGCCTTGCACATGCAGGTCGCGAGCAATGATAAACAGCAACTCATCACCGTCGACGACAGCACCGGTATGATCGACCATCTGAACCCGATCACCATCACCGTCAAAGGCGATACCCAAATCAGCATGCTCGGCCAATACGGCAGCTTGCAGCGGCTCCATATGGGTCGAACCGCAATTTTCATTGATGTTCAGGCCGTTAGGATGAGCAGAAAGTACAACGACATCGGCCCCCAGCTCACGGAATACACTAGGCGCCACCTTGTAGGTCGCGCCATGAGCGCAGTCGATCACGATCTTCATGCCCGCGAAGCTAGTGCCGGTCGGGACGCTGCTTTTGCAGAATTCGATATAACGGCCTGAAGCATCGTTGATGCGCGATACCTTGCCGATCTTGCTCGACTCAACCACGGTCATCGGGGTGTCGAGCAACTCTTCGATCATATGTTCGACTTCATCAGGAAGCTTGGTGCCCTTCCCGGAGAAAAACTTGATGCCATTGTCATCGTGAGGGTTGTGCGAGGCACTGATCACGATGCCCGCTTCGGCCTGGAAGGTACGCGTCAGGTAGGCAATGGCCGGTGTCGGCATCGGCCCCAGAAGCATGACATCGGCACCTGCTGAAGTAAGTCCGGCCTCGAGCGCAGATTCGAACATATAGCCAGAGATCCGAGTGTCCTTGCCCACCAATACCTTGCAGGCGCCCATTTTGCGGAACGCCATACCAGCAGCCCAGCCGAGCTTGAGCATGAAGTCAGGAGTAATCGGATATTCGCCGACCCGACCACGAATGCCGTCGGTGCCAAAGTATTTCTTAGTCATAAGTACTCCATCATTCTTATTCGGCTGATTCCACTGCGGCGATCATTCGCACCACATCGACGGTTTCGGCCACATCATGGACGCGCAATATACGCGCCCCCTTGGCCGAAGCCAGCGCTGCGAGCGCCAGACCGCCATACAGGCGCTCTCCGACCGGGCGATTCAACGCCTGACCTATCATGCTCTTTCGCGAAACCCCGACCAACAGGGGCCGCCCCAAGGCATGCAAGGCTTCCATATGCTTGAACAAGCTTAGATTGTGCTGCAAGGTTTTTGCGAAGCCAAAGCCCGGATCAAGGATGACCCGGTCCGCTGTAATTCCTACCGACGCACACTGCGCCATGCGCTCAGCGAGGAACTCGCCCACCTCTTTCGTGACGTCCTGATACTGCGGATTGTCCTGCATGTCGCCCGGCTCACCGAGCATATGCATCAGACAGACTGGCAGGCCAGTGGCTGCGGCCGCATCCAGAGCGCCATCGCGCCGCAGCGAGCGCACGTCATTGATCAACCCAGCGCCAAGTCGTGCGGCTTCGCGCATCACAGCTGGCGTGGAAGTGTCGACCGAGATAATGACATCCAGCTCTCGGTGAATTCGCTCGACGACCGGAGCTACGCGCTCAAGCTCTTCCAGCGGTGAAACCACCCTGGCACCCGGCCGGGTCGATTCGCCACCGACATCAATCAACGTCGCGCCAGCCGCCACCATAGCCTCAGCGTGGCGCAAAGCCGCATCGAGCTGGCTATATTGGCCGCCATCAGAGAAGGAATCGGGAGTGACATTGAGAATACCCATGACGTGCGTCAGGGCTAAATCAAGAACCCGATTGCCGCAAGGCAACCGGGTCGAGGACTGAACAGAAGTCATTTCAAACCTTAAACGTCAGCAGCCGGACCGCCGATCGGTGTTTCCGGACGCGGATCCTGTACCACCGGAGGCGTTCCGGAGGTACCGGTGCCGCCCGACCAGTCGCGAGGCTCACGAGGCGTACGCCCCGCCATGATGTCGTCGATCTGATCAGCATCGATCGTTTCGTACTTCATCAAGGCATCAGCCATGGCGTCGAGCTTGTCACGGTTATCGGTGAGGATCTGCTTGGCTGTGCCGTAGCACTGATCAATGATGCTGCGCACTTCGGAGTCGATCAACTTGGCGGTCTCACCGGAGAAGCTTGCACCCTGACCGCCACCGCCGCGACCGAGGAACACTTCACCCTCTTCTTCTGCGTACATCAACGGACCGAGTTTTTCCGACAAGCCCCACTTGGTTACCATGTTCCGTGCAATCTGGCTGGCACGCATGATGTCGTTGGACGCACCGGTGGTCACACCATCGAAGCCCAGGGTCATCTCTTCAGCAATACGGCCGCCGTACAACGAGCAGATCTGGCTGATCAACGCACGCTTGGACAGGCTGTAGCGATCTTCTTCCGGCAGGAACATGGTCACACCCAGCGCACGACCGCGAGGAATGATAGACACCTTGTAGACCGGATCATGCTCAGGCACGACACGACCAACAATTGCGTGACCTGCTTCGTGATAAGCGGTGTTCTGCTTCTCTTTCTCGGACATGACCATGGATTTGCGCTCGGCGCCCATCATGATCTTGTCTTTGGCCAATTCGAACTCTTTCATTTCGACGATGCGCTTGCCGGCACGGGCCGCGAACAACGACGCTTCGTTCACCAGGTTAGCCAGGTCAGCACCGGAAAAACCAGGGGTACCACGAGCGATCACAGCCGGAGCGACATCGTCACCCATTGGCACTTTTCGCATGTGGACCTTGAGAATCTGTTCGCGACCACGGATATCCGGCAGACCGACGACAACCTGACGGTCGAAACGGCCCGGACGCAGCAACGCAGGGTCCAGTACGTCCGGACGGTTGGTTGCAGCGATGACGATAATGCCGTCATTCATTTCAAAGCCGTCCATCTCTACCAGCAACTGGTTGAGTGTCTGCTCGCGCTCGTCGTGACCGCCACCCATGCCGGCGCCACGGTGGCGACCGACGGCGTCGATTTCATCGATGAAGATAATGCATGGAGCGTGTTTCTTGGCCTGTTCAAACATGTCGCGAACACGGCTGGCACCGACACCGACGAACATTTCGACGAAGTCAGAACCGGAAATGGT
This sequence comes from Pseudomonas sp. PDM25, assembly GCF_019219045.1. Taxonomy (NCBI): domain Bacteria; kingdom Pseudomonadati; phylum Pseudomonadota; class Gammaproteobacteria; order Pseudomonadales; family Pseudomonadaceae; genus Pseudomonas; species Pseudomonas sp. PDM25. Next base: position 124,094 of record NZ_JAHUWL010000012.1, read on the forward strand.
GAAGAACGGCACTTTGGCTTCGCCGGCAATGGCCTTGGCCAGCAAGGTTTTACCGGTACCCGGAGGACCCACCATCAGCACGCCGCGAGGAATGCGACCGCCCAGACGCTGGAATTTGCCCGGATCACGCAGGAACTCGACCAACTCACCAACCTCTTCCTTGGCTTCGTCGCAACCGGCAACGTCACCCAAGGTGGTTTTCACCTGATCTTCGGAGAGCAGGCGCGCCTTGCTCTTGCCGAAGCTCATTGGCCCGCCCTTTCCACCGCCGCCGCCCTGCATCTGCCGCATGAAGAACATGAATACGGCGATGATCACCAGGATCGGGAAGCTTGCGACCAGGAGCTGAGTCCAGATGCTTTGCTGTTCAGGCTGCTTGCCTTCGACTACGACATGGTTGTCCACGAGGTCGCCGATCAGACCGTTGTCCTGGATGGCCGGACGAATGGTCTTGAAGCTGTCGCCATCGTTGCGTTTGCCGGTAATCACGTAGCCGTCAACTGCTACGCGCTCGACCTTGCCATCCTTGACCTGCTGGATGAAGTCGGAATAGTTGAGGGTCTGCGGCTCATTAGGGCTGGAGAAGTTGTTCATCACTGTCACCAGGACAGCCGCGATGATCAACCACAGGATCAGATTCTTTGCCATATCGTTCAATTAACTACCCTCTGAAGCAAGCTCCGCTAATGGCGCGCGCTTCGCATGATATTCACCGGCCTAACTTACTACATTACCTACGACTCTGGCAGGCGCCGTCTGTAACCCTTTGTGAAACACTTTCTACACAATATTCGCTAATGCTCACGGGGCGAAATACGAAAATCCTATCGACCCGCAAAAAAACCTCGATTTACTCACTACGGCCGCGGTAGCCCCAAGCCAGCATGTATTGCTCGCGGGAACTGCCACGGGAAGAGTCCGGCTTGATCATCTGGACCTTGTCGAATTTCTGACGAGCGTCCTTCACGTAAGCATCAAACCCTTCGCCCTGAAACACCTTGATCACGAAATTACCACCCGGCTTGAGTATCCGGGCCGCCAGATCAAGAGCCAGCTCACATAGAAACATGGCTTTTGGCATGTCCACCTCAGGCGTACCACTCATATTGGGGGCCATATCGGAAATCACAAGGTCCACCTGCGAATTACCCACGGCTTCAAGGATCTGAGCGAGCACTTCGTCCTGGGTGAAGTCACCCTGGATGAAAGTCACGTCCGGAATGCTGTCCATTTCCAGGATGTCCGAGGCGATCAGACGCCCCTGACCACCGATCAGCCGACTAGTGACCTGCGACCAGCCGCCGGGCGCCGCACCCAGGTCGACAACACTCATACCCGGACGGATCAGCTTGTATTTCTCCTGGACCTCCAGAAGCTTGTAACTCGCACGCGAGCGGTAACCATCCTTCTGCGCCTGCTTCACATAGGGATCATTGACATGTCTTTGCAGCCACTTAAGGCTTGTCTTGGAACGGGCCACGGGCCACCTCGAAAATAAAACGGGTCGTGATTAACTGGGCGGTCCCGTACTCGCTCGGGTAAACTGGCCGCCGCTTTTTACAAGATCAGACGCAGGGGTCAGATTATGCCGCTCACTCAAGAGCAGAAGAAACAGTACAAATCCATTGGCCACCATCTGAAACCAGTTTTGACTGTGGCTGACAACGGTTTGACTGAAGGTGTGTTAGCCGAACTTGAACGCGCTTTGGCGGATCACGAGCTGATTAAAATCAAGCTCAACATCCTCGATCGCGAGTCGCGCCTGGCGAACATTGCAGAACTGTGCAAGGTCGGCAAAGCGGACCTGGTTCAGGTCATCGGCAAGATGGCACTGATTTACCGCAAGAACTTCAGCGTCAACAAGCAGCTGTCGAACGTTCATCGCTTCAAGTGATGACAAGGGTCAAGGGTGTGCTTCGCGCACCCCGCCACTCCATCCAGGCACCGGTTGCAACACCAGCACCAGCCCGGAAAACCCCAGAACAAGATAGCTGAACACCTGCCAACGCACGGCATCCGGCCAGCCGATACGCACCGCGACATACATCGCACACGCATACAGCGCCATCATCAGCAGTTGCCCGCGAATATCGCGCCATAGACTGGCAAGGCCCTCGGCCTGAACCAGCACCAAAGCCTGAAAAATCACACACGCTGCGGCGAACCCCACCATCAGCGCATCAAGCATGCCTGCAATTTCGTCGATCAGCAGCGGTGCCAAACCAATTCGGCCCAGCACCGGCAGCAGACCAATGTGCAACAGCCACAGGCCGCCGACCCACAACATCTGAGTCAGCTGCCAAAGCATGGCACCCGCACGTAGCGGGCGCCTGCGTTTAGATGTGGCGTACTTCGACAATCTCGTACTCGATAACGCCGCCAGGCGTTTTCACGGCAACCACATCACCCTCTTCCTTGGCTATCAAGGCGCGGGCCAGTGGCGAGCCGACCGAAATCTTGCCGAGTTTGAAGTCAGCCTCATCCTCACCCACGATGTGGTAAGTGACGCGCTCGTCAGTCTCGACATTGGCGATTTCAACGGTGGTACCGAAAATCACTTTACCGGTGTGAGGAATGGTCGTGACATCAATGATGACCTGATTCTGAATCCGGCCTTCAATGTCACGAATCCGCGCCTCAACCATACCTTGCTGCTCACGAGCAGCGTGGTATTCGGCGTTTTCCTTCAAGTCACCCAACTCGCGGGCCGTGCCGATGTCCTGGCTGAGCTTCGGGCGGACGACCTTGGTCAGGTGAGTGTGTTCTTCTTCCAGGGCCTTTGCGCCCTTGACGGTCATTGGGTACTTGATCATGCCTTCAATCCTGCGTGTAGATCCTGCAAGCGGCGCACGGTCTTCTCGGGACCGAACTTCAGCGCTTCGCAGATAGCTTCGCCAGCAGCAATAGTTGTGGTGCAGTAAATCTTGTGCTGCAAGGCATTACGACGAATGGAATAGGAATCAGCGATCGACTGACGGCCTTCGGTGGTGTTGATGATCAGAGTGACTTCGTCGTTCTTGATCATGTCGACCACGTGCGGACGACCTTCGGTCACCTTGTTCACACGACGCACTTTCAGGCCTGCGGCTTCGATCAGCTTGGCAGTACCGGCAGTGGCGACCACTTCGAAACCCAAGTTGATCAGATCTCGGGCCACGCCTGCAACCAGTGGCTTGTCGTCGTCACGCACGCTGATGAACGCAGTACCGCCGGTCGGCAGCACTTCGCTGGCGCCCATCTGGGCCTTGGCGAATGCTTCGCCAAAGGTGTCGCCCACGCCCATCACTTCACCGGTGGACTTCATCTCTGGGCCCAGGATCGGGTCCACGCCAGGGAATTTGGCGAATGGGAACACCGCCTCTTTCACACTGTAGAAGTTCGGAATGATTTCTTTGGTGAAGCCGATTTCCTTCAGGGTCTTACCGGCCATCACGCGAGCCGCGATCATTGCCAGGGAAACACCGATGCACTTGGACACGAACGGTACGGTACGGGAAGCGCGCGGGTTGACTTCGATGACGTAGATGTCTTCGCCTTGCAGCGCCAACTGAACGTTCATCAGGCCGACAACGCCCAGTTCCAGGGCCATTTTCTTGACCTGTTCGCGCATCTCGTCCTGGATGTGTGCAGGCAGCGAGTACGGCGGCAGGGAGCATGCGGAGTCACCGGAGTGAACGCCAGCCTGCTCGATGTGCTGCATGATCGCGCCGATCACCACGTCGGTGCCGTCGCAGACCGCATCCACGTCCATTTCGATGGCGCAGTTGAGGAAGTGGTCGAGCAGCACCGGGCTGTCGTTGGACACTTTCACCGCATCGCGCAGGTAGCGCTTGAGCTCTTCTTCTTCGTAGACGATTTCCATCGCACGGCCGCCCAATACGTAGGACGGACGCACCACCAGCGGGTAACCGATCTTGGTGGCGGCACGAATCGCTTCGTCTTCGCTGCGCACGGTGGCGTTTGGCGGCTGACGCAGGTTCAGGCGCTCAACCATTTGCTGGAAGCGCTCACGGTCTTCGGCACGGTCAATTGCGTCAGGGCTGGTGCCGATGATCGGCACGCCAGCTTCTTCCAGGGCACGCGCCAGTTTCAGCGGGGTTTGGCCGCCGTACTGGACGATCACGCCTTTTGGCTTCTCGACGCGGCAGATTTCCAGCACGTCTTCCAGGGTCACTGGCTCGAAGTACAGGCGATCGGAGGTGTCGTAGTCGGTGGAAACGGTTTCCGGGTTGCAGTTGACCATGATGGTCTCGTAACCGTCTTCGCGCAGGGCCAGTGCCGCGTGTACGCAGCAGTAGTCGAACTCGATGCCCTGGCCGATACGGTTTGGACCGCCGCCGAGGATCATGATCTTGTCGCGGCCCGATGGTGCGGCTTCGCACTCTTCCTCGTAAGTCGAGTACATGTAGGCGGTGTCGGTGGCGAACTCGGCTGCGCAGGTGTCAACGCGCTTGTAGACCGGGAAGATCTCCAGCTTGTGACGGTGGCGACGCAGGGCTTTCTCGGTCACGCCCAGCAGCTTGGCCAGACGCATGTCGGAGAAGCCTTTGCGCTTGAGGCGGAACATCAAGTCGCGGTCGATGCTGGCCAGACCCAGGGTCTTGACCTTCTCTTCTTCCTTGATCAGATCTTCGATCTGCACCAGGAACCACGGATCGATCATGTTCATGCCGAAGATGTCTTCGACCGACAGGCCGGCGCGGAAGGCGTCAGCCACGTACCAGATACGCTCGGCACCCGGCACGGTCAGTTCGCGCTTGAGCACGCTCATGCTTTCCGGGTTGCTCAGGTCGAGCTTCTCGTCCAGACCGCAAACACCCACTTCCAGACCGCGCAGGGCTTTCTGCAGAGATTCCTGGAACGTCCGGCCGATGGCCATGACTTCACCGACCGACTTCATTTGAGTGGTCAGGCGTGCGTCGGCTTTCGGGAATTTCTCGAAGGCGAAGCGTGGCAGCTTGGTGACGACGTAGTCGATGGACGGCTCGAAAGATGCGGGAGTAGCGCCGCCGGTGATTTCGTTCTGCAGCTCGTCCAGGGTGTAGCCGATCGCCAGCTTGGCGGCGATACGCGCAATCGGGAAACCTGTGGCTTTCGAGGCCAGTGCCGAAGAGCGGGATACACGCGGGTTCATCTCGATCACGACCATACGGCCGGTGTCCGGGCAGATGCCGAACTGAACGTTGGAGCCTCCGGTTTCCACGCCGATCTCACGCAGTACCGCCAACGAGGCGTTACGCATGATCTGGTATTCCTTGTCCGTCAGGGTTTGTGCCGGAGCAACGGTGATCGAGTCACCGGTGTGCACGCCCATCGGGTCAAAGTTTTCGATCGAGCAGACGATGATGCAGTTGTCCTTCTTATCGCGGACAACCTCCATCTCATATTCTTTCCAGCCGATCAGGGATTCATCGATCAGCAGCTCTTTGGTCGGCGACAGGTCGAGACCGCGGGCGCAGATTTCTTCGAACTCTTCACGGTTGTAAGCGATACCGCCACCGGTGCCGCCCATGGTGAAAGACGGACGGATGATGCACGGGAAGCCGAGCTTCTCGAGGACCGCGTTGGCCTCTTCCATGCTGTGGGCGATACCCGAACGCGGGCAGTCCAGGCCGATGGATTTCATCGCCTTGTCGAAGCGCGAACGGTCTTCAGCCTTGTCGATGGTGTCAGCGTTGGCGCCGATCATCTCTACGCCGAACTTCTCCAGAACGCCTTCGCGCTCCAGGTCCAGTGCGCAGTTCAGAGCGGTCTGGCCACCCATGGTTGGCAGCAGCGCGTCCGGGCGCTCTTTCTCGATGATCTTGGCAACGGTCTGCCACTTGATCGGCTCGATGTACGTAGCGTCGGCCATGTCCGGGTCGGTCATGATGGTCGCTGGGTTGGAGTTCACCAGGATGACGCGGTAACCCTCCTCGCGCAGGGCTTTACAGGCCTGGGCGCCGGAGTAGTCGAATTCGCAGGCCTGGCCGATCACGATAGGGCCAGCGCCGAGAATCAGGATGCTTTTAATGTCTGTACGTTTTGGCATGGGTTTGTCACTCAAATCCGCAGGTCAGTCGGCAAGCCGTCTTGTTCAATCTTTGAAGTCTTGAGGGGGCCACCGGTGTCGGGACCGCCCCCAAGCTTTGCTACATCACGGCGAGCGATTAGCGTCGCTTGGCCATTTCATTGATGAAGCGATCAAACAGTGGTGCTACGTCGTTCGGGCCAGGGCTGGCTTCAGGGTGACCCTGGAAGCTGAAGGCGCTCTTGTCGGTAAGCTCGATACCTTGCAGGGTGCCGTCGAACAGCGATTTGTGAATCGCCCGGACGTTGGCTGGCAAGGTTGCTTCGTCTACCGCAAAACCGTGGTTCTGGCTGGTGATCATCACCACACCGGTATCCAGATCCTGGACCGGGTGGTTGGCACCGTGGTGACCGTGACCCATTTTCAGGGTCTTGGCGCCGGAGGCCAGGGCCAGCAGTTGGTGACCGAGGCAGATACCGAACACCGGAATATCGGTTTCCAGCACGTCTTTGATCGCCTGGATCGCGTAGTCGCAAGGCTCCGGATCACCAGGGCCGTTGGACAGGAACACGCCGTCCGGCTTCAATGCCAGCGCTTCAGCTGCTGGTGTCTGTGCAGGCACTACGGTCACGCGGCAACCGCGCTCGACCAGCATGCGCAGGATGTTCAGCTTGACGCCGTAGTCGTAGGCAACCACGTGGTACGGCAGCTCGGAGGCTTCGATAGTCGCGTGGCTGTCGGTTTTCAAATCCCAGACAGTCGAGCGCCACTCGTACTTCTCTTTGGTGCTGACGACTTTCGCCAGGTCCATGCCTTTGAGGCCAGGGAAACCCTGGGCGGCGGCGATGGCGGCTTCTTCGGAAATGTTGTCACCGGCCATGATGCAGCCGTTCTGCGCGCCTTTTTCACGCAGGATGCGCGTCAGGCGGCGAGTGTCGATACCGGCGATTGCCACAACGTTGTTGGCTTTCAGGTAGTCGGACAGAGACATCGTGTTACGCCAGTTGCTCGCAACCAGCGGCAGGTCACGAATGACCAGGCCAGCGGACCAGACTTGGTTGGACTCGGCGTCTTCCGGCGTGGTGCCGGTGTTGCCGATGTGCGGGTAAGTCAGGGTAACAATCTGTTGGGCGTAGGAAGGATCGGTAAGGATTTCCTGATAGCCGGTCATGGCGGTGTTGAACACCACCTCACCAACGGTTTGACCGTCGGCTCCAATGGCTTCGCCGCGAAAAATGCTGCCATCAGCAAGGGCGAGTATGGCTGGCTTAGTCAAGAAGACCTCCCGTAAATAAAGCCTGAAAGGGCGATCGCAGGTTGTAAAAAAGCGGAGTGACGTATGGACACGTCACCCCGCTTCTTCACCGAATAATTCTGCGCGCTTTTAGTGGACACACTAAAGCTGTAGCTTACAGAAAAAGGCATTTTTGGTCTACCGCCAATGAGCCTTAAAGGCCGGGGAATGCGACAGGACGTCGCTTGGCGGAGTAAAACCGGGCTCAAACTCACGATTTGAACCCGATTTCGGGCGCATCTTAACGCAGATCGAGTACGTCTTGCATGTCGTAAAGACCCGGCTCACGACCATCCAGCCACAACGCAGCACGTACCGCGCCCTTGGCGAAGGTCATGCGACTGGACGCTTTATGCGTGATCTCCAGGCGCTCACCCTCACAGGCGAACAGCACCGTATGATCGCCAACCACATCACCACCGCGAACAGTGGCAAAGCCGATCGTTTCACGCTCGCGAACACCGGTATGACCTTCGCGACCATACACCGCGACCTTCTGCAGATCACGATCCAGGGCGCTTGCGATGACTTCACCCATACGCAGAGCCGTACCTGAAGGCGCATCGATCTTGTGCCGATGATGAGCCTCGATGATCTCGATATCCGCGTCATCACCCAGCACACGAGCAGCCATGTCGAGCAGCTTCAGCGACAGGTTTACACCGACACTGAAATTGGCGGCGAACACGATCGGAATATCCTTGCCGGCCTCGGCCAGCAGCTGCTTCTGCGCGGCGTCCAGCCCAGTCGTGCCGATCACCATGGCCTTGCCCGCCTTACGGCAGAACGCCAGGTTTTTCAGCATGACTTCCGGGAGCGTGAAGTCGATCAGCACGTCGAACTCATCTGCCACCGCGTCCAGATTGCCGGACAGTGGAACGCCGATACGTCCCAGCGAGGCCAGCTCACCAGCGTCCACGCCAATCAGCGTACTGCCAGGGCGTACGATGGCTGCCGTCAGCCCGGTCAGCGGCGCGCGTTGCTGCACCGCCTCGACCAGAATCTTGCCCATGCGCCCGGCAGCGCCCATCACAGCTATACGTCGCATGCCGACTCCTTACAAATCGCCGAAGAAGCGCTTCACGCCTTCGAACCAACCCGTGGTTTTAGGCGAATGGCTGTTGTCGTCCGCCAGCGAACTGCGGAACTCTTCCAGCAATTCGCGCTGACGACGACCCAGGTTGACCGGGGTTTCGACCGCCACACGACACATCAAGTCACCAGCACCGCCGCCGCGCACTGGTGCAACGCCCTTGCCGCGAACACGGAACTGCTTGCCGGTCTGAGTGCCTTCAGGGATTTTCAGTTTGACTCGACCATCAAGGGTCGGAATCTCCAGCTCGCCACCCAGCGCAGCATCGACAAAGCTGATTGGCACTTCGCAGAACAGGTGCTTGCCGTCGCGCTGGAAGATCGCGTGCTCACGCACGTTGATCACCACGTAAAGGTCGCCAGTCGGACCACCCTGAGCCCCCGCCTCGCCTTCGCCGGACAGACGAATTCGATCACCGATATCAACGCCAGCCGGCACTTTCACCGAGAGGGTTTTGTACTCTTCGACACGACCTTGACCGTCGCACGAGTCGCAAGGATCGGAAATGATCTTGCCCTGGCCATGGCAGCGCGGGCATGTCTGCTGCACCGAGAAAAAGCCCTGCTGCATACGGACTTGACCGATACCGCCACACGTCGGGCAAGTGATCGGCGAGGAGCCTTTCTTGGCACCCGAACCGTCGCACGGCTTGCAGTTGACCAATGTCGGAACACGGATATTCACGGTCGTACCGCGCACCGCTTCTTCCAGATTCAGTTCCAGGGTGTAACGCAGGTCGCTGCCGCGCTGAGCGCCGCCACGAGAACCGCCGCGACCGCCGCCGAAGAAGTCACTGAAGACATCACCAAAAATGTCGGAGAAGTTCTGACCGCCAAACCCGGCACCGCCGCCACCCATGCTTGGGTCGACACCGGCATGACCGTACTGGTCGTACGCCGCTCGCTTGCTGGAGTCGGACAGGACTTCGTAGGCCTCGTTGGCCTCCTTGAACATATCTTCCGACGCTTTGTCATCGGGATTACGGTCTGGATGGTGCTTCATCGCCAGGCGGCGGTAGGCCTTTTTCAGGTCTGCTTCGCTTGAGCCACGCTCAACACCCAACACTTCGTAATAGTCACGCTTTGCCATAAGTCTTTGCACTCTTAAGGACGTTCGGCAAACCTCTCCTGAGCCTTGCCAAACTCGTTGAGCCCCAATACAGGCCCGGACCCAACTCACGTCAATTCAACGATCCTGGTCTTTGATTCAATGCGGTACTTTCGGCTCGAAAAGCAGGAGCATTCCCGGCCATACCGCCAACACGGGGGCGGACTGAATGGCTTGTTCGTTAGGCAATTCCGGCGCCTGAACACCAAACCCTGCGTTGCCGCTCCTCCCCATAGCGAGCTATGAGTCGTCGCAGCGCCTTGGCTATGGTGCCCAGGCATCCGAACTTGCTCTAACGAACAAGCCACTCACTCCGCCTTTGTCGCATGCTGTAAAAATTCGCTAACTCCAGACACGCCAACGCGGGAGCAAGCCCCCGCGCGGCGACATCCTACCAGTCACCGCCTAAAGGCAGTCAACCGGCCGACCAACAACTTACTTGTGGTCTTTGACTTCTTCGAACTCAGCGTCGACGACGTCGTCAGCCTTCTCAGCCGATTCGCCTTGCGGTGCAGCACCTTCAGCAGGTTGAGCCTGCTCGGCGTACATCTTCTGCGCCACTGGAGCGGAGACTTTCGACAGTTCTTCAACCTTGGCTTCGATCGCGGCCTTGTCGTCGCCTTTGACAGCGGCTTCCAGCGCAACAACAGCAGCTTCGATTGCAGTCTTCTCTTCAGCAGTCACTTTATCGCCAGCGTCTGCGACCATTTTGCGAGTCGAGTGAACCAGCGCATCGCCCTGGTTGCGAGCGGTTGCCAGCTCTTCGAACTGGCGATCTGCGTCGACGTTGGCTTCAGCATCGCGAATCATCTGCTGAATCTCTTCCTCGGACAGACCGGAGTTGGCCTTGATCACGATCGACTGAGTCTTGCCGGTAGCCTTGTCTTTGGCGCCTACGTGCAGAATGCCGTTGGCGTCGATGTCGAAGGTCACTTCAATTTGTGGCACGCCACGTGGAGCTGGTGGAATCTCGGCCAGGTCGAACTTGCCCAAAGACTTGTTCTGAGCGGCTTGCTTACGCTCACCTTGCAACACGTGAATGGTCACAGCGCCCTGGTTGTCGTCGGCAGTCGAGAACACTTGCGATTTCTTGGTAGGAATCGTGGTGTTTTTCTCGATCAGCGCGGTCATCACGCCACCCATGGTTTCGATACCCAGGGTCAGCGGGCTAACGTCCAGCAGCAGAACGTCTTTCACGTCACCGGCCAATACTGCGCCCTGGATAGCAGCACCCATGGCAACGGCTTCGTCCGGGTTCACATCTTTACGCGCTTCTTTACCGAAGAACTCGGTCACCAGCTTCTGAACCAGTGGCATACGGGTCTGACCGCCGACCAGGATCACGTCGTTGATGGCGCCAATGTCGATGCCAGAGTCTTTCAGAGCGATGCGGCAAGGTTCGATGGTGCGCTGAACCAGGTCTTCTACCAGCGCTTCGAGCTTGGCGCGGGAGATTTTCACGTTCAAGTGCTTAGGACCGGTGGCGTCTGCAGTGATGTACGGCAGGTTCACGTCGGTCGAATTGCTCGAAGACAGTTCGATCTTGGCTTTTTCAGCGGCTTCTTTCAGGCGCTGCATGGCCAGCGGATCACCCTTAAGGTTCATGCCGCTTTCTTTCTTGAATTCGTCAACGAGGTAGTCGATCAGACGAATGTCAAAGTCTTCACCGCCCAGGAACGTGTCACCGTTGGTGGCCAGAACTTCGAACTGGTGCTCGCCATCGACTTCAGCGATTTCGATCACGGAAACGTCGAAAGTACCGCCGCCCAAGTCGTAAACGATCACGGTGTGATCGCCCTTCGCCTTGTCCATACCGTAAGCCAGAGCGGCTGCGGTTGGTTCGTTGATGATACGTTTTACGTCCAGGCCCGCAATGCGGCCGGCGTCTTTGGTGGCTTGACGCTGGCTGTCGTTGAAGTACGCCGGAACGGTGATTACCGCTTCGGTCACTGGCTCGCCGAGGTAGTCTTCGGCGGTCTTCTTCATTTTCTTCAGAATTTCAGCCGAGATTTGTGGCGGCGACATTTTCTGGCCGTTCACTTCAACCCACGCATCGCCGTTATCAGCCTTGGCGATTTTGTACGGGACCATCTTGATGTCTTTCTGTACGACTTCTTCGTCGAACTTACGACCGATCAGACGCTTCACCGCATACAGGGTGTTGTGCGGATTGGTCACAGCCTGACGCTTGGCCGATTGACCAACGAGGATTTCGCCATCGTTGGCGTAAGCGATGATCGACGGCGTGGTACGCGTGCCTTCAGCGTTTTCAATAACTTTGGCTACGCCGTTTTCAAGCACGGAGACGCAGGAGTTGGTAGTCCCCAGGTCGATACCGATAATTTTGCCCATGTTCACTCTCCCGAAACTTTGGATTTGGTTGCCGCAGCAGTGGTGGCTATCTGCGGTAGCACTTAAACGCTTGACTTCTAAATGGGGGCCTTGCGGCTAATTTCAAGCCTGCTCGTCAATCGAAGGCGAAACCGGTGCCGGCGCCTTGCTGACCACGACCATGGCCGGGCGCAGCAGGCGACCGTTGAGCTGATAGCCCTTCTGGAACACCTTGAGCACGCTGTTCGGCTCGACGTCGGCGCTTTCCTGCATGGCCATTGCCTGATGCTGAACGGCGTTGAATGGTTCGCCATGCGGATCGATCGCTTCCAGGTGATAACGCTTCAGGGTGTCCTGGAACATTTTCAGGGTCAGCTCGATGCCTTCGCGCATTGGACGAATGCTTTCATCGTCCGGGCTGGACAACTCCAGACCGCGCTCCAGGCTGTCGATGATCGGCAACAAGTCACCGGCGAATTTCTCCAGTGCGAACTTGTGAGCCTTTTCTACATCCTGCTCGGCGCGACGGCGGACGTTCTGCAGATCAGCCGCTACACGCAAAGCCTGATCATGAGCGCCAGCCAATTGCTCTTCGAGCACTTGAACACGAGCCGCCAGTTCATCACCCGAGACCTGGGCAGCCTGATCGGCGTCTAGATTTTGCGTATCCACTGTCTGTTCGTCAGCCATAGATTTCTCCTTTCAATATCGTCCGCGAGCTCAACTCGCGCTTCTGCCCAGCTATATGGGGCCGCAAAATTCAGCTTCAAGGGGCGCTTATTTATTAACCCTACAAAAAACAGCTGCATTGTCATTCCCTGGTGCACTAAGGATTTCGTCGGATCAAGCAAATCGAGCTAAGGGAGGGCATTGTCAGCCAGAAACAAAACACTGTATAAATAACCAGACCTAAAGCCTGGGAGCGGCCTTTATGCTGGTGCACCTGTCCGTACATAACTACGCCATCGTTGAACATCTCGATCTCGAACTCGATCGCGGAATGAGCGTGATCACCGGGGAAACCGGCGCCGGCAAGTCGATCATGCTCGACGCCCTCGGCCTGACCCTGGGCGATCGCGCCGACAGCGGCGTGGTCCGTCCCGGTGCCGACAAGGCCGATATCCTGGCAACCTTCGATTTGGTCGATATCCCGGAAGCCAGTGCCTGGCTGGCCGAGCGTGACCTGGAGAGCGACGGCCCGTGCATTCTGCGCCGGGTGATCACCGCCGAAGGGCGCTCACGTGGCTACATCAACGGCACGCCCTGCCCCCTCGGCGACCTCAAGGCTCTGGGTGAACTGCTGATCGATATCCACAGCCAGCATGAACATCAATCCCTGCTCAAGACCGACACGCACCGCCGCCTGCTCGACGAGTACGCGGGTGCAACAGACCTTGCCCGCCAGGTACACCTGGCCGCCCAACGCTGGCGCCAGACCCGCCAGGAGTTGGAACGCCTTTCCAATTCCGGCGATGAGCAACGTGCTCGCCATCAATTGCTCAGTTATCAACTCGAAGAGCTGGAAAACCTCGGCCTCGGCGAAAGTGAGCTGGAGCAGCTGGAGCAGGAACACAAGAACCTGACCAACGCCGAAACCCTGCTGGGCATTTGCCGGCAAGTGGTCGAACAATGCAGCGAAAGTGATTCCGGGAATGTGCTGAACGCCCTCACCGCCAGCCTCAATCGCCTTTCGAGCGTCAACAATTCGATTGGAGCCCTGGGCGAAGCCAGCAGCCTGCTGACCAGTGCACAGATCCAGGTCGAAGAAGCCGTGGGAGAACTGAACCGCTTCCTTGATAACTTCGATGCCGATCCGGCGCGTCTTCAATACCTGGAAGAACGCCTTGATGCGATCTATACCATGGCGCGCAAACACCGCATCCAGCCCACCGAAGTGGCCGAGATGCAGCAGCGCTTGCTGGATGAAATCGAAACCCTGAATGCCAACGACGAATCCATCGAGCGATTAAGCGATGAACTGGCCTCTTATGCCCGTCACTATCAGGAAAAGGCTCGCGAGCTCAGCGATTTGCGCCATCAGGCCTCGAACAGCCTGGCCAGCGCCGTGGAGCATGAAATCCAGCGACTGGGCATGCCTGGTGGGCGCTTCACTATCGAGCTGCGCCCCAATAGTAGTGATGAACTGCTACCCAATGGTCTTGAGCAGGTAGAGCTGCTGGTGAGTGCTAACCCGGGCCAACCTTTGAAAGCGCTGGCAAAAGTGGCATCCGGCGGCGAATTGTCACGGATCAGCCTGGCGATTCAAGTGATCACCGCGCAGACCTCCCGCGTACCGACCCTGGTGTTCGACGAAGTGGACGTGGGCATTGGCGGTCCGACCGCCGAAATCGTGGGCCAATTGCTGCGTCGACTTGGGGAGCGCGGGCAGGTATTGACGGTAACTCACTTGCCGCAAGTAGCTGCGCAGGGACATCAACATCTATTCGTACACAAAGTGCGCGGCGAAGATGCCACTCACACAGCCGTCGCCAAGTTGAGCAAGAACGATCGTGTCGAAGAAGTGGCGCGAATGCTGGGAGGCATCGACCTTACAAAGGAATCTCTGGCTCACGCCAGGAAAATGGTCGTCACCGCCAAAATTTAAGAACGGCAGAAAGCACGAAGGCGACCCTGGGGTCGCCTTCGCTCGTTTCGCGAACCTTAAGTTCGCGCGACATGCTTACTTTTTCTTGCGCACGTACAGCACAAGATTGTGATCAACCATCTCGAAGCCATACTTGTCGACGATTGCCTTCTGCAGTCGCTCGATTTCTTCGTCGAAGAATTCGATCACTTCACTGGTCTCGACGTTGACCATATGGTCGTGATGCTTGCCGTCGTCCAGCTCGAAGACCGCATGGCCTCCGTCGAAGTTGTGCCGCACCACAAGGCCAGCTGCCTCGAACTGGGTCAGAACACGGTAAACCGTGGCCAAACCGACGTCCTCACCAGCCTCCATCAGCGCCTTGTAGACGTCCTCGGCACTCATGTGGCGTTGCTCGGCGGAATCGAGCATTTGCAGAATCTTGACCCGTGGAAGGGTCACTTTGAGGCCGGCTTTGCGTAGTTCGCTATTTTCAACCATGGTCAGCTTTCTCGCGATGCTGCTTCGCAGCTTCTCTTAATGCGGGTATGATCGGCGTTTACGTTGTCCCAGCCAAGATAGTGGAAGTCGCCCACCGATGCAAAACACCAAGCTCTTGCTAACCAGTTTCACCTTTGTGGGACTGCTCGCACTCGCCGGTTGTTCATTCCCCGGGGTTTACAAAATCGACATCCAGCAGGGCAATGTCGTCACGCAGGACATGATAGACCAGTTACGCCCGGGAATGACCCGCAAGCAAGTACGGTTTATCATGGGCAACCCTCTGTTGACTGACACGTTCCATGCCGATCGCTGGGATTATCTGTACAGCCTGCAACCGGGTGGCGGCGAACGCCAACAGGAACGCATTAGCGTTATCTTCAACCCAAATGACCAGCTTGTCAGCCTCTCTGGTGATTTCATGCCAGGCGTGAGCCGCGACGAAGCCATTCTCGGCAAGGACAGCGGCACTACAGTTGCTGCGCCAACAGAAAACGCCGAGAAGCCGAAACCAGAAAAACCGGTCAAGCCAGGTTCGTTGCTGGACCAGATCCAGAAGGATGTCGACGGTGTAGAAACCGTTCCAGTCCCGACTCCAGAACCTTTGGAAACCTCGCCGCAATAATTTGCGACGCAATAAAAAACCCGGCATGTCCGGGTTTTTTATTGTCCAGCATTTGAGCGAGTCACTGACTCCGGTTTTTGGCCTCAGCAGCCTTGGCTGCGCGCAACCGACGAACTTCTTTCGGATCAGCCAGCAATGGCCGGTATATCTCAATGCGATCTCCAGCCTGGACAGGATACTTGTCCGGATCAGCGATCACTTTACCGAAGATCCCCACCGGGCAACTGGCCAGATCCAGCTCCGAAAACGCCTCGCCAATGCCTGATGCCAGCAAAGCAGCCCGCACGGTTGCTCCTGCTGGAACCGTCACCAAGAGAAGCACCTGACGATCTATGGCGGCATACACCACCTCAACGTCGATCATGGCCTCAACCATGCATCTGCTTGGCGCGCTGGCAGAAGGCATCCACCAGCGTATTGGCCGCCTGATTGAACAACGGCCCCAGGGTCGCGCGGACAATCGGTCCGGCGTAATCAAACGACAGGTCCAGGCTGATCTTGCAGGCTTTCTCGCCCAACGGCTTGAACACCCAGACACCATGCAACTGATTGAACGGGCCTTCCTCGAGGTTCATCTCGATCGAATGCCCGGGCACCAGTGTGTTGCGTGTCACGAAATGCTGGCTGAGGCCACCCTTGGCCACGCCGACGCTAGCGCGCATATGCTCAGGAGAACTCTCCAGGACTTCCGCCGTTGAGCACCACGGCAGAAATTCCGGGTAACGCGCCACGTCGTTGACCAGGTCATACAGCGCTTGCGCCGGATACGGCAGCAGGGCCGAACGTTGAATGTGTGTCGTCATGTCAGCGTCACTTCCACAGCTGGGCGGCAAATACTACGAGAATGCCGATGGGCGCCACATAGCGCATCAAGAACAAGGACAGGGCGAACAACGCAGGGTTGCGGATCGACAATTCGTCGCGTACCGCTTCACGGCCCATCACCCAGCCTGCAAACACCACGAAACACAAACCACCGAGTGGCAACATGATCCGCGAGGTGAAGAAATCGATCACACCAAAGAAGTCCAGGCCACCGGCCGCGCCCCATTGATAGAGGTGGAAAATCCCGCCTTCGTTCACGAAAAATTTGGCTTCCTTCCAGATATTGAAGGAAAACACCGTGCCCAGACCGACAAACCAGCAAATGAAGGCCAGCCAAAAAGTCACCCAGGCGCGGCTGACTTTCGTGCGTTCAACCAGGTAAGCCACCATCGGCTCAAGCAGGGAAATCGCCGAACTCCAGGCTGCAATCGCTACGAGCACGAAGAACACTACGCCCATCAACTGGCCGAACGCTACGTTACCAAACGCAAAGGGCAGGCTGACGAACATCAAGCCAGGACCTTCGCTTGGGTTCAAACCGCCAGCGAACACAATCGGAAACAATGCCAGACCGGCCACCAGGGAAACGAAGGTATCGAGCAGTGCCACGCCAACGATGGTGCCGGAAATCGACGAGTTCTTTGGCATATAAGCGCCGTAGATCATGATCGAACCGACACCCACGCTCAGCGAAAAGAACGCGTGCCCCATGGCTGGCAGCAAGCCGTCGAGTACTTTTTCCGGGTGGAAGTCGAACATGAAATGCACGCCTTCCATGAAATGCCCGGTCGTCATGCTGTAACCCAACAGAACAATCACCATCACAAACAGCAGCGGCATCATGATTCGCAAGCTGCGTTCCAGCCCCGCGACCACGCCTTTGGCGATCACCACGGCCGACAGCAGCATGAAAATCGTGTGCCAAAGTGTCAGGCGCCACGGATCAGCGATCACATTGCCGAAGTAAGCGCCAACCTGGTCGGGCGTTGCACCCTGGAAGTCGCCACGGCCCATATCGATGATGTAATCCAGCGACCAGCCGCCCACCACACTATAGAAAGACAGGATCAGCAACGCCGTGATCATCCCGGCGAATGCGCCCCAGGACCATTTACCCGAGTGCCCGGCTTCCAGCGCCAAAACCTTCAAGGCGTTGGCCGGGCTTTGACGTGCACGACGGCCGATCAAGGTTTCGGCCAGCATGACCGGCACACCGATCAGCGCGATACAGGCCAGGAACATCAGCACAAAGGCGCCACCACCGTAGACACCGACCATGTACGGGAATTTCCAGATACTACCCAGGCCCACGGCCGAACCGGTCGCGGCGAGTATGAAGACCCAGCGGCTAGCCCAACTGCCGTGGACAGAAACCTTGTCTGTCGACATCGTTATCACGCCCAAGCGTTCAAAAAAGAGGCCGCATTGTCCGGGATTCAATCAACCTGCTCAAGCACGTAGCGATACCGTAGCCGACTCGCTTGCAACTCCCTATAATGCCGCCCCTATGGCTAAACAGAAGAAACACCCAACAGGGACCATCGCGCAAAATAAAAAGGCGCGACACGATTACTTCATCGAGCATAAGTTCGAGGCTGGTCTGGTCCTGGCCGGCTGGGAAGTAAAAAGTCTGCGGGCAAGCAAGCTGCAACTGGTTGACAGTTACGTACTGCTCAAGGATGGCGAAGCCTGGCTGCTCGGCAGCCACATTACGCCACTGATGACCGCCAGCACCCACGTCATCGCTGATCCGACCCGCACCCGAAAGTTGCTGCTCAACCGGCGCGAGCTGGAAAAACTGGCCACGGCCGTGCAGCAAAAAGGTTACGCCTGTGTGTGCCTGTCCTGGTACTGGAGCAAGCACATGGTCAAGTGCGAGATCGCTCTGGGTAAAGGCAAGAAGGAATACGACAAGCGTGATACCGAACGCGAACGCGACGCCGGTCGCGAGTTGCAGCGCGCGGTGCGCAACAAGGGCAAGGAAGATTAATTTTCCTTCTGCCCGAAGCCGCCTTCGCGAGCAAGCCCGCTCCCACACTGGACCTTGTCTGGACATAAATTGATGCCTGGACATCGATCTAATGTGGGAGCGGGCTTGCTCGCGAAGGCGATCGCACAATCACCACAGTACTTACTGACTACATCCCCTTGCGCCGCTCCGCCCGAGCCATGCGCTGTACTTCCTGACGCACTTCTTCCAGCACTTCCTGCACATACAAAATGTGTCGACTGGAGACTTCCCGCGCCTGCTCGGCCCTTCCTTCAATAATCGCCAGGTACAACTCCCGGTGCTGCGTGATCAGCATGTCGCGGGTTTCCGTACGCTGCTTGTACATCCCGCCGATGTTGGTCACCACGTTACGCTTGAGCAGATCGAACAACCCGCGAATGGTGTGCAGCAACACCGCGTTGTGACTGGCCTCAGCAATGGCCAGGTGGAATTTCGCATCCGCCGCGCCCTCTTCCGCCCGACTTACCTCGTCGTGACGCGTATAGCAGTCCTGCAATTCGTTGAAGGCCGCGGTCAATCGCTCGCGATCAACGTCCGTAGCACGCATGGCTGCGTAATAGGCACAGGAGGCTTCCAGGGTGTGACGAAATTCCAGCAGATCGCGCTGCGCTTCAGGGTTGCTTTCCAGCAGATGCAGCAACGGATCACTGAAGGTTGACCCCAGCGACTCCACCACATAATTGCCCCCTCCCTGGCGACTGACCAGCAAGCCTTTGGCCGCCAGTTTCTGAATCGCTTCGCGCAACGAGGGGCGTGACACGCCGAACTGCTCAGCCAACGCGCGTTCGGCCGGCAAGCGCTCACCCGCCTTCAGTGTGCCCTCGAGAATCATCCCCTCGAGCTGCTCGACAATATCGTCAGACAAACGGCGCTGACGAATCTGATCAAACCCCATAACTCATTTCTCCACGATCCCGACGGCTCGCCGGGGTGTCTATTCTGGCCTATCAGGGCTGTGTCAGCACCTGCCAGACGGCATTTGGTCGAGCGGACCAAATGACTTCTGCACCGCGCATTCGACAAAAGTTTTAGGGCGGCAAATTGACACGCCGCCTACAACGCTTTTACCCTAGCCAACAGCGATTGTAAATTGGTATTACCAATTATCCAAGAACGCTGACCAGTGCCTGACCAACAACAATTAGGGGCCACCCCATATGCAAACCTGGCAACAGCTCTATTCTCCGCTCGGCAGTCTCGGCGTGTCCGCGCTCGCAGCCGTTATCCCCATCGTGTTTTTCTTCCTGGCATTGGCCGTGTTCCGACTCAAAGGACACGTGGCCGGGAGCATCACGCTGGCCTTGTCCATTGCCGTGGCGATCTTCGCCTTCCAGATGCCCGTCGACATGGCCTTCGCCGCCGCCGGCTATGGCTTCGCCTACGGCCTGTGGCCGATTGCATGGATCATCGTGGCGGCGGTATTCCTCTACAAACTGACGGTCAAGAGTGGTCAGTTCGAAGTGATCCGCAGCTCGGTGCTGTCGATTACCGACGACCAGCGCCTGCAAGTGCTGCTGATCGGCTTCTGCTTCGGCGCCTTCCTGGAAGGTGCCGCCGGTTTCGGTGCGCCGGTCGCGATTACCGCCGCACTGTTGGTAGGACTGGGCTTCAACCCGTTGTACGCCGCGGGTCTGTGCCTGATCGCCAACACCGCACCGGTTGCCTTCGGCGCTCTGGGGATTCCGATCATTGTCGCCGGGCAGGTTACGGGTATCGACGCGTTCAAGATCGGCGCCATGACGGGCCGCCAACTGCCGTTGCTGTCGCTGTTTGTGCCGTTCTGGCTGGTGTTCATGATGGATGGCCTGCGCGGCGTTCGCGAAACCTGGCCCGCAGCACTGGTGGCCGGCTTGAGCTTTGCCATCACCCAATATTTCACGTCGAACTTCATCGGCCCGGAACTGCCGGACATCACCTCGGCCCTGGTCAGCCTGATTTCCCTGACACTGTTCCTGAAAGTCTGGCAACCCAAACGCGCCGCAGGCCAACACATCGTCGGTGCCGTCTCGGCGTCTGTGGTGAGCGCCAGCGCTGGCGGTTTCGGCCTGCCGCGCAGCACCGTGGCTTCGCCCTACAGCTTCGGTGAAATCCTCAAAGCCTGGTCACCGTTCCTGATCCTCACCGTGCTGGTGACCATCTGGACCTTGAAACCCTTCAAGGCGATGTTTGCCGCTGGCGGGTCGATGTACAGCTGGGTGTTCAACTTCGCAATCCCGCACCTGGACCAAATGGTGATCAAGGTCGCACCGATCGTGGCCGCCCCGACCGCCATCCCGGCGGTGTTCAAACTCGACCCGATTTCCGCGACCGGCACGGCGATTTTCTTCTCCGCGCTGATCTCGATGCTGATACTGAAGATCAATGTCAAAACTGGTCTTACCACTTTGAAAGAGACCTTCTACGAGCTGCGCTGGCCGATTCTGTCCATCGGTATGGTGCTCGCCTTTGCCTTCGTCACTAACTACTCGGGCATGTCCTCGACCATGGCGCTGGTTCTGGCAGGCACCGGCGCAGCCTTCCCGTTCTTCTCGCCGTTCCTCGGCTGGCTGGGTGTGTTCCTGACCGGTTCCGATACCTCGTCCAACGCACTGTTCAGTTCGCTGCAAGCGACCACTGCGCACCAGATCGGCGTCAACGATGTATTGCTGGTTGCGGCGAACACCAGCGGTGGCGTGACCGGCAAGATGATCTCGCCACAATCGATCGCCGTCGCCTGCGCCGCGACCGGTCTGGTGGGCAAGGAGTCGGATCTGTTCCGTTTCACCCTCAAGCACAGCCTGTTCTTTGCAACGATCGTCGGTTTGATCACCCTGGCTCAGGCCTACTGGTTCACCGGCATGCTGGTGCACTAAGTACTACACGATAAAAAGCAAAAACCGACGCCGGACCACGATTCCGGCGTCAGCTATTCACAACCCGGTCTGTAAGGCTGCTGAAAGCTTGTCTCTCTATATTTCAGCAGCCTCGACAGACGGATAACCGGGACCACCCGGAGACACGCCTGATGAGCGAGCTTTTTTACAACGCTGTGCCGAATGCGACCCGCGTCGCCCCGCCACTGCCCGAGCCTCGGCAATACCCCAGCGAGAAACCGTCACGGGTCTACCTGTTCGGAACCTGCGTGGTGGATTTGTTCTACCCCGAAGCCGGGATGGACGCGATTCACTTGCTGGAACGCGAAGGCATTCGTGTCGAGTATCCGCAGGGGCAAAGCTGCTGCGGACAACCGGCCTACACCTCGGGTTACACCGAGCAGGCGAGGACCGTGGCACGCTCGCAACTGGCGCTGTTTGCCGGGGACTATCCGGTGGTGGTGCCGTCGGGATCGTGTGCCGGAATGTTGCGCGAACACTACGCCGACTTGTTCAAGGACGAGCCGGATACGCTGAAACAGGTTCAGGCGCTGGCTGCCCGGACTTATGAACTGGCCGAGTTTCTGTTGTTTGTCTGCAAGGTGCAGCTCAAGGACAGTGGCGAGCCAGTCAAAGTAGCGTTGCACACGTCGTGCTCGGCACGTCGTGAGATGAACACCCACTTGCATGGCCGCGAGTTGTTGGCGCAGCTGCGTAACGTGGAACGAGTCGACCACAGCCATGAAAGTGAATGCTGTGGCTTCGGTGGGACTTTCAGCGTCCGTATGCCAGACATTTCCGGCGCGATGGTGGCTGACAAGACCCGGTCGTTGAAGGAATCCGGCGCGCACAAGGTACTGAGTGCCGACTGTGGTTGTCTGATGAACATCAACGGCTCGTTGGAGAAACAGAAGGAAGCGCTACGCGGCCAACACCTGGCCAGTTTCCTTTGGCAGCGAACCGGAGGTGTTCTATGAACGCTTCCGCGATTATTCCTACGGTTGCCGTGGAAGAAGATTTTCGCATCCGCGCTCACAAGGCGCTGGATGACAAGCAGCTGCGAAATAACTTTCGCACGGCGATGGATTCGCTGATGACCAAACGGGCAGCGTCCTTCAGCGATGCCCACGAAAGAGAACATTTGCGAGCGCTGGGCAATGCTGTCCGTGCCCGTGCGTTATCCAAGTTGCCCGACCTGCTCGAGCAGCTTGAACAGAACCTGACCCGCAACGGTGTGACAGTGCACTGGGCGGAAACGGTGGACGAAGCCAATGGCATCGTCCTCTCGATCATCCGCGCTCACGAGGGGCGGCAAGTGATCAAGGGCAAATCGATGGTCAGCGAAGAGATGGAAATGAATCACTTCCTCGCTGAACAGGGCATTGAATGCCTGGAATCGGACATGGGCGAGTACATCGTCCAGCTCGACCACGAGAAGCCTTCACACATTATTATGCCGGCGATCCACAAGAATGCCGGCCAGGTCGCGTCCTTGTTCCACGACAAACTTGGCGTGGAATACACCAAGGACGTTGACCAACTCATTCAGATCGGTCGCAAGGTCTTGCGGCAGAAATTCTTCGAAGCGGACATCGGCGTCTCCGGCGTCAACTTCGCCGTGGCCGAAACCGGCACCTTGCTGCTGGTGGAAAACGAAGGCAACGGGCGCATGACCACCACCGTGCCACCGGTGCACATCGCCGTCACCGGCATCGAAAAAGTCGTGGAAAACCTGCGCGATGTGGTGCCGCTGCTGTCACTGCTGACCCGCTCAGCCCTCGGCCAGCCGATCACCACCTACGTCAACATGATCTCCGGCCCGCGCAAGGAACATGAACTCGACGGCCCTCAGGAAGTGCACCTGGTATTGCTCGACAACGGTCGCAGCCAGGCCTTCGCTGACAGCGAATTGCGTCAGACCCTGAACTGCATCCGCTGCGGCGCCTGTATGAATCATTGCCCGGTCTACACCCGAATCGGCGGCCACGCCTATGGGGAGGTTTACCCTGGGCCTATCGGAAAAATCATCACCCCGCACATGGTCGGCCTGGCGAAAGTCCCGGACCACCCGAGTGCCTCGTCGCTGTGTGGCGCCTGCGGTGAAGTCTGTCCGGTAAAAATTCCGATCCCGGCGCTGCTGCGTCGCCTACGGGAAGAGAACGTCAAAGCCCCGGACAGCCCTCATCAAGTGATGCGCGGCCAGGGCAGCAAGTACTCGCGCAAAGAACGGTTTATCTGGAATGCCTGGGCGAAGCTCAACAGCTCACCCACGCTTTATCGACTGTTCGGCTTCTTCGCCACTCGATTGCGAGCACTGGCACCCAGTAACGTCGGTCCCTGGACGCAAAACCACAGCGCACCGAAACCCGCTGCCCGCTCACTGCATGACATGGCCCGCGAGCATTTGGCCAAACAGGGAGATCGCTGATGAGCGCCAAGCAAAATATCCTCGCCAAGTTGCGGAACAGTCTCGCGGGGACCACACCAGTGCCTGACGAATTCGACGTCGAACTGGTGACAGCGCCCTACACCTACACGGCCGAGCAACGCATCCCACAGCTGCGCAAACTGATGGAAGCGGTGCACACCGAAATCCACCTGACGTCCGGCGAAGGCTGGCCTTCGTTGCTTGCTCAGTTGTTGCGGGACCGTCAGTTGCCGAGTTTGTTGATTGCACCGACTACGCCTCACGGGCAACGCGTCACTCAGCACTGGGCGAAAAATCCTGATCTGCCAACGCTCAAGTCCTACGACCGTCCGGTTGAAGCATGGAAGACCGAACTGTTCAACGACACGCCGGCCAGCCTGACCGGCACCCTCGGCGCAATCGCCGCCACAGGTAGCCTGATTCTCTGGCCGACGCGGGAAGAACCGCGCCTGATGAGCCTGGTGCCGCCCGTGCATTTCGCCCTGCTCAAGGCCAGTGAAATCCGCGACAACTTCTATCAAGTGCAGCAGGAATTCGAGTGGGCCCAAGGCATGCCAACCAACGCCCTGCTGGTGTCCGGTCCGTCAAAAACCGCTGACATCGAGCAGGTCCTGGCCTACGGCGCTCACGGTCCGAAAGACCTCGTGGTCATGATCCTGGAGGACCAATGAATCTACCCGCGGCTTTCCTGCGAGATGCGCAGCAACTGATTCCCCTGGAGCGACGTTTCGACGATCCGTTGTCGACGTTGGCCTTTGGCACCGACGCCAGTTTCTACCGGCTGATTCCGAAACTGGTGATTCGTGTCGAGTCGGAAGATGAGGTAGTCGCGCTGCTCAAACTCGCGCAACGGGATCAAGTTCCTGTGACCTTCCGCGCCGCCGGCACCAGTCTGTCCGGCCAGGCCATCAGCGACTCGGTGTTGATCGTGCTGGGGGATAACTGGAACGGTCGCGAGATTCGCGGGCAAGGTACGCAAATCCGCCTGCAACCGGGCGTGATCGGCGCGCAGGCCAACGCGTGGCTGGCGCCGTTCGGGCGCAAGATCGGCCCGGACCCGGCGTCGATCAATGCCTGTAAAATCGGCGGCATCGTCGCCAACAATGCCAGCGGCATGTGCTGCGGTACAGCGCAAAACACCTATCACACGTTGGCTGGCATTCGTCTGGTGCTGGCCGACGGCAGCCGTCTCGATACCGAAGATGCGGCGAGTGTTGCGGCGTTTCGTGAGAGCCACGCGTCACTGCTTGAACGCTTGGCAACGTTGGGCCGCGAAACCCGCGCCAATGCCGAACTGGCGGCGAGAATTCGCCACAAATACCGTCTGAAAAACACCACCGGGCTGTCACTCAATGCGTTGGTGGATTTCGACGAGCCTGTGGATATCTTGAGCCACTTGCTGGTGGGCTCCGAAGGCACCCTCGGTTTCATCAGCGCGGTGACTTACGACACGGTGATCGACCACCCGAACAAGGCCTCAGCGCTGATCGTGTTTCCAGATGTGGAAACCTGCTGCAACGCCGTGACTGTGCTGAAAAGCCAACCGGTGTCGGCTGTGGAGCTGCTGGATCGACGCAGTCTGCGTTCGGTGCAGGACAAACCCGGCATGCCCGTTTTCGTACAACAACTGTCGAACAATGCCTGCGCGCTGCTGATCGAATCCCGCGCCGCATCGTCCACGTTGCTACAGGAACAACTGGCGCACATCATGGCGTCGTTGACTTCTTTCCCGGTGGAAAAACAAGTCGACTTCACCGAAGACCCGGTGGAAAACGCCCGGCTCTGGGCGATCCGCAAAGACACCTTCCCCGCCGTCGGCGCCGTGCGCAAAACCGGCACCACGGTGATCATCGAAGACGTGACGTTCCCGGTTGAACAACTGGCCACCGGCGTAAACCGCCTGATCGAGCTGTTCGACAAACATCACTACGACGAAGCGATCCTTTTCGGACACGCGCTGGAAGGCAATCTGCACTTCGTCTTCACTCAAGGCTTCAACAACCCGGCAGAAGTCGCACGCTATCAGGCGTTCATGGACGACGTGGCGCAACTGGTAGCCGTGGAGTTCGGCGGCTCGCTGAAAGCTGAACACGGCACCGGGCGCAACATGGCACCCTTTGTCGAACTGGAATGGGGCAGCGATGCCTACCAGTTGATGTGGCAGCTTAAACGCCTGCTCGACCCCAACGGTATTCTCAACCCGGACGTGGTGCTCAGCGAGGATCCGCAGATCCACCTCAAGCACCTGAAGCCGTTGCCGGCCGCCGATGAGATTGTGGATAAGTGCATCGAGTGCGGTTTCTGTGAACCGGTCTGCCCGTCGAAAGGCCTGACCCTGAGCCCGCGCCAGCGCATCGTGATCTGGCGTGATATTCAAGCGAAGAAACGCGCTGGCGTGGACACCACCGAACTCGAAGCCGCTTACGAATACCAAGGCATCGACACCTGCGCCGCCACCGGCCTCTGCGCGCAACGTTGCCCTGTAGGAATCAACACCGGCGAGCTGGTGAAAAAGCTCCGTAGTCGGCAGGCAACTCATACGAAAACGGCCAATTGGCTGGAAGGTAATTTCGCCACTGCGCTGCAAGGCGCGCGTTTCACCCTGCACGTGGCCAATGGCGCGCGGATGCTGTTGGGGGCTCCACGCTTGGCAAAACTGTCGGCGACGTTGACGCGCCTATCCAAAGGTCAGGTTCCGCAATGGACCAATGCCATGCCGCAACCGGAAAAAGCCATTCGTTTCAGCCCGATCGTGTCGGACGATCGCCCTCGAGTGGTGTATCTGGCGGCGTGTGTGTCGCGGGCAATGGGCCCGGCGGCGGGTGATAAAGAGCAAATGTCGCTGTACGACAAAACCCGTGGGCTGCTGGAAAAGGCCGGTTACCAAGTGGTCTTTCCGGACAACCTGGACAACCTCTGCTGCGGTCAACCGTTCGCCTCCAAAGGCTACGCCGAACAGGCCGAACACAAACGCCAGGAGCTGATCGGCGCCTTGCTGCACGCCAGTCGCGGCGGGCTCGACCCGATCTACTGCGACACCAGTCCGTGTACGTTACGGCTGGTTCAGGACTTGGGCGATGTGCGCCTGGACCTGTACGACCCGGTGCGCTTCATCCGTACGCACTTGATGGATCGCCTCGATTTCACACCGCAGGAAGCGCCGATTGCGGTGCACGTCACTTGCAGCACGCAGCACCTTGGCGAAAGTCAGGCGCTGATTGATCTGGCGCGTAAATGCAGCAAAAACGTGGTCATTCCCGAAGGCATTCACTGCTGCGGTTTTGCAGGGGATAAAGGCTTTACTACGCCGGAACTGAACGCACATTCGTTGCGCACGCTCAAGGATGCGGTGCAGCAGTGCAGCGAGGGGATTTCGACCAGCCGCACGTGTGAGATCGGTCTGACGCAGCACGGCGGAATTGATTACCACGGGCTAGTCTATTTGGTGGATCGGGTAACGCAGGCGAGGGTCTTGCAAGAAAAACAGAACCCTGATGCGCTGCCATAGTCCACAGAATAAGCCCGGACGTTACCGGGCTTTACCCAAACTCGGCAGCCCGTCCTGACGGCCAGCGATGTCTGGACCCTCAGTTCAAGGAGATACACATGAAACGTTCTGTACTGTTAGGTCTGTTCGTTACTGTCTCGCTGATGGCGTCCACCTCGTTTGCCGCTGACGACCTCTGTACGGTCAACCTGAAAACCATCGAAAATGCCAAGGCACAGACTCCTCCGGAGATGGCTGATCAGGTAATGGAAAGCGTCACGAAAGCCAAAGCCGATCAGGCAAAAGGCACCAAGGAAGGGACAGATGATTGCATCGCCGAGACCGAACAAACTATCCAGCAACTCAAGAACGCGAACAAAGGCGGGAAGTAACCCAGCACAAGGCCAACCTTCGGGTTGGCCATCTGGGCCTTGTTGGCGTATACCGCGCAAGCTTGTTGCTCATCAGGATTCAAAGAGCAACAGGCTGGCGGCTGCACAGTTAAGCCATAACGCGATCTGAAGCAGCTGGCGAAATTGCTCATTGCTTCTGACAAACAGTTTTTTCATAGCCTTTCTCAAGAAACCGAATTCCTGCGCAGCGCCGTGGTCTTTTAAGTAGGCCTCATCCATCGTGGCTTGTTTTTCGACTCGGCCGAGCCGCCCGCTCATACGGCAGCACCGAGACCATCAGTACAAGGAGATATCCATGAAATGTACCGCACTCGCTGGTTTGGTCATGTCTGCTGCAATGTTGGCCTCTCCCGTATTTGCAGCGGACAACGACCTTTGTACCAGCAAGCTGCAGGAGCTCGAAGCCAAAGTGAATGCGCTACCAGCGACCTCCACCAACGCACCGGAGATCAAAAGACTGCTGGCCAGCGCCAAAACTTCAAAAGCCGCCGGGGACGACAAGAAATGCGCCACCGAGGCCATCCAGGCATTGGCGCTGACAAACTGAGCAACGAACCCAACCCATGATCACTCGCGGCCACCTTCGGGTTGGCCTTCTGACGTGTGTTGGCGTACACTGCGCAGGCTTGTTGCTCACTTTGATTCACAGAGCAACAGGCTCGGGGCCGTTTAGGATTCGACGCCGGTTGCGAAACTTTAGGTGCATGCCGAGTTGGTAACAGAACTCGTAAATCCACTGTTGCAACTTTCTATAGTTGCCAATGACGAAACCTACGGGGAATACGCTCTCGCTGCGTAAGCAGCCTTAGCCCTTCCCTTCTGGTACCTTCGGGTCCAGCAATCATCAGGGGATGTCTGTAAACCCAAAGTGATTGTCATATAGAACAGAATCGCCGTGCAGTACGTTGTGGACGAAGCGGCTAAAACTTACACAACTCGCCCAAAGCACCCTGCCCGTCGGGTCGCTGAGGGTTAACTTAATAGACACGGCTACGCATGTAGTACCGACAGCGGAGTACTGGCGGACGGGGGTTCAAATCCCCCCGGCTCCACCAAATACGAAGCAAAACAAAACCCGCCAAGTGCGGGTTTTGTTGCATCTGGGGTTTGGTCATTTTTGCAGGCAGCCTCACCATCCCCGGCAAAAGCAGGCCTGCTCGCGATAAGGCTCGCAAGCCCCCCCAAAACAACCTCGCGACCAATGCCACCATCGTCGTCGCGACCTCCCACGGAGACGCCCATGCGCCAAGCCCTCCTTATCATCGACGTCCAGCCCAGCTTCGCCCCACCTCAATGGCTCATCGAAGGTATCCAAACACTCATCGGTACCCTGCCCAGCGTCGCCACGGTCGAGCGCCACGACGAATCCAAAACCCCGTTCCAAAAACAACTCGGCTGGCACCCCGCTCCGGACGATGACAGCCTGATTCAGGCCGACCGTATCTTTATCAAGCACGGCTACGCGCCTTCGCAGGAAACCATCGAGTATTTGAAAAGCCTGAAGGTGGATCGCGTACTCGTCTGCGGTCTTCAGACCGAGACTTGCTGCCTGGCGGCGGGGTTTTCGTTGTTTGATGCGGGGTTGCAGCCGACGCTGATCACGGATCTGACGATGGGGTCATCGCTGGATCGGACTGGAGAGTTGGGTGTCAGGCTTTGGAAGCATCATTTCAAGCACACGCTAAAATCGAGTGAGCTGTAATCAACATATTAGTCGGCGATACAACACAACGGAACCTATGCTGCGGGTTTACCTGCAACCACTCACTCAGGAAGATCAACATGAACGTATGGATCGCAGCCGTCCTGGTCGCCATGGTTTCTGTGCCTGTACACGCCGCCACCGAGATCGCTCCTCATGTCGAGCAGGTCACCTTCAACAAGGGCTCCGACACCGTCAAGTTCGCCCGTTCCATCAAAGGCCCGCTCACCGCGCAGTACCGTCTAAACGCCAAGGCCGGTCAAATGATGACCGTGGACTTCAAGTCTTCCAACACCTCCACCTACTTCAACATCACCGCAAAAGGTGCGGACTACGCGTTGTTTAACGGATCGATCATGGGCAATCACTTTCTGGGACTATTGCCCGCCGATGGCGAATACACGGTTCAGGTATACCTGATGCGCAACGCCGCTCGGCGCAATGAGGTGGCCAACTACAGCCTTTCATTAAGCCTGAACTCGGGTGATGCGACGGACAGCAACCAGCCGTTCGACCAGACACTTGAATTGCAGGGCATTGGCTTTCACGTGACGAGCGAGTCGGTCGATGGAAATCGTACTCTACGCATTGCACCCCAAGGTCTGAAAATCGATCACTCAAAGATCGTACGCCCCCTCACCGGCACCATCGTCCGAGCCGAGGTCGCCGACCTTGATCGCAATGGCTCCCCAGAGATTTACGTGTTCATCAGGTCACCGGGGCGTGGGATGCCGGGCGAGCTCATTGCTTACACTTCGTATGAAGACCCGAAGCCCTTCTACACTCATCTCTCACACGTACGAAAACACTCATCAAACGAGCCCACATGACCAACCTCAACGACCGCTTGAAGCAAGGCAAGGATGCTCGCAAGAACTGCTCCCGCAGTTCGCAGGCGGCCATGGGGAAAATAGATCGCGACCCGCTGCCGCTGATCAAAACGTCCAGTGAAGGCCGCATCAAGTCGCTGGTCGAGTTGCGCTACGGCCGCATGTTGGTCTCGCCGTTCACCTTCTATCGCGGCAACGCGCTGTTGCAAGCCCACGACTTGGCCGCAACATCCAACATGGGGCTGGTATCGCCTATCTGCGGCGACAGTCACCTGATGAACTTCGGCGGTTTTGCAACGCCAGAACGCAATCTGCTGTTCAGCGTCAACGATTTCGACGAAGCCCATCCCGGCCCTTGGGAGTGGGACTTGAAACGGCTGGTGGCCAGTTTTGTGGTGGCAGCGCGCGACCTGCGCCATGGCGACACGGTCGAAGAAACGGTCTGCCGCCAGGTGGTCGGCGCCTACCAGCAGACCATGCTCGAATGCGCCGAACAAAGCGCTATGGAAACCTGGTACGAGTCCATCAGTTACCGCGATTTGCGGCAGCAGGCGAGCAAAGCAACACTGGAGCATGTAGAGCGCGCCATCGAGAAAGCTGAACGGCGTACCCATGCTGAACTGCTGCCAAAAATCAGTGACCGTGACGCACAGGGCCGTCTGATCATTCGCGATGACCTGCCGGAAATTTTCCATTTACACGAAAACACCACGCTGCTGGATGCCGACGACGACTGGCTGCGCCTGTCGGACTGGCGTGCGCTTTACGACACGTTCATGCGCGATTATCCCGGCACGCTGCAAGCCGACCGGCGCGAGCTGTTGTCGCGTTTTCACGTTCAGGACATGGCGTTCAAAGTGGTCGGTGTGGGCAGCGTCGGGACTCGATGCCTGGTTGCCCTGCTGACCGATGATCAGGAGTTCCCGCTGTTCCTGCAGTTCAAGGAGGCGCGTCGTTCGGTGCTTGCCGATTATGTGAAGACAAAATCTCGGGTGCGGCATAACGGTCAGCGCGTGGTCGATGGTCAACGGTTGATGCAATCGGCCAGTGACCTGTTCCTCGGCTGGACCACCGGCCCCAGCGGTCGCCACTTCTATGTGCGCCAATTGCGCGACATGAAAGTCTCGGCGGAACTCGAGACGTTCGACGCTGAAACCTTCGCCGCCTACGGACGCGTTTGTGGCCGCGCGTTGGCCCGCGCCCACGCCAAATCGTCGGGAAACGCCGCACACATCAGCGGCTACATCGGCAAAAGCGATGCGCTGGCCGACGCGCTGTTCAAGTATGCGCAAAGCTACACCGCACAGAATGAGCGCGACTTCGAACGATTCCAGCAGGCCTGCCGCAAGGGCCGTTTGCGGGCGCGCTCGGAAGCGGACTTTGCGGCGGATCATTTGCCGTAGGCGTGTCTCAGGGAGTGAAACGGCGGGCACTCATCGACATGAATTTTTCTTCACCCCACGACCTTCCACCAACGGGTACATTGCGCTCGCTCATTCAAGAAACTACGGTTTGCCCGCCCTCCCGCGGGCTTTTTTTTGCCTGCTGTTTTGTTGTGTTTCCCCGCTGGCAATGAACGCAGTGCGCGGCTGCTGGAGCGCCTGGGATTTGAACGTGAGGGCTATGCCAAGGCCTACTTAAGTATCGCCGGGCGCTGGCAGGATCATGTGTTGACGGCGTTGATCAACCCGGCGCCGAGTACCGGGTTCCGCTAAGCGCTCATCGTGTTATTGCACGACCACCTTTTGCGCAACGTCGGGCAACAGACAGCCTTTGGCCATCCACTGACAATCCCGGTCCCAACGATAACCGGTTTCCAGGTTGCCTCGATCGTCATAGTAGGCCAGCCGCAATTGACCGGGATTCAAATCAAGTTTGGCAAAACCGGCGTGTGCAGTGGCAAACGAGCTGTCCTGCCCTCCGGCGCCAAGGGCGTAGAGTTTCTGGCCCCCGGCCCCGGAAACCACCCAGGCTGGCTCGGCGGCGCGAAGCAGCAGTTGCTGATTGTGGTCGTGCCCGGCGAGGAACACGTCGACCTTGTTGCGTTCCAGCGCGGGCAACAACAGGTTGACCAGTTCACCGTCCTCACCATGCTGGCCATGATTGCGGACCGGGTGATGGGCCGCCGCAATGCGCCATACAGGTGCCGGTCCCGGTTGCTGGAAGGCTTGGTCAAGCATGTCGATCTGACGCTGAAAGGATTCCCGTGGCGCCGAGGTGTCGAGGAACACCATTCGCACCAACGGGCGCCCATCGACGCTGCCGAAATCCTTGACATAGAAGTTGCTCGACATCTGCCAGCGACCCGAGCCCTTGCGCTGCCGGCCATATTCGAGCTCGACCTTTTGCGACTTGGGGTAATCGTGATTGCCCAGTACGGCGTAAAACGGCACATGACTCAGCCACTGGCCCCAATAGACGCGCTCGAATTTCATTTGCCAGCCAAGGTCGTGGGTACTGGTCAGCGGTTTGCCATAGAAGTTGTCGCCCAACAACACGACCATGTCCAGCCGCCCGTCTCTGTCCGCGACTCTCTCCATGGCCTGCCCCACCCGCCACTGTTGCAGATCACCACTGCCCTGGTCGCCCAAGGCAATCATCGACACGGCGGAAGGATCCAGGCCACTCAACGGAACAAATGGCGCCGGCGGTATAAACATCCAGTACCCGACCATCGCGGCGCCAATCAGTAGGATGACTGCGACGATGCTTAACTTGCGAACAGCTTTTCCGGGCACAAAACGTTTTGCAGCCGGCGATGGAATTGGAGGGCGTTTCAATCAAGGGCTCACTTGGCATGGCCAGCCAGGCGTTAAGGGATAGCAAGGGTTGCTATTAATAGATCACACCAGTTGTTCACACTTTGTTAAGAATTCACCCCGTATACCCTTTTTAGCCCGTTGTTTTTCTGTAAGAGCGAGCCTGCTGCAAAGGCAATCTCCCGAACACCGCCCCACAAGACGGATAACAAAAACCCGCCACCCTCTTCAGGACTGGCGGGTTTTGTTGTTCAAGTCTTTTGAATCAGCTAACCGTTTGCGTCTGTGCAACGCTTTCAGACCGCTCATGCGCTTGCAGCACCGGCTGCTCCAGCCGCGCCCGCCCGTAGAACGCCAGCGCTGTCAGCAAACACGCCAGCCATACAAAGATCCCGGCCCAAAAGGTGTGGGACATGTAGTGCCAGCCCTGCACAACCCGCGTCGTGCCGTAGACGAAACCGAGCAGCAGCGAGCCGTACATCACCGCTTTGGAATAGCGCCAGCGGTAGCGGCGCGCCACAAAGTACAGCGCGAGCATGGTGAAACCGCCCGAGGCGTGCCCGCCCGGCCAGCAACGCCCCTTGCCGGCGACTTTCAGCAGATCGAAATTCTGATACCACTCCTTATGCTCGATTTTTCCCGCGTATTGGGTCGTTTCGACCGGGCAGTACACGCTGGTGTGGCCCTTGAGGTAGTGGATCACCCCAGTGCTGATGGAGAACGCGAGCACCACATAGAGGAAGTCCCGGCGGTGCTTGGTGGCGAACCGAAGCACCGGCGCGACTTTGATTTTTTCCAGGAATGCGATGATTTTCGAATGCTTTTCGGCCTTCAGACGCGGCCAGAGAAACGACAGCAAAGCGCCGATGATCGCTATTTCACCGGTCCAGTTCGGGATGATCCGCGCCCATTTATGGGTGATCTTTTCGAACAGTTGGATATGATCCAGCGGAAACGTCTGCGTGACCGGGTCATAAAAAAGATCATTGAAAGCGATGTCGATTTTGGTCAGGTCGAACATCAGGAAAACCACGACCGCACAGGCCAGCGGAATGCCAAAGTTCACCCAATAAAAGCGGTAACGGGAAGAAGTCAACATCGTGTGTCCTGATCCAGAAAGTGAATTCATTCGGCAGTCATCGAGCGCCAGTCCGAGGCTTCGATGAAACCGAGCATGCGGGGTGCCAGAGGCGTTTCGGCCGAGATAAACAAAGAAGCGCCATAGCCCAGCGTAGACGCCGGCAACTTGAGGTCTTTCTCAAGTTGCGACATGCATTCGCTGTGGGTCACCAGAATCAGGTTTCGCCCGGCCACCTTGTGCGCCAGAGCGTCCCGCAGCATGGTGCCCTTGCAATTGATCAACCATTCTTCACCAACCCCGACCTTGTTGAACATGTAACCAGCGGTCTGCGCTGTACGCAACATGGGGCTGTTGTAAATGTCGGCCTTGTTCAGCCCCAGTTGTTCGAACTGCTCACCCACACCCACCGCGACGCTGCGAGAGCGAGCGGTAATGCCATCGTTACCGCTCAGGCAGGCGGCGCTGGAATGATCGCAGCGTTCAACGTGACGCACCAGCACGATTACGTTGCCCTTGGCCCAATCGGCCGCCAACGCCCGGGCGCCGGTCACATTGCCATGGGCCAGGTCCGGTACAGCGGCCGGCTGCAACAGCCACACCGTCAGCGGAATCACCAGCAGCGCCGAGGCGAGCACGACAGCCGCATTGCGATAGCGGGCAAAACGGCTCAGATCAATCGAGCGTTTTATCCCGAACAGATTCAGTCTCAATACCACATCAAACCGCCTCTCAGGCACGCATCACTTTCTTCGGTGCGGCGAGAGTAAAGAGGCTGGCGTCGGCAGTCGGTGAAACGCATGTGAAAAAAAGCTTAAGACCTGCAAAAGCCTTGTTACACATCGGTCCCGCAAAAACCATTCAGCTCTCGTAATTGCTGCCGATACAGTCCTGCTACACACCTTGCTGGCTACCAAAAACAACAATCTTCCAGCCAACCGACGATCTAGAAGCACAACGTTCCTGGAGGACTTTTGATGAATAGCTGGTTCGGCAATATCAGCGTGAACATGAAGCTGGGCCTGGGGTTCGGCCTGGTCCTGGCCCTGACCTGCGTCCTCGCCCTGACCGGCTGGACAAGCCTGGGCGGACTGATTGACCGCAGCAACTGGATGAGCGACATCACCCAGCTCAATGCCGGCCTGACCAAGCTGCGTGTGGTACGCCTGCAATACATGCTGACCAACGGCGATGAAACTGCCGCACAGAATGTCCAGACCACACTCGAGGCGTTCTCCGCTCAGCAACAAGCGCTGCTGGTGAAATTCAAGAGCCCGGAAAACCTCAAGCTGCTCAAAGAGCAAGGCGCCGTCATCGACGCCTACAAGACGTCCCTGAACAAAATGCGCAGCGCGTACCGCACCGGTAACAGCGCGCGCGACACCATGGGCGCCAATGCCGAGACCGCGAACACGCTGATCAACGCCATCAACACCAACGTGCAGCAAATGCCGCTGAGCGACCAACGCTTCGAACAATTCCAGGCCATCACGGCGGCCAAGGAAGCCTTCTTGCTGGCCCGCTACGAAGTGCGCGGCTACACCGCGACCACCAACGCCGAGACCGAGCAAAAAGCCGTCGGCCAACTGGACGTGGCCATCGCCAGCCTGAAACCCCTCAACGTGCATTTCGCCGACACTCAGCAAGACGCCCTGCATCAGCTGGAAACCGCACTGACCAACTACCGCAGCGCCTTGCAGGCTTATAAAGCGGCGAACAGCGATGCGGTGCAGGCGCGCAAAGAAATGACCGACCAGGGCGCCGCTATCGTGACCCTGAGTGATCAGCTGTATCAGATCCAGCTCGACCGCCGTGACATCGAAAGCGCCCAGGCTCGCACCCTGCAACTGATCAGCACCTTGCTGGCGTTGCTGGTGGGCATCATTGCTGCCGTGATCATCACCCGTCAGATTACCGGCCCGCTGCGCGACACGTTGGCCGTGGTTGAACGCATCGCCAGCGGCGACTTGTCCCAGGACGTCAAAGTGACTCGCCGCGACGAACTCGGCGTGTTGCAACAAGGCATCGCTCGCATGGGTGTAACCCTGCGCGACTTGATCAGCGGCATCCGCGACGGCGTCACCCAGATCGCCAGCGCTGCCGAAGAGCTGTCCGCCGTGACCGAGCAAACCAGCGCCGGGGTCAACAGCCAGAAGATCGAGACCGATCAAGTGGCCACCGCCATGCACGAGATGACGGCCACCGTGCAGGAAGTCGCGCGCAACGCCGAAGAAGCCTCCCAGGCGGCCGCCGCAGCTGACGGCGAAGCCCGCGAAGGCGACAAGGTGGTCAACGAAGCCATCGCCCAGATTGAACGCTTGGCCACCGAAGTGGCGCGCTCCACCGAAGCCATGAGTGTGCTGCAACAGGAAAGCGACAAGATCGGCAGCGTCATGGACGTGATCAAGGCCGTGGCCGAACAGACCAACCTGCTGGCGCTCAACGCCGCCATCGAAGCGGCCCGTGCCGGTGAAGCCGGTCGTGGCTTTGCGGTGGTGGCCGACGAAGTCCGTGGCCTGGCTCAGCGCACGCAGAAGTCCACTGAAGAAATCGAAGGCCTGGTGGCCGGTCTGCAGAACGGCACGCAACAAGTGTCCGCCGTGATGAACAACAGCCGCGCCCTGACCGACAGCAGCGTCGCGCTGACCCGCAAGGCTGGTGTGTCACTGGAAAACATCACCCGCACGGTGTCCAACATCCAGTCGATGAACCAGCAGATCGCTGCCGCCGCCGAGCAGCAAAGCGCCGTCGCCGAAGAGATCAGCCGCAGCATCATCAACGTGCGCGACGTGTCCGAACAGACCGCCGCCGCCAGCGACGAAACGGCGGCGTCCAGTGTTGAACTGGCGCGGTTGGGCAGTCAGTTGCAGCAGATGGTCAGCCACTTCCGGGTCTAAAAAACCTGCTCGCTCCCCTTTCAGCAATCGTGCTGGTTGGGGGGAGCGCTGTGTGTCGAAATCCTACAGGTCGATAGGCCCCCTTCCCGAGCCAGCGACGTCTTTTCCCTGCGTCGCACCTTAAAGAGCTGACAGAGCTCAATTGCAACACGCAGTAATGTCGATACTCCACTTATAGGAGTGTTCATCGGCATGGAAAAATACCCGCTACTGCAGTCCCTTATCAAATCCCTTATCAAGCCCCTCACCTCCGAAGAACAAACGGAACTGGAAGAATTATTTAAAGACAAACTGAAGTTAACCTCTGTATTCGACATTACCCGACTTACCGAAAACGGCTTTAAGGAAAAAGTCGAGAATGAGTTCAAGAGCAAATATGCAAAACCGCTGGTCATCTCCAGCGCCAGCCTCGTCAAGTTCTACAACGATGCCAAATGCCTTGCCGCCCAGATCAGCCATCTGTATCGGGAGAAACAATTATCCTCAGGGGAACCCCAACACCGCTGGCACCCGGCAGGCATTCGCGCGGTCGAGAAAGAAGGTCCCACTTACACCAACCTGTTCAAGGAAAACTGGGACGACTCTTGCAAAATCGATTCGATCGCATCCATCGACTCGCCTGTCGCTTATCTTAGAGCACTCTATTTATTTGCCGAACAACTGGAAATGAGTGCCTCGCAATCAAAAACTGAAATTGCGATTAAAACAGAAAAAGAAGAAAAAACAGAAACAGAAACAGAAACAGAAACAGAAACTAAAACAGATAAAAAAACAAAAGCTAAAACTCCAACCGACAACCGGATACGTTTGAAAACGCGACGGCCGGAACTCGCGGAGTTAGTAATCGACCAGCACAACACTTTCACCCCACAGCCGATGCTCAAAATAGTCAACGACCTCTTGGAAAAAAACATTAAGGAGGCGATGAAGGACGGCCCCGATAAAGAAAAATCCACGTATGAGCTACTGGCGTTACGAAGTTACCCCTTCGCTCTGCCCTATGAAATTTCCCATCATCAATGCCTGTTAGGACTCAGTGGGGAAAAACCGTCGCTGGGCGAACTGAACTACCGCATCACAACACACCTTCCGCTCACACAGACAGTCAACTTTAAGTATGGCCAGATAAGGAACTCCACCCCGAGTGTCGCACAACAGCTGATGTCTGGACTAAGTCCAAAACAGCAGGATTTGTTGATCGAAGACCTGATAGCCACCCCCTCGGATAACTATTGGAAAAAAATCTATGGCACTGAAAAAAAAAACAAACTGAAGGATCTCGACACCTTTCTGAAGCACTCCGGGTTGAACGCAGAGCAACTTGAAGCACTGCTCGCGCAAGGCAAAAACGCCCCCCGCCTCTCCAGCAATTATCCAACGCCCATTGCACTTGACGGACTGTATGGAGCTCGTTACGTCCACGGTCCTTCCTTCAGCAACATCATTGACAACATGAAAGTCGTCGCCAAGGAGATTACCGCTACGTCATATGAGCGACTCCAACGCATGCAACGAATGATCCGCCTGCAACGCTGGCTGGATATTTCTTTCGTCGAACTGGATACCCTGATCATCAGCGCGTTCAACTCGTCGACGCCCATTAATCACGATATGCATCTCGACACTCATACCCTGCGCACCCTAGGGGTCTATCGCCATTTAAAGCGTCGATACTCTATTAACGCCGACGAGTTCGCGGCTGTACTTTATCAGCTATCCCCCTATGCTATCGGCGATCAAGTTTCCTTGTTCGACAGAGTATTCAATCAAACCCGTCTTTTTGAAAAACATCTTGCACTCGATGGTCGGTCATTCTCGACCGATGATACTGATAAGGTATCGCACACTGTCCTCCAACACTTGAGTGCCAGCCTTGGTCTGCCCTTGGCCGAGGACTCACTATTGAAGGTCGTAAAGAACACGCAGAAACACCTTGGCTCTCTCAAGGTTGCCTTGGACACCTTGTCCTCAATCTACAGACAAGCGCAGATCGCTCGAATGTTCGGTATCTCGATCGCCGACTGCACAACGCTGGCTACCTTGTTGGGAGGTGAAAGCGTGACGAGTTGCCTGACGAATCCAATCGATAACATTCGCACACTAAAAGTGACTGCCCGCGAAGACCATATGAGTGTTGAAGTGGTCGCACGCTTTCACTTGCCTGGGCAGTTCTATCATGACTACCTCCCCACGCTCCTGCCAGGCTCAACACTGAAAACAAGTACTTCATGGTTCGCCAACACAGATACCGTCAATGCGTTTTCAGTGTTGTTTCCCGCCCTTTCCGGCTCGGATAAAGTTGCCACGATCAGTATCTACGGCATTGTTACTGCCGCCCCGAATAGCGTGGTCTCTCTGGCGGGGTGTGGAATCAAGGTGATCCACGGTAATTTCGATGAACTTATCAAGCGAGATGCTTCTTGGGTGACCCTTACAAGGACTCAGCTCAGTGGCAGCGATATAGTACTTCCGCTCTTCAACACCCAGCTGCAACAGACTGAGCCCCTGAGGCCTGATCCCTTCAATATGCTTGATGTACTGATGCAATTGGACTGGATCACAAACTGGCTCAGTGAATCCGTCTACACCATCCCCAAGCTGAAACACCTCCTCCTGAGCACCACGAACAGCGATGATCATGCATTGCAGAACATGCAGCAGCACCTCACCAAACTGAAGAAAGATACCGACCAGCGCAAGGTAACGATTGCGGAGGTAAATGCGCTGTCGCTACCAAAGCCACCAGAAGATTCAACGTGGTGGTCTCTAATGGCCAGCACGTTGCTTGACGCCAACGGCCTGATGAAGAACTTCGCACCCACCATCACAGACGATGTACCGAAAAAGCTGGTTGATGTGCTGCAGAGCGTCATAGCGCCACTGGTACTGAACATCGACGCTGCCGAAAACGCCAGGCTCAAAGACGACTGCCAGAAGAAGCTTAAAGACCTGCTGCTACTTGCCCATGACCGACAATTGCACCTGGTCGAACAGCTTTTACAGGAAACCTGTCAACTTCCCATGAACAGTGCAAAGGGTGTGCTGGTATGGGCCAATACATCGGCCTACGAGATCCTGACCGCGACGCAAGACGATGCGAATAACGAATCATACTTAACAAAACTTTCCAAAACGCTGCCCAAGGTACTGCGCCATGCCGAGGCTGCCGTTCAGTTGCACCTGAGCAGAAGCGCCCTGCACTTGTTCCTGGAACACCCCGACTGGTTGGAGCCGTCGGACACGACGCAGAAACTGACGCTTACATTGAGCAGTTTGTATCTTCTGGATCGTTTCAATCATGGGATGACCACCCATCAATACCCTGAAGAGAATGTTCTGAGCTATTTGAAATTCGCCAACTCGGAAGCCACCACAGCCGAAAAAAACAGCTTGCTGGCCGGCTTGCTGAACTGGACAACCGAGCAAGTTACCGTGTTGACAGCAACACTGACACATCAGCAAGCCCGAACCGTGAAGGACCTGGATTGGGTCATGCGTTGCTACACAACCTGTAAAGCCACAGGCCTGACAACGAGTTCATTGCTTGACGCCACTGCCCTGAACAACAACAGCACAACAGACGACTGGAAAAAAATCGGTGAAGCCGTCATGGCTACTAGTCGTTGATCCCACTACATGCTCAAGGAGTGAACATGTCTGCCACGATTGAAAAGCAACTCAACGAAAGCTTGCGTGATGCCCAACTCGCGCTCTACCTACATGAAATAGTGCCCAACAATGAAGATTTGAAGACGTTGAATATCGCAACGCACCTCAACACTGCCAATGACCTCTATCACTACTGGTTACTTGATGTGCTGGTTAGCCAGGACGTGCCCACCAGCCAGGTGGACTGCGCCATTGCAAGCCTGCAGCAATACATCAACAGCATTCTGGCCAATATGGAGCCTGGGTATAACACGGCGATCATTCCGCCGGATCAGCTCGAAACCTGGCGTACGGTGATGCACCACTATTCGACATGGGCGTCCAGTCAGCAGCTGCACTATTTTCCGGCGATCTACCTTGACCCGACCCTTCGCACAGCCAAGACCGAGAGTTTTCAGCAACTGGAAAATGACCTCAACCAGAACCAACTGACATCCCGGTCCGTTCAAACAGCAGTAGTGAGTTATCTGACGAAATTCGAAGAAATTTCCAATTTGAAGACGCTCAATGGTTATATCGACGGAAGCGACTTCGCCAACAGCACCTATTACTTCATTGCCAAATCCCGCGCCGCCAATACTTACTATTGGCGCTCGCTGGATATGTCCATGCGCCCCGAGAGTCCCCCCACGACTTCCGCTTCTACAACTGATCCTAAAGCTAATTCCGACAGCAAATACGATACGCCAGAGCCACAGGCCTGGTCAGACTGGAAACGCGTCAACCTGCCGATCTCCGAAAGCGCCATCGAGCACACTATTCGTCCGGTCATGTTCAACAATCGTCTGTATGTAATCTGGGCTGAGTGTATTTTTCAGGACAAAAACTCTGTGAGCGGCGTTCAAACCAACAGTCGGGCGCCCGCCAATCCGCTGTTTCGTTTGAACATGTGCTACAAAAATTACGATGAAAGCTGGAGTACGCCTCAAACCTGTCTACAGGGCTACGGCGGGAACGAAATGTTTCACGCCAAGACACTGACCGAGCTCAAGGGCATTACACATACAGTTGCCGTCCATGATGGGACACACTCTACAGAGTCACTACTCGTTGTCCTCTACGTTGGCAATAACGAAACGGGCAAAACAGAGAACACAGAGCACAACCTGAAAGCCCCGTTCTGGATGGCCGCGCATATTGATAAAGATTCTGAATCCAATGCAACATTCTCCCCCAAGAACGTGCCAGAAAACCCACCCAAACAAGAGGATGGTAAAAATCTACTCGATCGCCTCAAAACAGAATTCGGAAAATGGGGGAAGGTATTTCTGCCTGTCAAAGCCGAGACCGAGCGCAATGTAAATCTCCAGTTCAGGCACTCGACTTCCAACTTCGATCTGAAGCCACCCCGTATCAAATCCAGCAAACACACTACGTTAGGAACAGCAGAATTCATTGATTTTTCTGACTCGGATATCAAGCACAGCAACTATCAGGAAACCAGGCCACGCGCCCCTGTTCGATTGAACATCACCTTCGCCAAGTATTTGATTCATCGTGCCGAAACGAGTATGGACGAGTTGCTGAGCTGGGACTCCCAGCACTTGCAGGAACCTGCGATGGAACAAAGCAAGGGCGAGGAAAAGATGGATTTCTACGGCGCCTATGGGCGCTACTTTGTCGAGTTGTTCCTGTACTTACCATGGCTGGTCGCCCACCGTTTCAACCAATCATCCCAATACAGCGAAGCCGAGCGCTGGTTGCATTACCTGTTCAACCCCAGTCGCAAGGATGTCAAGGGCGGTCATCCAAGCTATTGGAATGCCGTGCCGTTGATCAGCGTCACTCCAGAGCCTGGCCAATCCACCTATGCCATTCAAGGCCCACAAGACCCGCATCAAATAGCCCTGAGCCATCCGGTGCATTTTCGCAAAGCCTTGTACATGCTCTATATCGATATTTTGATCAATCGCGGCGACATGGCTTATCGCTCATTGGCCCCCGATGAGCTGGCGCAAGCCAAGCTTTGGTACATCCGCGCCCAGGATCTGCTGGGCCCGCGCCCAGACCTCAAACAAACTGACGAGTGGGCCCCCACTACCCTCGGCGCCTTCATTGCCGCTAAAAACGAGGAATTGCGAACGTTTGAATACAAACAGGGCACTGAAAAAAAACACATCAACTCAAGCGACTCCGACAATCCGGTGCCCGAAATTTGTGTTCGACCTTATGCCCCCCCTCCTTCGGTGCATGCGATAGACACCCCCCATTTGCGTTTACCG
Organism: Pseudomonas sp. PDM25; assembly: GCF_019219045.1. Classification (NCBI taxonomy): domain Bacteria; kingdom Pseudomonadati; phylum Pseudomonadota; class Gammaproteobacteria; order Pseudomonadales; family Pseudomonadaceae; genus Pseudomonas; species Pseudomonas sp. PDM25. The sequence continues at coordinate 166,812 of NZ_JAHUWL010000012.1, forward strand.
TTCAACCCTGTGTTGATCGCGCGCTGGGGAAAACTCGAGAGTCGCCTGCATAACCTCAGGCACAACCTCGACATCGTCGGCAAGCCATTGAGGCTTCCACTGTTCACCGCTCCAGCGATACCCGCCGGACAGCTCGGCGCCAACCCGCAAAGGGCCGCAGAGCCGGAAATCTATCAACGCCTGGGTTCGACTATCCCGCCTTACCGGTTCAGCGTCATGCATGCCCAGGCCATGAGCGCAGTGGAGACTGTGATCCAGTTCGGTAACACGCTGTTGTCATTCATCGAACGTGCCGAGCAGGCCTTCTATCAGGAAACACAGCAGCAACACATCTGGGATATGGCGAACATTGCCGTAGACCTGCAAACCCAGGCGTTGAAGGTCGATCAAAAAAACAAGGAAGCCTTGCTCGCCAGTAAAACGATCGTGCAGGAGCGAGAACGTTATTACAGTGAACGGGTGGATGAGGTGATCAACCCGGAAGAAGCCGCCGCCGCCGCATCGCACCTGGCGGGACGTATCGCAGAGGCCTCCGCCTACGCGGCCCAGGTGATTGGCCAGGGCTTGAAGGTGGTCCCCAACATTTTTGGCATGGCGGACGGTGGACATCGCGTGGAGGGGATTCCTCTTGCGGTCATGGCTGGAGCTCAAGGCCTGGCGGCAGCAGCGCATGGCACAGGTGAGGCGCTCGAGCGTGCAGCGCAATATCGTCGTCGCCATCAGGAGTGGACACTCGCACGCGATCAGGCAAGGCTTGAAATCGCACAACTCGATGCGCAGCTGGCGCTTGAAGCCGAACGAGAAATCGCCTCTGCTCTGCAGTTGCGACAAACACAAACGACACTCATGCAAGCCAGGTCCACCTATACCTTCCTCACCAAGCGCTTTACCAATGCACAGCTATACCAGTGGTTCACTGGCCAGATGTCCATCTTCTACTACCAGGCATATGACTCCGCTTTGTCGCTGTGCCAATTCACCGAGCAATGTTGGTGCTATGAGATGGCCGACACCACAACACAATCGTTCTTTCAACCCAAGACCTGGAACAGCACTTATCGCGGACTTGGTCCCGGGGAGCCGATGAAGCTGGGCTTGGTGAAGATGAAGACTGCCTACCTTTTGGGCAACGAGCGCGAGCTGGAAATTCGCAAGACCGTGTCGTTACGCCAACTAAAAGAGAAGGATGCGAAGACGGGGGCAATCCATAAGGTCTGGGAGGATGGTGTCACAAAGGACGGGTTCAAAGATGACCTTGTCAAAAACGGCTCCTGTCATTTCGAACTGACCCAGTCCCTGTTTGACGATGACTACCCAGGGCACTGCCTGCGTCGGATCAAGAGCATCAGTATCTCCCTGCCGACGACTCTGGGCCCTTATGAGGACATTCGCGCCCTCCTGACCCAGACCTCCAGTGAAGTCGTCATGCCCGGTGTCGAGAAAAAGTCCATAAAAGGCCAACGCGCGAACCAGCAGGTCGCCCTCTCGACAGGCATCGACGACAGCGGTCTTCTCACGCTGAACTTTCAGGACGAACGCTACCTGCCCTTCGAATACACCGGCGCGATTTCAAAATGGAAGTTGTCCTTCCCCAATCATGTTTCACAGAAAGCCATGCTCGAATCACTCACCGATATCATCGTGCATGTGCAATACACCGCCAGGGTGGATGGGGGTGAGCAATGAACGAACAGAGCTCCGTCCCTATCGCGCCTCCGGCGCTGCCCAAGGGTGGCGGCGCCATCCAAAGCATCGGCAACAACCTCGGCTCGGTTGGTACAAGAGGCACGGCGTCCTTTGAAATCCCCTTGCCTGTTACCCCGGGTCGCGGATTTGCCCCGGCCTTGACCCTGCGTTACAGCAACGCGCAAGGCAACGGTATGTTCGGCCTCGGTTGGGCTCTTTCCCTGGGCACAATTGCACGACGTACCCGACAGGGCGTCCCGGCCTACACCGATGACGATCTGTTCGTCGGGCCCGACGGCGAGGTATGGATGCCGGAGCGGGACAAGACGACCGGTGCGTTCATTTCCAAATACGCGCTGAGCAGCAATGGCAAGACACTGGAGCAATACACTGTCGTTCGCTACTCCCCTCGAGTCGAAGCGGCTTTCGACCGGATCGAACATTGGTTCAGTGCGACCGACCAACCGGGCTTCTGGCTGATATACCGCGCTGACGGCAGTCAACATCTGTTCGGAAAAACACCGGCAGCGCGCCGCGCAGACTCCAACGCCCCCTCGCGGGTAGGTGAGTGGTTGCTCGAAGAAAGCATGAATGCTCATGGCGAACATATTGTTTATGAGTACACCCCTGATGAGGTGACTGCTCGGGGCCCGGCCGATAACCGTGCCCAGCGTTACCTGAGTCGCGTTTGCTATGGCAACTTCACGGCTGACTCGCAGTTGTACTTGTGCAAAGTCGATGGCCTCAAGGATAAAAAATGGCATTTCGAGCTGTGTTTCGACTACGGCGAACGCAGCGTTCGTCTGGAAGACACACCCGGGTACAAAGGGACGCAACCGTACGCTGTACGCAGTGATCCATTCTCGGACTTCGCCTACGGTTTTGAGTTGCGTACTCAACGCTTGTGCCAACAGGTTCTGATGTTTCATTACTTCCCGAATGAACCATCGATGGGCGACAAGCCAGTACTGATTCGCCGCCTCTTGCTCCAGTATCAGACTTGCGCGCTTTCCTACAGCTGTCTGAGTGCGGCGTTGCCCCAAACCTTTGGCGAAACACACACCGATCGATACCAACCGCCTCTTGAGTTTGGCTACTCCGGTTTCACGCTCAAGCCCGAGGCTCGCCACTACAAACCTTTCGAGGCACTGGCCAGACTCAACCACCAGGACCAGTTTCAGTTCGTCGATCTGAAGGGAGAAGGGTTGCCAGGCATTCTTCATCGAACCGACCAAAGCTGGCGCTATAGCCAGCCGTTGCGGGACGACAGAGGCGGGGATCACATCATGTACGCGGCATGGAGCGAACTGCCCCGAATACCGCTGGCGGACAGGCGAAAGTCTCCTCGACAGTATTTCAGTGATCTCAACGATGACAGTCGTCCGGACTGGATCGTGGCGCACCCCGAGTTCAGCGGTTTCTTTACGCTGAATTCGAACGATGAATGGTCGAACTACACCCCCGCTTGCCGCTGTTCCCACCGAGTTCTTCCATCCTGAAGGGCAGTTAGCCAGTCTGATGGGGAATGGGCGCAACGATCTGATCATGATCGGACCGCGCAGTGTGCGCCTGTACGCCAACCAGAAAATAACCGGCTTCGCCCCGGCAACGCAGGTGTCACGTCACGCCGATGAAGATGACCTGCCTCAGCCCGGTAACTCACCCAGTGAACTGGTGGCCTTCAGCGATCTTCTGGGCAGTGGTCAGCAGCACCTGATCCGTGTTCGCCACAACGAAGTGAAATGCTGGCCTAACCTGGGCCGTGGACGCTTCGCAAAGGGCCGAGTAATCGCCACCCTGGACTTTGCATACGAACAGTTCGATGCGTCACGCATCCTGATGGCCGACCTGGACGGCTCAGGGGCTGCTGACCTTATTTATCTGCAACCCGATTGCGCAAAAATTTTCATGAACCGCGGCGGCAATGGCCTGGCCCCCGCGGTCGAATTGCCCTGGCCCCAAGGACTGCGCCATGACCGGTTCTGCAAGGTCAGCGCCGTAGATCTGCTGGGTCTTGGCTGTTCGAGTCTGATATTCAGTGTGCCGGGGGACGCAACCCGGCATTGGCGCTATGACTTCGTGGAGACCAAGCCCTACTTGCTCGAAACCAGCAATAACAATATGGGGGCTGCCTGCAGCGTCAGCTATCGAAGCTCTGCCCAGGAATGGCTGGATGAAAAAAAACAGCTGCTCAAAAACAACAAACCAGCAATCTCCCACCTTCCATTTCCTCTGTTTTTGGTCAAACAGCAGAGCCAGCACGACGAAATTACCGGCAATCGTCTGACCCAGAAATTCAAATATCGTCGTGGCTTCTACGACAGCATCGAACGAGAATTTCGCGGGTTCGGTCTGCTCTTGCAAACCGATAGTCCAACCCATGGCAAGGGGGCACAAACCAGCCCCCATAGCGCACCGATGCTGACCAAAACCTGGTTCCATACGGGCCAAGCTATCGACCCACTCAATCGTGATTACGACCGCAACGACAAGGACGCCATTGGCCTTCGGGCAACTATCCAGGTTTGGGGCGAGCATTGGGGACCACCCGCGCCAACGCCCGAAGCAGTCCTCGCCAACGCCCATGCCCGGCAGCGCGAGCTCGCTCGAGCGCTTAGCGGCCGGACTCTGAGGATTGAGATTTTCGGCCTGGACAAGGGCACAGAAAAGGAGAAGCACCCCTATTCAGTGCAACAACATCGATATCGGGTCGTTGAACGCCAGGGCCTGGGTAAATACAGCCCTTACTCGATCATGCAACCGTTGGTTGTGGAATCCATAAGCTACCAGTATGAGCGCATCTCTGATGATCCTCGCTGTACTCACACGATCAATCTTGAATGGGACGCCTACGGCCACCTCACCCACAGTCTGGAGATCAGCTACGCGCGGCGAAAAACACCTGCCGACGCCCCTCCTTTCATGGATACCTGGCTGCAAAAATGGTGGCGCGATGCCCATGACGAGGATCAGCAGTATTACTACCTGAGCGAAACCAAGGCTCAGTTCATTCACATATCTACAGCACAGGCCCTACGCCTTGGCCTGCGTTACCTACAGCGCACCAATGCTTTGAGGTTGCCTAAATCGCCCTTGGCCGCAGGGCTATCCCCCCAGAATATCCATTATGAAAACCTGCTTGAACGGAGCACTTCAAAGACCTGGGAAGACAGGCGGACCCTGACCGGTTTGTCTGTACAGCGTTACCGCAAACCCGATGCAAGCGGCACCTTCGATGACGGTCAGGCGAGCGTCGAAGGGTTGATTGATCACCAGGAAACCGCCGAATTCAATAAGCTGGCGTTGAGCGTCTACGACGAACACAAATCGGAGGATACGTCTTTTGATGTCACCAAACTTCTCCAGGACAATGGCTACCGAAAAATGCCCATTGCTTTACCGCCTGACGAAGACTGGGACAAAAACAATCCACTCTGGTCTGTACGTCGCAGCTTTTCCACGTATTACAAACTGGCCGGCTTTTACAGGGCACAGACCTTCAGGCAAAGCCAACAGCATGGCCCGACGACCATCACCCATGACCCCTATTCCTGCCTGATCGCCACTGTCGAACTGCCCGACCAATGCACCACCCGCGCGACAAAGATTGGCTATCGAACACTTCAGCCAAAACAGATCAGCGACCCCAACGGGAATTTCCAGGAAGCGCAATACAGTGAGTTGGGACAGGTACACGCCCTCACCTGGTACAAAAATGGCGTGAGTGAAAATGTCGGATTCAAACCGATGGCCACCTATAGCCGCCCTACCGATGATCGCCCCGACACCGCCATCGATGATCCGGGCAAGGCACTCCAGAATATCGCGAGTGCCTTTTTCTATGACTCGCTCAGCTGGATGGGGCGTATTCCCGCCGTTACAGGCGAAGAGTTGGCCTGGCGCAAAAAAGCAGTGGATAACAATGATCTGCTACCGACTGGGCACATTCGCGCAAGTACCCGTGCGCGCCTGAGCAGCCTCAGCGTCAAGACGCCTTACGAGCAAACCCTTCAGACGCGAATGGACGGCGTACAACGCGAACCGGTTCACTGCGTCACGATGCAAGCGGACCGGTTCTGCTCCGACAGCGAAAAACAGGTACGCATCACCATCGCTTGCTGGGATGGCGTTGGTCGACAACTGCAAAAAAAACAACGCGTCGCCCCAGGAAAAGCCCTGGACATCAATGAAGACGGCACCTTGAAACTTGAAAACGACACACTGCTGGAGCGTGACGTCAGCTTTCGATGGCGTGTCAGCGAGCGTGTCGAGTACGACAACAAAGGCTTGGTCATTCGTACCTACCGCCCCTATTTCAGTACCAGGCATCGCTACGTCAATGATGAATCCCTGCGCAAGTCAGGACTTTGTGATCAGCAATTCCACGACCCACAGGGTCGACTCCTTCGTGTCGTCAATGCCAACGGCGATGAGCGTCGGCACACCTATCACCCCTGGTACTCAACGATCGAGGATGAAAACGACACCCAACCCGACACTACGACTCAGGGAGGTGCTCAATGAGCTCCCATATTCATAGTCACACTCCAACCTTGAACGTCGTCGACAGTCGTGGACTTCAAGTCCGCGAAGTCACCTACTTGCGTAATCAATCCATAACACAGCCTCAAGCCCGCATTACCCGCCACCTGCATGACATCAACGGCCAGGTGCTTGAGCAGCGCTTGCACACCAATAATGCACAGAACGCTGATTTTAAGCAGGTCCGCAGCCTGTCGGGCGCCCTGCTATTGAACTCCAGCATTGACGCAGGCTGGCGCCTGGCCTTCTGTGGCGAGGCCGGTCAAACCCTGAAAAGCTGGGATTCTCGCGGCAGTCATTGGCAAACGGACTATGACGATCAGCTACGCCCGCTGGTCATCAGCGAACAGTCCAAAGGAGGAATCCTCCAGGCCGTCGAGCGCTTTACCTATGCCGATAACTCAAGTGCCCATTCGGAAAACAACCAGTGCGGACGCTTGATTCGCCATGATGATCCGGCCGGAAAACGGCTGTTGTCCAAGTATGACCAAGCAGGACAACTGCTCAGCGAAACGCGACATTTCCTGACGGAGCAACAGCCTGCGAACTGGCCGCAAGCAGTCGATGATCGCGATAAGTTGCTCGAAGGCCAGACCTACACCACCTCCTGGCAGTACGCACCCACCGGTGAAACCCTCGAACAGACAGATGCCAAAGGGCATACGCAGCGCTTCTGGTTCGATGTCGCCGGCCAGCTCAAGAAAGTCACCCTGCAAATCGCGAGTGCCACCCAACAAACGGTGATTCTCGATCAAGTCAAATACAATGCGCAGGGTCAGATCGAATCGCAAACCCTGGGAAGCAAGATCTTAAGTGAAGCGACTTACACGCCTGCGAACGGCCGCACGAACCGGCGGACGATTTCACGGACGGGGGGACGCATTCTCCAGAAACTGCACTATGCCTATGACGCGGTCGGCAATGTGTTGAGCGTCGAGGACCACACGAAACAGGTACAACACAACGCCAACCAACGCATAAAGCCGGTCAACACTTATGTCTACGACAGCCTTTATCAACTGGTCCAGGCTTCAGGCCGTGAAGAGCAGGGAGCAAGCATTCGCGCCCCTCTTCCCGATTGGTCGACAAGGCAGGGTGACCGGAGCCGACTGCTCAACTTCACTGAGCATTACACCTACGATGAACGTGCAAACCTGATCAAGCTGCAGCATCGCCGCGAAGGCAACAACTACATCCGCAATATGCATATCGCCTCTGGCAGCAATCGCGCATTGCCATGGAAAACAGGCGATGCTCCAGCCGACTTTGCAAAGGGCTTCGATGCCAACGGCAACCTGCAATGGTTGCAGACAGGCCAACCCCTGCAATGGAACGCGCGCAACCAATTACAACGTGTGGAACTGGTCGAACGCGACAGTGAGGGCGCGGATGCAGAAACCTATCTCTACGACGGCAACGGTCAGCGTGTCCGAAAACGGCAGACTAAAAAAGTGCACACCATCACCCATGTCCAGGACGTGAGCTATTTACCGGGACTAGAGCTTCGTGAAAGTGCCACTGAAAAACTTGAGGTCATCACCTTGCAGGCTGGAGGCTCGACGGTACGCTGCCTTCATTGGAGCAAAGGCACTCCAGCACAGATCACGAATGACGCTTTGCGTTATAACTTCACCGACCACCTGGGCTCAACGACCCTGGAACTGGACGCCGAGGGCAGACTGATAAGCGAGGAGGGTTACTACCCCTTTGGCGGTACTGCGTGGAGGGCCGCGCGCAACACGCTGGAGGCGAAATACAGAACCGTTCGCTACTCAGGCAAAGAACGCGATGCCAGTGGCCTCTACTACTACGGGCATCGCTATTACGCGCCGTGGTTGCAGCGCTGGATCAGCCCTGATCCGGCGGGAACCACGGATGGGTTGAATCTGTATCGATTCGTCGGCAACAACCCTGTCACTCATCAGGATTATTTAGGTCTGATGAAGTACGAAATCGCACCATTCAGTACCGCCGCCACGGCAGATGCACCTCTGAGCACCCAGATAGTCACCGCACACAACACGTTCAACTCGAGATTCATAACGAATACACAAGATATAAACAATTACGTGTTGGCCTATGACCTTACCTGGACCACACGAGGACTGCTCTACATGGGGGCTGGCAACCAGATAGGGGACATACTTAATAGCCGTGAACACTCTTGGGGACTCACCCACCAACTACGAACAAATATCGGTGCATATCCATCAACCCAAGTCAGGGCAGAACATGCCGTGGCAGCCGGGGCAGGTATGTGCGATGAATTTGCAGCGGTCAGTTCGCGTTTGGCGGCCTCTTCATTACGCGGATACGGGACACCTATCCATATAGCGCAAATACCAGGACATACCTTCACCCTGCTGGGTGATCCCACGCGGGATCCGCTCGTCGTCGACCCCTGGGTGTCCTACCCGATCCCGGATCGACTTTCCCTAAGCCGCTACAACCACCCACAGTTGCAGGCATTCAATACCACACCTGCCATGCCCCAGGACCCAGCCTATGCGATTTCACTCGCCAACGTCGCCACTCACACCCCTCTGTACACTGGAGTACGGCCATCAATGCAGCCTCCTTTGCATCAGAACATTCAAAATGACCTCAACAGCCCGGCCGGAGTAAGCAGTTGGGTCTGGGATCAAATGTCATCGCAACAGCAGTCCAGTGACATTTGGGCCTTTTCAAATTCCACGTTACTCAACTTCGCACATGTTCCCGTGAATCATCGGTCCAGGCTTGATGCCACGGCGTTGCGTCCCAGCATCTATGCAGTTCAATTCCAACAGCCAAACCCGTTCAGAAGGATATGAATCTCGCACACTGACTGCATGGGTCAGCACCAACCGATTACCGAACGGTCATGCCCTGGCGCCCCCAGGACATGACCAGGACCTGTAGAGGGGCGAAGGCGATCAATCCGCCGCTCAGGCCTCCCACGGATTGATCACCTCAACCCCGGGAAACTCAAAGTCCCGAACATTGCGAGTAGCAATCGGAGCACCGTGGGACAGGCAAATCGCTGCAATCTGGGCATCGGCCATCGACGCCGCTCGACCGTTTGCTTCGCAGCCCGCCACCAGCGTCGCGTACTCCACGGCGGCGTGAGCATCAAAAGGCAAAATCCTTCCGGCAAAGTCCTCTTCGAACATCGCCATCGCATGAGCTTCAAGTTTCTGTTTGCGCTTACCAAACGGGAGTCGGGCAATGCCATGGAGAATTTCTGCCACGGTAATAGCGCTAATTGCCAATTCCATCGCCGGTTGCGCATCAACCCAGGCAAGTACTTGAGTGTCAGGCTCGACCCGCATGAACTCTGAAAGAACATTGGTATCGAGCACTATCATTCGGAGAAATCCACCGCTGTCGCTTTCTCGTGACGCGAAGGAAGATCAAGCTCAACCCCACCACTGGCGCTGAACCTGTTGCGGATACGGCTTCCAAGTCCTCCTGCACGATCAACGGTAGCCAGGGCTCTGCCGAGAATAAGGCGAGCCTCCTCTTCCATTGAGTGCCCATTGTGGGCCGCTGCGATGCGCAGCTGTTCCTTAATTTGATCGTCCAGGTTTCGAATCGTAATGCTGGCCATGATGCCTCCTGCAATCAATGAAATCATTGATTGAGGCTAACACACCTTATTCCATCAAAACTCGCAGAGCTGCCGAACGGCCTTACACACAAATCGCATTGGTAAACACCAACCGATTGCCGAACGGATCGCTGATCGTCATGTCCTGGCTGCCCCACGGCATCGCCTGGATTTGTGGGTATGCGAATTTGTATTCCTTGGCCAGCAATTGTTGCTGAAAGGCCTCCAGCTCATCGGTCTCGATCCGCAACGCCGAGCCCGGTGTGCTGTCGCCATGGTGTTCGGACAGATGCAGCACACACTCACCACGGGAGACTTGCAGGTACAACGGAAAGTCGGGCTCGAAACGATGCTGCCAGTCGATCTTGAATCCCAGGAAGTCGACGTAGAACTCCACGGCCTTGATTTCATCGAAAATCCGCAGGATCGGGGTGGTTTTACCGAAGCTCATGGAGTTGCTCCCAGACTGATAAGGCCCAGAGTGTAGCTGGGCGAGATGTCAGCGCTTCGGCTTGGTAATGGCTTTCTTTAGTCTCAATATGCCATCACTGTGACGTAGCGCTCGGAATGGTTACCGGAATCCCTCACGCAAGTCCCCTTGCCGTGCCAGAAACCGCCCTTCCCTTCTGCCGTTTGCCTGGCCTTCGCTGTAGCTCAAGACACCGTTGACCCAAACCCCATCGATACCTTCCGCCGCCCGTTGCGGATCATTGAAATCCGCCACATCGCGAATCGTCACAGGATTGAACAACACCAGATCAGCCCAATGTCCTTCACGGATTTCGCCACGTTCCTTCAAGCCAAATCGCGCTGCCGACAACCCGGTCATTTTGTGCACGGCGGTGTGCAGCGCAAACAGCCCCACGTCGCGACTGAAATGTCCGAGTACACGTGGGAATGCGCCCCACAAGCGGGGATGCGGAAACGGGTCTTCCGGCAATCCGTCAGAGCCGACCATCGACAGCGGATGCGCGAGGATTCTTCGTACGTCCGCTTCGTCCATTCCGTAATACACCGCGCCGGCCGGTTGCAGGCGTCGAGCGGCATCCAGCAGCGGCACCCCCCACTCGGCAGCGATGTCGATCAGGTCACGGCCACCCACTTCAGGGTGCGGCGTTGACCAAGTGATGGTGATGCGATGAGCGTCGGTGACTTGCTTGAGGTCCAGCGTCGATGAACTCGCCGCGTAGGGATAACAGTCACAGCCTACCGGGTGGGTTTTCGCCGCCTGTTCAAGGGCCGCCAACAGTTGGGGACTGCGCCCCCAGTTACCGGCGCCGGCACATTTGAGGTGGGAAATGATCACCGGTGTTTTGGCATGACGGCCGATCTGGAACGCCTCATCCATGGCCTCCAGCACCGGCTCGAATTCGCTGCGCAAATGGGTGGTGTAGACCGCGCCGAAGGCCGTCAGCTCTTCAGTCAGTTGCATGACTTCGTCGGTGGAAGCCGAAAACGCGTTGGCATAGGCAAGCCCCGTGGACAGGCCCAACGCACCGGCCTCAAGACTGTCGCGCAGTTGCTCGCGCATCGCGCTGATTTCGTCCGGCGTGGCGGTGCGAAACAGATCGTCGAGGTGGTTGCTGCGCAGCGCCGTGTGACCGACAAGTGCGGCCACGTTCAGCGTGGTGTGCGCCGCTTCGACGGCTGCGCGGTAGTCGCTGAACCTGGGATAAACAAACGCCGCGGCGGTGCCGAGCAGGTTCATCGGGTCGGGCGGATCGCCGCGCAAACTCACCGGCGAAGCGCTGATCCCGCAGTTGCCGACAATCACCGTGGTCACGCCCTGGCTGAGCTTGGGCAGCATCTGCGGCTGGCGGATCACCACGGTGTCGTCGTGGGTGTGCACGTCGATGAAACCTGGCGCCAACACGCGGCCGGCGGCGTCGATTTCTTCGGTGGCGCGGGCATCGTGCAAGTCGCCGATACGCTCGATGCGGCCGTTCAGAATCGCCACGTCGGCGGGATAACCGGGCGCGTTGCTGCCGTCGATAATCAGGGCGTTGCGGATCAGCGTGTCGTACATCATGTCAGTCTCCCAGCGGCAAATGATCGTCGCCGCCGCGGTAATCGTCGAGGGCGAGTTTGATCCGCCGCAGACGCTCTTGATTGTCTTCAGGATTGGCCAGCGCCAGCTCGGTGGCGAGCACGTCGATGGCCAGCAACATGCCGCAGCGCGCTGCCGTGGGTTTATAGATGAACGAGGTTTCGACACCTTGTAGCGGCAGCAGCACATCAGCCAATTGCGCCAGCGCCGAGTCGGCCCGGGTGATGGCGAGTATTCGTGCGCCGTAGCTGCGCGCCAGCTCGACGGCCTCGAGCAATTCGGGGGTGATGCCGGTCAGCGAGCAGGCAATGACGACGCGTTCGGCATCGAGGCTGGCGGCGGTGACGCGCATCATCACCGGGTCGTGGCACACCGCAATCGGGTAGCCGAATCGCACCAGCCGCACTTGCAATTCATCACTGCACAAGGTCGAGCAACCGCCCATGCCGAAGGCGTGAATCATCCGCGCCTTGCCCAGCAATTTCACCGCGTCGGCGAAACGTGATTCGTCGAAGGCCGACAGATGCTGACGCAGGGTCGATTCGATATCGCCAACAATTTGCCCATAGAACGCCGACTGCTCGGGCGTACCCGCCGGGTCCAAAAAGCGACTGCCGACGCCGCTGGCCTGGGCTAGTTGCAGCCGCAGATCGCGCAAGTCGCGGCAGCCGACGGTGCGAGCAAAACGCGAGAGCGTGGCGGTGCTGACTTCCGCTCTCAGCGCCAGTTCATCGAGACTGGCGGCGGAGGCAAATCCTACGTCGTCGAGCATCAGCCGAGCGATGCGTCCTTCGCCCGCGCTGAAGGAATCCTGACGGGCGCGGATCTGGTAGAGGATGTCCATGGCGGGCGGCTCCGGCTAAAGCAGGTAAGAAAGGCCAACGGTCAGACCGAAGGCGACAACCGAGATAATGGTCTCGAGCACCGTCCAGGTCTTGAAGGTCTGGGCGACGGTCATGTTGAAGTATTCCTTGATCAACCAGAAACCGCCGTCGTTGACGTGGGAAAAGATAACCGACCCCGCGCCTGTCGCCAGCACCAACAGCTCTGGATGGGGATAACCCAGACCAATGGCCACCGGCGCGACGATGCCCGACGCGGTGGTCATGGCCACCGTGGCAGAACCGGTGGCGATGCGCATCAATGCAGCGAACAGCCAGCCCATCAACAGCGGCGACAGGTGAAATTCGTGGGCCAGGCTAACAATCTGGTCGGTGACTCCAGCGTCCACCAGAATCCGGTTCAAGCCACCGCCCGCGCCCACCAACAAAGTGATGCTGGCGGTCGGTGCCAGGCATTCGTTGGTGAATTTCAGAATAGATTCGCGGTTGAAGCCTTGGGCCAGACCGAGGGTCCAGAAGCTCAGCAAGGTCGCCAGCAGCAAGGCGATCACCGAATTGCCGATGAACAACAGAAACTGATTGAAACCGCTGCCCGGCGTGGAAATCAGATTGGCCCAGCCGCCGATCAGCATCAGCACCACCGGCAGCAGAATGGTCGCCATGGTGATGCCGAATCCCGGCAGGCTGTCGCGCGGTTCGCGCTCAAGGAACTGACGCTCCAGCGGGTTATCTTCCGGCAGTTGAATGCGCGGCACGATGAACTTGGCGTAGAGAGGACCGGCGATGATCGCGGTCGGTATCCCGATCAGGATCGCGTAGAGCAAGGTCTGCCCCACCGAGGCCTGATAGGCCTGCACTGCCAGCATCGCCGCCGGGTGCGGCGGCACCAGAGCGTGGACCACTGAGAGCCCGGCGACCATCGGCAAACCGACCATCAGAATCGACACGCCCACGCGCCGCGCCACCGTAAATGCGATCGGCACCAGCAATACAAAACCGACTTCGAAGAACAGCGGCAGTCCGACAAGGAAAGCGATGCAGACCATCGCCCAGTGCGCATTTTTCTCACCGAAGCGGTCGATCAACGTTCGCGCCATCTGCTCGGCACCGCCGGACTCGGCCATCATTTTGCCAAGCATCGTGCCCAGCGCGACCACCAGTGCGATATGGCCCAGCGTCTTGCCGACACCCGCCTCATACGCCCCCACCACGCCCGACGGCGGCATCCCCGCCAGCAGCGCCAGGCCGATGGACACCAGGGTGATGACAATGAACGGATTGAGTCGGTAACGGGCGATCAGAACGATCAGCGCGATGATGGCGATGGCGGCGTAAACCAGCAGCCAATAGCCGAAGGACGGTGTCATGCGGTACTCCTCGAAAGGGTCACGTCGAATGGGTTGTGAAACTCATAAAACATTTCGAGGGGTGATTTTCAAACGAGGTGAAAGTAATTTTCGTAGAGGGATAAGGGTTGTCGCGCAGAGGTATGGGCGGTCGTAGGTTATGAAAATCAGGCAGGTGGATTTTCATCACACCTGCCGGGATTGGTGTTAGTCGTGATTCACGCGAGCGCGCTTGAGCAGTTTCTTGCAGCGTTCGGACAAGTGCAGCACGCGCAGGTGCTTGCCGGCCTTGGCGTAGCGTTCACGCAGCGTTTTTAGCGCAGCTATCGCCGAGTAGTCGACGAAGCTCAGGTGGCGACAATCGATCGTCACTACGGGTGGGTCGTTGGCGGGGTCGAACTGGTTGAGAAAAGGCGTGGTCGAGGCGAAAAACAGCGTGCCATGCAGGTGGTAGAGCTTGCTGCCGTCCACTTCAAGATGACTGTCGGCATAGAGCTCGCGAGCCTGCTGCCAGGCAAAGTTCAGCGCCGCAATGATGATCCCGCAGAGGACCGCAGTGGCCAGATCGGTGAACACCGTAATGACCGTTACCGCGATGATCACCAACACGTCATTCACCGGCACTTTGTTCAACACCCGAAGCGAGGCCCAGGCGAAGGTCTGCTGCGACACCACGAACATCACCCCGACCAATGCGGCCAGCGGGATGCGCTCGATCAGCGGCGAAAGGAAGAGGATGAACAGCAAAATCATCACCCCGGCCACCACACCGGATAGCCGACCGCGACCGCCGGAACTGAGGTTGATCACTGTCTGCCCGATCATGGCGCAACCGCCCATGCCGCCAAACACACCGGAAACCATGTTGGCCGCGCCCAGCGCCACACACTCGCGATCCGGGTAGCCACGGCTCTCGGTGATCTCGTCGGTGAGGTTCAGGGTCAGCAAGGTTTCCAGCAGACCGACCAACGCCATCAATATCGCGTAGGGAGCGATGATGCGCAGGGTGTCCAGGCTCCAAGGGATGTCTGGCAGCGCAAAGGTCGGCAAGCCGCCGGCAATGTGCGCCATGTCACCCAAGGTGCGGGTTGGCAGACCGAGCAGATAAACCGCCAGCCCGACACCCAGAATCGCCACCAGCGCCGGCGGTACGGCGCGCGTCAGGCGCGGCAGCACGTAGACGATGGCCATCGTCACGGCAACCAGCCCCGCCATCAGGTACAGCGGCGTGCCGCTGAGCCAGACGTCACCGCTCTTGAAGTGTTCCAGCTGCGCCAGGGCAATGATGATCGCCAGGCCGTTGACGAAGCCGAGCATCACCGGGTGCGGCACCATGCGCACCAACTTGCCAAGCCTCAGCAGCCCGAACGCCAGCATGATCAACCCACCCAGCAACACGGTAGCCAGCAAATACTGCACACCGTGCTGCACCACCAGCGCGACGATCACCACGGCCATTGATCCGGCAGCACCGGACACCATGCCCGGTCGCCCGCCGAAGAGCGCGGTCAAGGTGCAAATGATGAAAGCGCCGTAAAGCCCCATCAATGGATTGAGGTGTGCAACCAGCGCGAAGGCGATGCATTCGGGCAGAAGAGCGAAAGACGTGGTGAGCCCGGCCAGGACATCGGCGCGCAGATGTTTGGGTTTCATGTCTGATCTAAATACAGGCGGGAAAAGAGGGGGCGGATGTTACGGAATTGAGGACGGCCCGGCCAGTTGTTGGGCTGCTGAAAACGCTTTCGCGGGCAAGCCCGCTCCCACATTTAACCGAGTTTTCCTGAAGAAATACGGTCGAATGTGGGAGCGGGCTTGCTCGCGAAAGCTGCGACACGGTCTAGAGCGAACTCAAACCATCTCGTCACGAATCCATTCAATCACCGATGCCCGCTTCGGCGCCCAGCCCAGCAACTCCCGCGCCTTTTTACCGCGAACCCGGCTGTTAGAGCCCAGGCCATAGTTGGCCATTTCATAACCCCACTCGGCTTCGGCCTCTTTCAGCGGCCAGTCTTGTGGCTCACCCAGACTCAGCGCTTGGGCAATCGCAGTGGTCATGTCGATGAACGATGCTTCACCGCTTTCGACGAAGTAGAAGGTGCCCGGTACGTTTTTGGTCAGCGCCAGCAGGTACAGGGAAACCACGTCTTCAATGTGCACGTTGGACCAGATGTTCTGGCCGGTACCGACATGCCGGACCACGCCACTTTTACGCGCCTGCTTCACCAAACGCGGCAACTGCACGCTGTCGCGATTCACGCCCAGGCTGTGGCCGTAGATCAGGGTGTTGCAGATGACGGCCGAGTTCACCCCATCCTTTGCTGCGGCGAGGATCCGGTTGTCGATGGCCACGCGCGCAGCCTTGTCGACGGTCGGTGCCGGCAGGTTGTCTTCGAAATAGATAACGTCGCTGGATTTGCCGCCCGACGCATCGCCGACAATGCTCGAGCCGCTGGTGTGCAGGAACACTTTGTTGGAACCGCGAAGTGCATCGAGCAACGCTTCTACCGCGCCGCGATGGTCGCTGCTGGCGGCGTTGATCACGGCATCGGCAGCGCGGGCCTGTTCGGCCAGCAGGGCGCTGTCGTCAAGCGTGCCGAGCACCGGGGTGATACCCAGAGCGCTCAGTTCATTGGCTTGTTCGGCGTTGCGCACCAGGCCGGTGACCTTGTGGCCGGCGCGGACCAGCCCCGTGGCGATGGAGCCGCCGATAAAACCTGCAGCGCCGGTTACGAATACGTTCATGGAGAGACTCCCTGCGTTAATAAGTGATGCAGCCAGTATTGAGGACCGATGCCTGTGGAAACAGACAGCGTTGCCCAATTCACTCTTGCGCAGGGGTCACGAATCAGCCCTTGAAATCCGCGTTCGCATAAGCCGCCAATTTGCCTTGGATGAAGTCCAGGAAGCATTGAATCCGTAGGGCAAGTTGCGAGTTGCGGTAGTACACGGCATTGATCGGCTGACGATAGCCGCTGTTGAAATCCGCCAGCAGCACCTGCAAACGTCCGGCGCGGATGTCATCAATCGTCATGAAGTGCGACAGGCAGGCAATGCCTTGGCCTTCCAGCGCCAAGTGCCTGATCGTCTCGCCGCTGGAGGCGCTGATCGACGCCTGAATCGGCCAACGATCACCGTGAACGTAACGCAGCGGCCATTGGTTGAGGCCTTCGTTGTGGGTAAAGCCCAGCAGCGTGTGCCCGGACAAATCCGCCACTTCAGCCGGTACTCCATGTTTTTCAAGATACGCCGGGCTGGCGACGATGTGCAGCGGACTGCATCCCAGGGAGCGGGCATGCAGCGTCGAGTCGGCGAGCGTGCCGATGCGGATGGCGATGTCGGTGCTTTGCTCGAGCAAATCGATGATCAAATCGTTGCTGTTGAGTTCCAGCTGGATGTCCGGATAGAGCCGGCGGAACTCGTCGATGTACGGCACGATGGCGTGCAGCATGAACGGCGATGCGGCATTGATCCGCAGACGCCCGGACGGGGTTTGCTGACGTGAGGTCAGGCGCTCTTCCAGCTCGTCCATCTGATCGAGAATCAGCTTGGCGTGCTCGAAGAAATACTTGCCCTCTTCGGTCAGGTCCATGCGCCGCGTGGTGCGGTTGATCAGCGTGGTATCGAGTTTCGCCTCCAGCCGCGACAGCGTACGGCTGACCGCTGAAGGCGTTTGCCCGACCTGTTCGGCCGCAGCGGAAATCGACCCGCATTCAATCACGCAGACGAAAATCTGCAACTCATCGGATCTGGCTTTCACGGATGTTCCTTATCGATAATTTCGCACAGCGCATAAATCGCTTTTTGTAGGAGCACGGCTTGCCGGCGATGGCGTCCTCAAGAGCGCCATCGCCGGCAAGCCGTGCTCCTACAGGTTCGGGCTCCAAGTATCGATAGTAGCCGAGCCTCATGCCTTAAGGCCGAACACCTCGGTCAAATGCTGCTCATAGCGCGCCACATCAGCCTCGATATTCGGGCGTTTCATCACATCGACGGCCAGGAACGTCGGCAAGCCGGTCATGCCGAGGAAGGTGTTGGCCTTGTGGAACGGGAAGTACACCGCGTCCACGCCCTTGGCTTCGAAGAAATCGGTCGGATCGTCGAAGGCTTGCTGCGGCGCGTTCCAGGTCAGGGACAACATGTATTGCTTGCCCTGCAACAGACCACCGCTGCCGTACTTTTGCGACGAGTCGGAACGGGTGCGGCCATCACTGGCGTACAGGCTGCCGTGGCCTTCGGTGAAGACTTCATCGATGTACTTCTTGACGGTCCAGGGCGCGCCCATCCACCAGCCGGGCATCTGATAAATGATCACGTCGGCCCAGAGGAACTTGGCGACTTCTTCGGCGACGTCGTAACCCTCGTCGATGAAAGTGGCTTTCACGTCGACACCGCCGCGATCCAGCAGGCTCAGCGCGGCTTCATGCAGGGTGGCGTTGTAGCGGCCATCGGAGTGGGCAAATTTTTTGCCGCCATTGAGCAACAGGACTTTTTTCATGGGAAGTCTCGGAAGGTTGGAATTCGATGGCGGCAGAGTAGCGATCTGCCTCGCGCGGAATAAGCGCTGAATTCACAAAATTCATTTGACCAATACGCACGAATCGACAGGCGATTGTTGCCATAGACTTGCGCCGATTCTGAACTTGAGGAGATTTCTGATGAGTGAAATGCAAGGCTTCATTCTGCACGCCAAGACCCGCCCTGAAAAATCCGATGCCTTCGAAGCGTTTTTCAGTGGTTATGTAGAAGCGAGCCGCGCCGAACCTGGTTGCATCGAATACCACATGTTGCGCGACAAACAGGACCCGACGCTGTTTATCTTCTACGAGATCTGGCAGTCCCAGGCTCACTTGGACGTGCATTCGAACCTGCCGCACATGAAGCAATTCCTCGAGCAGCGCGATGAGTACCTGGAACGGGATTTCGATATCCGCGCCATCGACATGCTCAGCCCGTCGTCCGCTACCCGCTGATCAGCAAGTGGCCGCCGAGTACGCTCAGGCCGATGAAGAACACACGCTTGAACAGCACGGCGCTGATCCGCTGGCGCAGCCATTGCCCCAGCAACATGCCGAGCACCGCCGGGATCAGCGCCAGTAACGACGCACTTAACTCGCCACCACCCAGTGCGCCGCGCCATAACAGGCCGGCGGCCAGGGCCAGGGTCGAGACAGTGAACGACAAACCCAGCGCCTGCACCAGTTCATCCTTGCTCAAGCTCAAGGCTTGCAGATAAGGCACCGCCGGAATCACGAAGACGCCGGTGGCCGAAGTGATGACGCCCGTCAACAGGCCGCCAAGCGGACCGAGCCAGCGCTCGGTGTGACGGCCGACACGCAAGGTCGGCAGGAACAATCCGCTCAACGCATAGAGCAACAGCGCCGCGCCCAATCCCCGCACGACCCAATGACCGCCGGCCATGCCGATCCACAACGTGCCGGCTCCGGTGCCGATGAAGATCGCCAGCAGCATCGGCCACAACCGTTTGATCAACCCCCGCAGATGCCCGCCGAATGCCAGTTGCCAGACATTGGTGAGCGTCGCGGGGATGATCAGCAGCGCGGCAGCCTGTGACGGCGCCATAGCCAGACCGAGCAACCCCATCGCGATGGTCGGCAGACCGAGGCCGATCACACCCTTAATCATGCCGGCCAGCAGAAAGGTCGCGATGACCATCAATGAAAGGGCCAGACCGAGGTTTTGATAGAACGCGGCGAGAGTATTCATGGCGCTATCGTGAGCCCGGATTGGCTGCTTGAAAATCTGCCATATACTGAGGCAGCCTCTTGCTCAGCAAGAGGCTTAAGACATCGGTGTCACAACTGACGCCTTCGCGAGCAAGCCCGCTCCCACATTTGATCACATTGGGACGCAAGTTCTGTGTCCGACGCAGATCCCTGTGGGAGCGGGCTTGCCCGCGAAGGCGTCCGCCCGGAAAACAACAATCCAGAGGCAGTAACAATGCACTTCGACCTGACCGACCTGCGTCTTTACTTGAACATCCTCGACAGCGGCAACATCACCGCCGGCGCGGCTCGCAGTCATCTGTCCCTGGCAGCAGCGAGTGCGCGCATCCGCGCCATGGAGGCTTCGTTGGGAATCGAGTTTTTGCAGCGAGGTCGCCGCGGTGTCAGCCCGACCCCGGCCGGCAAAGCCCTGGCGCAACACGCCCGCGTTCTCCTGCAACAAGCCGAACGCATGCAGCAGGATCTGGCGGAATACGCTAATGGCGTCAAAGGTCAGGTGCGGTTGTTGTGCAACACCACGGCAATCACCGAGTACCTGCCGGAGTTGCTCGCGGACTTTCTTCGCGACCACCCCAACCTCGACATCGATCTGCAAGAACTGCCCAGTGCACGCATTACCCACGCCTTGCGCCAAGGGGCGGCAGACCTGGGCATCGTCTCCGACGCCGTAGACACCGATGACTTGCAAACCCGCCCGTTTCGTGACGATCCGCTGGTGCTGATAATGCCCCGCGATCATCCCTTGGCACCCGCAGATGTCGTGAGCTTCAGCGACACCTTGCACCACGACTATGTCGGCCTGAACGCCAACGGCGCGTTGGCGGTGTATCTGGAAGAACAGGCGCTGCACACCGGGTCACGCATGCAAATCCGCATCCGCGCCGACGGTTTCGATGGCGTGATGCGCATGGTCGCTCGGGGGGCCGGGCTGGCGATCGTGCCCCTCGCGGCAGTCGAGCGCTGGCGCGGTGAACAATCCTTCAAGCGCCTCGCCCTGCAAGAATCGTGGGCCATGCGCAAACTCCTGCTCTGTGCGCGGGACTTTGAGACGCTGCCAGGTTATGCGAAGGCCTTGCTGCACGCCTTGACTCTCCCCTGAGGGGCAGACTTTACCCTTGGGCTTTCATCTTTGAGGGCAATGCGCGTTTCTGGACAGCTCAATGTCGAGCACAGACAACTGAGCGATGGGCGGGCGCTATAGGGTGCGACTTCAGTTCTCTAGTCCACTGCCCCGGAGTCCACATGACCGCACCTATTACCGTTCTTCGCGATACCCATCCACTGCCGGTGCTCGACGCCTGCAAATGGGAAAAACTCGAAGGCGACCCGCACACCGTCAACCTCAACGCCTATACCAGCGAAGACGGCAGCAAGATCATGGGCACCTGGATCTGCACGCCGGGCAAATGGTATGTGGAATACGTGAAGTGGGAATACTGCGATTTCCGCGAGGGGTACTGCATCATCACCCCAGAAGGAAAAGAGCCGATCCATCTGCGCGCCGGTGATATTTTCGTCATCGAGCCGGGCATGAAAGGCACGTGGGAAGTGGTTGAAACCGTGCGTAAGTATTTCGTGTTTGCCTGATGCAAAAAAACCGGGAGATCACCCGACGTGATTTCCCGGTAAATATTCATGGGGACAATGCTGCCCCTGTGGGAGCCAGCCTGCTGGCGATGAGGCCAGCACATTCAACATCGACGATAACTGATCTACCGCTATCGCGAGCAGGCTCACTCCCACAGTTTTCCAACTCGATTATTGCGGTTTGCGATAACTGTTGATGATCGCCGAGAAGTCCTTGCCACCTTCCCCACGCTGGCTCATCGCCTGATACAACTGCTGGGCCACTGCGCCGAGCATCACCGGTTGGTGCGCCTGACGTGCCGCTTCCGTGGCCAGCCCCAGATCCTTGAGCATCAGTTCCGCACCGAAACCGCCGGTATAACCGCGCGAGGCCGGCGCCGTTTCGACGATACCCGGCCACGGGTTGTACATCTCCGAACTCCAGCAACGACCGGTGGAACTGTTGATGATCCCGGCCAGCACCGTGGTGTCGATGCCGAGTGCATCACCGAGCGCCATCGCTTCGCTGACACCGACCATCGAGATCGCCAGCAGCAGGTTGTTGCAGATCTTGGCGATTTGCCCGGTGCCGACTTCGCCGCAATGGACGATGTTGCGGCCCATTTGCGCCAGCACGGGTTGCAGGGTGGCGAACAGCTCAGGGGTAGCGCCGACCATAAACGTCAGGGTCCCGGCTGCTGCACCACCGGTACCGCCCGACACCGGAGCATCCGCCATGGCCACGCCTTGCTTGGCCGCCGCCGCCGCAACATCACGCGCCGTCTGCGGATCGATGGTGCTGCAATCGACTGCCGGCACGCCCTTGGCGATACCCGCCAGCACGCCGTCTTCACCCAGCCACACGCTGCGCACATGCACAGCGGCGGGCAGCATGGTGATCACCAGTTCTGCGCCTTGAGCCGCTTCACGCGCCGAAGCGCTGATGCTGCCGCCCAGTTGCTCAAGCTCCGCCAGGACGGTTTTGTTCAGGTCGACCAGGTTCAACGAATGGCCGGCCTTGATCAGGTTGCGCGCCATCGGCGCACCCATGTTGCCCAGACCGATAAAAGCGATTTTCATGACCGGCTCCTTAACGCAAGTTAATGGTGGTGTTCACACCGTCGTTGACGCTGTTGTCATCGAACCAGCGACTGGTGACAGTCTTGGTCTGAGTGTAGAACTGCACCACTTGCTTGCCATACGGACCGAGGTCGCCGAGTTTGGACCCGCGCGAACCGGTGAAGCTGAAGAACGGGACCGGCACCGGAATCGGGATGTTGATGCCGACCTGGCCGACGTCGATTTCAGTCTGGAACTTACGCGCCGCTGCACCGCTTTGGGTGAACAGGCCAGTGCCGTTGCCGAACGGGTTGGCGTTGACCAGTGCAATGGCCTCATCGAGGGTATCGACTTCCAGCACCACCAGCACTGGACCGAAGATTTCCTGGGTGTAGATCTGCATCTCTGGGGTTACGCCGGAGAACAGGGTCGGGCCGACAAAATTGCCCTTCTCGAAGCCTGGAACCGTGATATCGCGTCCGTCCAGTTCCAGCTTCGCGCCTTCCTTGATGCCGCTCTCGATCAGATCCAGAATTCGCGCCTTGGCCTTTTTGGAAATCACCGGGCCGACATCAGTGCCCGGCTCGCTGCCGGCATTCACTTTGAGTTTCTGCGCCAGCGCCTTCAGGTCAGGCAGCCATTGCTTGGCCGCGCCCACCAGCACCACCACGGAGGTGGCCATACAGCGTTGCCCGGCCGCACCGAAACCAGCACCGACCAGCGCATTGAGCGCTTGTTCGCGGTTGGCATCCGGCAGCACAACGGCGTGGTTCTTCGCGCCCATCATCGATTGCACGCGCTTGCCGTGTTTACCGGCCAGGTCGTAGACGTGAGTGCCGACGGCGGTCGAACCGACGAAGGAAACAGCCTTGA
This sequence comes from Pseudomonas sp. PDM25, assembly GCF_019219045.1. Lineage (NCBI taxonomy): Bacteria > Pseudomonadati > Pseudomonadota > Gammaproteobacteria > Pseudomonadales > Pseudomonadaceae > Pseudomonas > Pseudomonas sp. PDM25. The sequence goes on from NZ_JAHUWL010000012.1 coordinate 190,106, forward strand.
TGTCCTTGTGGGTGCAGAGCGCATCCACCACGTCTTTACCGCCATGAACGACGTTGAGCACGCCCGCCGGAACACCGGCCTCGATCGCCAGTTCCACCAGCAGCATGGTCGACATCGGGTCCTGTTCAGACGGCTTGAGCACAAAGGTGTTGCCGCAGGCGATGGCCATCGGGAACATCCACAGCGGAATCATCGCCGGGAAGTTGAACGGCGTGATGCCGGCGCAAACGCCGATTGGCTGACGCAGCGTGTAGGTATCGACGCCGCCCGCAACGTTCTCGGCGAACTCGCCCATTTGCAGGCTGCCGATGGAGCAGGCGTGTTCGACCACTTCCAGGCCGCGGAAGATATCGCCTTCAGCGTCGGCGATGGTTTTGCCTTGCTCGTTGCTGAGCACCACGGCGATGCGCTTGGAGTGTTCGCGAATCAACGCCTGGAGCTTGAGCATGATGCGCATCCGCGCGCCGATCGGCGTCAGCTTCCAGGTCTGGAAGGCGCGATGGGCGGCACTGATCGCTGCGTCGACTTCCTGTGCGGTGGCGAACGGAACCTTGGCCAGCACTTGTTGGGTCGCCGGGTTGACGATGTCGTGCCACTCGGTGGTTTGGGACTCGACCCACTCGCCGTCGATCAACAGCTTTACCGTTTGGACAGTGGTTTCGTTTGGCGTGAGCGATACGTTCATGTTGGGTCTCCGGGAAGTTGTTCTTATTTAGAGAGCTATCTGTATAGCCAAGGCGAGACTTTCGCCTTGAGACGAGACGTGTGTCGCGAGTTGGTTCTCGGACTGTTTTTGGAGTATAGATGTGCAAACTTCTAATAAGAACGCACATAAAAGCCGGTCCATCATGCAAAAAAACATCACGTCTCTAGGCTCGTTGAACTGGGATGACCTCAAGTTTTTCCTTGAAGTCGCCCGCACCCGCAAGGCCAGCACCGCAGCCAAGCGCCTGGCAGTCGACTACACCACGGTGTCGCGGCGCATCAGCTCGCTGGAAGCGGCATTGGGCACGTTGCTGTTCGAGAAATCCCGGACCAGCGGTTTTGTCCTGACTGCCGAAGGCCAGCGGTTGCTCGGTTATGCCGAGTCGATCGAAAGCACGCTGCACATGGCCTGTGAGCAGGTTTCAGGTTCTGGCGTTGCGTTGTCCGGGCATGTGCGCATGGGCTGCACCGAAGGCTTTGGCAGCTTTTTCATCACCCCGCAGCTGAGCCATTTCGTCGACGCCTACCCGGCAATCTCCGTGGACATCCTGCCGCTGCCGCACTTCATCAGCCTGTCCAAGCGCGAGGCGGACATCGTCATCGCCCTGGAGCGCCCGGAGCATGGTCCATACGTCTGCTGCAAACTCTGCGACTACAAATTACAGCTCTACGCGACTCAGGATTATCTCGACAAGCACCCACCGATCCGCCGCCCGGCTGACTTGGGTAAACATTCATTCATTAGTTACGTCGACGATCTGGCGTTCAGTTCGGAGCTGTTGTACCTGGCGAATGTGTTGCCCGGCGCCAGTGCCAACCTGCGCAGCACCAGTGTGATTGCGCAATTCGTGGCCGCACAGCAAGGGCGGTCGCTGGCGATTCTGCCGTGCTTCCTGGCGGCCCAGGATCCGCGATTACTGCCGGTGTTGCCGAAGGAGATCAACATCACTCGACAGTTCTGGATGTACTGCCGCGAAGACCTGCGCAAGCTCAAGCGGATCACCCTGTTGTGGGATTACATCCGGGAGGTGACTGAGCGGAATCAGGGTCTATTAATGGGGGAAAGTCGCGAGACCCTGTTCGCCGATTAGTCGGCGCTCACCACGATCGACACCCGGCGGTTCTCGGTACGGCCGGCCGGCGTGTTATTGGAAGTAACCGGTTCACTGCTGCCGAGGCCGCGCAGCTGGATGTTTTGTTCTTTCATCCCGACAACGGTCAGCACCTTGCCGACGCTTTTTGCGCGGCGCAGTGAGAGCTGTTCGTTGTAAGACTCTTTGCCCGAGGCGTCGGTGTGACCGTCGACCCGCACTCGTTCTATTTCAACCCCCAGCAATGCCTTGCCGATACGCTCGACGATGTCGGTGCTGGCTGGGTTGAGGCTGTCGTCGTCACTGCCAAACAGCACTTTGCCGGACAAGCCAAAGGCCCAGCCCTCATCGGTCAATTCGAAGCCTTGCTGCTTGAGCACAGCGATCTGCGCCGGGGTCAGGCCTTTTTGCGGCGCCGTCTGGCAACCGCTCAATGCCAGCAAGGCCATCAATAAGGTGAACGTGAAAAATCGCAGGGAACGCCGGGTCAGTGAGAACACAAAAATCAGCTCCTGGTTTGAACATCGGCGACAGGGTGCTCCGCCCCTGCCGTGTGCTGTGCGCCTCGGGAAAGGCGCTTGGCTTGGTACATGGCCGCGTCGGCGGCGTTAAGCAATGCACCCGGTGTGGTCCCATGGTCGGGGTACACGGCGATGCCGATGCTGAGTGAAGTCAACACCTGGATATTGCCCGGCAACGGAATCGGTACTTCCATGCTGGCGATGATTTTGTCGGCAATCCACTCGGCGTCCTCGATCCTGTGCAGCGGCGTCAGCAGGACGGCAAATTCGTCACCGCCCAAGCGTGCCACCAGATCCTCTTCACGCAGTTGCGCACGAACCCGATTGGCCACGGCCACCAACACCGCATCGCCAGCGGCATGACCGAAACCATCATTGATCTCCTTGAACCGGTCACTGTCGAGAAACAGCACCGCCACTTGCTCATTGAGCTTATTGGCGTTACGCAGCGCTCGAATCAGCCGGCCTTCGAAAAACGCCCGATTCGGCAACCCGGTGAGGCTGTCATGGCTGGCCTGGTGGGCCAGGGTTTCGTTTTCGCTTTGCAGGTGGGTTTGCCAGGATTCGAGCTCATCGAGCAAGGCATTGAAGTCATTGCCCAGGTTGTCGAGTTCGGCGATGGCGGCGGGTGGCACACGCTGATCGAAGGCTCGCTCGCTGCGGGCGGCGTGAGCCACGAACGCCAGGCTGCGCAATGGGCCGGTGATTGCGCGAAGTTGTCGGCGCGCCAGATAGAGCGCCACCCAGGCACTGACGGCCGTACACAGGACAATGCCGGCCAGACCGCTGAGCAAAAATCGCAACAGGCTGCCCCCGTGACCGGTGAGCTGGATGCTGCCGACTTCCTGACCTTGATGGACGATTGGCATGCTGATCGGTTTTTCCAGAAAGGCCTTGGCAATCTGCATTTCGAGATCAGAGAACAAGCCCGTTTCCGGCCGCTCCCAGCGAGCCAGCAACGTGCCTTGTTCGTCCAGCACTTGGGCATCGGCCACTTCTTCGATGGACGCAATCAATGCCAACGCTTCGCTAGCGGCAGACTTGTCGTTGAACACCACCGCGGCTTCCACTGTGTAATTGATCGAGCGCGCAATCAGGTGCAAGTTGTGGTCGGCATAGACCCGCAAGGCCAGTACGCCGAGCAACGTCAGCGAGATGCTGGCCATGGCCACACCCACGAGTGCGACGATCAAATGTCCGCGCCCGATGACCGAGCGCAAGGTTGGGCGGCTATCCGGCTTGAAAAGACTCATGGCGCCGCCGGCTTGCGGCGGGACAGTTGCAACACATTGGGGTGAATACGCACGCCGCTTCGGGCGACGGAATCCAGGTTGACTTCAAAGGACACTTGCTCATCGCTGACCCGCAGGCAAAACAGACTGCCGACGGTGCAGGGGTCGTCGCGTTCGCTGATGCTCAGCACCGGGCGCCCTGCCAACGAAGCGAATAGCCGGCTGCGTTCATCACTGCTCAGTTTGCCGATATACACCGCATCGCACTCACCAGCAATCGACGGGTTGTCGGCCAAAAGACGTCGCACCGTGACGGGACGACCGGTGGCCTGGGTCGTGCCTTTGACCAGATCGTCGGTGTATTCGGTGGGGCCCACGATGCACAAGCGCAGTTGTGCTGGCTCAACAGGCCAACGGGCATAACTGAGAATCCCGAGTACCACCTGCGTGACGGATTTTGCGCGCTGATCGGCCATGCTCACAGGCGTTTGCGACTGAGCGAAAACGACGCCGGTGAACAAATAGAGAAGGCCGGCGAACAGCACGTGTTTGCACCCGGTAACGCGCTGTGTCGTCCAGACAGCGACCTTCATGCAGGGATTCTCTTCGATCGTAGCGAAATGATGCCGCAACGATAGCACAGCGTTCAGACGCCAGCGAGGTCACGTCCTACGGCACTTCGGTCAGTTTCCGACGCTTGGCACCGTCCTTATCAATCCCTTGATTCAACCCCCTCATCCAGTTCCAGCATCAACCCGCTCAAGCGTTTGACCTTGCGCCTCACCGCCTCTTCGAACACGCCGGTACGCGGCTCGATCAGGGTGAACCAGTTTTTGGCGCGGGTAATCCCGGTATAGATCAACTCTTTGGTGAGCACAGGGTTCAGGGCATCCGGCAAAATCAACGCCGTGTGGGCAAATTCCGAGCCCTGGGATTTGTGCACCGTCATGGCGTACACCGTTTCGACATCATTGAGCCGGCTCGGCAGTACAAAACGTACGCCGCCCTGACCATCATTTCGCGGGAACGCCACACGCAACACCTGCTTCCCAACCTCTGGCCCCTCGCGTTCCGGCAGCTTGAGGGCAATGCCGATGTCGCCGTTCATCAAACCCAGGCCATAGTCATTGCGGGTCATCAGCACCGGCCGACCTTCGTACCACTGCTGGTCGCTGTCGATCAGCCGGGCCTTGAGCAGCGCGGCGGTCACGCGTTGATTCAAACCTTCAACGCCCCACGGCCCTTTTCGTACGGCGCACAACAACTGGAAGGTGTCGAAGGCTTGCAGGACCTGGCGAGCCCAATCGGTCCAGCAGGGATCATCAAGCGTGCTGTCGAGCGGTGGCCGCAGGCTGCGCAACAGACTCAGGTAATGCCGATAACCCTGCGGTCCATCGCCATGCCCCTCAAGCAGCAAGCGCTCCAGCGCCCGGTCCTGCTCCCCTTTAAGTGGCAGGGAAAACACGTCGTCATGGCTTCGCGCTGCCAACAACTTGCGGGCTTCCTCGGGTTGCTGCTGGTTGACCCAACGAGCCAGTTGGCCGATGCCGCTGCCCTCGCCGAACCGACGTGAATGACGCAGCATCACAACTTGCTGGGCCAGTGGATGAGTGCCTTGGGTGTCTTCCTGCAAACCGCTGGCATCCAGGCTTTCACCACTGACCTCTTGCAGCCACAGGCGAGTCTGTGGGCTGTACCAACCAGCCTCGGCGTCGCGGCACAGGTCACCCAGCACCGCGCCGGCCTCCACCGATGCCAGCTGATCCTTGTCACCGAGCAGCACCAGACGGGCATGGGCCGGTAACGCATCGAGCAAATTGGCCATCATTTCCAGATCGATCATCGAGGCTTCGTCCACCACCAAGACATCCAGCGGCAAGCGATTACCAGCATGGTGACGGAAGTGCCGAGTACCGGGACGACTGCCGAGCAGACGGTGCACGGTGGTGACGTCTGAAGGGATCTTCACTCGTACGGCTTCATCGACTTCCAGGGTTCTGACCTGCTGACTGATGGACTCCGTCAGTCGGGCTGCAGCCTTGCCGGTGGGTGCCGCGAGACGGATGCGCAGCGGCTTGCCCGCCTCCACCGCCGGCGCCTGGAGCAACGCCAGCAAACGCACGACCGTCGTCGTCTTGCCGGTCCCCGGGCCACCGGTAACGATGCTGAATGCGCTGCGGGTGGCGAGGGCGCAGGCGAGTTTCTGCCAGTCAATCACTTCGCCAGGCTGGGCTGGGCCGAACAAACGGGTGAGGCGTTGGGACAAATCATCCGGTGTGGTTTCGTGTTCGACCAGGCGTTGGCGCAGCGAGGTGTCGATACGCCGTTCGTAAGCCCAGTAGCGACGCAAGTACAGGCGTTTGCCCGATAACACCAATGGCCGATGTTGTGCCGCCTCGCGACCGTCGACCGCCAAAGCGACCAGACTGCTGGAGGCCAGGACCTTGCACCAATGGGCACCGTCCAGCGCCTCAAGCAATTGCGACGGCAACAACATTGCGCCACTTTGCACGTCACCTTCCGGTGGCAGCGACAGGGCGAAGTCCGGTTCCTTAAGCGTCTCGAACAGATCCAGGCACACATGACCGTGGCCCAGTTGATGACTGGCCAACGCAGCGGCCAGCAGCACCAGTGGATCATCGTCGGGAGCGAGCTCGTGAAGAAAGGCAACGAAGGCTTTATCCAACGCTCGCAGCCAGCCACGCTCAACCCAGCGCGTCAGCAATAGCAGCAAGTCATCGGCGCGACTCAACGGCGCCAGATCCGCCAGGCTTTCGGCTGTCAACGAAGTGGGCAGCAAATCAGCGAAGGTGCGACTCATAGCAAAACTCCCTGTTCCCAGGCGGGTTCGGCCTTGGGTTCTGGCTTGCCCTGGAACAGCCGGTCCAGACGCTCGATCAGCTCTCTTGGTGGACGGGCAAAATACACGCCTTGGCTGGGCGCACGCGTGCCACGCAGGAACAGGTACAACGCACCGCCAACATGCCGGTCGTAATCGTAATCGACCAGTCGCGCCTTGAGCTGGCGATGCAGGGCCAACAGGTACAGCACGTATTGCAGGTCGTAACGGTTGTCGAGAATCGACTGCTCCATGGCCTGCTCGGTATAGGCCGCGTCATCGACGCCCAGCCAGTTGGATTTGTAGTCGGCGACGTAGTAGCGGCCGTCGTGCTCGAACGTCAGGTCGATGAAGCCCTTGAACATGCCATTGAGCAACACCGGCTCGGCAGCCACCCGGGCCACACCGTTGTGGGTGTATTGGCGCACCAGTTCATCGAGTTTGAGCACATCGACTTTATGACTGGCGAACCAGAATTCCATCTCGACCCGGTACTGGGTCAATTGCTCGAATACCACGGGAGCCTGCCCGCCGCCGATATGCAGCGGGGACGCAAGCAGGTGCTGCAGCCAGTCGCTCAGGGCGGTTATCCAGCCTTCCCAGCCACGTCGATTGCAACGACGGGCAATGGCGTCTTCCACCGCTTGCGGGGTGGCAGTGAAACCTTCGTCACCGGCCCACTCGAGCAAACCATGGAGAAAGGTGCCGGGGTTCGGGCCACGAGGGAATCGATGGATGTCAGCGCCGCCGGCCACCACTTCGCGTGGTGCCTGAGGATCGAGGCGTTCATCGTCGAAGAGCTTTTGCGCTTGCGGGCTCTCCGGCGCTTCATCAGTGCCCACGCTCATGCTATCGCCAATGCGCAGGGCACTGTAGGAGGCAATCCACCAGTTTTCGCTGGCCTTGCGCTTGGGTATCAGCGGAGCCAGTAACGTCGCATCGTTGCGTGGTGGATGGTAGTGCTCGACTGTCGCTTCAGGCATTTCACCGTAGCTCAGCGCAGGACAGTCCTGCTGCAGGTCTTCCAGCCAACGCTTCAAGCCTGCCGACTCAGCCAATGGCGCTCCGCCGCCCAGCAGATAGCCCAATGCTGACAGGTGCAGCACCGAGCTGTTGTTATTGCCGCGCTTGAGATCCGTCACTCCGAGCCAGCAGGCGTGTTGCGCCCGGGTCAGGGCCACGTAAAGCAAACGCAGATCCTCCGCAAGACGCTCATCATCCGCCTGAACAATCAACTCGGCAGTCGGCCTCAAGGTCACTTGGGCCTTGCCCGTGGCGTCGTGGTAATGCAGCGGCAGACGGCTGCCATCCACCGGTTTCGCCGAGCAAATGAACGGCAGGAACACCAAGGGATACTCAAGCCCCTTGGACTTGTGAATGGTCACGACCTTGACCAGTTGTTCGTCGCTCTCAAGACGCAGGATCTGCTCTTCGCCGGCCTGACCGGACAACGCCAGATGCTCGGATAAATGACGGATCAGCGCTTGCTCACCATCGAGTTCGGCGGCCGCTTGTTGCAGCAATTCGGACAAGTGCAGCAAATTGGTCAGCACCCGCTCGCCGTCACTGCGCGTGATCAATGTCTGAGGCAGCTGGAAGTCATGCAGCAATCGCCGCAGCATGGGCAACACGCCCTGCTTGCGCCAGAGCTCGCGATAATGGCGGAACTGCATGACCCGAGCTTCCCAGGCCAGTTCGTCCTGATTCAGCCGCTCCAGTTCAGCCAGCGACAGGTTCAGCGTGATGCAGGCCAACGCGGCCCGCAGTGGACGCTCGACATCCGGCTCGGCACAGGCCTTGAGCCAGGTCAGTACGTCGTGGGCCTCTTGGGCGGCGAACACTGAATCCTTATCCGACAGATAGACGCTGCGCACGCCACGGGCGGAGAGTTCGCCGCGCACAGCCTGGGCCTCTTTACCGTCGCGGACCAGGATCGCGATATCCGCTGGCAACAGACCTCTGAAGTCCTTGCCGTCCTGTATGAAACCCGCGCGACCTTGTTGCCCACCGTTAAGCAAAGTGGTGATTTCACTGGCGCAGGCGGCGGCGAGTTGTTGTCGGTACACCGCGCCGGACAGCGGCTGCTCGGCGGACAGGTGCCAGATGTTCAGGGCGGGCACGACCTGGCCGTCGATGTGCAGAACTTCTTTGCGCCCTTGGGATTCGACGGGCAGGAACGGTACCGGGTTCTCGCCGCTCTTTTCACGAAACAGGAACGCGCCCCGGCCGGTTTCGCGAGACTCGGCGCGCTCGAACACATGGTTTACCGCTCTGACCATGCCATGGCTGGAACGGAAATTCGTACCCAGGGTATGCAGTCGTCCAGTGGTGGCCTGGCGGGCGCGCAGGTAGGTGTAGATGTCGGCACCGCGGAATGCGTAGATCGCTTGCTTGGGGTCGCCGATCAGGAACAGACCGCATTCGGGATTGTTGTCTTCGATGCGATAGATGCTCTCGAAGATCCGGTACTGCACCGGGTCGGTGTCCTGGAACTCATCGATCAGCGCGACCGGGAACTGCTCGCGAATCAGGGTCGCCAGCCGCTCACCGCCATCGGATTGCAACGCTGCATCGAGGCGTAGCAGCATGTCATCGAAGCCCATCTCCGCACGGCGACGCTTTTCTTCCTCGAACCGTGTACCGACCCACTGGGCGGCGTGCTGCAGCACGGCGGCATCAGGCGTCGGCAATCCATCGAGACTGGCCTTGAGGCCGGGCATGGCGTCCAGCCCGGGATGACTGGGTACTTCACCCTTCCAGGCTTCGGCCATACCCTCGGGAGTCAGGCGCGTGAATCCGGTGCCGATATCCAGTTGCTCAAGGGATTCGTCTTCAGCCCAGGCCCTGATCTTTTCGAACCAGGGTTCGAAATAGCGCGCCTGCATCTTGCGACCGTCGACGCTCTTGCTCGCGACACCCTGGTGACAAATGGCAAGCAGTTCGTCCGCCCACTGGCGCCAAGGCATCTTGAGTTCAAGCAAGGCTGCCCGTCGCTCTTGCAGACACGCCGTGATCAGCTCGGCAGGTTCTTTACCTTCAACACTGTCTCGCTCACTGGCGAACAAACCACGTACTCGCGGCAGCAAGGCTGCCGGACCGCCCCAATTCCCACGCACCCAGTTCAGCGCATCACCTTGCATCGGGTAACAAAACAGGCGCCAGTAATCGCGCAAGACTTCGCCCAGCAAATCGCTGTGATCGGTTTCCAGGGTCTGGGTAAACAGACTGCCACTGTCGAACGCGTGCTCGCGCAACATGCGCTGGCACCAACTGTGGATGGTCGAAACTGCCGCCTCGTCCATCCACTGCGCGGCGATGTCCAGACGGTTCGCGCAGCCGGACCACTGCTCGGGAAGGTACTCCTCACGAAGCTCCGCGATAAGGCTATCGGGCGCCGGTGTTTCATCACGGAAAAACCGTGCAGCTTCAGCGAGACGCGTGCGGATACGTTCGCGCAATTCTTTGGTCGCCGCATCGGTGAACGTCACAACCAGGATTTGCGGCGGCAACAGTTCACGTCCGAAGCCGCTCGACTCTGCGCCGTGGCCAAGGACCAGACGCAGATAAAGCGCGGAAATGGTGAAGGTCTTGCCGGTCCCGGCGCTCGCTTCGATCAATTGGCTGCCGCGCAGGGGAAATGCCAAAGCCAGAGGTTTTGTGGTCATGTGCGCGCCTCCTCGCTGTTCAATGAACGCCAAGGCGCTTCAAGCAACGGCCGGTACAACGCGTTGCACCAATCCGGGAAGGTTTCGTCTGCGGCAAGCGAGTCGAAGTCGGCAAACTGCCGGGCGAGTGCCGGACTTTCGCGACGCTCGCCGTCGGTGGTCAGGCCATCGCCTTCATAGGCCTTGCGGGCTGCGGCCTGGGCTTTGACCGGATCAGTTTGACCCAGCCATGCGAAGCCGGTCTTCACCGCAATCGGCAGTGGTTGACGCATGCCCGTTTGCCAAGCCATTAACAGGTCGCCCAGAATCCGCAAGGCGGCATCCTCCGGCATCGGACCGAGCAGCAGACTGTCGTCGCTGGCCACCAACGCGGTGGTCATCGCCATACCACTGGCGCAGGCAACCAGATGATTGACCCATGGCCGTGTCAGCCGATGCCATTTGCGAGACTTGATTGAGCCGATGCTGTTGGGGATTGTCGTGACTGATAGCAAACCACCATCCGCACGTTGATGCAGGCCGCTGAGCCAACCTTCCAGGCGCAGACCCAGCAACTCCAGACTCACTGGCAGAGCGTTGGTGAGCGGAGTTGGCCACAACGCCAAAAGCTGTTGGTAACGCTGCAACAGATCAGGCAACGGTTCGATCAACTCTCGCTGAAGGCATTCGCCAAATCCAGCCATGGGCAGAAGCCCACTGTTTTGCAGACGTTTTGCCTGTGCTTCCAGTACCTGGTCGGTGCTATCCAGATGCCTCAGAGCTGCTTCGAGCAAGCTGTCGCTGAGGCTGTAACGTTGCAACGCATCGAGTACAAATGGCTCTTCATCAGCCAAGGGCACTTCAGCCGCTTCGAAGTACACCTTCAGTCGTTGACTGAAGAAATGTCGTACAGGATTACGCAGGAAATCCTGCAGTTGACCGAGACTCAGCGGCTCTTCCTGAATGTAGGGATCAAGGACTTCGATATCAGTCGACGGCTCACTGGTTTGATGCAGCACCTGCCATTCATTCGCGTAGCTGAACAAGTCATCGCCTTCATGGAAGTAGCGGGCGCTGAACGGTTGCAGTGGATGTTCCTGAGTGATGGCCTCAAGCAGATCTTCGTCTACATCATGCAATCGCCAACCGCTGGCCAGATGATCGCGCAATTGGCCAATCAGTACTGACGCGGGGCGTTCACTGTTATCGCGAATGCTGCGACCGACCCAGCTGATATAGAGTTGGTCACGTGCAGACAACAGCGCTTCCAACAACAGGTAGCGGTCATCTTCGCGTCGGGAGCGGTCGCCAGGGCGGTAATCACTGCCCATGAGGTCGAAGTCCAGTGGCGGTTGTGTTCGCGGGTAGTCCCCGTCATTCATGCCCAGCAGACAGACCAGTTTGAACGGGATCGCTCGCATGGGCATCAAAGTGCAGAAGTTAACCGCACCAGCCAGAAAACGCTGGGACAGGCGCCCTTGGTCGAGGCCGGCGAGCCAGGCTTCACGGACCACGGTCAACGGCAGTTCATCATGCAAACCAACTGACTCGCAGGTCTCAAGCCAGGTTTCACGCAGCTCTTCGAGTTGGGCCAACACGTAGTCGTCATGCTCGTTACTGGCCAGGAAAAACAACTGGACCAGTGCATGCAATCGAAAGCCCCATTGCTTGGGAGCTGCCGGTAGAGAGAGCTCCTGGTGGGCAATCTCCAATGCGTCCAGCAACGCGACCAAAGGCCCAATGAGCGCGGCATCCAGACCACCGATCTCGTCGTAGGGTTCAATACCCTCGCAGGCACTGGCACTGCCCACGGCATAACCGAGCAGCATCCGTCGCAGACCGAAACGCCAACTGTTTTGTTCCAGCTCCTGCGGCAGACCGAGACCCGCGCGCTGCTCGGCATTCATGCCCCAGCGGATGCCTGCGCCTTCGATCCAACGGTGCAGGGTCGGCAGATCGCGTTCCTCTACACCGAAGCGAGCGCGCAGCGCAGGAACATCCAGCAGATCGAGGATCTCGCTCACGGGGAAACGGCTGTCGGGCAGTTTGAGCAGATGCTCGATAGCAATCAGTAGCGGATCACGGCCGCGTTGGCCTTGATCTGCGAGCGTGAAGGGGATGAAACGCGGGTCGTGGCGTTCAAGCTGAGCAAATACCGCACGAATATGCGGTGCGTAACTGTCGATGTCCGGGACCATCACGATCACATCGCGAGGCCTTAATTCCGGATCAGCACTGAAGCGTGCAAGCAACTGGTCGTGGAGGATCTCCACTTCGCGCTGGGCGCTATGGGCAATGTGAAAACGGATCGACTCGTCCTTCGCCGGATCAACAGCTGGCCAGCGCTCGCGAGTCTCGTTCAAGGGACGCAACTCAAGAATGTCGTCCTGCAATTGATTGAGCATGTTCTGTGGCTGGCTATCGCTGAACAGGTCGATACGGCCATCGCGGAATGCCGAGCGATAGCTGTTGGGATCGTCGTAGCTGTCGAGCAGATTGATATAGTCCCGCCCCTGCTTGCCCCACGCCGCCAATAGTGGATGGGCATGCTGGTGAAGGGTTTGCGGGTCGAGCGCAACCGGCATTCCGCTCTTGCGAGCCTGACGCTTGTATTGATGCCGCAACAGGTCTTTATCGGCGACGATGTCTGCCCAATGGTGGCGACACGGGTTGTGTACGCAGAGCAGAACCTGGCTGAACCGGGCCAGCCCCGCCAGTGCTTCCAGGGCTTGAGCGGGCAGTGAAGAAATCCCGAAAACGATCACCCGTGAAGGCAATCCGCTGGGGGCTACGTCGAGGCTGTTGATGCGCTCGATAAACCGTTGATGGACGCCGGCTCGGCTTTGCGCCATGCCTTGTTCACCCACATCCAGCAACAGCGCACGCCACAACTCTGCCTGCCAACAGTTAGCCGGGGTCAGAGGTTTGGTTTCGCCTCTACCATTTCGTAATTGATGGCGACCTTCGGCCCAGTCTTCAAGCCAGTCGGCACGATACACCTGGTATTGGTCAAACAAATCCGCCAGCCGCTCAGCCAACTGATAGCGTTTGCGTAAATCGGTGTCATGGGTAAGGAAACGTTGCAGCGGTTCGAAGTGCGGTTGATTGATCAACTGCGGAAGCAGACGCATCAGGCGCCAGGTCAAAGGAGCTTTATCGAGCAGGGATTTGACCGGGATTTCGTCACGGCCAAGCACCATGCGATAGAGCTGCCACATGAAGCTACCCGGTAACTGCACGTCGATGGCTGCTGCGATTCCGCAGCCACCCATGTCCTCGTCTTCAGGGTCTTCCGCCAGTGCCAGCTTCAGCCATTGGGCGATGCCGTTGCTCTGTACCAGGGCAATTTCATTTTCCAAAGGAGCCAGCGGGTAACGCCGCATCCAGCTGACCACCAGGCTACGCAACTCGTCCAGGCGGTTGCCGTGAACCACCATAAAACCAGCACTGAGGGACGTCGCGTCCGGCATAAAGGCTTCCTTGGAAAAATACAAAAGCTAGGGCCGAACCTTAGCATTGTCGGGAGACTGTGACAGCCGGGAGCCGTCCGGTATTGCTGTACGAACTTTCCTGCGGACAAAACAAAACCCCTACCTGCATACGCAGATAGGGGTTTCGGAATTTAATCTTGACGATGACCTACTCTCACATGGGGAAACCCCACACTACCATCGGCGATGCATCGTTTCA
>NZ_JAHUWL010000013.1:0-180259 GCF_019219045.1 Pseudomonas sp. PDM25
ATCGGCGCTTGGGTGAAAGGAGGAGGGGCGAAATCTCCCACGGTCTGTACTGCGTCAACAGTCGGAATCGAGCCTTGTCCCTCCTCCTCCCTTCAAGTCCTACCATACAAGCGAGCCTGCTCGCGAAGGCGGACTCAAGAACACTGAAGAATCAGAGTACCGTCGGTGCATTCGGCAGCACTTGCTCACCAACACAAGCCCCGCGCAATTGCCCCTCAAACTGCTCGATAATCGCTGCCCACCCTTGGCGACTCGCATGCTGACGCGCATTAAGCCGCACGCAGCGCAAGGTTTCGCGCTCCTCCAACAGCCAGCACGCCGCATCGCAAAACGCCTCTTCGTCCCCCGGCATCGCCAGTACGCCGTTGTAGCCATGGCGAATGTGCTGAGCCGCTGCTGCCTGATCGTAAGCCACCACCCCCAAACCCGACGCCAGTGCCTCAAGCACCACGTTGCCGAACGTCTCGGTCAGGCTTGGAAACAGAAACACATCTCCCGACGCATAGTGACTGGCCAAGGCTTCACCGCGTTGAGAGCCACAGAAAATCGCCTCGGGCAGTTCCTTCTCCAGGACCACTCGTTGCGGGCCGTCGCCGATCACGATCAACTTCAGGTTTTTCTGTGGATAAGTCGTGCGCAGCCTGTCGAAACTGCGCTTGAGCAAGCCGAGATTTTTCTCCTGGGCCAGGCGACCTACATGGATGACGGCAATGTCACTGTCGGCCAGACCCCACTGTTCGCGTAACGACGTCAGCCGCTTGCTCGGGTGAAACAACTGGCTGTCGACCCCACGCGACAGCAACGCAAGGCGCTCGAAATGCCGGCGCTCCAGTTCCATTCGTTGACTCACGCTCGGCACCAGGGTCAGTGTCGAACGATTGTGAAACCAGCGCAGGTAGTGGGTCAGCAATCGCGTCAGCAGTCCAAGCCCATACTGACTGGAGTACTGCTGAAAATTAGTGTGAAAGCCGCTGACCACCGAAATCCCCAAGCGCCGCGCCGCGCGCAACGCGGACAATCCCAGCGGTCCTTCCGTGGCGATGTACAGCACGTCCGGCCGATGACGCTTCCAGCGCCGCAGCAGCTTGTGCATCGACGACTGACCCCATTGCAAGCCGGGATAACCCGGTAGCGGCCAGCCCCGGCATAGCAACAACGCATCATCGCTGCCCTGCTGCTGATCGCAACCCTGACGCGGTCGCACCAATTCCACCTGATGCCCGCGCGCGCGCAAGCCGTCACACAAGCGGCCGAGGGTATTGGCCACTCCGTTGATTTCGGGAGGGAAGGTTTCGGTGATCAGAGTGATATGCAGAGCTGTCGTCATGACCTCAGTGTCGGTTGAGGCCATGTCGTCAGTGTGACGGTGGGATGATGAATTTGTGACCGAATCAGCGCTGGACTACCAGGTTTTCCGCGCCGCGTTCACGCACCCAGAACAAGGTTGCACCCGCCACGGCGGCCGGCATCATCAGGATGTTGACCACCGGAATCAGCAGCACCAGATAAACACTGCCGCCGAAACTCATGCTCTGCCAGCGCTTCTCACGCAGCCAGGCGAGCATCTCGTTCCAGCCCAGTTTGTGGTTATCCGCCGGGTAGTCGATGTACTGGATCGCCATCATCCACACCCCGAACAGCAGCCACAATGGTGCGGCAACGATGTTAACCACTGGGATGAACGAAAGGATGAACAACCCGATGGCGCGTGGCAGGAAGTAGCCGAGTTTGCGCATCTCGCGGGACAGGGTGCGGGGGATCATGGCGATCAGTTCGCCCCAGCTGAAGGACGGGAAGTCGTCGGTGCCGCGCACCACCACTTCGACTTTCTCGGCGAGGAAGCCGTTGAATGGCGCGGCGATGACGTTGGCGAGCATGGTGAAGGTGAAAAACACCATCAAAACGACAAGCACGACAAAAATCGGCCACAGGATGTAACTGAGGAAACTCAGCCAGTCGGGCAGCGACGGCATCAACGTATCGACCCATAGGCTGAATTGATGGCTGGCCAGGTAGATCAATCCGACGAACAGCACCAGGTTGATCACCAGCGGCAACAGCACGAACAAACGCAGGCTTGGGCTCAGGACTAATTTGAGGCCTTCGCGCAGGTATTGCGGGCCGGACAGAACGGGGGCGGGCATAACGTGCTCCGAGCAAAGGGGAAACGCGCCGACCTTACCGGCTTTGCCTGACGGGCGAAAGCGCGGCAGCAGCATCGACATTAACTGTAACAAAGGCGCCTATGCATCCATCGTGATGGGATAGAGACCGCCTATGAGCTGGATTGTTAAACCGTATTTCCTTAATCTTCGCCCCCTCGATACGCTGCACCCCATACTTTTTACAGGACTGTCGAGTTCAAGCCTTCCCCAAGTGCTTTCAACGGTCCTTTTTTATTCCCGCCGGCAACCCGGCGTTCCGCGCCAGAAGATTCGGGCCGGTCAACAGGAGCAGGTCATGTCTGAAGTCCGTCATTCGCGAGTGATTATTCTCGGTTCCGGCCCTGCCGGTTACAGCGCCGCAGTCTATGCCGCCCGTGCCAACCTCAAGCCACTGCTGATCACCGGCATGCAAGCCGGCGGTCAACTGACCACCACCACCGAAGTCGACAACTGGCCTGGCGACGTCCACGGCCTGACCGGCCCGGCGCTGATGGAACGCATGAAAGAGCACGCCGAGCGCTTTGAAACCGAAATCGTCTTCGATCACATCAATGCCGTGGACTTCGCTGCCAAGCCGTACACCCTGACCGGCGACAGCGCGACCTACACCTGCGACGCCCTGATCATCGCCACCGGCGCCAGCGCTCGTTACCTGGGTCTGCCGTCGGAAGAAACCTTCATGGGCAAAGGCGTTTCGGCCTGCGCGACCTGCGATGGTTTCTTCTATCGCAACAAGCCAGTGGCCGTGGTCGGTGGCGGCAACACCGCGGTTGAAGAGGCGCTGTACCTGGCCAACATCGCCAGCAAGGTCACCCTGATCCACCGTCGCGAAACCTTCCGCGCCGAGAAGATCCTGATCGACAAGCTGAATGCCCGGGTTGCCGAAGGCAAAATCGTCTTGAAGCTGAACTCGACACTGGACGAAGTCCTGGGCGACAACATGGGCGTGACCGGTGCCCGTCTGAAGAACAACGACGGCAGCTTCGACGAGCTGACCGTCGACGGCGTGTTCATCGCCATCGGCCACACCCCGAACACTTCGTTGTTCGAAGGTCAGCTGACGTTGAAAGACGGCTACCTGGTTGTACAGGGCGGCCGTGACGGCAACGCCACTGCCACCAGCCTCGAAGGTATCTTTGCTGCCGGTGACGTGGCTGACCACGTTTACCGTCAGGCCATCACCTCGGCCGGCGCTGGCTGCATGGCGGCACTGGACGCCGAGCGCTACCTCGACGATCTGCAGAACGCTTGATTCTGATTCTGTAGAAAACAAAAAACCGGCTTCGGCCGGTTTTTTTGTACTTGCAGAAATGTCCGATCAACCCTGTGGGAGTGAGCCTGCTCGCGATAGCGGTGTGTCAGTCGACAACAATGTCTAATGATAAATCGCTTTCGCGAGCAGGCTCGCTCCCACAGGGGAAATGTTGTGCTCTCAGCCCTTCAGCCGTTCCTGGACGAAGTCCATGACCTTCAACGACTGATAGATGGCATTGGCGGCAATCCGCCCGAACGGTCCGCCGTTCCAGTCCAGCAGGTACGGTTTGAACAGCTGATAACGCGTACTTTCCCCGCACACCGCTTCGGCGATGACCCTGCCGCCAATCGAGCCGGTATTCAGGCCATGGCCACCAAACGAGGTACAGGCCCAGACGCCCGGCTCGAGCAATCCCAGGTTGGGCATCTTGTTGGTGGAGTAACCCATCAGGCCGGACCAGGCCAATTCGATGTTGACCGGGGCCAGTTGTGGATAGACCGACACCATGTCGGCCTTGAGCATGGTAGCGAGGGCCTTTTCGTTCTGTTCGTTACGGGTGGTGATGCGTCCGCCCCAGAGCAGGCGGTCGCCTTCGACCACGCGGTAGTAATCCGAGGCGCGGCGGTCGTCGGAGAACGCGGCGCCGGAGTCGAGGACGTTTTTGATCGAGTCGCCCAGGTGTTCGGTCAGCACCACATAGGTCGCGATGGGCAGGTAGGCGCGGCTGAGTTTTTGCAGTTCCGGGCCGCCGTAGCCGCCAGCGCAGAACACCAGGTCCTGGCAGCACACGGTGCCGTGAGCGGTCTGGACAATTTTGTCGTCGCCTTCGCGATGCCAGGCCAGCATTTTTGAGTGTTCGAAAATCTTCCCTCTAGCCGCTTCGATGGCGAGGGCCAGGCCCAGGCAATAATTCAGCGGGTGGAAGTGCAGGGCGTTCGGATCTTCGACACCCTGGAAATAGCGCAAGGTGTGCGCCCGTTCGCGAACCTGGGGAGTGTCGAGGAAGTTGAGTTCATAGCCAAAGTCGCGGCGCATGGTCTCGATATGGTTTTTCACCTCGGCGCCGTCGTCGTAACGCTTGACCCGGATCGTGCCTGCCGATGGCGCGCAACCGGCCAGAGCCAGTTCGGCAATGTTGTGGCGGACGATATCGACGCCCTCGACCGACATTTGGAATAACGCCTTTGCCTGTTCCAGCCCGAGTTTCTTGCGGATCGCTCCCGAACCCTCAGCCCAGCCTGGTGAGACCACGCCACCGTTCCGACCGGACGCGCCCCAGGCGACTTGCTGGGCTTCGAGGACGATCACGCGTTTACCGCGCCGGGTCAGCTCCAGGGCCGCGGTAAGGCCCGCGATCCCGGCGCCGATGATGCAGACGTCGCAGTTTTCGTCAGTGCGAAGTTCGGATCTGGCCGCGCGGGGCAGCGAGGTTTGGGAGTACCAGGTGGTGGGGAAGGACATGGTCAATCCTTGAGAAATTGCTTTTTGTGGGAGCGGGCTTGCTCGCGAAAGCGGTGTGACAGTCGACCTTAGGGTTGAGCGTTATACCGCTTTCGCGAGCAAGCCCGCTCCCACAGGGGTAGGTGGGGTTATTTGATGGTCGAGTAGTCGACGCCGTACCACTTGTCCGACAGCTTGGTCAGCGTGCCGTCCTTGTGCATCTCGCCGATGATTTGACCGAGCCTGGCCTTTAATTCCGCGTCACCCTTGTCGGTGGCAATGGCCAGGGGTTCGTAAAACGCCACTGCATTGTCGACGGCCCGCAGCGGGTAACCGCTCTTCACCGCTGCGTCCAGTGTGCTGCGTTGAGTGAGGATGGCGTCCAGCCGGGTACCGTCACCCAGGCGCAGGTCGTCCAGCGGTCCGACGGAACCGGAGTAAGTCTTCATTTTTGTGGTCTTTACGTCATAAACGACGGGTGGCACGTCAGTGGTTTCAATGGCCAGCGCCTGGCTGAAATAGTCCTCGGACGTGGTGCCGCCTTCAACACCGATCGTTTTGCCATTGAGCGCTTTGTGGTCGGTGAGTGTGGATTTGTTGTGAACCGCAAACACGTAAGGCACGTAGTAATAGGTCGCGGGGAAATCGAGAATTCGCGCGCGACTTTTGGTGGCGGTCATCGAGCCCACGGACATGTCCCAGCGCCCGTTCCACTTGCCGGCGGTGATCACGTCCCAGTCAGGCGTGATGAACTTGACGGCGACGCCGAGACGCTTGGCGATCTCTTTGGAAACGTCGATGTCAAACCCGTCGATTTCATTCTTGTCGTTGATAAATCCTTGGGGAGGCCAGGTCGCCGACGTGGCGACGGTCATTGTTTTACTGCTCTGGATTTTGTCCAGAACGGCTCCGGCGTTGGCGGCGCCGACGAACACCAGCGACATTGCGGCTGCGATTACGTGTTTTTTGCTGACCATGTCCATCTCCACTTATCGTTTTTGTTATGAAGGGGCAAAGCGGTGCTCAGTGACCAATGATCTGCGACAGGAATTTCTGTGCGCGTTCGGTTTGCGGGTTGTTGAAAAACTCGGAAGGGGTGGCTTGTTCGATGACCTGGCCCTGGTCCATGAACAGCACGCGGTCGGCGACCTTGCTGGCGAAACCCATTTCGTGGGTTACGCAAATCATGGTCATACCGTCGGTGGCCAACTCGCCCATCACGTCCAGCACTTCGTGGACCATTTCCGGATCGAGGGCCGAGGTTGGTTCGTCGAACAGCATCACTTTGGGGTTCATGCACAGCGCCCGGGCAATCGCCACGCGCTGCTGCTGGCCGCCGGACAGTTGCGAAGGGTACTTGTCGGCGTGTTCGGCAATGCGTACCCGTTCCAGGTAAACCTGAGCGCGCTTTTTCGCCTCGGCGCTCGACACGCCTTGCACCAGTTGCGGGGCCAGGGTCAGGTTGTCCATTACGCTTAAGTGTGGGAACAGGTTGAAGCTCTGGAACACCATGCCGATTTCCCGGCGCACCGCGCTGACACTTTCTGCCTCGCTGGTGAGGGTGATGCCGTTGACCTGAATGTGGCCTTTCTGGAAATTCTCCAGGTGGTTGATGCAACGAATCATCGTCGATTTGCCCGAGCCCGACGGCCCGCACACCACCAGGATTTCGCCCGTGGCGACGTTCAGGTCGACATCTCGCAACGCGTGAAAATCGCCGTACCACTTGTTCAGGCCGGTGATGGAAATCATCGAAGGGCTGGCCTGCGCAACAGGTGCCAGGTCGAGTCGTTCTGCCGTAGTCATCACTCATCAACCCCTTGCAATGGATCGGTTGACCCGTTTTTCGATCCGCGCCTGCACCCGTTCGAGGATGAACGACAAGGCCCAGTAAATCATCGCGGCGGTGATCAGCATTTCCAGGTGACGGAAATCCGCGCGGCCCTGGGTCTTGGCCAGGTACATCAATTCCCAGACGCCGATCACCGACACCAGCGAACTGTCCTTGAGCATGGCGATGAACTGGTTGCCGGTGGGCGGGATGATCACCCGCAAGGCCTGCGGCATGATCACCCGGCTCAGGGTCTTGAACGGGCTGATGCCCAGGGCTCGTGAAGCCTCCCACTGACCCACCGGAATGCTCTGGATGCCTGCACGAAAAATCTCGGTCATGTAGGCGCCGTAGCACAGCGACAACGCGAGGATGCCGGCCGGCACGGCGTCCACCACATAACCCAGTTGCGGCAGTCCGAGGTAAATCAGGTAGATCTGGATCAGCAGCGGAACACCGCGAAAAAACGAGGTGTAGAACGAGGCGATGGCATTGGCCAGGCCATTGTTCGACAGCTTGGCCACGGCGCCGATCAACGCCAGTACGAAGGCAATCACGATCGCCACGGCGGAGATGTACAGCGTGGTCGCGGCGCCCTGGATGATCAGGAAACCGATCTTGTCGAGGATGAAGCTGTAGGAAAGGTCGAAGGTGTCGAAGAACGCCAGGAACAGGATCAGCAGTTCGATCCATACCACGGTGGTCTGCACCTTGAATTTCAAGCGTCCGAGGACGTGAAAGTTCAGCGTGCCCAGTGCAGCAATCGCCAGGCCGATGGTGATATTGCGAGCGGTCAGGCTGTCCGGGGCATTGCCCAACAGTGGATGCAGGAAATGACTGAGGGCGCTGTTACCCAGGTTCATCAGGTAGGAGCCGAGAAACAGCACCACGGCTACGCCAAGCAGGAATTGAGGATCATTGGACTTTTTTTTATAAATTATATTGTCGTGATACATGAATGCCTCAGGCTTGTAGGGGGTAGTGATCTCGCTTGGTAAAAGGGGTATTGGGTGAGTATTGCGACGCGAAATCGGGGACTACAAGCGAACATAATTCGCTATGTCAGTCCCGGATCGCAGTTTGCTTTTCAGGAAAGCTTCGCCAGGCAGGCCTCGAGAATATCCAGCCCTTCTTCCAGCACTGCTGCCTCAGTGGTCAACGGCGCCAAAAGCCGAATGATGTGGCGCGACTTGCCGCTGGGCATCAGCAGCAAACCGGCATCTCGTGCCAACGCGAGCAGTTGTGTCAACTGCGCCGATGCCGGTGTGCCGTCGGCATTGGCCAATTCAATACCGCGCATCGCGCCAACGCCGGTCAGGCGGCCCAGAAACGGGGACAGCTTGTTGGCGCGCCAAGCCTCGTAGCGGCTGACGATGGCTTCTTCCTGTTGCGAACCCCAGGCGTGCAGGTTCGCATCGGTCATCTCGTCCAGGGTTGCCAGTGCCGCGGCGCAGGCAATCGGGTTGCCCGAATAGGTGCCGCCCAGTCCGCCCTTGGGCAAGGTGTCGAGCAGCGACTTGCGCCCGACCACCGCACCCAGTGGTATGCCGCCAGCAATGCTTTTAGCGAGCAGGATCAGATCGGGCTCAATACCCAGTCGCGAAAATGCAAAGCGCTGGCCGGTGCGACCGAAGCCGGACTGGATTTCATCAGCGATCAGCAGGATGTTTTTTTCATCACAGAAGCGACGTAGCGCCTGGGCGAACTCCACGTCCAGCGTCAGGAAGCCCGATTCGCCCTGCACCGGTTCGACGATGAAACAGGCGACGTCATTGACGTCGATCTCGACGCTGAATAGCCGGTCCATGGCTTTTAGAGCCTCGGCGCAGGTCACGCCGTTGTCCTTGCTCGGGAAGGGCAGGTGAAAAACCGGACCCGGCAGCACGCCGACTTTCTGTTTGTAGGGCGCGACTTTGCCGTTGAGGTTGAGTGTGGCAAGGGTGCGGCCATGGAAGGCGCCGTCGAAGGCGATGACGGCCGTGCGACCGGTGGCGCCACGCACGATCTTCAGGGCGTTTTCCGCTGCTTCCGCGCCGCTGTTGGTGAGCATGCCGCTGACCGGGTACTCCACCGGAATAAACGCGGTGAGACGATCCATCAGTTCGAGGTAGGGCACATGCGGGGCGGCGTTGAACGCGTAGTGGGTCAGCCGGGTGGCTTGTTCGCGAATGGCCTCGACGATGCGCGGATGGCAATGGCCGAGGTTCAATACACCGATGCCGCCGACGAAGTCGATATAGCGTTTGCCATCGGTGTCCCAGACCTCGGCATTTTTGCCGTGGCTGAGCGTGACGGGATGAACGATGTTGATCGACTGGCTGATGGTTTCGCTGCTCATGGATGACCGACTCTGAAGAAGGGATGCTTCTTTTTATCTAAGCCGTGAGCAGCGGTGCCCGGCAAACGAAATAAAGTTGCCGGGTCAATCTTAAAAGTCGGGATGTGCTGCGCCCCTTGCAGGAGCATGGCTTGCCAGCGATGGCGTTCTTGAGATCGCCATCGCCTGTAGGAGCACGGCTTGCCAGCGATGGCGATCTCCAGGGCGCTATCGCCGGCAAGCCGTGCTCCTACTGTTTATTCAGCGGCGAGTCAGCGGTTGCTGCGAGAACTTCACGCCAGCCAACCCATGCGCAATCAACGCACGAATATTGCCGTGGTCACTGCCCTCAGGCGTCGCCACCACCGAACGATAATGCTCGCCGAACGCCAACAGCGCTTCTTCATCGCTCAAGCCTTCCAGCAGCGCCAGGCCCAGGGTCTTGCACGAACCTTCGTTCTGCCCGGCAGCGTTTTCCACGCCGCCGTTGTTGAAAGCCTGAGGCTGATAGTCGTAGCCGGCGGCGATGAAGGCCAGTGTGTCGGCAAAAACGTGTTCGCCGCTCTTGAGGCTGGCGCGCAGGGTGTTCAAATCACTCATTGGGTTTTCCTTTGGCGAACGCCGCTTGTTGTTCGGCGTTGGCTTCTTGCTGGTATAGGGCTTTCCACTCGGCGTACGGCATGCCGTAAACCACTTCGCGGGCGTCATCGAGGCTGACTTCGATCTGGCGTTCATCGGCAGCGGCCTTGTACCACTTGGACAAGCAGTTACGGCAGAAACCGGAGAGGTTCATCAGGTCGATGTTCTGCACATCCTTGCGGCTGTCCAGATGGGCGACCAGCCGGCGAAAGGCGGCGGCTTCGAGTTCCAGGCGTTGTTGATCGGTCATGGCGGGCTCTGTGCAATCAAATCGTGGCGCGGATGATAAAAGTCTGACGAGCAATGTGCCAGACGCGGTCAGCGGCTCGCGGCGAGGGTAATCGATACCGACTCGGCGAAACGCAGGGCGTGGGGTTTGTCGACTTCGACCTCGGCGTACAACACCGACTCGTTGGCCATGACCAGGTCGAGAATTTCCTGAGTCAGGCGTTCGAGCAGGGCGAAGCGATTGCCTTCCACGTGGGCGATGATCGCCTTGGTGATGGTGCGGTAGTTCAGCGCGTGATCGATGTCGTTGTCACGCACCGCTTCCTGAGCGGCATACAGGATGGTCAGGTTGATCTGCACATCCTGCTTGTTGAGGATTTCATCCTCGTTAATCCCGATGAAGGTCCGCAGGCACAGGTTCTTGACCCGTATGCGTGCCGTTCCTGGTTGAAGTTGTGGCATTGCTACTTGCTCCGTCCAATCAATTGCAGGAACTCCTGGCGGGTATTGCTCGACTCGCGGAAGGCGCCGAGCATCACCGAGGTGTTCATGGTCGAATTCTGCTTCTCGACGCCGCGCATCATCATGCACATGTGCTTGGCTTCGATGACCACCGCGACGCCCGCCGCGCCGGTCACTTGCTGTACAGCTTCAGCGATTTGCCGAGTGAGGTTTTCCTGGATTTGCAGGCGACGGGCGAACATGTCCACCAGTCGTGCAATCTTCGACAGGCCCAGCACTTTGCCCGTTGGAATATAAGCCACATGGGCCTTGCCGATGAAGGGCAGCATGTGATGTTCGCAGAGCGAGTACAGCTCGATGTTGTCGACGATGATCATTTCATCGTTGTCGGACGCGAACAGCGCGCCGTTGACGATCTCTTCGACACTTTGCTCATAACCACGGCAGAGGTACTGCATGGCTTTTGCCGCGCGAACCGGAGTGTCTTGCAGACCTTCGCGGTCGGGGTTTTCACCGAGGCCGATAAGGATCTCGCGGTAGCTCTGGGACAGGGCTTTCTGGTGCAGGGATAACGTCATGGAACATCCTCGCGGGGGCCGCTTATTTGATGTGCCGTCCGCCGTTGACGGTCAGGGTTGTGCCGGTGACATAAGGGTTGTCGAGCAAATAACGCAGGCTCTGGTAGATCACTTCGCTGCCGGGTTCGATGCCCAGCGCGGATTTGGCGAGTGCCTTGGCGCGGTACGCCGCGTCGTCGTCGGGGTTGAACATTAGCAGGGCTGGCGCGATACCGTTGACCTTGATTGTCGGCGCGTATTTCGCGGCGAAGGACAGGGTGAGGCTGTCGAGCCCGGCTTTGCTGGCGCAGTAGCCAATGTGCTTGCTGCTGCCCTTGCGTGTCACGTCGTCGCTGATGTGCACGATGTCGGCGGGGCTTGAACGTTGCAGCAAGTCGGCACAATGCAGATTGATCAGATAGGGCGCCAGCATGTGGACGTTGAACATGCGGATGAAGGCTGCGGCGTCGGTGTCCGGGGTTTCGGCCAGCCATTCGGAGGCGTTGTGGACGATTGCCCGCAGGCTGTCGGTGTGGTTTTTCAGTTCGCTGATAAACGCGAAGATCCCGGCCTCAGTGGAGAAATCTGCAAACACCGCGGTTGCCCCCAGGTCGCGCAAGACTTGCACGCCGGGGCGCTCACTGCGGTAGCTGAAGATCACCGGCTGGCCATCCTCGAGCAAACGCTGCGCACAGTGCAGGCCGACACGTTGGCCGGCACCGGTGATGAGGATTGGAGCTGCGAAAGAGGTCATGAACGGCTCGCGTCGCGGTAAGAGCAAAACTATACCAGCGACGTGGGGCATTCACCTCTACCGCGTAGGAGCAATGCTTGCTCGCGATGAACGATGACGCGGTTTCACAAAAAGACCGGGTTGTCTCAATCGCGGGCAAGCCTTGCTCCTACAGAGATCAGTGATTTTGGGGGGAGGGTGCAGCGGGCAGCGGCCGTTGCGGCGTGGTGTTCAGCCAACTGGCCAGCAGGCGGGTCGACAGCGGAATGAAGAAGTAGACCATCAGTGGGGTCAGGCACAAGGTGCTGATGAACACCCGGCTCAGCAAACCCATGTCGCTCAGCAACGGCCCGAGGACAAAGTTGAACAGCAGGGAAACCGGAAAGAATGCCAGCCAGATCGCCACAGCCTGTTTCCAGCGTGGTGGTCGTTGGCCGGCCGCGCCGAACCAGCCTTCGATGCCGCTGACTCGGTGTTCCGTTGGATGGGCAAACAAGTCACTGCCGCGTGCCAGCCATGCGGTACGCGAGGCGGAATGCTCCCAGGCGTGCAAAGTCTGCTCGTTCGCGAAGCGGAAAATAATCTGGAATTCGTCATCGTCGGGCGGCGGAGCAAGCACGCCAGAGCCGAGATAGCCGGGAAAATCAGTGGCCAGTTGTTCGCCTTCGTGCAACTAGGCGATCAGGTCTTGATAGCGCCCATCGGCGACGCGGCGCGCAACCATCAGCGTGACGGGTGAGGTAGACATTGTGTATCTCCGTATGACAATCGCGTCGCTCCGGGTAGGAGTTTCGCCAGGCGCAGCGCCGGGGTGTTGGACTGCGTCTTGGAACAAGCAAGGATTATTCCTGATTCGGTCGGGTACGTCAGTGATAGTCGCCGCGATCAACGTCTTGAATGGTGTGGGGGGAGGAGAGTTAGAATGGGATCCAATTTATACATGGACGTAGAATTAAATGCCTGTCCTGACTGACGTTGTCCCTGGATTGCAGCCCAGTCTTCCACTCGAGCAGGAAGAACTGTTTCCGATTCGCGAAGTGTCGCGCCTGACAGGGGTCAACCCAGTGACGCTACGAGCATGGGAACGCCGCTATGGACTGATCCAGCCCGCGCGCACCGAAAGTGGGCACAGACTGTATTCGTTGACCGATATCGATCGTGTCCGCAGCATCCTTGGCTGGATTGAGCGTGGTGTTGCTGTCAGTAAAGTCGGCAAGATCCTGGCCAGGATTGCGCCGCTTCAGGCCCTGTCACACATCATCCCCAATGAACTCGTACACGCTGACCACACGCAATGGCAGCAGCAAGTTCAGTCGGCGGTGAGTGCCTTTGATGAGGTTCAACTGGAGCAGGTCTATGGACAGATCTTTTCCAGTTATCCCCTGACCATCGTGTTTCAGGACATTCTGCTTCCACTCTGGAAGCAACTGCGCCAGCGCCATGAAGCATTCGGCCAGGCCAGTGAGTGGCTTTTCCTGGATGGTTTTCTGCGTTCTCGAGTGTTGCAACGCCTGCTGCTGGTGCGTGTCCTGCAACCGCGACGGGTGATTGTCTGCGCCCTGAGCGATCAGTGTCGTGAACTCGATGTGCTGGTAACCGCGCTGTTTTTGAGCAGTGTCGATTCGGCTATTCAAGTGTTGGCTATCGGTCAGCCATTCGATGAATTGGCGCTGGTCTGCGAAAGAGTCAAGCCCCAGGCGCTGGTGCTGATTTCCAATCACGCGCCTGCGCTCGAGTTGCCGCGGCGACTGAAGCGCCTGGCCTTGAGCCTTGACTGTCAGTTGTTGCTGGCGGGGGATGCGTCCGATCTGGTGCAGGAAAGCCTGGCGGGATCGTCGATTGGATGTCTGGGTAACGAAGGTTCGGTCATGCGTCAGCGTTTGAAACAGTTCCTGACAGGCAATTTGGACACCTGAATCAGAG
This sequence comes from Pseudomonas sp. PDM25, assembly GCF_019219045.1. Taxonomy (NCBI): domain Bacteria; kingdom Pseudomonadati; phylum Pseudomonadota; class Gammaproteobacteria; order Pseudomonadales; family Pseudomonadaceae; genus Pseudomonas; species Pseudomonas sp. PDM25. The sequence goes on from NZ_JAHUWL010000013.1 coordinate 13,551, forward strand.
ATGCATGGCCGGATGCGTCAGCCGATGCTGTTGAAGAATGTACTGGCGCAGGCGTTCGGTTTCGTCCTTGTCATCCTGATTCAACTGATAGGCATAGAAGCCGTTCTCGGTTTCTCTCTCGAAGGTGCCGCGCAACGCGATGCGCTCGTAGCCAGACGGGCTGAACCACAAGGCGAAATGTTTTGGCGGCTTGGTCTTGTTGCGAACTTCCAGCAAAACCCCTTTGAACGACACTTCGTGCACCCACATCGTACCGGACTGGCCACTGGCATTCTCCAGTGCAACCGGTTCTTCGAGTACCAGACGCCATGGCCGGACCATCGGTCCGTCTTCATAGATGCTGGGAACGCCAAGGCGTAAATGCATTGCGTGAAATTCGTCTTCCACCAGGTGCAGCGGGAAAGTCATTTGCTGATTTTCGAAGTTGGCCTGGATGGTGACTTGCTCATGAGCGGCAAGGCGCGTGAGCAGGTCACGGATCTGTGAACCACCGTTGACGAGCAGGCTCGACGTCGCATCCCGCACATTGAGTTGCGGGTTGTGTTGCATTTTCTGGATAAAATCCAGCTCATCCTGCGTCAGGAGTGCGTCGCGTTGCATGATCTGCTCGACAGAAAAAATTACGAAGTCACCGGTGATTGTAGTTAATGACAATCAATTCTTCGTTTTGTTTTTGCCGTTCGTCGCTTTTAGTGCGGCAAGCTCGGTCTGGACCTCGGCCAGTTGCGCTTCCAACTGTGCGACTCGCTGCTGCGCCTTGACCTGAAGGGTGACGTCTTTCTGCACACCGATGAAATAAGTTTGTCCGTCATCAGGGTTTTTCATCGTCGAGAGGGACAGTTCGTTCCAGAACGGCGTGCCGTCCTTGCGATAATTTCTGAGGATTTCCCGGCAGGAACCGCCACTGCTCAACGCTTCGCGAATCAACGGGAGAGCTTCCTGGTCGCGGTCCCCTGACTGAAGAAAACGGCAATCCTGGTAGAGGATTTCTTCGCTGGTGTAACCCGTCAGGCGTTCGAATGCCGGGTTGACGTAAATCAGGATGTTGTCCTGCTCGCCTTCCTTTTCGGCAATCACGATGCCGTCGTTGGAAGCGTTGATCACCATTTGCAGCAGTTGGGCGTTAATCATCGGAGAGTCCTTTCCAATTTGATTGTGGGATGCATTCTAAAAGAACAGTGAGAACTTTCTACTGGTCACCCGGGTTAATTGAGAGTCAATCGCAGCTTTTTTGCCACGGCTGTTAATATCCCCCGTCTTTTTACTCAGCTTCAGGATCAGATTGATGAAAGTCGCCATCCTTTCCGGCTCGGTGTACGGCACTGCTGAAGAAGTCGCCCGCCACGCCGCAACTATTTTAAAAGCAGCGGGTTTCGAAACCTGGCACAACCCGCGTGCGAGCCTCGCCGATGTTCAGGCCTTTGGCCCTGAAGCCTTCCTGGCGGTGACCTCGACCACCGGCATGGGCGAGTTGCCGGACAACCTGCAACCGTTGTATTTCGCCATTCGCGACCAGTTGCCGGCGTCCTGGCGTGGCTTGCCGGGCGCCGTGATTGGTCTGGGCGATGCGAGTTACGGCGACACGTTTTGCGGCGGCGGCGAGTTGATGCGCGAATTGTTCGGCGAACTGGGCCTGCGCGAAGTCCTGCCCATGCTGCGCCTGGACGCCAGCGAAAGCGTGACGCCGGAAACCGACGCCGAGCCTTGGCTGGCGGAGTTGGTCAGCGCTCTGCGGGGTTGACCGGCCGCTCGCGCAGCAAGGCGAGCCAGGCTTGCGCGGCTTTTGACAAGTACGCGCCCTGACGCCAGATGAAGGCGATATCCCAACGCAGATAGCTCGGCGCGTTCAAGGTCAGGCGCACCACGCCTGGCCGCACCAGCCCGCGTGCCACCACGCGCGGCAACAGCACCACCCCTTGACCGGCCGCCACCAGCGCCGCAAGAAAGTCAGCCTGGCCGCTGCGACCACCTTCCTTGGGCGTAAAACCCATCTGCTGGCAGGCTTGCAGCAAGCGGTCGTTGAGCACGAAGCTGCGCTGATACAGCAGGAATGGCGTGTCGGCCAATTCCTCCAGCCCAATCACAGTCTTCGACGCCAGCGGATGATCGGCCGGCAGCAGGGCGTCCAGCGGTTCATCGCAGAAAGGCTGGGAGGCGAACTGAGGGGCCTTCGTCAACAGGCTGCCACCCAGTTCCAGCTCTCCACTCAAAACAGCCTGTTCGATGTTCAGGCTACCGCCTTCAAGCAATTGAATGCTGATGTTGGGGTAGCGTCGCCGGTACTCGGCGAACAATCCGGCGAACAGCGCGTCGCTGCCCAGTAGCGGCAAACCCAGGCGCAATTCCCCGCGGGCCAGTTGGCTCAAGTCATCCAGCTCACTGAGCAGTTCGTTGCGCAGTCGCAACATGCCCTCGGCCCGTAGAAGGACCACGCTGCCGGCGGCCGTCAGGCGCAGCTGTGAACCCTGTCGTTCAAGCAGCGCGGTGCCCAGGCTCTGTTCCAGCTGGGCGACCTGTTTGCTCACCGCCGATTGACTGATGTGCAAGGTCTTGGCGGCTTGAGTAAAACCGCCCTGATGCATGACCTCGACGAAGCTGCGTAGTTGTTTGAATTCCATCTACATGATTCCATTTTGGAATGGCTTCGAGTCTAACAATTCGCTTCGGGTATGGCAGCCCGCTCCTTAAAATGAGCACCTGTGAGGACCGAAGACATGAACGCATCAACCTTAAAAAAATTGGCTCGACTGGCGACCGAATTGGCCGTGCTGCTGGCCATCTACCTGCTCGGCTGCCAGATGGCCGTGTGGTTTGCCTGGCCTATTCCCGGTGGTGTCATCGGCATGGTGCTGTTGCTGCTGGCGTTCGCTTTGGGTGTGGTCAAACCGGCAGCGCTGCAAATGGGCGCCGGCCTGTTGATGGCCGAGATGCTGTTGTTCTTCATTCCGGCGCTCATGAGCCTGCTCGATTACGGCGGCCTGCTGCGCAGCGACGGTTGGCGAATTTTGCTGGTGATCGGCGTGAGCACGCTGATGGTGATGCTGGTGACCGCTTTTACCGTGGAACTGGTGGTGCGGTTGAGGAGGTCTCGTGAAGCTTGAGCTGATGCCGATGTTCTGGCTGGCCTTCACGCTGCTGGCCTATCTGTTCAGTCGCTGGATCTATCGGCGCACCGGGCGCTATGTGTTGTCGCCACTGATTCTGGTTCCAGCCTTGCTGTTGGCACTCGCTGTGCCGCTGCACACCGCGTATGCCGAATATTCGAGCAACACCCATTGGCTGATGTTGGTGCTGGGGCCGGTTACCGTCGCTTTTGCAGTACCGATCTGGCAGCAGCGGCAGATGCTGATGCGGCATTGGTCGGCGTTGTTGCTGGGGATGCTGGCGGGCAGCGCGGCATCTATCGGCAGTTCGTTCGGGTTGGCCAAGGCGCTGGCACTGGACAGTTCGGTGACGATGTCGCTGGTGCCGCGCTCGATCACCACACCTTTTGCCATGCCGCTGGCCCATGACCTGGGCGGCGTACCGGAACTGACCGCGGTGTTTGTGATGTTCACCGGGGTGTTCGGGGCGATGCTCGGCGGCATTTTGCTCAAGTGGTTGCCCCTGCGCAGTGCCTTGGCTCGAGGGGCGCTGTTCGGTGTCGGTGCTCACGGTGCCGGGGTCAGTCGAGCACATGAAGTGGGGGGTGAAGAGGGCTCGGTGGCGGGGTTAGTCATGGTTCTGACGGGGCTGCTGAATCTGTTCGCCGCACCCTTGTTGGCGGCAGTACTTTGACATGGATCCACGTTCATCGGCGTACTGACTCGCTAGGCCATCAAGCTGGCTGCCAATGCAACTACACGATCCCCGGGGCGTGACTAGACTGGTGTAACGTCGGTAAACAATAGAAACCCGAAGAATAAAAATTAGAGGTTCCTTGCCGTGAACGTAGCTCCCGTCCCATCGCCACACACTGTCAAAGACCAGGTCAGCGCCGCTGAGTGGCAGACCCGAGTTGATCTTGCCGCCTGCTATCGTCTGGTCGCCCTGCATGGCTGGGATGACCTGATTTTTACCCACATCTCGGCCAAGGTCCCCGGTACCGAAGACTTTCTGATCAACCCGTTCGGGTTGATGTTCCACGAGATGACTGCGTCCAGCCTGGTCAAGGTCGATCAGGCCGGCAACAAGCTGATGGACAGCCCTTACGAGATCAACCCGGCCGGTTACACCATCCACAGCGCGGTGCACGAGGTTCGTCACGATGTCGTCTGCGTGCTGCACACCCACACCGCCGCCGGAGTCGCTGTGTCGGCGCAGAAACAAGGCATTTTGCCTATCAGCCAACAATCGTTGTTTGTCCTGTCCAGCCTGGCTTATCACGCCTACGAAGGTGTTGCGCTTAACCATGAAGAGAAAGCGCGGCTGCAAGCCGACCTCGGCGAAAACAATTTCCTGATGCTGCACAACCACGGTCTGCTGACCTGCGGCGGCACCATCGCCGACACGTTCCTGATGATGTTCACCTTCCAGCGGGCCTGCGATATCCAGGTGCTGGCGCAGAACGGTGGCGCCGAGTTGATCGCCATCGAACCGCAGATTCTGGCGGGCGCCAAGGCGATGATCGCCGGCGTCACCAAAAGTGCTCAAGGGATGGGCGGCGCACTGGCCTGGCCAGCGCTGCTGCGCAAACTCGATAAACAAGACCCGGGTTATAAACTCTAATGCCTCTCGCCGAGATCCCACTGTGTGTCTGGCGCAAATGCGGCCAGACGTTCGTATTCCGTGGCCAGACCATCCGTTACTGGACGGCGGGGCAGGGTGAGCCACTGTTGCTCATCCATGGCTTCCCGACCGCCAGTTGGGACTGGCATTTCCTGTGGCAACCGCTGACCCAGCGCTATCGGGTGATTGCCTGCGACATGCTCGGCTTTGGCGACTCCGCCAAACCGGTGAACCACGAATACAGCCTGCTGGAGCAGGCCGATCTGCAACAGGCTTTGCTGGCGCACGTGAAGGTCGAGCAGCCGGTGCACCTGTTGGCCCACGATTATGGCGACAGCGTGGCCCAGGAACTGTTGGCCCGGCATTACGAAGCGCGCATTGATATCGCCAGTTGTGTGTTCCTCAATGGCGGCCTCTTTCCTGAAACCCATCGTCCGATACTGATGCAAAAACTCCTGCTCAGCCCCTTGGGCTGGATGATCGGTCGAGCTTTTTCCCGTGACAGCCTGGTGAAGAGTTTCCGGCAGGTCTTCGGCCCCCAGAGCCGCCCCACCGAGAGCGAGATGGACGATTTCTGGAGCCTGATCGAGAGCAATCACGGGCCACGGATCATGCACAAATTGATCGCCTACATCCCTGAACGGCGTGCTCAGCGCGAGCGTTGGGTCAGCGCGATGCAGCGTGGTGAAGTGCCGTTGCGGGTGATCGATGGTGAGGTCGATCCGATCTCCGGCGTGCACATGGTCGAGCGTTACCGGGAACTGATCCCGAATCCGGACACGGTCTTGTTGCCCGGTATTGGTCACTACCCTCAGACCGAGGCGCCGGGGCAGGTACTCAAGCATTACCTGGAGTTTCGCGATCAGCTGGTTTCACCGCCGCGCAAGGTTGCTTGTTCCTGACTATCCCCCTGACTTATCGCACACCATTCAGACTCACCTCAGTTCATTGTGGCTCGCATTGTCGTGCCTGACACTCGAACTAATTGTCCCCTGGCCTGCTGGAGTCCCCCAATGAATGAGTCTGTGCGCTTCGAAGATAAAGTCGTGATCATCACGGGGGCAGGCGGCGGCCTGGGTCGGGCCCACGCGCTGTTGTTCGCCAAACAGGGCGCCAAAGTGCTGGTCAACGATCTCGGCGGCTCGGCTCAGGGCGAAGGCGCAAACGCTTCGGCAGCCGACCGGGTAGTGGCGGAAATTCGTGAGGCCGGTGGCATCGCCGAGGCCAACCATGACTCCGTCACCGACGGCGACAAAATCGTTCAGAACGCCTTGGACACCTTCGGTCGTGTCGATGTAGTGGTCAACAACGCCGGGATTCTGCGGGACAAAACCTTCCACAAAATGGAAGACGGCGATTGGGACCTGGTTTACCGCGTCCACGTCGAAGGCGCCTACAAAGTCACCCGCGCCGCCTGGCCGTATCTGCGCGAGCAAAACTACGGCCGCATCATCTTCACCGCTTCGACCTCGGGCATCTACGGCAACTTCGGCCAGTCTAACTACGGCATGGCCAAACTCGGCCTCTACGGCCTGACCCGCACCCTGGCCATCGAAGGCCGCAAGAACAACATCCTGGTCAACGCCATCGCGCCTACTGGCGGCACGCGCATGACCGAAGGCCTGATCCCGCCGCAAGTCTTCGAACAACTCAAACCGGAACTGGTCAGCCCGCTGGTGGTGTATCTCGCCAGCGAGAACTGCCAGGAAACCTCCGGACTGTTTGAAGTCGGTGGCGGCTGGATGGGCAAGGTGCGTTGGGAGCGAAGCCTCGGCGCCGGGTTTGATCCGCGGGTTGGTTTTTCCCCCGAAGATGTGGCGGCGCATTGGCAACAGATCTGCGACTTCGAAGGCGCGGCGCACCCGCAGGACAACCTTGAAGCGTTGAAGGAAATGATGGCGAATTTGCAGAAGTATTCGATTTAATCAAGCCAGCAAGGTCATCGTTCTTGACCTTGCCGGTTCTTGATAGCCGGCCCCGACATCTGGTTTGCAGCGGTCATCAAGGAAAATACTTGTGAACCAATGCCGCCAGATTCGCGGCCGTTTGCGCATCCATCATCCCGTTGTAAGTTTCCGGGCGAAAGTGCAACTGAAAGGCCCTGACCAGATGTGCGAAGCCTTGTTCGGTTGACGCGCCGGAAACGTCGTATCCGTATGTCTTGAACAGTTTGAGCAAGTCGCTTCGGGCTGGAATGCCGCTCTCGTTGTATTGCTGCAGATAAGTGTCTCGGGTGACTTCGTCGAACCAGGCACCCACCCCTTTCAAGTAAAGGGCATGCCAGGGGAACTTCGGCCCAGGGTCACTCTTGCGGCCAACCGCAATATCCGAATGCCCCAGAACCTGGGTCGGGCTGATGTCCGGGTAGCGTTCGAGGATGTCCAACGCCAGCTCTTCTACGGCAGCAATTTGTTCCGGCTGATACGGCGGAAAGTTGAAAACCCCTTGGCTAAACGTTGCAAGGTTGACGATTTCAACGCTGATGGACGTGTCGTTCAGATTACTTCGATTGCCCCAGGCACTGACGCCCGCATGCCACGCCCGCTTGGTTTCGTCGACGAGGTTGAAGACTTCCTGCCTGGTATAACCTGCTTTCAAGTAGCTCGGATCGGTGATGTCGGGAACCAGATAGTGGACGCTGACATTCGGGCCGGTGAGCGTATTTATCGAACTGGAGAAGTTGCCGGCTGTGTAGTGGAAGATCAGAAAACGTACGGGGGTGATGATGTTTTTAGTGGCTCGGTATTTGTTGTAGTCAATGGGTTTCATGAACAGATTACTCGCAATTAATTTGGTTAGAGTCAGCGTGCAAAAGAATGGCTGACTTGTTTTTAACCTTAATCGCGAGGGTGCTTCGCGTGATTACAGATCTATGTAGTCGCTTTCCGAGAAGTAGGTAGGTAATAGAAACTTAGAGTGGATTAAGTAGTTTGCACCACTTTTACTTCTGCAAATCTTTGCCATCGCTACAAAACCATCCCCCATAAAAAAGGCCGCTGCAAACGCAGCGGCCAAAGTAAGACGATTGATCAAGGAGCAATAAATCAACGTCAGTGAACACGGGGCGATGAGTCGAACATCTTCAACTCCTCTGAAATCTGTCACCAATGGCGTGGACTAGACACCGCCATTGCTTCCTGCTTTCCGGCCGTTTGCCGTGAAAGCCCGGCAAGAATAAGGCTTTGAGCCAAAAGGAAAAATAGCGATTCATGACATGAACTGTTGCAGCATGAGTAACAGTGCTGACAGACCCCTCCCACACGCCATGCGTTGCGTTGATAACCCCCCATCCAGCCCATCCATAACCCGCGCAAATCCCCGTCCCATGCGGGCATTCATCCTTTGGAGGTACACCGCGAATACCTCCTTGGTGCGCTTATCGCTCCCAACGCGCGGCAGTAGGGTGGGGCCTTCTGTCACTCACCGGGGAAGACGCATGACAAAAACAACAATGCGCGCCATCTTCACGCCGCAAGCGCTGGCCGCTGCGGTTGCCTTGGGTTGCTGCGCCCAGGCGCAGGCTGTTTCATTCAACATTGGGGAAATCGAGGGGACCTTTGACTCTTCGCTGTCCGTCGGCGCGAGCTGGGGCATGCGCGATGCCGACAAGTCTCTGGTGGGCACGGTCAACGGCGGTACCGGCCAGTCTTCGACCGGGGATGACGGGCGGCTGAACTTCAAGAAGGGCGAAACCTTCTCCAAGATCTTCAAGGGTATTCATGACCTCGAATTGAAGTACGGCGACACCGGGGTGTTCGTGCGTGGCAAGTACTGGTACGACTTCGAACTCAAGGACGAGGATCGCGAGTTCAAACCGATCAGTGATAGCGGTCGTAAAGAAGGCGCCAAGTCTTCCGGGGCGCAGCTGCTCGACGCCTTCGTCTATCACAACTATTCCATCGCTGAACTGCCGGGCACGGTGCGCGCCGGCAAGCAGGTGGTGAGTTGGGGTGAAAGTACCTTCATCGGCAACTCGATCAACAGCATCAACCCGATCGACGTTTCAGCGTTCCGCCGTCCTGGCGCCGAAATCAAGGAAGGCCTGATTCCGGTGAACATGTTGTTCGCCTCCCAAAGCCTGACCGACCAACTCTCGGTGGAAGGTTTCTATCAACTGGAGTGGGACCAGACTGTCGTCGACAACTGCGGCACCTTCTTCGGCAACGACGTGGTGGCAGACGGCTGCAACAAGAATTACACGGTGGCCAGCCCGGCGATTGCACCGTTGCAACCGATCGCTGCAGCGTTTGGCCAAGGCTTCGAAGTCAGCAGGGAAGGTGTGATCGTCCCGCGCGGTGGGGACCGCGATGCCCGCGATTCGGGACAGTGGGGAACGGCGCTGCGCTGGCTCGGCGACGATACCGAGTACGGCCTGTACTTCATGAACTATCACAGTCGCTCCCCGACGGTCGGCACCACCACTGCCGGTCTGACAACGCTGGCACGGATTCCGGCCATCGTCGGTGCCGCCAACAGAATCGCGCCCGGCACCGGGTCGGCACTGGCTCAGAGTGTGATGCTCGGTCGTGGCCAGTATTACCTTGAGTACCCGGAAGACATTCGTCTCTACGGCGCGAGCTTTTCCACCACCTTGCCTACCGGCACGGCGTGGACCGGCGAGATCAGCTATCGCCCCAACGCTCCGGTGCAAGTCAACACCAACGACCTGACGCTGGCCTTGCTCAACCCGATCGCAGGCGGCGCGGCATCGCCTATTGCCACCACGCCAGGTGCCGACAACAAAGGCTACCGCCGCAAGGAAGTGACCCAGGTCCAGAGCACCCTGACGCACTTTTTCGACCAAGTGCTGGGTGCCCAGCGGCTGACCCTGGTTGGCGAGGCGGCGGTGGTGCACGTCGGTGGCCTGGAGTCGCGAACCAAGCTGCGTTACGGCCGTGACTCGGTCTATGGCCAATACGGTTTTGGCGGCGATACCGACGGTTTCGTCACCTCGACCTCCTGGGGCTACCGCGCCCGGGCAATTCTCGATTACGCCAACGTGATCGGCGGGATCAACCTCAAGCCCAACCTGTCCTGGTCCCACGACGTCGCCGGCTACGGCCCCAACGGTCTGTTCAACGAAGGCGCCAAGGCCGTCAGCGTCGGCGTCGATGCCGACTACCGCAACACCTATACCGCGAGCCTCAGTTACACCGATTTCTTCGGCGGTGACTACAACACCCTGGAAGACCGCGACTTCCTGGCGCTGAGTTTCGGCGTGAACTTCTGATCTGGCTGAGAAGGATGAATTTAATGCGCAAGATGATTCTGCAATGCGGCGCCCTGGCCTTGAGTCTGCTGGCTGCCAACGTGATGGCGGCGGTATCGCCTGATGAGGCCAACAAACTGGGCACCAGCCTCACGCCGGTGGGTGCCGAGAAGGCCGGCAACGCCGACGGCTCGATCCCGGCCTGGACCGGCGGCATCCCGAAAAACGCTGGCGCAGTCGACAGCAAAGGTTTCCTGGCTGACCCGTTCGCCAGTGAAAAACCGCTGTTCACCATCACCGCGGCTACGGTCGACAAGTACAAAGACAAGTTGTCGGATGGCCAGGTAGCGATGTTCAAGCGCTATCCGGAAACCTACAAGATCCCGGTCTACCCGACCCATCGCACCGTGGCCCTACCCCCGGAGATTTACGAGTCGGCCAAGCGCTCCGCACTGAACGTGAACAGCATCAACGACGGTAACGGCCTGGCCAACTTCACCGGCAACCGCTACTACGCGTTCCCGATTCCGAAGACCGGCGTCGAGGTGTTGTGGAACCACATCACCCGCTATCACGGCGGCAACCTGCGCCGCATCATCACTCAGGTGACCCCGCAAACGAACGGCAGCTACACGCCGATCCGCTTCGAGGAAGAGATCGCCGTACCGCAACTGATGAAGGACCTGGACCCGGAAAAAGCCGCCAACGTGCTCACCTTCTTCAAGCAATCGGTGACGGCCCCGGCACGTCTGGCGGGTAACGTGCTGCTGGTGCACGAAACCCTCGATCAGGTGAAAGAGCCGCGTCTGGCGTGGATCTACAACGCCGGCCAGCGTCGTGTGCGTCGCGCACCGCAAGTGGCTTATGACGGGCCGGGTACTGCGGCTGACGGCCTGCGCACGTCCGACAACTTCGACATGTTCTCCGGCGCACCGGATCGCTACGACTGGAAACTGGTCGGCAAGAAGGAAATGTACATCCCTTACAACAGCTACAAACTCGACTCGCCGAGCCTCAAGTACGACGACATCGTCAAGGCCGGGCACATCAATCAGGACTTGACCCGTTATGAGTTGCACCGGGTCTGGGAAGTGATCGGTACGGTCAAACCGAGTGAACGGCACATCTACGCCAAACGCCACATGTACCTCGACGAAGACAGCTGGCAAGTGGCGCTGGCGGACCACTACGACGGTCGCGGTCAGCTGTGGCGAGTCGCCGAGGGTCACGCTCAGTACTACTACGATCACCAGACTCCGGCCTACACCCTCGAAGCGCTCTACGACATCATTGCCGGCCGATACATTGCCCTGGGAATGAAGAACGAAGAGAAGCACAGTTTCGAATTCGGCTTCGAAGCCAAGGCCGCCGACTACACGCCATCGGCCCTACGCGCCGAGGGCGTTCGGTAAGGGTTTTGATACATTGGCAGTACAAAAGGCGACCGGGTGGTCGCCTTTTTTATGGCTGCCAATCAGCGTGCTGAATACTTCTCAACAAGCGGGTTAGAGAGGGCTAGGGTTGCCGGACAATTATAAAAAGGCACGCCGCAATGACCGCCATGATCCCGTGTCTGGACCGTCCTGGATTTCTGCCCCGTCTGTCCACTCATCACTTGTCACGGGCTCGCTTGACCGAGCCGTTACTGGCGTCTACGGCACGGGTGAAATTACTCTGCGCGCCAGCCGGCAGTGGCAAGACTGCGCTGCTCGCCGAATGCCTGTTACAGGCCCCGCTGCAGTGCCGCGTGTTCTGGTTGCCATTGTCTGGCGTGGTGTTGAGCGCGGTGGATTTTCGTCAGCGTCTGGCAGAGACGCTGGGGCTGGCTACGTCGAGTGAAACGGAGCTACTGGGCTATCTGGCGCGATTGCAGACGCCGACCTGGCTGTTTCTGGATGATTATTGCCGCCTGCCTGATCCGGAGCTGGACCTGTTGCTCGATCGCATGCTGGCGACCAGCAGTCCGATGCTGACCTGGTGGCTGGGTGCTCGCCGCCGGCCACCCTGCAACTGGCCAAGGTTGCTGCTCGACGATGAGTTGTACGAGTGCGAAAGCACTTCGCTGGCTTTTACGGCCAATGAAGTCGAGCAGATAGTGCAGCCCTGGGTACCGGAGCATGCCGGCAAAGTGGCCAGTCGGATCATCCTGCGCACCGGCGGCTGGTGTGCCGGTGTGCGGATTGCATTGCTGCAGAAATGCGACTGGTCGCGTCAGGACAAACCCCTGGGACGGGCGGACACCTTGCTCGATTACCTGGAGCATGAGTTGTTCAACTCGCTGACGCCTGAGTTGAGCGAAGCCTGGCGGGTGCTGGCCCATTTGCCCCGCTTCAATGCCCGGCTGTGCGATCACCTGTTCGGGGCCGGAGAGGGCGCTCAGTACTTGCGGACCTTGCAAACGCTGGGCTGTTTTATCGAACCTTGGGGGGACTCCACCGATTGGCTGCAGATATTCACCCCGTTCACCCAGTTGTTGCGCGATGAGCAATGGCCGGCGGGACGCTCCTGGCATCGGCGTGCCTGCCAATGGTTCTGTACCGAACAGGACTGGAAATCGGCCTTCGAACAGGCCTTGCTCGCCGAGGAATATGAGGTGGCGGTCAGCCTGTTGCAGCACTTCAGTTTCGAGCATTTGTTCGAGGAGCAAACGGTGGTGCTGTTGTTGCGTTTGCATGAGCAGCAAGGCGAGGAATTGACGCTGGGCAGCCCGCAATTGGTCGGATTGATTACCGCTGCGCTGTTGTTCGCCGGACGTTTCGAACAGGCGACCGCCTGTATCGCGCATTTGGCGCATTTCACGCCTCAACCCTCGGCGGTGCTTGAGCGTCAACTGATTGCACGTTGGCAGGCCCTGCAGGGTTGGTTGCTGCATTTACAGGGACGAATGGAGGCTTCGCGCGCGCACTTTCTTGACGCGTTGAGCGTGCTCGATCCTGAATGTTGGACGGCGCGCCTGATGTGTTTGTCCGGTTTGACGCAACAGGCATTGCTAAGGGGCGAACTCGACGTGGCGCAAGCCCACAACCGCGACGCGCTGTGCCTGGCGCGGGCACAAGGTTCGCTGGTGTTCGAAGGCCTGATGGAACTCGATCATGCGCAATGGCTGGAGCAGCGGGGTGCCCCGGCTCGCGCTGAAAGCCTGCTCTGCAATATCGATGAACTGCTCCGTCAGCGTTCGGATCGACCCGCACCCTTGTTGGGACGAATTGCATTGCGTCGTGGGCGGTTGGCCCTGTGTCAGGGGCTGGATGAACAGGCAGCGGATTTTTTTCACTCCGGGTTGGAGGACTGTGTTCGCAATCAAGATAAACGTGCGCTGTACGGGTTTCTCGGGCAGGCACAACTGGCCGCCAATCAGGGCGACTACGCCCAAGCCTTCGTCCGTCTGCGCGATGCCGAGCGATTGATGCAACAGCGGCAGATTCCGGACACGGTCTACCGTGGTGCTCTGCTGCAGGTCAGCAGTCAGTGCTGGTTGCAACAGGGGCGTCCCGAACTGGCCCGTGAGGCGTTGAGTCGGGTGCTCAAACATTATCGGGGGCCACAGGCCCGGCAGGCTCCCCCGGCGACACTGGAGCTGATTCCGCGGATTGAGTATTTGTTGATTCTGGCCGAGGTCAAACTGCAACGGGTGGAGAATCCTTTGGCTCGACTCGCCGCTCTACTCGAGCATACACAAGTGAACGCAATGGTCAGCCTGGAAGCCGAGCTTCTGCTGGCAATGGCCGAGGCGGCGTTCATGGTGGGCGAACTGGGGAGTGCCCGGCAGTTTTTCGAAAAGGGCGAAACGAAGGCGAGCCGTTGTAACTTGCCGCAGTTGTTGACGCAGTTATACAGACGTTGCCCCAGCCTCTTGTCGGAACTGCACGTTGTCGATAATAACGAGCCATGTTCCGATAGGGAGACTAATGAAAGCCCACTGAGTCTGAGAGAGTTGGAAGTGCTTGAGTTAATTGCGTCGGGAAGTTCTAACCGGCAAATAGCTGATAAGTTGTTCATCTCATTGCATACTGTTAAAACACATGTCCGGCGGATTCATGGAAAGTTAGGGGTTGAGCGCAGGACGCATGCCGTGGCAAGGGCAAGAATGCTGGGTTTGTGCGGTTAATGGTTATTTAATAAAATTATTAACCTGTTTTTATGTTCTGGGTAATTAATGTTTTGTAAAGGACGGCGGGTGTCTTTATTGGTTTTGATTACGTTAAGTTAATTGCACTGGTTCAGGCAACGTTCGTTGTCTGATTTTTTAAAGTGCATTAATGGAATATGCATATGAGTGTTCAGGAAGTATCGCTGACACAGGCGCATCTGGGGCCGGTGTTTGAAAGTTTTACCGCGCTGGAAGAAGCGCTGAAGAAAAGCCCGTCGTTTAAACTAATCCTGCAAGAGGTTTTGTTGAAGGAACTTCAGCAGCTGTTGCTGGAGGTCTTCATCAGCAGGACTTACATCAATGCCCGACGTTCAGGCATTGCGAATCAGGAGCCGACCGGTCTGTTCACGGACGTGTTCATGGAGTGTCTGAGCCGTGGGCGTGCTCCTGTTTATGACGTGACTCAGTACGGCGTTTATGACGTGCATAACTCCGTGGATGAATCGGACCGGGTTGACGGTCTGGATGTGGTTGCTCTAGGGGAGCTGATCGGCGATGTGCTGGGTACGCTGGAACAAAAATACACGCTAGGTCTGGAACGATACTGGACGACACCTCTGGGCAAGGACGTCAACAGTAGTAAGCTGGCCTCTCGCCGCAGTGATCTGCGGGACTTGTATGCGGCGCTTTTCTGGCAAGAGTTGAAAGCAACAGTACAAATGCAAGGGGTGAGGTCGGAAGTAGAAGAGAGCTGCGAAGTTTATATCAGGGGCAATCTCCAGACGCCGGCTTGCAGTCTTTCTGTGGAACTGGAAAACGGACGATTTGCAACGCTGGCTTGTTGTTTTGTCATGTATTCAAGTGGCCGGACCATCGATGAGCTTGTGCCTGCCAATGATGACTGGGTCATTCTTTATACCCCTGAAAACGGGCTGGAAACGTTCCAGACGTCGGCAATAATGCATCGCTCGCTTGAGCTACGCCTGAGCGACCCGAAAAGCCGAATGCAGTTGCTCAAAGGTATTTCACAGCAGCACGCTGAACAGGTAAAAAGTGTTCCCGATATCCGTTATTTCAGAATCTATGGCGAAGTTTTCCAGATCGTCATCGACAATCTGTTGAATAAACAATGGCATGAAGTTGCTCATGGAATTCGCCGTTTGCTGGAGCCGGATGCGGATCTGCCCGCCATCATTCAATCGATTGAGCAGAGTCAACGTCTGGGCGAATTGGGCGATGATGCCAAGCACCGCACCGCACGTCTGCTCGCATTGGTGACGAAGAATGCCAGGCCACAATGGCTGAAGGAAACTTCCACCACCGAACAGGAAGTTTTTGCCTCTTTGGAACAGGCGTTGCTCAGTAGCCAGGTGAAATTGCATGAGGTGATGGGGGGACTGTCCTCATTCCAGGAGTATGTGCGGCGTGTCGTCGAAGAACATATTTCCCAGGGCGATGCCAATCGCGTTGATCCGGATACCGTTTGGGTGAAGGTAACGCATCGGGTACGTATGGGCGCCAGGAACATCGAGCATGTCCAGCGTAAAAATCTGACACAGCTGTTTATGTACGGTGTGCATGATGTTGCCGGGAGATACACCATTCAGTTTGAAGAGCATCATTACAATCCACGACTGACAGTTTCCAATATCGAATTCGCCATCCGGCAGTTTGATCTTCGTTTGAAATATGCCAATGAGCGAACTTATCGCCTCAGCAATCCGCAAGTTAAAGACGCCATGCGGGAAGTATTAAGTCAACAGACTGCACTCAGTAACTACGCCGCGATACTTCAAAAACATATCAGCCCGAAAGCACAGGACATCATGCAGCGCTATCTGTTTGGCGATCCTGGAATGGAGGCGTACAGCGTTGCTTTTGTCCACTACTACCGCCCCTTCAAAAATATGATCGTTTACCGTGCCAGAGGTACAACTCCTGAACTTTCGATGCATGTGCTCTATGCGCCTGGTGCACCGACGGGCCAGCAATGGTATGAGTTTCCCGATCTGACGGCATTGAAGCGACAGTTCGGTACGTGGGGTTTCGGGCAGCGCAACAGTGACTTCCTGATCGGGCAGGCTTTCAGCACGGATCGTGCGGAGTTCGTGAAGGACTATCTCTCCTATGACGAGCCGGAGCGGGTGCTCCAGCCATGGTGGTGGGGCGGTGTCACTTTGGTGAAATGGACGAGCGGAGTGGAAGACGGACCGCTGATGGGCGCCATCCATAACATTGTCGACTGGGAGATTGCCGAAGAACAGGTGGTTACACCCAACTGGTACAGAAAGGCTGCGGCACAAGATCGCGAACTTTTCACAAGGCTGAACACAGACTTCAAAGCCATCTACCAGGTATCAAAAGAACCACTGCATATTGAAACGTTTGCTGCCTTCTCACGAAAATTGGTCATGAAGGCGCTGAACGATTATCTGCGTCTATCCGGCCCGCATCCGGAAATCGATCCAGATCGGGTGAGAGTCAAGTTGCGTGGATACGACTATATGACGCTCACCAATGTGTTCATTCAGTGGCAGATTTGGCGCGCTGATGGAACGGTGTGGTTCGGCTCCATGGATAACTCGTCGCTGGGGCGCTTGAATGAGGCCACCGTCACTGCGTTGATCGACTTATTGCCGGGAGAAAAATATGAGCAGTATCTGCAGCAGGATTTTCTGGCAACGCCTTCTTATGATCTGAAGTCGAAGCTTTACTGCAAGATCGTGCAGAACGAAATGCTCAGGGCAGCATTGACACAAAAACTTCAGGGCTCTCTTTCCGGTGAACACTTCAATTGGCTCAAGGGGCTGATCGAGGGGCTGGATCATGATCGTTCTTACAATCCGGTTCCGTTCCTGACGGGTGCCGCGCCAGGCGAAGGCGTGTATACGCTGGCGCTCGAAGGGCGACGGTTGGAGGGGGCCTATACGTTTGGGCGCAACGTGGCTGGCAGGTTGGAATACCTGATCTACATTCCGAAAGCACCGGATGGCCTGACATTCCGTCCCATTGAGTCATTGACTCAGGGCTTGAAGGGATACTCACTGGGCAATCATGTTGTCGGGCTTGTCAGGTTGGAGGACAGAGGCGTAGTGCAACGTTATGTCGACAACTGCCGCAATGCTTCAGGTGCCTTGCCGACGCCAAGGTTGCAAGACAGTTACCCTGTGACCCACTTCAGGTTCGAATACAACAGCATGGTGTCGCGGCTTATCTACGACGTCGACTATCAGACGAGCACGCATGCGGAAATCTTCTGGCGTAATGTGATGACCGGCGCAGAACTGGTGGTGGATGTCATCTCGCTGTTTGTCCCTCCAGTCGCTCTGGTGGCCAGCATCCTGCGTATCACGCGCTCGATCGTTCAAGGTGTGGTTGCCTACAGCCTGGGCGATGAAGATGCCGGAAAAGCCTACCTCGCCTCGGCCTGGAGAAGCACCATCCTCTTGTATATTGGCATCGTCTCGGGGGTTGGCACATCCACTTCGGCAGTGGGCCTTCTGACGCGGATCAAAGACATCTCTGATATTGTGTCGACCGCGAGCGGCGTTCCGGTGGGCGTCGACTATGTCACTGCGGTGACGTCCACGTACCTGCTTCAGGACAGTAAAGCCCGAATCACAGATTGATCCTGCCGGGTTAGCCATTACTCCGGCTGATACCCCATCCGCCAACTCACGGCCCGCGTCGCAGCCAACAACCGCTGCGCCGCCGGGCCGTTTTCGTCGGCGTGGAACAACGAAGCCGGACCGACGATGGTCAGCACGGCGGCGATCTGTCCGACCGCGTTGAACACCGGGGCCGACAAGGCGTCCACGCCCGGCATCAACAAACCATGCACATGATGCAGACCGCGTTCGCGGATCTGTTCGCACAACGCCTGGTAGGCCTGATCGTCCGCCAGCGTATGTGAAGCGCTGCTGTGCAGTTCCTGCTCGCGCAATTCGACGGTTTCACGCTTGGGCAGATAGGCGCCGAACACCAGCCCTGTGGACGAACTGAGCAACGGCAATACCGAACCCAATTGCGTCACCACCGTCACCGCGCGCACTGCTGGCTCGATGTGCACCACGGTCGCGCCCTGGTTGCCCCACACCGCTATAAAGCAGGTTTCGTTCAACTCATCGCGCAATTCAGCCAGGGGCAGGGCGCCGACTTTCAGCACGTCCATACTGTTGAGTGCGGCGAGACCGACGCGCAAGGCTTCGCGGCCCAGACCGTAATGGTTGGTGGCCGCATTCTGTTCAGCAAAACCGCTGGCGATCAGCGCCTGTAGATAGCGGTGAACCTTGCTCGCCGGCATCTGTACGTGTTCGGCCAGGCGCGACAGTGACGTCGATGGCGATAACTCGGCCAAGGCCTTGAGGATGTCGGTGCCGACCTCGGCCGAGCGGACTTTCTGTTTATCGTTGCTGCGCGGCGTTTCCATGGAGGCGGTCTGATCCCGGGACGAATGGGCGTCTTTATAGCTTGACGGTCAATACCAATCAAATTACGTTAAGCGTAATCGAATTACGATAAAAATAACCCGGGCGTGCCCAGACCTCTTGAATGGAGCGACAGGCCATGCCTACTCCCTGTTCAGGAGGCTCCATGAACCTCGATTCAACGGCGCCCGAGCTGGCTTATCAGTCCGGCTTCGGCAACGAATTCAGCAGCGAAGCGTTGCCTGGCGCACTGCCCGTCGGCCAGAACTCCCCGCAAAAAGCCCCTTACGGTCTCTACACCGAACTGTTCTCCGGCACCGCGTTCACCATGGCCCGCAGTGAAGCGCGGCGCACCTGGATGTACCGTATTCAGCCGTCGGCCAATCACCCGGCGTTCGTCAAACTGGATCGGCAACTGGCCGGCGGCCCGTTGGGTGAAGTGACCCCCAATCGTCTGCGTTGGAACCCGTTGGACATCCCGAGCGAGCCAACCGATTTCATCGACGGGCTGGTGAGCATGGCTGCCAACTCCGGCGCGGAAAAACCGGCCGGGATCAGCATTTATACCTACCGCGCCAACCGTTCCATGGAGCGCGTGTTTTTCAACGCCGATGGCGAACTGCTGCTGGTACCGGAGCTGGGACGTCTGCGCATCACAACGGAATTGGGCGTACTGGAACTGGAGCCGCTGGAAATCGCCGTGCTGCCACGCGGCCTGAAATTTCGCGTCGAACTGCTCGATCCGCATGCCCGCGGCTACATTGCCGAGAACCACGGCGCGCCACTGCGCCTGCCAGACTTGGGGCCGATCGGCAGCAATGGCCTGGCCAATGCGAGGGACTTCCTGACCCCGGTCGCGCATTACGAAAACCTCAAGCAACCGACCACGCTGGTGCAGAAATTCCTCGGCCAGTTGTGGGGCTGTGAGCTCGATCATTCGCCGTTGAATGTGGTCGCCTGGCACGGCAACAACGTGCCGTACAAATATGACCTGCGTCGTTTCAACACCATCGGCACGGTCAGTTTCGACCACCCGGATCCGTCGATCTTCACCGTCCTGACGTCGCCGACCAGCGTCCACGGTCTGGCCAACCTCGACTTCGTGATCTTCCCGCCACGCTGGATGGTCGCCGAGAAAACCTTCCGGCCACCGTGGTTTCACCGCAACCTGATGAACGAATTCATGGGCCTGATCAAGGGCGAGTACGACGCCAAGGCCGAAGGCTTCGTGCCCGGCGGCGCGTCCTTGCACAGCTGCATGAGCGCCCACGGCCCGGATGGCGAAACCTGCACCAAGGCGATCAACGCCGAACTCGCACCAGCGAAAATCGACAACACCATGGCTTTCATGTTCGAGACCAGCCAGGTGCTGCGCCCGAGCCGCTTCGCCCTGGATTGCCCGCAACTGCAAAACAACTACGATGCCTGCTGGGCCACGCTGCCCGCCACTTTCGACCCGACCCGGAGATAACCCATGACTCAGACTTCCATCACTCGTAGCTGGGTTGCCTCCGCCAACGGCCACGCGGATTTTCCGCTGCAAAATCTGCCGTTGGGCGTGTTCAGCGTGAAGGGCGGCGCGCCGCGCAGTGGCGTGGCGATCGGCGACCATATCTTTGATCTGGGAGCGGCACTCGATGCCGGGCTGTTCGACGACGGTGCTGCGCGGACCGCCGTTGAAGCCACCCGTGGCGGCCAGTTGAATGCATTTTTCGCGCTGGGTCGCGAGGCTCGTGTCGCGCTGCGTCAACGCATGATCGAGTTGTTCAAGGAAGACAGCACCCAGCGCGGCAAGATCGAAGCCCAAGGCGCAAAACTGCTGCCGCTGGCGGCGGATTGCCAGATGCACCTGCCGGCGAAGATCAACGACTACACCGACTTCTACGTCGGCATCGAGCACGCGCAGAATGTCGGCAAACTGTTCCGCCCGGACAACCCGTTGCTGCCGAACTACAAGTACGTGCCGATCGGTTATCACGGCCGCGCTTCGACCATTCGCCCATCGGGCACCGAGGTTCGCCGTCCGAAAGGCCAGACGCTGCCAGCCGGCCAGACCGAGCCGACGTTTGGTCCGTGCGCACGTCTGGACTATGAGCTGGAGCTGGGCATCTGGATCGGTCAGGGCAACGACATGGGCGACTCGATCGCCATCGGTGACGCGGCCGATCACATCGCCGGTTTCTGCCTGCTCAACGACTGGTCGGCGCGGGACATCCAGGCTTGGGAATACCAGCCGCTGGGGCCGTTCCTGTCGAAGAGTTTCATCACCAGCATCTCGCCTTGGGTGGTAACTGCTGAAGCGCTGGAGCCGTTCCGTCGCGCTCAGCCGGCACGTCCGGAAGGCGATCCACAGCCACTGCCGTACCTGTTCGACAAACGCGATCAAGCCGCTGGCGCCTTCGACATCGAACTGGAAGTGCTGCTGCTCACCGAAGGCCTGCGCGAACAAAACCTGCCGGCCCATCGCCTGACCCTCAGCAATACCCAACACATGTACTGGACCGTGGCGCAAATGGTCGCGCACCACAGCGTCAACGGCTGCCAGTTGCAGGCCGGTGACCTGTTCGGTTCGGGCACGTTGTCGGGACCGGAGAACGGTCAGTTCGGCAGCCTGCTGGAAATCACCGAGGGCGGTAAAAAGCCGATCGAACTGGCGTCTGGCGAGGTGCGTAAATTCCTTGAGGACGGCGACGAAATCATCCTGCGTGCCCGTTGCAACCGCGAGGGTTTTGCCTCCATCGGTTTCGGCGAGTGCCGCGGCAAAGTGCTGCCGGCACAGTAAGAGGATCGGGTCATGGAACTCTATACCTACTACCGTTCGACTTCGTCCTTTCGGGTGCGTATTGCGTTGGCGCTCAAGGGACTGGACTACCAGGCGCTGCCGATCAACCTGATCGCGCCGCCAGGTGGCGAACATCGACAGCCGCCGTATCTCGGCATCAATCCGCAAGGCCGGGTGCCGGCCTTGCGCACCGATGAAGGCGAACTGCTGATCCAGTCGCCGGCGATCATTGAATACCTGGAGGAACGTTATCCACAGGTGCCGCTGCTCTCCAAAGACTTCGCCGCTCGCGCCCATGAGCGTGGTGTGGCGGCGGTGATTGGTTGCGATGTGCATCCACTGCATAACGTCAGCGTACTCAACAAGCTGCGGCAGTTGGGGCACGATGAACCGCAAGTGGTGGAGTGGATCGGGCACTGGATCAGCCAGGGATTGGCGACGGTGGAGCAGTTGATCGGCGATGAGGGTTATTGCTTTGGTCCGACGCCTGGGCTGGCGGATGTTTACCTGATTCCGCAGCTGTACGCGGCCGAGCGCTTCAGCATTTCACTTGAGGCGTACCCGCGGATTCGTCGAGTGGCGGCGTTGGCGGCGACGCATCCGGCATTCATCAAGGCGCATCCGGCGAATCAGCCAGATACCCCTTAACACCCTCACACCGAACCAATGTGGGAGCGGGCTTGCTCGCGAAGAGGGCGTGTCAGTCAACATGAATGTAGCTGACACACCCTCTTCGCGAGCAAGCCCGCTCCCACAGGGGATGTGTGGTTAATGGACGATGGAGTTAGGCGGCAAATGTCCCAACCGTTCAGTCAGGCGAATCCGCTGAATCGGGTCGTCACTGAGCAGCAGGGCATGCTCCAGGTCGAAGCGCTCGGCGTTCGGGCAATCCAGCCGTTGATAGAGGCTGGCCCGGGCCAGGTAATCGGAGGCACTGGCGTTGCCCAGTTCCAGCACGCGTTCGGCGTCGATCAGGGCGCCGATGTAGTCATCGTTGGAAAGGTGTAACTGACGCAGGTTGCGCGACAGCCGCTGCAGCATTTGCACCGGTTCGGCGGTGAGCAAATGCTCGGCGCCAAGCTGCATGTTCGGGCCGTACTGGCGTTGCAGCAATTCCCGGCAATCGTTGGGGTACAAACGACGCCCGCCGCACGGGTCGAGCAGGTGATCGGCGCCCGGTACCCGCAGCAGGAAATGCCCGGGGAAGTTGACTCCAACCATGGGGATTTCCAGACCTTTGGCCAGTTCCAGAGCAATCAATCCCAGGCTCAGTGGCTGCCCGCGTCTGCGTTCCAGCACTTTATTGACCAGCGCGACTTGCGGACGCAATGGCGTGGAGTCGTCCTGAGCGAATCCCAAGTCATTCATACGCCGTAACAACGGCTGGGCCAGCTCGCTCACCGGCAACATCGGCAAGCCACAACTGACCCGTTGTTGAAGGTCCTTGAAACCTTGCAGCACGGCCTCGGGATTGACCTCACTGTCGTGTTCGGCGGCAATCCACAGCGCCGCCTCGAACAGCGCGGGCGGTGAACGTTGCAGACAGTCGAAAAAACGTTGGCGGGGGGTCATCAAAATCTCCGGCTAATGCCTCGTTTTAGCCCCGTCTCCGGCATTCGTCCAGTGCCGAACATAGGCGGTTGCAGGTTATGTCCGAAAGTCTGCATGGCGGCGTCGCTTATTCCGGTGCGCTTCTGCAATTTTTGGGCGCAAGCCTATACTGGCCACTACAAGAAGTGATTCGGGAGCCCTACGATGTTCGCTCTCATGCAAAGCACTCGCCTTGAATCCCTGCATCTGAGCGTCGACTCGGTCACCGGGTTGAAGGCGGTCATTGCCATTCATAACAGCCGGCTGGGACCTGCCCTGGGCGGGTGTCGTTACCTTGCCTATCCCAGCGACGAGTCCGCCGTCGAGGATGCGGTGCGCCTCGCCCAAGGCATGAGTTACAAGGCGGCGCTGGCCGGCCTGGCTCAGGGCGGCGGCGTGGCGGTGATTGTTCGCCCGGTTCATGTGGAAAACCGCGCCGCGCTATTCGAAGCCTTCGGGCGTTGCATCAATCAGCTCGACGGCCGCTACATCACCGCCATCGACAGTGGTACCTCGGTGGCGGACATGGATTGCATCGCCCAACAGACCCAGCACGTCACCAGCACCACCGCGGCGGGCGACCCGGCACCGCACGCGGCGATGGGCGTGTTCGCCGGTATTCGTGCCACCGCCATGGCCCGGCTGGGCAGCGATAACCTCGAAGGCCTGCGAGTAGCGATTCAAGGGCTCGGCAACGTTGGCTATGCCCTCGCCGAACAGCTGCACGCCGCCGGAGCCGAATTGCTGGTCAGCGACATCGATCACGGCAAAGTCCAACTGGCGATGGAGCAACTTGGCGCCCATCCGATCGCCAACGACGCGCTGCTCAGCACCCCTTGCGACATTCTCGCGCCCTGCGGCCTCGGTGGCGTACTCAATAGCCACAGCGTGACGCAACTGCGCTGCGCAGCGGTGGCCGGCTCGGCGAACAACCAACTGACCCATCTGGAAGTCGCTGATCAACTGGAACGGCGGGGCATTCTGTATGCGCCGGATTACGTGATCAATTCCGGCGGGCTGATCTACGTTTCGCTCAAGCACCGCGGCGAAGAGCTATCGACCATCACCGCACACCTGTCGAAAATCAGCTCCCGGCTGACCGAAGTCTTCGCCCATGCCCAAGCGGAAAAACGCTCGCCGGCCCGGGTAGCGGACGAGTTGGCGGAGAAAGTGCTGTATCGATGAAGTGAACCGATGAAGGAGTGAGGGCCTATCCGGCAGACTTGCTCCCAAGGCCTGGCGCCACAAGCGTCAGGCTTGACTGACGCACGCTGACGCGGCGTGCCAGGAGCCCCTGTGATGCTTCACAAGGTTGAGCTGCCTTACACCCGATTTTTATCCCCTGACGGCCAATTGCTCGGCGAACTTCCTGCCTGGGCCGACGATTTCAATTTGCTCACGCGCCTTTATCGGCAGATGGTCCTGACCCGCCTTTTCGATCAGAAAGCCGTCGCCCTGCAACGCACCGGGCGCATTGGCACTTATGCGCCGACATTGGGCCAGGAAGCCATTGGCGTCGCCGTCGGCAGCGTGATGCAGGCCGAAGACGTGCTGATTCCGTATTACCGTGACACCGCCGTGCAATTGATGCGCGGGGTGCGCATGGAAGAAATCCTCCTGTACTGGGGCGGTGACGAGCGCGGCAGCGATTTTGCCGAACCGGCGGCGGCCCAGGACTTTCCGATCTGTGTGCCGATTGCCACCCAGGCGTTGCATGCCTGCGGCGTTGCCAGTGCATTCAAAATCCGCGGCGAACATCGGGTCGCCGTCACCACCTGCGGCGACGGCGCCACCAGCAAGGGCGATTTCCTCGAAGCCCTCAACGTCGCGGGTGCCTGGCAGTTGCCGGTGGTGTTCGTGGTCAATAACAACCAATGGGCGATCTCGGTGCCACGACGGATTCAGTGCGGCGCCCCGACCCTGGCACAGAAAGCGATCGGTGCCGGGTTCCACGGTGAGCAGGTCGACGGCAATGACATGCTCGCGGTTTATGACCGGGTACACGTGGCCCTCGACAGGGCGCGTCACGGTAAAGGCCCGGTGTTGCTCGAGTGCCTGAGCTACCGCCTCGGCGACCACACGACAGCCGACGATGCCACACGCTACCGGTCGGCGGACGAGGTCAAGCAGGCCTGGCTCGAAGAGCCGGTCAAACGCTTGCAACGTTTCATGGTTGACCAGGGCGTGTGGGACGAAGGCCGCGAACAGGCGCTGATCAGCGAATGTCAGGGCTTGGTTCAACGTGCTGTGGATAACTTCGAAGCGGCGGGTATTCAGGCGCCCGAATCGATCATGGATCACGTCTACGCCCAATGGCCGGCGTCCCTCGCCGGGCAGCGTGAAGAATTGCTCGAACGGGCGGCGCGCCGCGCGGGAGATGCGAGCCATGAGTAACGGCAAAGTCACGTTGCTGGAAGCGGTGAATCTCGCGTTGCATCGGGCCATGAGCGAAGACGAAAACGTCATCGTCCTCGGTGAAGACGTCGGGGTGAACGGCGGGGTGTTTCGCGCTACCCAAGGGCTGCGCGACAGCTTTGGCTTCAAGCGAGTCATCGACTCGCCGCTGGCCGAAACCATGCTCGGCGGACTGGTGGTCGGCATGGCCGCTCAGGGCTTGAAACCAGTGGTGGAAATCCAGTTCATGGGTTTCATCTACGCGGCCATGGAACACCTGGTGTCCCACGCCAGCCGCATGCGCAATCGCACCCGCGGGCGGATCACGTGCCCGATGGTGATGCGCACGCCGATGGGCGCAGGAATTCGCGCGCCGGAACATCACAGCGAAAGCACAGAAGCATTGTTCGCGCACATTCCAGGTCTGCGGGTGGTGATTCCGTCATCGCCGGCCCGGGCCTATGGCTTGTTGCTGGCGGCCATCGATGACCCGGACCCGGTGGTGTTTCTCGAACCGACCCGGCTCTATCGCATGAACCCGCAACCTCTGTTGGATGACGGTAAACGCCTGCCACTGGACAGCTGTTTCACCCTGCGTGAAGGCAGCGACATCACGCTGATCAGCTGGGGTGCCAGTGTGATGGAAACCCTGCAAGCTGCCACCGCATTGGCCGAGCGGGGCGTCTCGGCGGAAGTGATCGATGTCGCGAGCATCAAGCCGCTGGACCTCGACACCATGGAAGCCTCGGTGCGCAAGACCGGTCGTTGCGTGATCGTTCATGAAGCGCCGCGCTCCTGTGGCGTCGGTGCGGAAATCGCCGCGAGCCTCTATGAGCGGGTGTTGCTGGAATTGCAGGCACCGATCCAGCGCGTTACGGCGCCGGACATTCCGCCGCCGCTGTATCGACTTGAGTCGCTGTACATGCCCAACGTCGAGGACATTCTTCAGGCCTGCGATAACGTTCTTCACTTTGCCTGAACCCAAGGAGGCTGCGATGAAATACTTCAAACTGCCGGATCTGGGCGAAGGTTTGCAGGAGGCGGAAATCGTCCGCTGGCACGTCGCGGTCGGCGATAACGTCAAGGCCGATCAACTGCTGGTGTCGGTAGAAACCGCCAAAGCCCTGGTGGATATTCCCGCGCCCTATGACGGCGTGGTGGCAAAACTTTACGGCGGCGAGGGCGACATCGTTCACGTCGGAGAACCCTTGCTCGGCTACGAAGGCGAAGCCGATGCGGGCACCGTAGTGGGGCGACTCGAAGGTGGCGGCAGCAGTCAGGAGGACTCGTTTTTCATCGGAGCGGCCCCCTCGACCCGAGAGCACCTGGCGACTCGCGCCACGCCGGCCGTGCGGCAATTGGCCCGGCAACTTGGCGTGGAGTTGAGCGGTGTGACGGGCTCTGGCCACGAGGGGCTGATCACCCGGACGGATGTGGAAAACGCGGCTCAAACTGAACTGGATCGCTTCGGCGGCGAACGGTTGCGCGGTGTGCGGCGCAGCATGGCGCTGAACATGGCCCGGTCCCATGCCGAAGTCGTGCCGGTGACGATTTTCGGTGATGCCGACCTGCATCGCTGGGGTCAGGCGCGCGAACCGCTGATTCGTCTCGCCAAAGCGATGGCCGCCGCGTGCGCCGTGGAGCCGGTGCTCAACAGCGCCTTCGATGGCAAAAGCCTGTCGCTCAAGCAACACGAACGGCTCGACCTGGGCATCGCCGTGGACACCCCGGACGGCTTGTTCGTGCCAGTGCTGCGCGATGTCGGTCACCGCACCCCGGCTGATTTGAAGGAAGGCGTCATGCGATTAAGAGCCGATGTGCAGGCGCGATCGATTCCGCCCAAGGAAATGATGGGTGCAACCCTGACGCTGTCGAATTTCGGCACCTTGTTCGGTCGCTACGCCAACCCGGTGGTGGTGCCGCCGCAAGTCGCGATCCTCGCCGCTGGCGCGATCCGTGACGAACCGGTCGCGGTCGATGGCGCGGTGGTGGTGCATCCGGTTTTGCCGCTGTCCCTGACTTTCGATCATCGTGTGGTCACGGGGGGCGAGGCGGCGCGTTTCTTCAAGGCGCTGGTCGAGGCGCTGGAACAACCCGACGCTTAAGTTTTTCGCAGGCATGAAAAAGGCCCTGAGTCATTTGACTCAGGGCCTATTCAATTCGGGCGTTGCTTACTTGGCAGCCTTGGGCGCTTTAGCAGGCTTGGTCGGCTCAGCGACTTCAACAGGTGCAGGCGCCTCAACGGGGGCAGCCTTTTCAACGACTTCAGCAGGCGCATTCAGCAATTCGGACAACGCGTCCGGTTGGCTCTTGAACGCCTTGGCGAACACATCGCGGTTCTTCGCCATGTAGATACCGGCTTCTTCCACTTGCTGTTCGGTCAGGGACGGAACGGCTTTTTGCAACACTTCGGCCAGCAACTCGGCCAGTTCGAGCATTTTGTCATGACGGTCAGCTTCGGCTTTATCCATGAACAAGCGCTCCAGATCTCGGCTGCTGCGGTATACCACTTCGACGGCCATTCACCACCTCACATGCCTTCACATTAAGTTGTCTTGTCGACCACTGTATTTATATACAGCGAAAAGGATAAGCGAATCCCTGCGCTTTGGGTAGTGGCTTTTTAATGTAGACCGAATTCAGGTGGTCTGCGCAAACCTGTGGGAGCCGAGCTTGCTCGCGATGAGGCCTTCGAATCCAGTACAAAAGTGTCCAGTAGCAGCCCATCGCCATCTCACCCAACAGCCTCTGGCCTTTTTTCTGCATGCAGAACAACCGTCACGTCAAACCCGCATCATCCGCTCGAACCGAGCTAAGGAAGAATCATCGTGAAAATCAACTGGGCCGAGAACCTGCGGCAGAACGTGCATCAACTGGCCGAGTCCCTGGGCAACCTGTTCGTCGAGACCTTCCACTACCTGGCGCTGTTCGCCATCGGTGCAGTCACCGCGTGGGCGGCGGTGATGGAGTTTTTGCAGATGATCGAGGCGGGGCACATCAAGATCGATGACATCTTGCTGCTGTTCATCTACCTGGAACTGGGGGCGATGGTCGGGATTTACTTCAAGACCAACCACATGCCGGTGCGTTTCCTGATCTACGTCGCGATCACCGCGCTGACGCGACTGCTAATCTCCAACGTCTCGCACCACAACCCACCGGATATCGGCATCATCTACCTGTGCGGCGGGATTCTGCTGTTGGCGTTCTCGATTCTGGTGGTGCGTTACGCTTCGTCGCAATTCCCTTCGGTGAAGATCGAACACCCGCAACGCAAGATCGGTGCGGGTTCCGGTGAGCATCCCGAAGTCGAGAAGGGCGAGCTTTAAAGCCGCATGGCTGGCCGGCTGTGGCCCTTGACGCGCGGCGGCGGCAGGTTGTGATTGTCGCCGTCGGTCATGGCTTCGAGGATGGCCACGGCGCTATGGCCCTGTTCGATGGCGATGCCGAACTGA
The DNA here is from genome assembly GCF_019219045.1 of Pseudomonas sp. PDM25. Classification (NCBI taxonomy): domain Bacteria; kingdom Pseudomonadati; phylum Pseudomonadota; class Gammaproteobacteria; order Pseudomonadales; family Pseudomonadaceae; genus Pseudomonas; species Pseudomonas sp. PDM25. The sequence goes on from NZ_JAHUWL010000013.1 coordinate 42,205, forward strand.
ATGCTTTGTACCAGGCGTTTGAGGCGCTGGGGGTCATTGCGTTGTTCGGCGCTGATCATCCGTTTGGCGACCACGTGACCGCTGTTGGACAGGGTCAGCATGATGCTGCCATCCAGGCCCTGAATGCTCAGGTTGATCTGATAATCCGCTGCAAAAGCATCGGTAATGAGCTGAAAAGGGTTGTCCATGATGCGTTACCGCCTGATTGAACGTGCAGTTGTTGACCCGCCGTGATCGGGATTAGTTCGCAACACCAGACCACCGGCACGTCGCTCGCTGAGGTTTTCAACAGTCCTTTTGCCTCACAGGTAACGTAGCAAGGGGCATGCCGGAAAAATTGTCGAACAATAGACACGGCAAAAAAGAAGGCGGGCACTACAGCCCGCCTTCTTTTTGCCTGCCCGTTTCAGGGCATGAATGAGTAGATGATCGCAGACAGTGCAATCAAACCGATCAGTACCACGAACACGTTCGAGGCCTGACCCGAATACTGGCGCAAGGCTGGCACTCGACGGATGGCGTACATCGGCATCAGGAACAAAAGGCACGCGATGATCGGCCCGCCGAGGGTTTCGATCATGCCGAGGATGCTCGGGTTGAAGGTCGCCACGGCCCAGCAACTGAGGATCATGAACAGTGCGGTCACGCGGTTCAGCCAGCTCGCTGACATCACCCGGCCACGACCGCGCAGGCTTTTCACAATCAGTCCCTGAAAGCCTTCGCTGGCGCCGATGTAATGGCCGAGGAAGGACTTGGTGATCGCCACCAGCGCAATCAGCGGCGCCGCGTAAGCGATGACCGGTGTCTGGAAGTGGTTGGCCAGGTACGACAGGATCGAGATGTTCTGCGCCTTGGCAGCCGCCAAATCCGCCGGTGACAAGGCCAGCACGCAACTGAAGCAGAAGAACATCACCGTCACCACCATCATCGCGTGGGCGATGGCGAGGATGCCGCTGCTTTTGCGTTCGGCCTGTTCGCCGTAACGCTGTTTCTGATCGACGGAGAAGGCGGAGATGATTGGCGAATGGTTGAACGAAAACACCATCACCGGGATCGCCAGCCACAACGTCTTGAAGAACAGCGGCATCGGCATGCCTTCACTGGCGGTGGCGAAGAATGCGCCGTTCCAGTTCGGGATCAGGCTCAAACCGAGCAGCAGCAACGCCGCCACGAACGGATAAACCAGCACGCTCATGCATTTGACGATGACGCCCTGACCGCAACGGACGATGGCCATCAGACCGAGGATCAGCACCAGTGACAGAATCGCCCGTGGTGGCGGGGCGATGTGCAACTGATGCTCCATGAAGCTGCTCAAGGTATTGGTCAGCGCCACGCTGTACACCAGCAGAATCGGGAAGATCGCAAAGAAATACAGCAGCGTGATCAGCTTGCCCGCCCCGATGCCGAAGTGTTCTTCCACCACTTCGGTGATGTCCCCGGAACGCCCGGACAACACGAAGCGGGTCAGGCCGCGGTGGGCGAAGAATGTCATCGGGAAGGCCAGCACTGCCAGGATCAGCAGTGGCCAGAAACCGCCTACGCCGGCGTTGATCGGCAGGAACAGCGTGCCAGCGCCGATGGCGGTGCCATAAAGGCCAAGCATCCAGGTGGTGTCGTGTTTACTCCAGCCTTTGTGGGTTATTTCGCTATTGCGTGTCAGGTCTACAGCAGGATTATCGGCAGCAGGTGTACGTACATCGGTCATCGTTTGGCCTCGTTATTGTTCTTGCTCGGGCTCACGTGTTACAGGCGTCGGGAATGCTCCTCAGCACTCCACCCAGCTGACAGCCAGGCCGCCCCGTGAAGTCTCTTTGTATTTGTCATGCATGTCGGCGCCGGTATCGCGCATGGTGCGGATTACCCGGTCCAGGGAAATGAAGTGTTTGCCGTCGCCGCGCAAGGCCATTTGCGTAGCGTTGATCGCCTTCACGGCGGCGATGGCGTTGCGCTCGATGCACGGCACTTGCACTAGGCCGCCGACCGGGTCGCAGGTCAGGCCGAGGTTGTGTTCCAGGCCGATTTCGGCGGCGTTTTCCAGTTGCTCTGGCGTGGCGCCGAGCACGTCCGCCAACCCGGCGGCGGCCATGGCGCACGCGGAGCCCACTTCGCCCTGGCAGCCAACTTCGGCGCCGGAGATAGACGCGTTTTTCTTGCAGAGGATTCCTACGGCCGCGGCGCCCAAGAAGAACGCGACGACGTCATCGTCCGACGCGTCCGGGTTGAATTTCATGTAGTAGTGCAGCACCGCCGGAATGATCCCCGCCGCGCCATTGGTCGGCGCCGTGACCATGCGCCCGCCCGCTGCGTTTTCTTCGTTCACGGCGAGGGCAAACAGGTTCACCCACTCCATGGCCGATAGCGTGGAGGTGATGACATTCGGCTTGCCGATTTCCAACAGGCTGCGGTGCAATTTCGCCGCGCGACGCGGAACCTTCAGACCGCCGGGCAGGATGCCTTCATGGCGCAGCCCTTGCTCGACGCATTCGCGCATCACCGACCAAATGTGCAACAGGCCCTGACGGATTTCCGCTTCGCTGCGCCAGGCCAGTTCATTGGCCATCATCAACTCGGAAACGCGCAGACCGTGCTGGTTGCAGAGCTTGAGTAGTTCGGCGGCGCTGGAAAAATCGTACGGCAGCACCACATCGCTGGTGGGCGCGATACCGGACTCGGCTTCGGCCGCTTCGATGATAAAACCGCCACCGATCGAGTAGTACGTTTGCTCCGACAATTCACCGGTTTCGCCAAAGGCCGTCAGGGACATCGCATTGGGGTGGTAGGGCAGGCTCTCGTCGAGCAGCAGGAGGTCGCGTTGCCAGTTGAAGGCGATGGTGGTTTTGCCTGCCAGAGACAGTTCGCCGGTTTCGCGCAGGGTCTGGATTCGACTGTCGATGGACGTGGGATCGATGCTGTCCGGCCACTCGCCCATCAGGCCCATGACGCAGGCGCGGTCGGTGGCGTGACCGACGCCGGTCGCCGACAGCGAGCCATACAGTCGGATTTCTACCCGCCGTACGTCGGCCAGCAATTGTTGGTCAATCAGGGCTTGGGCGAAGGTCGCGGCGGCGCGCATCGGGCCGACGGTATGGGAACTGGACGGACCGATGCCGACTTTGAAGAGATCGAAAACACTGATAGCCATGCTAAAGCCTATACAAGCAATGGAAGAGAAATCGCTGCCATTTTTGTAGGACAAGCGCAATGTCGGCGATACTGCCTACCTCGGTCCTACGTGACCAACGAAACTTCCTAAGACAGCCTTTAGCAGGACTAAACAATGAGTCGCCAATTGCACGCCCAGACTTACGTCTGGCTGCACGTGTTTTCCTGTGCCGCGCGGCACTTGTCGTTCACCCGTTGCGCCGAAGAGCTGCACATCACGCCGGGTGCGGTCAGTCAGCAAATCCGACAGCTGGAAGAGCGACTGGGTTTTCGCCTGTTTCATCGTCGCGCTCGCGGCGTGGAATTGAGCGCTGAAGGCCAGCGACTGGCCATCACGGTCAACGAGGCCTACGGCAGCATCGATGCGGAATTGCGACGACTGGATGCCGGAATGATCAGTGGGATTTTGCGGGTGCGCTCTATTCCATCGTTCCTGAGCAAGTGGTTGACCCCAAGGTTGCCGCGCTTGCAGCAGCGCTTTCCGGACATTCAATTACGTCTGGTGGCCGAGGACAGCAGCGTGCCATTGCACGAAGGCGACTTCGATTTGGCCATCGACCTGAATGACGGCAGCTATCCCGGTTTGTTATCCACAACCTTGCTCGACGAGCAGATTTTTCCGGTCTGTGCCCCAGGCCTGCTGCGCGGCCGGCCGCCGCTGCATGGCCCGGCGGACCTGATGCATTTCCCGTTGCTGCACGACATTACCGCCTGGCGCGGCAGTTACGAGTACGCGGAATGGGAGTTTTACCTCAACGCCATCGGCTTCGAAGGTGCGGACGTGCGGCGCGGGCACACCTTCAATCGCAATCACCTGACCATCGAAGCGGCGATTGCCGGGATGGGCGTGGCGATTGCGCGGCGAACCTTGCTCAATGACGAATTGGAACGGGGGACGTTGATCGTGCCGTTTGGCCTGGCGGTACCCAATCACAAGCGTTACGTGCTGCTCTATGCGCCTGGGGCGCTGAGCCATCCGGGCGTGCGTGCGGTGCATGACTGGCTGGTGGAAGAGGCGGGGATATTTCGAAGCCTGCATCCGCTGGCGAAGCGGCAGATGTGAGCAATTGTGACAAAAGAGTCAGGCGACCCAACTCCCGACCTTAACAGCGCTTTTGCTCCTTGTCTGGCTTTTTTTGCGAATCAAAATTTATCTTTTTTTAGGGGTTGAATTGTTCTGCGAGCCGACCGATTGTGTAAGTAAGAGGTCACGGTGATGACGCCCAAGGGCCAGCCGAAGGGCCTCTCGCGAGCTAGCTGAAATAAGGGATGAACTATGCAAATCCAAGTCAACAGCGATAACCATATTCAAAGCAGCATCCGACTGGAGGAGTGGGTACGTACTACCATTGAGAGCACGCTCGAACGTTATGAAGAGGACCTGACACGCGTCGAGGTTCATCTGCGGGACGAGAACGGCGACAAGCCCGGTCCCCATGACATGCGCTGTCAGCTGGAAGCGCGGCCAAAAGGCCACCAACCGATTTCTGTCACCCATAAAGCCGCAAACCTGGAACTGGCGATCGACGGTGCGGCCGAAAAACTTGAACATGCGCTTGAGCACCTGTTCGGCAAACTGCGGGGCAAACCACGTGCCGCTATAGTGCCGTTCGAGAGAGTTGCAGCCGATGCGCTGCTGGAAGACGAGTTTCTCGAGAACGAACAGGCTGCGCAAAACGGCTGATATCTGATTAGGTTTTGACCTTCCACCACTGACAAACGGGTCTGCTTATGCAGGCCCGTTTTTGTTTGTGCTGACTGACCGCTGACTGCTGTAACAACGATCCCGTCAGATTCTATTTTGCACATGAGAATATTTATCATTAATATTGCGACCTTGTTGGCTCCGTGACATTCACGAGGCCTCACCCGTTTCAAGGTCGAAACATGAAAGGCAAAATCACCGCGCTCCCCGTTTCCTACCGACTGGCTGTCACTTCCCGAGTGCTGGCCGCCGTGCTGGGGGGGTACCTCGTCGCGGCATTGGCCAGTGTCAGCCTGACGATGTGGCTGCCTTTGGCTCGTGGCGAAGCGGTGGTCACCGGGATGATGACCTCGTTTTTGGTGTATCTGGTCGCCGTGCTTTGGTGCTTTGCCTGTCGAAGTGCGTGGCAAGCCTGGTTCGGATTGATCGTGCCAAGCGTGGTTTTGGCGGCGGTGGCGGGGCTGGCGTACTGGTTGGGCCACTGATGAAAGAGGGCTTTCGGCAGGCCATGGCCTGGCTGCACACCTGGGCCGGGTTGATCTTCGGCTGGTTGCTGTTCGCGATTTTCCTGACCGGCACGCTCGCCTATTTCAAGGATGAGATCAGCCACTGGATGCAGCCGGAAATTCCCGCCCGTTCGCTGTCCTCCGCAGCCAGTCTGACCCTGGCCCAGCGCTACCTCGAGCAGCACGCCGCGGGTGCCTCGCGATGGCTCATCGATTTGCCGGATGCTCGCGAACCCGGGCTGTCGGTGAGGTGGCAGCAAGCACCGGCCAAGCCCGGCACGCGCGGTCAATTCACCGAAAAACTCCTCGATCCGCAAACCGGCGTAGAAGTGCAGGGCCGGGACACACGCGGTGGCGAGTTCTTTTACCGCTTCCACTTTCAGCTGCAGATGCCCTATCCGTGGGGGCGCTGGCTGTCGACGATCGCAGCGATGGTGATGTTCGTCGCGCTGATCAGCGGGATCATTACCCACAAGAAAATCTTCAAGGACTTCTTCACCTTCCGCCCGCGCAAGGGCCAGCGCTCCTGGCTGGACGGGCACAACGCGGTGGGCGTTCTGGTGTTGCCGTTTCATTTGATGATCACTTACAGCAGCCTGGTGATTTTCATGTCGATGGTGATGCCGGCGAGCATCCTTACCGCCTACAAAGGTGATGCCGAGGCGTTTTACGATGAGGTATTTCCGGCGTCCAATACGCCCGACATGGCAGGCAAACCGGGCCAGTTGGCACCCTTGGCTCCGCTGCTGGAACGGGCCAGCGAGCAGTGGTCGGGCGGGCGAACCGGGTCGCTGACGGTGAACAATCCGGGCGATGCGAATGCCTCGGTCATTCTTGTGCGTGACGGCGCCGACCGAGTAGTCCACGACTTTGGCAGCGCGGTGACATTCAACGGTGTGACCGGACAGTTGGTCAGCGCAACGCCGAAGCAAGCATTGCCCATGGCGATTGCCGGCAGTTTCTATGGCTTGCACATGGGCCATTTCGCCGGTCCGGTGTTGCGCTGGCTGTACTTCATGTGTGGTTTGGCGGGCACTGCGATGATCGGCACCGGACTGGTGATCTGGCTCGGCAAGCGTCAGCTCAAACATGCGAAGAGCGGTGTGATGCCGTTTGAGTTGCGGCTGGTGGAAGTGCTGAACATCGCCAGCCTGTCGGGGTTGATGGTCGCGGTGGCGGTGTTCTTCTGGGCCAATCGATTGTTGCCGGTCGCAATGGCCGGGCGGGCGGATTGGGAGGTGAACAGCTTCTTCATCGTCTGGGGCCTGAGTGTGTTGCACGCCGTGGTCCGCCGCGGTCGCGCCGCGTGGGTCGAACAGTTGGCGCTGACGGCGTTGCTGTTCTGTGCGCTGCCGTTGCTGAACGCGTTGACTACGCCTTATCACTTGGGCGTCACCCTGATGCAGGGGGATTGGGCCATGGCCGGTTTCGATCTGACGTGTCTGGGCAGCGGTCTGTTTTTCGCGTGGACTGCGTGGAAAATGCAGCGCGCGGGGCAGGCTGGAATCGCCACCCGACCACGGGCGAAACCGATGCTGCTTGAGCAAGAGGCGCACTGAATGTTCCTGGCCTTGTTGCTGTGCTACGGCGGTTTCACCGCGCTGTGTTTATCGATGGATCGGCATCACGCCGAACTGCTGGGGCGCAAGCCCTCGGCCCGTCGCCGCCAAGCAATGAAACTCAGTGGCTGGTTGTTGCTGGCGTTATCGCTGTGGGCTGCGGTGTCGTCGACGGGGTGGGGACTTGGATTGGTGGAGTGGTTTGCGGTGTTGATGCTCAGCGCTTTGCTGCTGGTGTGGTTGATGACGTATCGCCCGCGCCTGGCCTTGGCGTTGGCCGGTTTGAGTTTGCTTGCCAGCCCCGTCGCCGTGTTTGCAAAGGGCTGACCTGATGATCACCAGCCCCCCGGAATCCCATGACGACGAACATCGTAGTGCGCGTGCGCATTTCCTGCAGGTGTTCCTTTCCCAGCGTTCGCAAATGGAAGCGCTGGTGAGCCGTCGTGTCGGTTGTCGGGCGACCGCCGCGGACCTGGTGCAGGATTTGTTCCTGCGTTTCTGGCGTCGGCCGCTGGTGCAAGTCGAAGAGCTCAGCACTTACCTGTTGCGCTGCGCCGGCAACATCGCCATCGACCATTTGCGCAGCGAAGGCACGCGGGTGCGGGTCAATGAGGGCTGGATGCCGGATCAACCCGACAGCCACGGCAGCGAGCCGCAAGCGGCGCTGGAGGCGGGCAACGATTTGCGTCACGTCGAAGCGGCGTTGCGCGCGCTGCCCGAGCGCACGCGGCAGATCTTTTTGCTCAACCGTATTCACGGGCGCAAATACGCCGAGATCGCCAAGGCCATGGGGTTGTCCCAAAGCGCCGTTGAAAAACATATGATGCGCGCCCTCGAGGCTTGCAAGGCCAGCCTGCGGGAACCCGAACCGCGCACGCCAGGGAAAGCATTGTGACCAACACCGAACGCGTCACCCCGACGCCTGCTCAGGAACAGGCGGCCTTCGCCTGGCTGAGTCTGTTGCATGACCAGCCCAGCAGCGGCGATCAGGCCACCTTCAGCCATTGGCTACAGGCCGACCACGCCCATGCCGAGGCTTACGCCCAGGCGCAAGTGGTGTGGGAGTTGACCGAAACTCCGGCCCGAACGTTGGCCGGTGAAGAAGCGTTTGCCTTGCAGGGTTATCTCAATGCGATGAATCGCTCGCGCCGTACCCGCGTTCGGCGTTGGTCCGGGGCGTTGGCGATGGCGGCGTGCATGGTAGTGATGATCGGCGTCGGTGCTGGCTGGCAACCGTCGCGCTGGGTCGATGATCTGGGCGCGGACTATGTGTCGGCGCCGGGGGAGATTCGCACTGTCACGCTGTCGGATCAGTCACAAGTCACGCTTGATGCCGACAGCGCGATTGCGGTGGATTTCAGTCGTGGCGAGCGGCATGTCCAGCTGCGGCGCGGCGCCGGATTTTTCAGCGTGACCCACACCGGCGAGCCGTTTGTGGTGGACGCTGAAAAAGGTCAGGCGCGGGTGCTGGGGACTCAGTTTGAAGTGCGTCTGCAACCGCACGGTGCGCAGGTCACGGTGTTGTCCGGGCGGGTCGGTGTGACGGCGAACAAGTACGCCGAGCAACAAATTCTCATCGCTGGCCAGCAAGTGGCTTATGGCGAGGGTTCGGCGCAAAAACTCCATGCGGTCGACAGCGAAGCGCAATTGGCGTGGCGTCAGGGATGGCTCAATTACTACAAGGCGACACTCGCCGACGTGGTGCAAGACCTTGGGCGTTATTACCCGGGACGGATTGTGCTGCTCAACGATGAACTCGCGGGGCGTCGGGTCAGTGGCAGCTTTCCGAGCCAGGATCCGCAAGCGGTGCTGAGTTCGTTGCAAGGGGTGTTGGGGTTTGAGCAGCACAAGGTTTTGGGGCGTTTGATTATTTTGCGTTGAGGCTGCTGGCCCCATCGCGAGCAGGCTCGCTCCCACATTTGAAATGCATTCCCCTGTGGGAGCGAGCCTGCTCGCGATGGCGTCAGATCGAACACACATTCTTTCAACTGATCGTTCCCACGCTCTGCGTGGGAATGCATCCCGTGTCGCTCTGCGTCACATCAACTGCGGACGCAGAGCGTCCATGGCGGCATTCCCACGCAGAGCGTGGGAACGATCGAAGTGTTTTGAAAATAATTTCAAAATTCTGATGAGGTAAACCCGGACGCCATCCGTGTAGTGACTGAAACTGCGAGTCATTCGCATCCGTAACGGTTCTACACAGGTCATGAGCAATGAAGTCCAGGGCAAAATCGGGTTCGGTCAAACAGTGGTTGGGTACGTGTGCCTTGAGCTTTTCGGCGCTGGTATTGCTGCCGTTGAGTGTGGCGGTGGCGGCTGAGGCCGGGAGTGCCCGGCAGAGTGCGTCGTTCAGCTTCGCAATGGCCGCCAAACCGCTGCCCCAGGCCTTGAGCGACTTCAGCCGGATCACTGGCATCAGCGTGGTCTACACCGATGAGGCGCCGTACGGCATCAACGCTCCAGCGCTCAGCGGGCAGATGAGTGCCGAGCAGGCGATGCAGCGTTTGCTCAGCGGTTCGGGGTTCACCTTCCGTCGCACTGACGGTCACACCTTGCTGCTGGAGCCGTTGCCTACCGATGGTGCCTTGAACCTGGGCGCGACTACCATCACCTCGGTGGCCGATCAGTCCATGAGCTATCAGCCGCCGCCCACCAGTTCGGTGATGCGCTCTTCGGCCTTGATCCAGGAAATTCCCCAGACCGTCAACGTGGTTCCGGCGCAGGTTATTCGCGATCAGGCGCCGCGCAATCTGGACGACGCGCTGGCCAACGTCAGCGGCATTACTCAAGGCAACACACTGGCGAGCACTCAGGATTCGGTGATGACTCGCGGTTTCGGCGACAACCGCAACGGCTCGATCATGCGCGACGGCATGCCGATCGTGCAGGGCCGTGGCATGAATGCGACTGTGGACCGGGTAGAAGTGCTCAAGGGCCCGGCCTCGCTTCTTTATGGCATTCAAGACCCGGGCGGCGTGGTCAACATGGTCAGCAAAAAGCCCGAGCTTGAGCAGTACAACGCGTTGACCCTGCGTGGCTCGACCTATGGCGACGGCAAAAACGGCAGCGGCGGCGGCCTCGACAGCACCGGCGCGTTGGGTGATTCCGGGTTGGCCTATCGCATGGTCCTGGACCACGAAGACGAAGATTACTGGCGCAACTTCGGTACTCACCGCGAGACATTGGTAGCACCGTCCCTGGCCTGGTTCGGCGAAAGCACCAAGCTGCTGTTCTCCTATGAACACCGCGAGTTTCTGACCCCGTTCGACCGCGGCACAATCATCGACCCGCGTGACAACCATCCGCTGGACATCTCCCGCGAGCGTCGCCTCGACGAACCCTTCAACAACATGGAAGGCCGCTCGGACCTGTATCACTTCGAGGCCGATCACGAGCTCAACGACAACTGGAAAGCCCACTTCGGCTACAGCTGGAACCGCGAAACCTACGACGCCAGCCAGGTGCGCATCACCGCCATCGACACCAATAAGGGCACGTTGACTCGCAGCATGGACGGCACTCAAAACGCGATCAGCACCGACCGCTTCACCACCGCCAGCCTGGAAGGCAATGTCCAGCTCGCAGGGATGAAACATGACCTGGTGTTCGGCGTCGATGATGAATACCGCAAGATCTACCGCGAAGACCTGATCCGTCAGAAAAGCTTGAGCACCTTCAGTTACGTCAACCCGGTTTACGGCCGCGAAGTCGCCGGCACCACGGTCAGCCCGGCCGACAGCGCGCAGACCGATGAACTGCGCAGCGATTCGGTGTTTTTGCAGGACTCGATTCACCTGACCGATCAATGGATTCTGGTGGCCGGCGGGCGCTTCCAGGAATACGACCAGTACGCCGGCAAAGGCGTGCCGTTCAAGGCCAACACCGACAGCAACGGTCAGAAATGGGTGCCTCGCGCCGGTCTGGTGTATCGCTACACCGATGAACTGTCGTTCTACGGCAGCTACACCGAATCGTTCAAACCCAACTCGACCATCGCACCGTTGAGCGGCAGCAGCACCGTGCTGGACGGCAGCATCGCGCCGGAAGAAGCCAAGTCCTGGGAAATCGGCGCCAAGCTCGACATGCCGGGCCGCGTCACCGGTAACGTCGCGCTGTTCGACATCAAGAAGCGCAATGTGCTGGTGGCCAACTCCGAAGGTCCGGTGACGATCTACAGCGCCGCCGGTGAAGTGCGTTCCCGTGGGCTGGAAGTGGACTTGAGCGGTCAGTTGAGTGATCGCTGGAGCATGATCGGCAGCTATGCCTACACCGACGCTGAAGTGACGGAGGACCCGATCTACAAAGGCAAGAAATTGCAAAACGTCGCCAAGAATAGTGGTTCGCTGTCGGCGGTTTATGACTTTGGCACTATCGTCGGTGGCGATCAGCTACGGGTCGGCGCAGGGGCGCGGTATGTCGGTGAGCGAGCGGGTAACGCGGTGAACGATTTCGACCTGCCGAGCTACACCGTGGCCGATGCGTTCGCTACCTACGACACCAAAGTCGAGGGGCAGAAGGTCAAGTTCCAGCTCAATGTGAAGAACCTGTTTGACCGCACCTACTACACCTCGGCGGCGAGCCGGTTCTTTGTGTCGATGGGGGATTCGCGGCAGGTATCGCTCTCAAGCACGCTGGAGTTCTGATCGCAGACCGCGTCATCGTTCTTCGCGAGCAAGCCCGCTCCCACAGGGGAATGCATTCCAAATGTGGGAGCGGGCTTGCTCGCGAAGGCGGCATCCCAAACACCGAAAATCTCAGGTCTACCGCAAAAACGCCTGCCGATACTCGCCGGGCGTTCCCCCCAATGCCTGACGAAACCGATTGGTGAAATGACTCGCACTGGCAAACCCACACGCCAATGCAATATCCCCCAACGGCTGCGACGTCGTACGCAGCAACTCCCGCGCCCGGCTCAGTCGCCGCGACAGCACATACTGATGCGGCGGCAAGCCAAAACTCTCGCGAAACATCCGTGCAAAGTGGTATTCGGATAGCGCACACAACGCCGCCAACTGCCCCAGGCTAATCGCCTCGGCCAATTGGTTGTCGATGAACTCCACCAACTGCCGTCGCTGATGCGCAGCCAATCCGCCTTTCAGCCGCAAGCCCTCACGCATTCCAACCTGGCCGAGCAGCACGTGGCTGAGCATTTCATGGGCCAGGCTGCTGGTGAGCACGCGTTCGCCGGGCTCGTCCCAGTTGAGTGTGAGCATTTGCCGAAAGCGCCGGGCTTGCGCCGGGTCGTCGAGAAAGGTGGCTTCGCGTAGCTGTAGCTCACGAGGTTCGCGGTCCAGCAACGTAACGCAGCCGAGGGCGAATTGTTCGGGGCTGAAATACACGTGGGCCAGGCGTATGTCGCCGTTGATCACCCAACCCGATTGATGCTCTGCCGGCAGGATGCACAGCTTGTCCGGGCCGCCCTTGGTGCCGGGTTGGTCGCGGCGAAAAGTGCCGGTGCCGCCAGCGATGTAGCAGGACAGGGTGTGATGACTCGGCGCTTCGTAATCCTGGGCGTCGTGATGATTGCTCCACAAGGCTGCAGCCATGCCGTCACCGAGCTCGGCGCTGTGCTCGAGGCGAGCATTGGGCGAGCGGTTGAGGGCTTGAAAGACTTGCAGGGTTTCCAGTGCAGGCATGATGGCTTCTCTTTGACGCCTTGCATCCTACTCCGTAGCCGTTCGGCTGCCAGCCTGTGGCCGGACAAAAGCGCAAGTTTATGCAAGTGCGAAAGGCCCTGGCGCAGGACACTGAACGCCTATTCAGGAGTCTTTGCCATGAACCTTTCGTTATATCTGCTGACCGTGCTGATCTGGGGCACCACCTGGATTGCCTTGAAATGGCAATTGGGCGTGGTGGCGATTCCGGTGTCGATCGTCTATCGCTTCGGCCTCGCCGCGTTGGTGCTGTTCGTGATGCTGCTGCTGAGTCGCCGCCTGCAAGTGATGAACCGTCGCGGGCATCTGATCTGTCTGGCGCAGGGGTTGTGCCTGTTCTGCATCAATTTCATGTGTTTTCTGACGGCCAGCCAGTGGATACCCAGCGGTCTGGTCGCGGTGGTGTTTTCCACCGCCACGTTGTGGAACGCACTCAATGCACGCGTGTTCTTCGGCCAGAAAGTCGCTCGCAATGTGCTGATGGGCGGTGCGCTGGGGCTGCTTGGGCTTGGCCTGTTGTTCTGGCCTGAGGTGGCAGGCCACACCGCGAGCCCGCAAACCTTGCTCGGGTTGGGCCTGGCATTGCTCGGGACACTGTGCTTCTCGGCGGGCAACATGCTGTCGAGCCTGCAACAGAAAGCCGGGCTCAAACCGCTGACTACCAATGCCTGGGGTATGGCCTATGGCGCGGCCATGCTGTCGGTGTGGTGCCTGGTCAAAGGCATTCCGTTCGACATGGAATGGAATGCGCGCTACATCGGCTCGCTGCTGTACCTGGTGATTCCGGGTTCGGTGATCGGTTTCACGGCCTACCTGACGTTGGTCGGGCGGATGGGGCCGGAACGCGCAGCCTATTGCACCGTACTGTTCCCCGTCGTGGCGCTGAATGTGTCGGCGTTTGCCGAAGGCTATCAATGGACCGCGCCCGCCTTGGTGGGTTTGGTACTGGTGATGCTGGGCAATGTGCTGGTGTTTCGTAAGCCCAGGGCGCCGATGGTGCAGGGCAACGGCAAACTCGCGTAAAGGTTCGGGTGGAGCGTTGAGGCAGCTCAGCGCTCGGTCCTGAGCGCGACGAATATCAGCAATGGAAGTAGGAAATCAACTATATGCCGAGCCCAGTCCTTGGCGTTCCATACTTGTGAGGTATCCATGTTGAACCATTCGACTCCGATAACCTGCAGGCAAACGTAATAGACAAAAATACCAATCATTAAACCAATGAGTGAAAACTTTTTTGCCTCGTGAAACTCTTCCGCAGACCTGTTTATTTTTCGATAAAGATGAAAGGCGCCTATCAGGCAATAGGTTGTGAAGGTAACTTCCAAGGTAATGATTAACCAGTAAATTCGGTGGTGAAGCATGGGCGAGGTGATTGCCCTGTAACTCAGCCTTGGGTTACTCCGGGTGGTGTCCATGCTTAGCACATGGCCGACGTACTCATAGTTTGATGCGTAGTCGGTGAAGTTGCTGTACATCACTAGTAGGCCAAAAAAGCTTATATAAATAATTAGCAGAATTTTTATATATCTGATGAGCTTGTCGGTTGTAAGGTTGTTCAAGCTTGTGTTCTCCGTCACTGTTTTCCGTTGAGTCGGATAAGTGGCGGGGAGTTTATAGCGCTTAACTGTTTTACGTGGATTGACTGAGTTGCAAGTTGTGTAACCCAGTGGGCAGACGTTTAAAAACATCTGCCCGTTTTAATCAGCCTTTCCACACTTGCGGGTTCACCAGATCTTGTGGTCGCTCACCCAGCAAAGCGCTGCGCAAGTTGGCCAAGGCACGGTTGGCCATGGCTTCGCGAGTTTCATGAGTCGCCGAGCCGATGTGCGGCAATGTCACCGCGTTTTTCAGTTGGAACAGGGGGGACTCGGCCAGCGGCTCTTTCTCGTAAACGTCCAGCCCGGCGCCACGAATCCGATTGTTTTGCAGGGCTTCGATCAAGGCGGGTTCGTCCACCACCGGGCCGCGGGCAATGTTCACCAGAATCGCACTGGGTTTCATCAATGCCAATTCACGGTGGCTGATCAGGTGTCTGGTTTTTTCGCTGAGCGGCACCACCAGGCAGACGAAATCAGCTTCGGCCAGCAGTTGATCAAGGCTGCGCATCTGCGCGCCGAGTTCTTGCTCCAGTTCGGTCTTGCGGCTGTTGCCGCTGTAGAGGATCGGCATGTTGAAGCCCAGCCGCCCGCGACGGGCGATGGCCGCACCGATGTTGCCCATGCCGACGATGCCCAGGGTCTTGCCGTGTACATCGCAGCCGAACAACGGCGCACCCACGGTGGCTTGCCATTGGCCTGCCTTGGTCCAGGCGTCCAGTTCGGCGACGCGGCGGGCGCTGCTCATCAGCAGGGCGAAGGCCAGGTCGGCGGTGCTTTCGGTGAGGACGTCGGGGGTGTTGGTGAGCATGATCCCGCGTTCGTTGAAGTAGGCGACATCGTAGTTGTCGTAGCCGACCGAGACGCTGGAGACGACTTCCAGTTTGGCGGCGTTTTCCAACTGTGCACGACCGAGTTTGCGACCGACGCCGATCAGGCCGTGGGCGTGGGGCAGGGCTTCGTTGAATTGGGCGTTGATGTCGCCGTTTTTCGGGTTTGGCACGATAACGTCGAAGTCTTGCTTCAGGCGTTCGACCATTTCCGGGGTGATGCGGCTGAAGGCGAGGACGGTCTTTTTCATGGGAGGAGGGCTCTCGGGCGCAGGTGAATGCCAAGCACGCTAACATTCTTCTTTGGATTTGGGCGAGGCTGTTGGGCTCTTTTGTCCTTGGCGGCCTTTGGGCCGACCATGTTGCTGTTGGTGGTGTACATATCCGTTTCTGCGGTAACGGCGGCTTAGGGTTTCGCCCTTACGGCGAGTCCCTTTTGTCAAACGCCACAAAAGGAACCAAAAAGTCTCGCCCCAGCGTCCGGCCCCTCGCTTGGGCTCGGCGTTCCTTCGCTCCGGCGTCCATCTGGGGGCATCGCCTCCGGTCGGCTTCGCTTCGACCTCCTCTCGATGTGTTCGACTGCGTCGAACGGCGCTGCGCGCCTGCCCCCCAGATGAACACCTCCACTCAGCCTGCCGAAGGGGCGGGTGGATCAAGATCAAGAGCTGCAGACGAGCTAACGCTCGGCCTGATGAGTGGTGAGGGGCGAAAGGCGAAAGGCGTACGCCGATCTCCTGTGGGAGCGAGCCTGCTCGCGATGGCGGCCTGACAGCCGGCCGATCAATTCGCCACCCGAACCCCACCCATGCTCCCACTCAACTCATAAGCCACCAATTCCGCCTGATGCGCCGCCAATATCTCCGGCAAGGACCCGCGCAAATACTCGACCCACGTTTTAATCTTCGCGTCCAGATACTGCCGCGACGGGTAGATCGCATACAGATTCAATTCCTGCGACCGGTAGTTCGGCATCACCCGCACCAGCGTGCCGTTGCGCAACCCTTCAATCGCTGCATACACCGGCAAAACCCCAACCCCCATGCCACTGGTGATCGCCGTCTTCATCGCATCGGCGGAGTTCACCAGAAACGGTGAGCTATTAATCGTCACCATTTCCTGGCCTTCGGGACCGTCGAAGGTCCATTTCTCCAGCGGAATCACCGGGCTTACCAGACGCAGGCACGCGTGGTTCAGCAGGTCGCTGGGCTTCTGCGCGCAGCCGTTGGCTTTCACATAGGCCGGCGAGGCGCAAACGATGCTGTAGGTGATGCCCAAACGCTGGGAGACGAAGCCCGAGTCCGGCAGTTCGCTGGCGAGCACGATGGACACGTCGTAGCCCTCGTCCAGCAAGTCCGGGACGCGGTTGGCCATGGTCAGGTCGAAGGTGACGTCGGGGTGGGTTTTGCGATAGCGGGCGATGGCGTCGATCACGAAATGCTGACCGATGCCGGTCATGGTGTGCACCTTGAGCTGCCCGGCCGGGCGGGCGTGGGCGTCGCTGGCTTCGGCTTCGGCTTCTTCGACGTAAGCCAGGATCTGCTCGCAGCGCAATAGATAGCGCTTGCCGGCCTCGGTCAGGGCGATGCGTCGGGTGGTGCGGTTGAGCAGGCGGGTTTGCAGGTGGGCTTCCAGGTTGGAGACCGCGCGCGAAACGTTAGCCGTCGTGGTGTCGAGTTGCACGGCGGCGGCGGTGAAGCTGCCAGCCTCGGCCACGTAACTGAAGGCGCGCATGTTTTGCAAAGTGTCCATGGGGTGCTCTCGGAGGCGATGGCAAATTGTGACACGAAGTTTCAGGGTCTGAGACCCCGACTAACGGATTATCGCGTTAACGGTAACAAAGATTCACAGGATTCCCAGCTTATCGCCAACAAAGCCGACCCCTAGAATTGCGCCACCGCTGGAACATCGAACCCTCTGGGAGCGAGCTTTTGTGGCGAGGGGGTTCATCGGAAGGCCGCATCGCCCCGTTCGGCTGCGAAGCAGTCGTAAAACCTGAGCATGCGGTCCGCCAGACACACCACGGTGGCAGGTTTTGGGGCCGCTTCGCGACCCAACGGGGGTAAACCCCCTCGCCACAAAAGCTCGTTCCCACAAAATTTTTTACCTCCCCTACTTCAGGAAATCGCAGCAGTGCCGCGTCGCATCAACAGAGCGCTTCAGACGCTCAGTGTTTTGGCTTTAACCCTGGCAATCAGCGGCTGCATCGGTACCGGAGGTATTGCCCCGCAGGGCAAGGCGCTGGAGGCCGATTCATTGGCCACCGACGAAGCCATCCAGAACGCTGCACAGGACGCTCACTGGCCCACCGCGCAATGGTGGCAGGCCTATGGCGACCCGCAACTGAACCGCTGGATCGACCTCGCCCTGCAAGGCAGCCCGACCATGGCCATGGCGGCGGCGCGAGTGCGTCAGGCCAAATCCATGGCCGGGATCGCCGAGTCCGCCGAGTCGCTGCAGATCAATGGCCAATCCACCCTCAAACGCCATAACTGGCCCACCGATCAGTTCTACGGGCCGGGCGAATTGGCCAACACGACGACCTGGGACAACAACGCCGCATTGGGCTTCAGCTACGCCCTCGACCTTTGGGGGCGCGAAAGCAACGCCACCGAGCGCGCCGTCGACATGGCTCACATGAGCGCCGCCGAAGCGCGTCTGGCCCAGCTCGAATTGCAGAACAACATCGTGCGCGCCTACATCGAGCTGTCGTTGCATTACGCGCAACGGGACATCGTCGAGGCGACCTTAAAACAGCAGCAGCAAATTCTCGACCTCGCGCAGAAGCGTCTGAACGGTGGCATCGGCACCCATTTCGAAGTCAGTCAGGCTGAAACGCCGCTGCCGGAAACTCACCGTCAGATCGATGCACTGGACGAAGAAATCGCCCTTAGCCGCAACCAGCTCGCGGCCCTTGCCGGCAAAGGGCCGGGGGAGGGTGCGCAATTGCAGCGGCCAACGTTGTCGTTAGGCGCCGCGCTGAAACTGCCGTCGTCGTTGCCCGCGCAGTTGCTCGGTCAACGCCCGGACGTGGTCGCCAGTCGCTGGCAAGTGGCGGCCCAGGCACGGGGTATCGATGTCGCTCACGCTGGTTTCTACCCCAACGTCGACCTGGTCGGCAGCCTCGGCTACATGGCCACCGGCGGTGGAGCGCTGGAGTTTTTGACCGGCAAGAAGCTCAACTACAGCGTCGGCCCGGCGATCTCGTTGCCGATCTTCGACGGCGGCCGGTTGCGCTCGGAGCTGGGCGAAGCCTCGGCGGGTTACGACATCGCCGTGGCCAAGTACAACCAGACGCTGGTCAACGCGCTGAAAAATATCTCCGACCAGTTGATCCGCCGCGAATCCATGGACAAGCAGCAAACCTTCGCCGCCGAGTCGGTGGCTACGGCCCAGAAGACTTACGACATCGCGATGATCGCCTACCAGCGCGGGCTCACCGACTACCTCAACGTGCTCAACGCCCAGACGCTGTTGTTCAAACAGCAGCAGGTTCAGCAGCAGGTGCAGGCGGCGCGACTGAGTGCTCATGCGGAATTGGTGACGGCACTCGGCGGCGGATTGGGCGCGGGTGACGACGTGCCGAAAGACAGCCAGACCCAGGCGCCGAAAACCCCGGCCATCCTTAAGGGCATCTCAAATTGAACACGGACCCTGTGGGAGCGGGCTTGCTCGCGAATGCGGTGTATCAGACGACATTAATGCTGAATGCCAGTTCGCATTCGCGAGCAAGCCCGCTCCCACAGGGACCAAGTTCTCGCCGCACAACTTCCGATCAATGAGCAGGATTTCATGACTCCCTTGCCCGCACCTTTGCGCTGGCTGTATTCCCTTGAATGGCGCCGGGGTTTCTTCGACTGGGCGCGCAGCGATGGCGTGACCTGGGTCTACATTTTCAAGGTGCTGTTCGCCGCGTTTCTGACGCTGTGGCTGGCCATGCGCCTGGAGTTGCCGCAGCCGCGCACGGCGATGATCACCGTATTCATCGTCATGCAGCCGCAAAGCGGTCACGTGTTGGCCAAGAGTTTCTATCGCTTCCTTGGGACATTGGCCGGCTCGGCGGTGATGGTCGCGTTGATTGCCTTGTTTGCGCAGAACACCGAGCTGTTCCTCGGCTCGCTGGCGATCTGGGTCGGCATCTGTTCGGCGGGCGCGGCGCGCTATCGCAACTTCCGCGCCTATGGTTTCGTGCTCGCCGGGTACACCGCCGCGATGGTTGGTTTGCCCGCACTGGCGCACCCGGATGGCGCGTTCATGGCCGCCGTGTGGCGGGTGCTGGAAATCTCCCTGGGGATTATTTGCTCCACGCTGGTCAGCGCCGCAATCCTGCCGCAATCCGCCAGTGCCGCGATGCGCAACGCCTTGTATCAGCGCTTCGGCGTGTTCGCGCTATTCGTCACGGATGGCTTGCGCGGTCGCAGCAAACGGGAGGCTTTCGAGGCAAGCAACGTGCGCTTCATCGCCGAGGCTGTCGGATTGGAAGGACTGCGCAGCGTCACTGTGTTTGAAGACCCGCACATGCGTCGGCGCAGCGGTCGGCTCAGCCGCTTGAACAGCGAATTCATGGGCATCACCACCCGTTTCAACGCCTTGCACCAGTTGCTCGAACGCTTGCGCAGCAGCGGCACCGATCAGGTGGTCGCGGCGATCAAACCGGGTTTGCAGGACCTGGCCGAACTGCTCGACGGCTTCAGCGGCCGTGCCCTGACCAACGCCGATGCGGGCCGTCTGGTCATCGCGCTGACCGCCTATAAAGAAGGTCTGCCGGCGCGGGTTCGCAGCTTGCGAGCGGTTTTTCAGGAGAGCAATCCGAGCGACGCCGAGCAGCTGGATTTTCATACCGCGTACGAGCTGCTTTATCGCTTCGTCGACGATTTGCACAGTTATGCACAGACCCACGCGTCTCTGGCCGATCACAGCCATGCGCGCGAGCAATGGGATGAGCCATTCACCCCGCAAACCAACTGGATGGCGTCGGCCGCCTCGGGGATTCGCGCGGCGTTCATTCTGGTGGTTCTGGGCAGCTATTGGGTCGCCACCGCGTGGCCGAGCGGGGCGACGATGACGCTGATTGCCGCTGCTACCGTGGGCCTCTCGGCGGCGACACCGAATCCCAAACGCATGGCCTTTCAGATGGCTTGCGGGACGTTCCTCGGGGCGCTGATCGGCTTCGTCGAGATGTTTTTCATCTTCCCCTGGATCGACGGCTTTCCGTTGCTCTGCGTGATGCTCGCGCCGGTGATCGTGCTCGGTTCGTTCCTCACATCAAGGCCGCAATACGCCGGTGTCGGTCTCGGTTTGCTGATCTTCTTCAGCACGGGTTCGGTGCCGGACAACCTCACCGTTTACAACCCTTACGCCTTTATCAACGACTACATCGCCATGGTGCTCGGCATGCTGGTGTGCGCGGCGGCCGGGGCGATCATTCTGCCGCCCAACAGCCGCTGGTTGTGGCGTCGGCTGGAACAGGATTTGCGCGGGCAAGTGGTATACGCCATCAGCGGCAAACTCAAGGGTTTGGCGTCGAGTTTCGAAAGCCGCACGCGGGACTTGCTGCATCAGGCCTACGGTCTCGCGGCAGGGCAGCCGCAGGTGCAACGGGACTTGCTGCGCTGGATGTTCGTGGTGCTGGAAGTCGGCCACGCGATCATCGAGTTGCGCAAGGAACAGGCGATCCTGCCGGTGCATCCGGCCTATGCCGAATCGCAGCCGTGGCGTCAGGCGATCCGGGTGATGGGGCGCTCGCTGGTGCGGCTGTTTCTGCAACCGAGCCAGAGCAATCTGGAGCGTGGATTGATCGCCGTCGATCACGCGATCAGCCGCGTGCAAGCCACCGACGAACCTTTCGCGCCGCACTTCGACACCTCGGCCCTGCGTCGGGTGAAGAGCTATTTGCACTTCATCCGCACCTCATTACTGGACCCGCAATCACCGCTCGCCGCTTATGCCAAAGGACTCGAACATGCCTCGTGAAATCGCCTTCCACGGCGTGTACATGCCGACCATGACCCTGATGTTTTTCATCGCGGCGGCGCTGGCCTGGGCACTTGACCGGTGCCTGTCCGGATTCGATCTGTACCGCTTCTTCTGGCACCCGGCGCTGCTGCGCCTGAGTCTGTTTACCTGTCTGTTCGGCGCCCTGGCGCTGACTGTTTACCGTTGAGGCCCTGATGAAAAAGCTTTTCAGCCTGCTCGCCACGCTATTGGTGCTGGCCCTTGCGATGTGGATCGGCCGGACCCTGTGGGTGCATTACATGGACACGCCGTGGACCCGCGACGGGCGGGTGCGCGCCGACATCATCAACGTCGCCGCTGACGTCACCGGGGAAGTGGTGGACGTGCCGGTGCGCGACAATCAACAGGTGAAGAAGGGTGATTTGCTGATGCGGATCGACCCCGAGCACTACCGCATTGCGGTCAAACAGGCACAGTCGCTGGTGGCCTCACGCAAGGCCACATGGGAGATGCGCAAGGTCAACGCCCACCGCCGCGCCGATATGGACAACCTGGTGATCTCCAGGGAAAACCGCGACGACGCCAGCAACATCGCCGACTCGGCCCTGGCCGATTACCAGCATGCTCAGGCACAGCTCGAAGCCGCCGAGCTGAACCTGAAACGCACCGAGGTCCGCGCAGCGGTGGACGGTTATGTGACCAACCTCAATGTGCATCGCGGCGATTACGCGCGTATTGGCGAAGCGAAAATGGCCGTGGTCGACATGAACTCGTTCTGGGTCTACGGCTTCTTTGAAGAAACCAAATTGCCCCACGTGCGGGTCGGCGATAAAGCCGACATGCAACTCATGAGCGGGGAAGTGTTGAAGGGGCATGTGGAAAGCATTTCTCGCGGTATCTACGACCGTGATAATCCGGAAAGTCGCGAGCTGATTGCCGATGTGAACCCGACCTTTAACTGGGTGCGTCTGGCGCAACGGGTGCCGGTGCGGATTCACATTGATGAAGTGCCGGAGGGTGTGCTGTTGGCGGCGGGGATTACGTGCACCGTTGTGGTTAATTAGCCATTAGACCGAGTCGCGGCCTTCGCGAGCAAGCCCGCTCCCACATAGGGCCGAGTTCGAATGCAGATTTTGTGAACGACGCAGATCAAGTGTGGGAGCGGGCTTGCTCGCGAAGGCCGCGACTCGGTCTGTCAGACATAAGACAAAGGTTCAGCCCTTGCAAAACGTCTCATGCAAATGCCGCCAAATGAGCTTGCCATCGGCCCGCTTCTCAAACACCACGGTCGAACGACGATCAGAGTGCAGCCCTGTCGCATCGGTCTGCTGCTCGCGATAACTCACCGTTGCTCCACCATCGTACAGAGCAATGCCACGCAACTCGCTGAGCTCAATTCTGAATCCGAGCTTCTTCCCGCCCGCCATCAAAAACAATTCGCTCAACGCGACAAAATCCAGCACCCGGCCCAACGGCGAGACCATGGAAAACTGCGGCGAAAAACGCGTCAGCAACTGTTCAAGCGCCGGCTCGTCCTGTTCCTCGGCCAACCATTGCTCGATGGCGACGTGGGCCTGGATCACTTCGTCAAAGTATTCGGTGTAGTCGGTCATGGAAGTGTTTCCTGAAATTTTCTGCGTTAGTTCTGACGCCATCGCGAGCAGGCTCGCTCCCACAGGGTTCTGCTGCGTGGCATAAATTGCATTCACACCAAAGATCCCTGTGGGAGCGAGCCTGCTCGCGATGGCGTCGACTCGGTCTCAGAGTTGCCCGCGCAGCCCGAACCGCTTCATCAACCCCGCCTCCAGCAGCCCTTTAGGCAATATCCCCGCCAGCAACGGTAACGCCCGACTGCCATTGCCCAAACGAATCAGGCGCGGTGGCTTGCTCTGCTGCACGGCCTTGAGCAAACCGGCGGCAAATTCACTGGCCGGGGTCGGGTTG
Organism: Pseudomonas sp. PDM25; assembly: GCF_019219045.1. NCBI lineage: Bacteria > Pseudomonadati > Pseudomonadota > Gammaproteobacteria > Pseudomonadales > Pseudomonadaceae > Pseudomonas > Pseudomonas sp. PDM25. The sequence goes on from NZ_JAHUWL010000013.1 coordinate 65,118, forward strand.
TCCTGGGAGGCCTTGGCCCGTGTGCGAATGCCTTCACGCAGCGGAAACCACGGCGATTGTTCGGTAATCAGCTGTTCCGCCTCATGGCCGGCATTCTTGGCAAAACTCGAGGCGATGGCGCCTGGCTGGACTTCCATGACCCGCACGCCAAACGGCGCCAGTTCCATGCGCAAGGCATCGGTCAAAGCATGCACTGCCGCTTTCGAGGCGCAATAGGCGCCAGCGAATGGCGTGACCAAAACCCCGGAAACGCTGCCGATGTTCACCACCAGACCCTTGGCACGACGCAGCACCGGGAACAGGGCGCGGGTGACGCCGACGATGGCGAACACATTGGTTTCGAATTGCCGCTGCATGGCCGGCACCCCGCCATCGAGCAACGGCCCCATGGCGCCGTAACCTGCGTTATTGATCAGCACGTCGAGGCCGCCGTGTTGCTGGTTGATGCGCTCGCTCAAGTGTTCGAGTGCCGCGCCGTCGTTGACGTCCAGTTGCACGGCGGTGAAACCGGCAGCGGCCAGCGCCGCCACGTCTTCAGCCTTGCGAGCGCTGGCCCAGACGTCGTATCCGGCATTTTTGAAAACATCTGCGAGGGCGCGGCCAATGCCGCTGGAACAACCGGTAATCAACGCAACGGGCATGGCGCGGTCCTTGTGCAAAAAGAGGAAGGGGATTAATCGGAGAAACTACCCTGCAAATGCTCGGCGCGAAACTCCAGTGTTTGCGGGCGATAACCGGGGCGCAACGGCGGCAGCGGCAAACAGTCTTCCCAGTTCGCGCCGGCCTGCAATTCGCCGGGGCCGCGATAGCGCGGGGCGGCGTATTGATTGTCGGCCAGGTTGACCGTATCGCCCGGCGCATACGCGGCGACGCGCCAGCGTAGCTCGGTCAGCGGAACGTCGTTGCCGTTGTTCATTGTCAGATGCAACGGCCGGTCCACCGGGCACTGTTCGGGTGCGTAAGTGATGCGCAACTCAAGGCGCGCCAGTTGCTTGACCTCGCGGCTGTCCATCCAGATCACCCACGTTGCCACCACACCCAATCCGATGGCCGCCGCCACAGAGACCGGCAACGCCTTGGTCGGGTAGCGTAGCAACAAAATCAGCCAGGTGATGACCAGCAGGACGCCGATGAACATGTTTGAACGCTCCTTGAACTCATGACCACCATCCTACCGAAGGGCTGAAGGAATGGACATTCGTCGATCAAGGTCTGTTGCCGTTGGTCGGCACTGTAATTTCTGACAGTAGCCTGGCCTGCCCACGAGCGGTTAGATGACTGCTGGCAAACAGGGACGCGACCGGCATGCAGGCCTCGACGATGGGAATGCACCACAAAACACCCGGATTGTCCGTTGTCGACCCGCGTGGCCTGCCGATCCGTTCGGTTGATTATTGGCGTGAGGTCGAAGGTTTTCCCACTCAGGCACGCATCAATCGCACCTTTCACGATGCCGCAGGCCGTGCCGTTGAACAGTGGGATCCTCGGCTTTGGGCGCTGCCAGAAGAAGATCCATTGCGGCGCGCCAACCTCACGACGGTGTTTTCGCTGGCGGGTAACGCGCTGTTCACTGACGGCGTCGATGCCGGTTGGCAGCTCGACCTGCCAGGTCTGGGCAATGAAGTGTTGCAGGGGTGGGACAGCCGAGGTGCCGGACGTGAGGTCGAATACGATGACTTGCTTCGTCCGTTGGTGGTGTTCGAACAGGGCACGACCGAGCCGCGAAAGGCGGTTGAACGCATGGCCTATGGTGGTCCCGATCGTGGCGTCCGGAATCAATGCGGGCAGTTGATCCGTCATGACGACCCCGCAGGGACGGTGCTGTTCGAGGCGTTTTCAATCACCGGTCACCGCGTGAAGCAAGTCCGTCACTTCACCCTGGACCCTGTTGCACCTGATTGGCCGGAGCTGGAAGGCGATCGCCAGCGGCTGCTTGAGCCGGGGGAGGGTGCCACTTCGACGTGGAGCTTCGGCCCGCTGAATGATGTGCTGGAACAGGTTGATGCCAAGGGCAACCGCCAGGTCTTCCGCCTGACCCTTGACGGTCGCTTGCGCGAGACGCGTCTGCAACTTCAGGGGATGAGCATCTGGCAAACGCTGGTCAGCGATATCCAGTACAGCGCCGAGGGGCAGGTGACGCACGAAACCGCCGGCAACCATGTACAAACAACCCTTCTTTATAGCGCGGAAGATGGCCTGTTGAGGGCGCGTCGGGCACAGGACGCGAGTGCCCGGTGGTTGCAGCACTTGATCTACGACTATGACCGGACAGGCAATGTCCTGAGCATCGAGGACAAGGCACTGCCGGTGCGTTACTTCGCCAACCAGCGTATCGAGCCCATCAGTCGCTTTCGCTACGACAGCCTTTACCAATTGATCGAGGCTTCTGGCTGGGAGGCGGGCGGCCCCAACCAGGGACCGGAATCCGAGGGGCGGGCTGATCCGGCGGCGGTCAGCAACTACCGCCAGACCTACAGTTATGACGAAAGCGGCAACCTGCTGAAGCTGACGCACGTCGGAGCGCAAAGTATGGGGCGAGAACTGAAGGCGGCGCGCTACAGCAACCGCTGCCTGCCCTGGCGCAACGGCGAACCGCCCACCGAAGAAACAATCGCTGCTGCGTTCGATGCCAAGGGCAATTTGCTGGAGCTGGATCAGGGAAGGTTCCTGAGGTGGGATCTGCGGAACCAGTTGCAATCGATCAGCCCGGTGGAACGAGAGTCGGGGCGCAATGATCAAGAGTCCTATGTCTACGATGGCGGTGGCCAGCGCGTGCGCAAAATCCGCTCGCTGAACACCAATGCCCGAACCGTGGTGGCTGAAGTGCGGTATCTGCCGGGACTTGAATTGCGCACCGACAGCGGCACTGGGAAGGCGCTACAGGTCATCACCGCGCAGGCCGGGCTCAACAGTGTTCGGGTATTGCATTGGGAAACCGATCTGCCGCCTGGCGTGACCAACGATCAGTACCGTTACAGCCTGGTGGATCATCTGAACTCCTGCACGCTAGAACTCGCCGATGATGCGCGCATCATCAGCCGGGAAACTTATCATCCGTTTGGTACAACCGCCTGGTCTGCTGCCCCGAACGACACCGATGGGGATTACAAAACCGTTCGCTATTCGGGCAAGGAACGGGATGCGACGGGGCTTTATTACTACGGGTTTCGGTACTACCTACCGTGGTTGCAGCGTTGGTTGAATCCCGATCCTGCGGGGGATATTGATGGATTGAATCTGTTCTCGATGGTGCTGAACAACCCGATGACGTTCATTGATCCATCCGGCTTGCAACATGATGAAGTAGGGGACTACGAAATCAATATCGGGACGCTTCAGCGGATGGGATTGAAGGCCAAGTCAATGGTCGCAAAAGTCGCGGTGTTTGACGATAAAACCAAGGCGTTTAAAACCAGCTCCGAATTCAAAGCGGTGGAAGTGGGCGTGGACATTAAGTACTCCGTTGGCAAAGATGAGCTGAAACGTAGCTTGCAGGAGTACAAACGCGTGTTCAAACATGTATCGAGGATGTTTCCGGGCAAATCGGGAGAGGCCCAGATGAATCTTGAGCTTGGAGAGTCGATCTCATCTACGATGCTGAACTTGGCGCAGTCGGATTTTCAGAAGCCTCGGATTATCGAGCCGGACTCAAGAAGTGACGGGCCAAAAAAAATACTCGAGTACAGGTTCTTTGCGATTCTGAAAAAAGAGGACAAGCTGAAATCTGCCGGAGCCAGGCAAACCTACGCAATCGCCGCGATTTCCACCACGATGAATAAGGGGGCGGCCAGTAATGATACTGAGGCAAAGGTGGAGTTTTTGGTGGCAAACCCCGCCTCTCAGCTGAAGCCAGACGAACTGAAAATGGCTGTGGACGCCGGGGTGATATCGAAAAACATCTCAAATGTGCGAGGCGTGGGCAACTTTCTGACACTCAAGTCTTTGAACAGGATAAACAAGACCAGCAAGGTGGTAAAAATATCTACTCTAGCGATCAACCCACGATCAGCGGCCATTGCCTCGAGATCGGGCGCCAAATGGACGGGATAAAAAAGCCCCCACCCAACCCGCTGCGGATAGGGAAAACGCAGCGGGCTGGATGAGGGCTTCTTGTTTTGCTGAACGCTTACTGCGCGATGGTTTTCACCGACACGCCGCGTTCGATCGGGTTGGAGCGACCGTAGATATCTTCAAACCGCTCGATATCGTCTTCACCCAGGTAGCTGCCCGATTGCACTTCGATGATTTCCAGCGAGATCTTGCCCGGATTGCGCAAGCGGTGGACCGAGGCGATCGGGATGTAGGTCGACTGGTTTTCAGTGAGCAGGAACACGTTTTCGTCGCAGGTCACTTCAGCAGTGCCGCTAACCACGATCCAGTGTTCGGCGCGGTGGTGGTGCATTTGCAGCGACAGGCACGCGCCCGGTTTGACCGAGATGCGCTTGACCTGGAAGCGGCCGCCCATGTCCACCGAGTCGTAGGAACCCCACGGACGATAGACTTCGCAGTGCGTCTGGGTTTCACTGCGGCCCAGCTCGTTGAGGGTGTTGACCATCTGTTTCACGCCTTGGACCTTGTCCTTGTGGGCGATCATCATGGCGTCCTTGGTTTCGACGACCACGATGTTTTCCAGGCCGATCACCGACACCAGTTTACCGTTGCCGTGGATCATGCAGTTTTTGCTGTCCTGGATGACCACATCGCCTTTGGTGACGTTGCCGTTGGCGTCTTTTTCATTCACTTCCCACAACGACGCCCAGCAACCGACATCGCTCCAGCCCGCGGTCAGCGGCACTACGCAGGCGCGCTGGGTTTTTTCCATCACCGAGTAGTCGATGGAATTGTCCGGGCAGCAAGCGAAGGTGGCGGAGTCGATGTCGACGGTGTCGGCATCCTGCTCGCTACGTTCCAGGGTCAGCAGGCAGGTGTCGTAGATGTCCGGATCGTGCTTTTTCAGCTCTTCGAGGAAACGGCTGGCACGGAACAGGAACATGCCGCTGTTCCAGAAGTAACCGCCGGACTCGACGAACTCGGTGGCGCGCTTCACGTCCGGTTTTTCAACGAAGTGCGAAACGCGGCTGACGCCTTCCGGCAGCAGCGAATCATTGGCCGACTTGATGTAGCCGTAGCCGGTTTCCGGTTTGGTGGCCGGTACACCGAACAGCACCATTTCGCCGTTTTCTGCAGCGACCGTGGCCAGGGCCAGCGCACGTTGCAGGGCTTTCTGGTCTTCCAGCACGTGGTCGGCTGGCAGCACCAGCATCAACTCGTCGCGACCTTCGTTGACCAGCATCATCGCGGTCAAGGCCACGGCTGGCGCGGTGTTGCGGCCGAACGGTTCCATCAGGACGCGCTGCACGTCCAGTTTACGGGCGGCCAGTTGCTCGTTGACGATGAAACGGTGTTCCTTGTTGCAGACCACGATGGGGGTGTCCATGCCTTCGAACACCAGGCGTTCCAGGGTTTGCTGGAACAGTGTTTGTTCGCCGGTCAGGGCGAGGAATTGCTTAGGGAATTGCTTGCGCGAAAGCGGCCAAAGACGTGAGCCACTACCACCTGACAAGATCACCGGAATCATGTTGTTACTCCTTGAAAATCGTATGGGTCAGAGCTACTGCGTTCTGTCGTTTCACTCTTGTTCTTATTCCGTGTCCCAATTGACGCCTCGGTTCCTTGTGGGAGCGGGCTTGCTCGCGAAAGCGGTGGGTCAGCCAACTTTATCGTTGAATGTGAAACCGTCTTCGCGAGCAAGCCCGGCTCCCACAGGGATGTGGGTCAACCGGGCAAATGTGTTAGCGCGTCGAAACCGGGCGTTTTACCCAGACTGGCGCCAGGCTGCTGCCGCTGCCGGTCACATACAGCACGGCGGCTTCACCGCGTTCCAGGGCAACCGGTTTCACGTCGCCGACTTTCTTGTCGCCATCGTATAGCGCCAGGCTGACCTTGACCGGGTTGATTTCACGTTCGCCACGGCCCTTGGCGGCCACGGTTGGGATCACTTCGGTCTTGCCGTCAGCGGTTTTCAGGGTCAGGGCCTTGTCGCTGAGGTTCTGCACGCGAACCAGGGATTTCTGCTTGTTCTTGAACGGCGGTTCTTCGATCAGTTGCGGTGCGCCGCTGGCGTTGTTGACCAGGGTGTAATAGTGGTCCCCAGCCAGTTTCACCGGCAGGGACTGGCTACCGATCTTGGCGCTGTAGTCGCCGCCCGGCATGAAGCTGAAGTCAGTGCTGGACAGCGGCGCGACTTCGGCCAGGTTGGTGGTGCCAACGGTGGCGCTGACTTCAGCGTTACTGGCGTTGTAGACACGTACGAAGCTCGAACCTTTCGGTGCAGTCGGGCCGTAGAGTGCGGCGTCGCCAGCGAAGGCGGACATCGACAGAACGCTCATGCCTGCAACGAGTGCGAAGGTCTTGGCGAGACGGCGAGGAGTAGTAGTGAAAGTCATGGTGTACCTCTCTTTCAGTTTTGCGCCCGGTCGGGCGTCTCGGATTTAGTGTTTGCGGCTACGTTTTGTTGGCGAGCGCCGGCTTCTTTGAGCTCTGCGACCCACTGCGGGTCGGCGTCACCGATTTCGTTGTTCACAGGCAGATAACGTTCAGGAAACTCCCAGATCAGCACTTGTGGCGGGCTGTTCTTGAAAGCATCGCTTTTCAGGTAGCTGAGCATCGGCAGAATCGGGCCGTGGCCGTCTTCGGCGTAATTGACCACGTCGCTGTTCAGCGCTTGTTTCAGCGCACCGACGAAGTTCCAGTTGGGGTTGGCGCTGTAGCTGGTGCCGATCAGGGCCACCGGCACTTCAGTGTTGGCGAACAAGGCGTCATCACCGCCAGCCTGGTCTTGCGCCGCAACGGTGTTGCGCTTCTGCAACGGCTCAGTCTTGGGCATCAGGTTTTCGAACAGCGGGTCCAGCGGCAGGAACAACCGCAGGTCGCCCTTGTGAGTCACCTTCTCCGCAGGTTCAGTGACGAAGTGTTGCGGCTCGCCGCTCAGCGGGGCTTTTTCGGCGATGGTTTTGGCCAGGGCCTCGGCAGCAATTTGCGCGCCTTCCGGGGTCCAGTGAGTGTCGGTGCGCAGGAACACTTGCTGACCGTCCAGCTTGGCCTTCAGCATCGGGCCGAACAGGTCGGGAGCGAGGATCTTGTTGGCCGCCACATGAGCGTGGAAGTCGTCATAGAGGTTGGCGTGGATGCTCGAAGGCTTCACTTCACCCAGGTGTTCCGGGTACAGGCGAGTCTTGGCCGGCACGATCGCCATGACCAGTTTCACGCCTTTGGCTTTCAGCTCCTGGCGCACGCCTTCAACCAGCGCGTAGTTGCCTTGCAGGTTCAGCTCTTCGTTGACGATCGGGTTGAATTCCTCATCGCTGTACAACCATTGATCGCGGCCGAGCACGACGCCCGGACGACCTTCGTTGAACAGTTTGAAATCCAGCGCAGCCCAAAGGTTGGTACCCAGGCGCTTGATCGGGAACTCGTCGTCGTAGTGCGTCTCCACGGCTTTGGTCCAGCGGCCGTTGAGCACCGTCGTTTCGGCCGAGGTGCTGAAACCGAAGAAACTGCGCGTGGACCACAGGCCCAGGACTAACAGCGTCACCATGAACAGGCCGATGTAGAGGATGCGTAATGAGCGGGTCATAGTCAGATCCCTCAGAACTGGAAGTAAAGGAACGGCGAGAAGCTTTGCGCCGAGAGTTTGAAAATCGAGGCGATGAACAGCACCAGTACCAGCGTGCGCATCACGTAACGAGGCCAGTCCGCCGTCCAGTAGGCCGGTTGCACAGTCGCTTCAACGCCGACGGTGTAGCCAGGCTGGTGGATGCTGCCCGGGTTGTCGCCCGGTACGGCTTTGATCATTCCAGGGGTCGCGGCAGCCGGGCCATCGGCCTCGACGTTCACAACAGGCTTGGTCTTCTCAGGCGGCAGGTTGGTGTAGAAGTCACGAATGCCGAAGAACGCCAGGGTCATGTAAGCCACCACCAGAGTCGCTACTTGCAGGCCGGTGAGGCTGGCCGCGTTGAGTTCCGACAGTGACCATTCGCCGAAGCTGAACATCGCGCCGTACATACGAGCGGCGACGTGCAGGTTTTCCGAGCGGAAGATCACCCAGCCCATGACCACGAGCAGGAAGGTCAGCGCCCAGCGGATCGGGTTGATGCTGCGCGGCGAGGTGTTCAGGCCCAGGGCTTTTTCGATCGCCAGCCACATGCCGTGCCAGGCGCCCCAGACGATGTAGGTGATGTTCGCGCCGTGCCACAGACCACCGAGCAGCATGGTCAGGAACAGGTTGCGATAGGTCATCAGCGTACCTTTACGGTTACCGCCCAGCGTGATGTACAGGTAGTCACGCAACCAGGTCGACAGGCTGATGTGCCAGCGACGCCAGAACTCGGTGATCGACTGGCTGATGTACGGCTGTTTGAAGTTTTCCATGAAGCGGAAACCCATCATCAAGCCCAGACCGATGGCCATGTCGCTGTAACCGGAGAAGTCGAAATACAGCTGCGCGGTGTAGGCCAGCGCGCCGAGCCAGGCATCGCCGGTGGTCGGGTTCTGCAAGGCGAAGCAATGGTCGGCCACGACCGCCAGGGTGTCGGCGATGAAGACCTTCTTGATGAAGCCCTGCATGAACCGCGTGCAGCCTTCGGAGAATTTGTCGAGGGTGTGGGTGCGGTTGTTGAACTGGTCGGCGAGATCGCGGAAGCGCAACACCGGACCGGCGATCAGGTGCGGGAAGATCGCCACGAAAGCGGCAAAGTCGATCAGGTTGCGGGTCGCCGGCGTGTCACCACGGTAGACGTCGATGATGTAGCTGATGGACTCGAAGATGTAGAACGAGATCCCGATCGGCAACAGTACGTGGGTCAGGATGAACGGCGACAGACCGACGGAGGTCATCATCGCGTTGATGCTGTCGACGCCGAAGTTGGCGTACTTGAAGTAGCCGAGAATGCACAGGTCGACGGCCACGCCCAGGAGCAACCAGCGTTGTGCCGGTTTGGTCCGAACGCCTGCGGCACCGACTTTGAGGCCGATCCAGTAGTTCCACAGCGTGACGGCTGCGAACAGCGCAAGGAAGTCCACACGCCACCAGGCATAGAACACGTAGCTGGCGATCAGCAGCAGCAGGTTGCGATAGCGTATTCCGCTTAAGTAGTACATGCCGAGAAAGATCGGCAAGAACAAAAACAGGAACACGTTGGATGAAAATACCATCCCGGTCTCTCCATGTTTAACCAACAGTCAAGGGCCGCAGCCCCCCCAAACCCCCCATCGAAAAACCGGGGGACACATCACATAAAAACTCATGTCTTGCACTGACCCTGTGGGAGCGGGCTTGCTCGCGAAAGCGGAGTGTCAGTCGACATCAATGGTGAATGTCAGACCGCATTCGCGAGCAAGCCCGCTCCCACAGGGGGGTTGCGTTTGGCTCTAGGAACCTTTTTTGCCCTTCTCATTCGCCGGGTCGTAGACCTTGGTCAGGTCACCCCCGAGGCGGAAAGTCTTGAATGGCTGCATTTCGTGCTTTTTCTCGAGCACATCCGGCGAGCAGGTGTAGAGCGAGCAGAACGGTTCGAGCCAGGCGAATTTCGAGTCGACCTTCAGGTCGGTCATGTCCTGTTCCTTACCGTTCTTCTGCTCGAATTCGTCCGGGTCTTTGACGCCCGCGAGCACTCGATCACCCAGGCGTTTCAATGCGCCGTTGTTTTCCTGACGCAAGTCCACACCGTTGACCTGAGCGAAACTGGCGATCATCGCGAGCGGCGGCAGGGCGTAGTTGTGGTAGGCGAGGGCGCGTTGCTGGCGCTTGAGTTCGTTGGGCAGATAACCCTGGGCGTCGATTTGATTGGCGCCGACCTTGAATTCCTTCACCGACCAGTCGAACAGGTCGCGACGGTTGGTGGCGATGGACGTTGCCATCACCGACCAGGCGGCCCAGTACGAATGGTTGTTGGTTTGTTCCAGCGGCAAGTTGTCCCAGTCGCTGACTACCTGATCGGCCAACTTGTTGAACCAGGCTTCAATCAACTGCGATTCTTGCGGATGATTCGCCAACGGATGGGAGTCGGAAAACTTCAGGCGAATGTACGACGACGCCATGCTGCCCAAGGCCCATTTGCGCATCGACTTGCCGGTGTGGTTGAAGTCCTTGGACATTAACGCATCGGCCTTGGCCCAGGCGGTCAACCAGTTCAGCGTGCATTCGAGTTGTTCCGGACGACCGTCACGCATGAACTGCATCACGCGCTTGCTGGTGCCGCGTTCCAGTTTGGTGATGTCGGCGGTGCTGTCGCGAAAGGCTTTTTCCGAGACCTCGTTCAGGGTCGAACGGGCCTTGTCGGAACCTTCGTATTTGCTGCGAAATTGCAGCGAGCCGGTGTACGGCGTCGGCATCGCATCACAGCCTTCGCTCTTGTCGCCGGTTTTGACTTTTTCAATCGGCGCGAAGTACCCCTGTGGCGGGCGCAGTGGCGCGGCGGCCTGAGTCGCACCGGCAAACATGGCTAGGCTCAACAGGGACGGTGCGATCAATCTTTTCAAAGTTCGGGTTTGCATGCATGTCATAAGAGATTGCCTCACTGCCCGGCCTGAGCGGTACGCTGCCCAGTGCCAGGGAACACGTTGCGTTTGCAGATTTTCGCTTCGACTTTCTGTCCCGCGGCACCTGCTTCAGGGCCCTGGACTTCGACGGCCAGCAGATTCTGCGAGGCCCAGTCTTCGTCCGTGCGCAACTCAAAGGCGAAACGCCCGTCAGTGTCGGAGGTTTCCGGTTTTTCGATCTTGATGTCCTCGTGGCGGCCGTTCATGTACCAGAGGGTGGCTTGCAGAGTTTTCACCGACGGATCGGCGAAGCGGATATCAACCTGGTGACCGCTGTTCTGCAGGTTCAGGTTCTTGCTGTTGACCATCAATTCGTTCTTGCCCGGTTTCAACGTGGTGCTGCCGGTCATCTGTGCATCCTTTCCTTCGCAACCGTTGTCCAGCAGCGCCATCATCTGGCGGTAGATGGTTTCCTGGTCGAGGCGATAGAGCGGCGAGAATTCCCAGATCAGAATCTTCGGTGGCTTCTTCTGGAACTCTTCGCTGCCCAGGTACTGCAGCATCGAACCTTCCAGGCCACCGCCGGGGAACGCTACGTTGAGGATGTCGGCGCCGATGGCCTCTTCGAGGAAACCGGCGAAGTTGTAGTTCTTGCCACTGTGGCTGGTGCCGACCAGGGTGATCTCCGGATTACCGGAATCACTGAACAGATCGCCATCGCCCGCTTCACCCTTGGGCTCGGTGGTGAACTGATCCATGTACTGGATCGCGTAGCTGGTGCCACAGAGTTGACCGGCCATCTTGTGCAACGTTCCGTTCTTGCCCATGCGACCCGACTTATGGCTCTCGAATTCGCGTTTTGGCACGTCGGCAAAGGCCGGCATTTTCTTGATTTGCTCACCGACGATTTTCGCCGTGCGCTGGGCGCCATACGGCGTCCAGTGTTGGTCGCCCTGGAAGTAGAAATCGTGGGCCGGCAGAGTTTCAGGCAGCGACTCGTTGGTCAGCGGCGACAGGTCCGGCACGGTGTAGCCCATGGCGGCGAAACGCCCGAGCATGGCCTTGTAGTTCCTCAAGGCCTTGTCGAAATCGTACTTGGCCTTCTCTTCCGGGTTGAGCTTGTTGCGGTTCACCAGACCACGGGTCGGCTGGTAAACGATGACCAGTTCAATGCCTTTGCTCTTGAACGCATCGTGCAGTTCTTTCATGCGCTTGTAGCCGGCGGGCGTGGTGTCGAATTCGGTGCGCAAGTCTTCTTGCGTACGGAACAGCCAATCGCCCTGAGCCTGCACCAGCGTGGTGAAGTTCTGCTGGTAACGCGTGGTGTAGTTCTTCGCGTCGTGGGCTTCCGGACACAGGTTGCAGCACGGTTCGGCGTTGAAGGTTGGTGCTTTGGCTTCATCGGCACGAGCGCCAGCGCTGGCCGCGAGAATGCCGGCGGTCAGGGCCGACAGGCTGAGTAATTTGATCAAGTGTGGGTGCATAAAATTATCCTCAGTCCCGTACTTTGGTCTGGCGTTCGACAGGGTCGATCAGCACGGCTTTCTGCTGGCGCACCAGTAGGTCGAGAATTTCATCCTGGCGTTCGCCGAGAATCCCCGAGAAGCTGATGCCGCTGGATTTGGTCGGCGCGAGCATGGACACGCGATACAACTCCACGCTCAACGGCGAGTCGATGGACAGCGGGCCGCTGCCGTTGCCGGCCAGTTCGCCGCCGACCACGATCAGGGACACCTCGGCATCGAACGGGTCGAGCTTGATGTCCCGGTCGGTGTCGCTCAGGTCCTTGATGTGCCCGTAGATGCCGGTCAGGCCGTTGGCCATGGACAGGTTTTCGTAGAGGCGGATGTTCACGCTGTTACGAATCCGGATGCCGTGGCGTTGGTTGCTGATCACCTTGTTGCCGTAGATCAGGTTGTCGGCACTCTCGTAGAGGGTGATGCCGTCAGTGTGGTTCTTGTAGATCTCGTTGTAGGCGATCAGGTTGTTGACGCTGTTACGGTCGATCACCAGGCCCGACAACTTGTTGTCGTAGCTGCGGTTGTTGAAGATGAAGCTGTCGTTCACTTCACGGGAAATAATGATCCCGTGCTTCTTCTTGGTACCGAACACCGTGTTGTCGGCAATGATCAGACCGTGGGAACGGTCATGCGGGTCAATGCCGTAGACGATGTTGTCTTTGTAGGTGTTGCCCTTGACCACGAAGTCGCGGGTTTCGTAGCAGTAGAAGCCGTACCACATGTCCGAGAACTCGGAACCGACGATCCAGCCGCTCGGTTCAGGGCGCTTGAGCACCTTGGCCATGTTCGGCGTGTACTGGGAAATACTCACGCCGTAGGACTTACTGTTGGCGTAGCCGAAACTGGCGATCTTGCTGTTGGCGATGTAGGTCTGGGTGCCGCCCCAGGACAGCAGGAACGGACGGAATTCCTTCGGCGACTTGAAGGCCGACGGGCCGTTTTCCTTCTCGCTCCAGCCAGTGATTTTGGTATCGCGCACGAACAGCTGGCCGTCGTTGATCAGGAACGAACCGCTCTCTTGGGACAGGCGCAGTTCCTGGGTCTGCTTGTCGATTTCCAGGATGCCTTTCTCACCCACCACGATCGGCAGCTTCGCCAGGAATACACCCGGCGAGGTTTCGCTGAAGTACTGCTTGGGTACTTTCTTGGCCAGATCCTTGAGGTTCATGTAGCCGTCGTCGATGAAAATCGCCTGCGGGATACCGTGCTGGCGCACGACCCATTCGGCCATCTTGTTATCGCCGCCAATGAAGTCCTTCAGGGCGTTTTCCTGCATCATCCGGCGCATGCTGATTTTGCCGGGCTTGGTGCGCACGACTTTCGCGGCGATGGCTTCGGCGGTATAGCCGGAGGTGTCCGGCAGTTTCGGCTTGGCCAGCTCCAGCGGCGCGGTCGGGGCGCTGCTGACGGTGTAGGTCTTGGCTTGTTGCAACCCTTTTGCAATGGTCGCCGGTTGCCCTTTTTGAACGGGCGAGGCCGGCTCCACTGTGGCGAAGGCTGCCGTGCTGGCCAGCAACATCGCGCCGGCCAGCAAGGTTATCGAGCCTCTCTTCGGACTGTTCATGTCAGGAACTCCCTTAGCGGTTTGCATCAGAAGCGCCAGATCACGTCGATAAACGCGCGGTGCATGTACGAGTCGACGCCTTTGCCATACGCATCGCCGGGCTTGAACACACCGCCACGCAACCGCACCAGGGCCGAAGGCTCATCGATCGACTGGCTCAAGGAGGCGGGCAGCAGGCCTTGCTTGAAGTACTTGGTGACGACCACGTCCATTTCCTGACCGAGGTCTTTGTTGCCATCTTCCAGCGGCAGGGACGTGCTGGACAGAATTGCACCGGTTGCGTCGTCGGTGTTGTTCTCGACGGCGTTGATGCCGTTGCTGCCGACAGGCTTGTTGCCGTCTACGCGCCAGAATTTGTGGTAGATCACGCTGGCGTCGTATTCGTCGTTGAGCATCCACGAACCGAACAGGGTGGCGGACTGCATGTTTTGCATTTCGCCACGGAAGGCTTCGCCGAAACGGTGAACCCGCGAGCGAGTACCGGTGTAGTTCGAGCGGTTGCTTTCCAGGCCGTTCTGTTCGTATTCGGCGCTGGCACGGGCATAGGCTGCACCGACTTGCCATTGCGGATCGAGGCGCAGACGCACGCCCAGGTCGGTGGCCCAGCCATCTACATTGCCACTGGTTTTGGCTTGTGCTGGAGCGGTGCCATCGGCGTTGAGCGGGTTGACCTTGTCGCGGTCGCCGCTCATACCGGTCACGCTTCCCCAGTAGTTGACGGTGTTGGTGTTGCGCCAGTTGTAGGCATCGCTGTCGGCGGTAAGGCCGAGCCAGCTGATGTCGCCATTCTGTTTCTTGTCCAGGGAATCGGCGGGAACACCCGGCTGCGCGTAGTCGAGCTTGCCATCATCGTGGGTGTGATGACCGCGAATGCCGACCCAGTTGCCCGGGGTCCACTGGTACGCCGCATCGGCGAAAGCGTGCAGGCGATCCTTGTCCTTGGGCGCGAGTTCTGTGAGGTCGGTGCGGTACTCGCTGAAGCGTTCGGCAACGCCGGCGTTGGCGCGCAACAGGGTGGTGTCGAAGGTCCAGTTCAGGGCTTCGATGTTGGTGTCGCGCCATTGGCCATCGTCATTGTGCAGGCGCTGGCGACCGAGCTTGAGCATCTCGCCGGGGTAGGGTGTAAGGCCTCTGTAGCCGACCCAGAACTCACGCATCGCCAGGTAGTTTTTCTTGCTTTTGCGATCACCGTTGTCGGTGGCCTGTGTGCCGTCGCTGTCGGACTGTTGCAAGGTGTCCGTCTCGATGATGTCGGTGGACGTCACCGCCTGACCCATGGCGTAGGCGCTCCACGCGCCGCTCTCGCCGTAGACCCATGGACGCAGGTCGAGGCCGACGCCGTTGACGTCGCCGCCGCTCGCCGTACCGAGGTCAGTGTCGTCTTCGGACTGGGCGGTGACTTTCACATCAAGGCCGTAGTTCTTGCTTTCAGTCAGGGCCGCCAGGGTCGGGCACGACCACAGCAGGGCAAATGACAGGCCAATACCGGCCTTAACGAATGGATTCAACTTCATAGGGATTCCTCGCCGTCTTCTTCTTCCAGGGCATGCAGTTCCAGCGTGTTCTGACTCAAGGCACCACGAACGGCCTGTTCTTGTTTCAACAGGCGTTGGGCCTCGGCGAGCTGGGCAGGCGGCAGTTGGGTTTCGAGTGTTTGCGCAAGCTCGGTGGCTTGCGGGGTGTTCTGGACCTTGGCCAATTGGCTGAAGACATAAGCGTTAAGGGGGTCGGGCCGGGTGCCTTTGCCTTGGGAGAACAGTTGGGCAATGGCGAAGTCGGCGCTGTTCTGGCCGTTACGCGCAGCCTTGAGCAGGTGATCCAGCGCTTTCTGCGGATAGACCTTGCCCAGGTAACCGCGACGGTAGATCTGGCCAAGGTAGTAATCGGCGGCCACTTCTCTGTCGACGGCTTTCTTGAAGTGTTCTTCGGCGACCTTCGCGTCGGCCGGCACCATTTTGCCTTCGTAGTAGAGCTTGCCCAGCAACAGTTCCGCGCGCGGCTGGTCGGCGGCGCGGCCGTTGTCCAGGTACTTCATCATCGTGTCGACGTCACCCAGTTCCGGGAAGTCGTAGAGCAGTTGCGCCAGGCTGACCCAGGAAGCGGGGTAGCCGGGTGCGATGCCTTCGAGCAGCGACTGGGCGGTTTTCTCGTCGGTCGTGCCCAGGGATGCATCGCCCAGTACGCGAGCCACGCTGTCCACCCGCTGGGCGGAAACCGCGCCGCGAGCCTGAGCGGCTTGCATTTGCTTGATCAGCTCGGCCTGTTTCTCTGGCTGGGCTTTTTTCTGATAGACCGTGGCCAGTTCGACGTAGCAGATGTCGGTGGTGTTCAACGCGGCTTTGCAGATCGATTCCACTTCGTCCAGGTGCTGGTCGTAAGTGCCCTGGGTGCGATAGAGCAGCACTTGGGCCAGGCCCGCTTCCGGCTTGCCTTCGGCGCGCCATTGGCTGATCTGCTGTTGTGCATTGACGTTCGGGAAACTGTGCGGGTATTGCAGGTACAGCATCGCCAGCGGGATCAGGGTGTTGCCTTCACCATTGGCCGAGGCTTTTTTCAACAGGCCTTCGGCTTCGTGCTGTTCGGCTTCGGTGGAGCCGGGTTTGGCCACCAGCAGACGACCCAGGCGAGCCTGAGCTCGCGGCGAGACGCTGGCCGCGGCGCGATAAGTCGCCTCGGCTTTCTTGATCTGCGCCGGGTCATGGCTGTCGACCTGGATATCGGCGAGGCCAACCTGTGCTTCGCTGTAGCCCAGGTCTGCCAGTTGCTGGTAATTCTGCGCCGCCAGCGTGGTATCACCGCGCTTGAGGGCTTCGTTGGCCAGACGCTGGTCGGGCAGGCCGGCGCATCCGGCCAGGGCAATTGCCATGGCCAGAGTCAGCGGAACTGGCAGGATTCTGAGTGGGCTAGTCACGGGCATGTCCTCTTGTTTTTAACGACCGGCGGCTATGGCTTTGTCGATCAGCCAGTTCAGGTTCGGACCACGGGTGGCGTTGACTTCAACCGGGCGACCGGCGAATTTGCTGTCCAGCGGCTCGTCAGGCTTGATCATCACGCGGATGTCGGACGACAGGTCGGCGCTTTTCAGGCTGGTGCTGCTGACGATCGTGCCGGAGCGGGTTTTGTCTTCGCCGGCGATCTGGAAGCTGACCGAGCTGCCTGGCAACACGTCGGCGAACTGGCGATAGGAGAAGCGCGCTTCAACGTTGGCTTCGCTGTTACGCGGCACCAGTTGGAAGATCACGTCACCTTTGCTGGCGTACTGACCGTTGGCGACCATTTGCTGCGCTACAGTGCAATCGCACGGCGACGTCAGGGTGCCGGTCATTTGCTTGCCGAACAGTTCTTCAACCTTGGCTGGTTGCAATTGATTGTCGTCAAGATGGCCCTTGAGCACATCGAGCATGCTGGTGCTGAAGGTCGCGAGCGGCGCGCCCTTGGCGGCAACGCCGTCGGGCTTGATCAGGCTCTGCACCGTGCCATCGCGCGGCATGGTGATGTTCATGCCCGCCACGCTGACCAGACCGGCCTGGGCGTGGCTGATGAAGTACATGCCGTACACCGACTTGAAGATGAAGCCGAATGCCGTCAGACCGACGAGGAAGATCGCCAAGCTGAAGGTCACTGCACGCAGACGACCGAACGGGGTCATGCCGTGGCCGCCATCCTTGGTCTTGCGCGCCTTGGTGAAGTTGTCGCGTTGCAGGGTGGCCAGCACTTCACCCATGGTGACGATGTCGCCGGCCAGGTGAGAAGTGATCAGGTGGCGCAGGGTGGAAATGTCCTGGGATTCGAGGTTCTGGAACTGGCAACCGGTACGGCCGGTTTCGCGGTCGTGGGAGCGCACCAGTAACTCGACGTCCATGGCCAGGCCGAGGTTATCGATGACGAACTGCAGGCGAGCCTTGTACACGTCGCCGATCTTCAGTGGCAGCTGACCGGCGTTGAAAGCCAGGCCGCCAGCGGAGAGGTCGATGACCCGAGCTTCGACCGGGGTCCGGTCAGGACCGAAGAAACGCAGCTTGGCCGGAATTTTTACTCGGGCGTGTTGGCGCTGGGCTTCTGATTCATGCACTACGTTGGCGTTGACGGCGGTATTCATATGGGCGATTTCCTAGTTAATTCAGGCGAGTTCGGTCAGACCATCATCAGCAGCACAGCAACAAAAATGCTGCCGGCTGAGAAGGTCATGGTCCGAGACGACCAAGTGTTGAACCAACCTTGAAAGCTGGCGAGATCACGGGTCAGGGAAGTGGGCTGGCGACTCCAGGACTGTCGGTCGAGGCGGAAGAACACGTAGATCTTCACCAGCGCGCCGATGATCTGGTTGTAATAGAGAATCACCGGGTAGGCCGGGCCGATCGTGTGACCGGACAAAGACAGCAGCACGGTCAGGATCAGGCGGGTAATGCCGATCCACAGCAGGTAAACCAGGATGAACGCGATGCCGTACTTGAAGCTGGCGATGAGCGCGACGGTCAGGCCCAGCAGCGACGTCCACATCGACACACGCTGGTCAAACAGCACCACCGAGGTGAACAGGCCGAGACGTTTCATCCCCAGGCCCAAGGCGCGGGAGTTCTGCCGCAGGTTGTTGCCGTACCAGCGGAACATCAGTTTGCGGCTGGCCTTGATGAAGCTTTTTTCCGGCGGGTGTTCCACGGTATGAATGGCGGCGTCCGGCACATAAAACGTGTCGTAGCCCATGCGCATCAAGCTGAACCAGCTCGACTTGTCATCACCGGTGAGGAACTTGAAGCGACCCAGGCGCCAGTGTTGCAGCGAGTCGCTTTCCACGTCGGCGATGAATTCCGGGTTGGTCACCACAGTGGCGCGGAATACCGACATCCGCCCGGTCATGGTCAGCACGCGCTTGGACAGGGCCATCGAGCACATGTTGATGTGGCGCTGGGCGAAGCGCAGTTTGTGCCATTCGCTCATGATGTAGCCGCCGCGCACTTCGCAGAACTCGTTGGTGGTCAGGCCGCCGACATTGCCGAACAGCTGGAACCACGGCACGGTCTTGAGCACGACGCCTTCGGCGAGCACGGTGTCGCCATCGATCACTGCAACCACTGCGCGGTCGTCCGGCAGGTGGCGGGAGATGGCGCGGAAACCGTAGGCCAGGCCGTCACGCTTGCCAGTGCCGGGAATGCGCACGAAGTCGAGCTTGACGCGAGCCGGTGGGTTCATTTTGACCCAAAGGCTTTTCACCAGCTTCTCATCGGACATTTCCACGATGGAGCAGACCATGGTGGTCGGCAGTCCGCAGTCGATCGCTTCGCGAATTACCGAGGCGTAGACCTGGGCGGTGGTCAGCGCGTCGATACGAAAACTGGTGACCATCAGAAACACATGGGACGGGTCTGCCGCTTTACCCAGCTTGCGCACTTTGCGCCGCAGGTGCGGGTAGACCACGTACAGAAACAGCATGCCGCGCAAAAAGTGCGTGGCACCCATCGAGTAGCGCCAGATACCGACGATACCGATCAGGAAGATGAAGTCCTTCGACTCGGAGTCGAACGTGGACGCAGGCAACGCCATGGCGATGCCCATCAAAATACTTAAGTAAAACAGCCAACCGGCGGCCTGAAGTAGGCCGTGCTTTAGCCTGTGCATAATCTGCATCCGTCTCTATCTCGGGCGAGCCTGTGGGGTGGCCCGATGGGGTTAAGGCAGGCTTACGAAAACTGGCGACATCCGGTCTGGATGACGCCAGAAATCCTGTAGGAGCTGGCGAAGCCTGCGATCTTTTGATCTTTCGCTTGAAACTCAAGTGGACCTGGAAAGATCGCAGCCTCGTTTCACTCGACAGCTCCTACGACCGCATTACCAGCAGATGCCTTCGGTCCGGCCACTTACGCTGGTGGCCTGGGACATGAAGCCGACCAGGTCGATCACTTGCTTGCCGTGTGGAGCGTTCTGCGCCAGGGCGCGGAATTTCTCGTCACGGTTGCCAAGGATGATCACGTCGGAGTTGTTGATCACGTCGTCGAAATCGGAGTTGAGCAAGGACGAGACGTGAGGGATCTTCGACTCGATGTAATCCTTGTTCGCACCGTGGACACGGGCGTATTCGACGTTGGTGTCGTAGATGCTCAGGTCGTAACCCTTGCCGATCAGCATTTCCGCCAGATCAACCAGCGGGCTTTCGCGCAGGTCGTCGGTACCGGCCTTGAAGCTCAGACCCAGCAGGGCGACTTTGCGTTTGCCGTGGCTGGAGACGATGTCGAAAGCGTTCTGCACCTGGGACTCGTTACTGCGCATCAGCGAGTTGAGCAGTGGTGCTTCCACGTCCAGGGAACCGGCGCGGTAGGTCAGGGCGCGAACGTCCTTCGGCAGGCAGGAACCGCCGAATGCGAAACCAGGGCGCATGTAGTACTGGGACAGGTTCAGCGTCTTGTCCTGGCAAACCACTTCCATCACTTCGCGACCATCGACGCCGACAGCCTTGGCGATGTTGCCGATCTCGTTGGCGAAGGTCACCTTGGTGGCGTGCCACACGTTGCAGGTGTACTTGATCATCTCGGCCACTGCGATGTCCTTGCGGATGATCGGAGCGTCGAGTTCTTCGTACAGCGATTGCAGAACGTCACCCGAAGCCTTGTCGAACTCGCCGATGACGGTCATTGGCGGCAGATCGTAGTCGGCGATCGCGGTGCTTTCACGCAGGAACTCAGGGTTCACTGCAACGCCGAAGTCGACGCCGGCTTTCTTGCCGGAGCAGTCTTCGAGGATCGGGATCACTACGTTTGCCACAGTGCCTGGCAGTACGGTGCTGCGAACCACGATGGTGTGACGGGTGGTCTTGTCACGCAGGACAAAACCGATCTCGCGGCACACAGCTTCGATGTAGTTCAGTTCCAGGTCGCCGTTCTTCTTGCTCGGCGTGCCGACGCAGATCATCGACAGGTCGGTGTCGCGAATCGCCTCGGCGAAGTTGGTCGTGCCGCGCAATTTGCCCGTCTCGATACCCTTCTGCAGAAGCTCGCCCAGACCCGGTTCAACGATCGGCGATTTACCGGCGTTGATCATATCGATTTTGTCTTTGGCAACATCGACGCCAACGACGTCATGGCCCCGTGCAGACAGGCAACCGGCACATACTGCGCCGACGTAACCCAAACCAAATATGCTGATGCGCATCGCAATTACCTCTGTGTTTATCAAGCCATTACATGGCCGGAGTTAATGGTGTTCAGCGGTCGAAGTGCACTCGGAAGTGCGCCTTAAAGGCGTCACAATGCCGCGTGCAGGCATATAAGTTCCGAGTGTCTAAATAAGTGCACTCAAGATGTGCGCAACTAGGCTTTTATTGTTATGGCATGCCCTGTTATGCAGCAGGTCTTCTAATCAGAAGACATTCGTGCAAAGGTCTTGCGCGCTCAATGCCAGGCCAGAAGCCCGTAAATCAAGCGGTTGGGTGCTCAGGTGAGCACGTTTATAGGGGCGCAGCCTTGGCCTTGTAGGGGATATTTCTGATGTTTATCTCCTGTCCTTCATGTGTTGCCCAAATCAGGGATCAGTAAGCAGAAGTTAATGTGACAACTTTGCTATGTGAATCTCTTCTCTGCGTAAGTCATCTCGTACAAGCTCAGAGAGAATGGTTACCGGTGGTATGAGCGACGCATTTGGACATAGTTCCGGTCCGCCCATCGCGAATTCTGAAATTTCTTGAAATATAGAAAAAGATGGCACTGCTTCCATATTGATAGCAGCACCCGTTTCGCCCTTGATATATAGGCTTATTGTCGGGTTAGATAGTTATGTGCCACTACCGATAAAAAATTTCAGTGCCACTACTGAAAAATTTCAACAAAGTCGAGTGAAACTAAAGTTAGAAAATCGGGTGATGGATTTTTGACGTCAGTAAGGTGACGAATGGGGCGGGGAATTGTTGGACGATGGACGTGGCGCACGACCCGTTGATGAGGCGTGCGCCAACCGGGTGCTTACTCGGGGGCGTGATCGCGCAGGAACACCAGATTGTCCGGTTTCGACTGCTCGGCGCTGTAGCGATAACCTTGGGCATCGAACTGCTTGAGGGCTTGCGGGTCGTTGATGCGCTCTTCAATGACGAAACGACTCATCATGCCGCGGGCTTTTTTCGCGTAGAAGCTGATGATCTTGTACTGGCCGTTCTTCAGGTCCTTGAATTCGGTATTGATGATGCGCGCGTTCAGAGCGTTGCGTTTGACCGCCGAGAAGTACTCGTTGGAGGCCAGGTTCAGCAGCACGTCATCGCCTTGATCGGCCAGGGCTTCGTTCAACCATTCGCTGATCCGTGTGCCCCAGAAGGCATACAAGTCCTTGCCACGGGCATTCGCCAGTTTGGTGCCCATCTCCAGTCGATACGGCTGCATCAGGTCCAGTGGGCGCAGCAGGCCGTACAGGCCGGACAACATGCGCAAGTGCTGCTGGGCGTAATCGAAATCGGCCTCGCTGAAGGTTTGAGCATTTAACCCGGTGTAGACGTCGCCCTTGAAGGCAAGCAGCGCCTGCTTGGCGTTTTGCGCAGTGAACGCGGGCGTCCAGCTGCCGAAACGCGCGGCGTTGAGCCCGCCGATCTTGTCGGAGACGTGCATCAACTCGCTGATCTGAGCAGGGGCCAGCTCGCGCAATTGCAGGATCAGCTCCTGGGAATGGTCGAGGTATTGTGGCTGGGTGAAGCGCTGGGTCGCCGGCGGTGTTTCGTAATCGAGGGTTTTGGCGGGGGAAATCACCATCAGCATGAAGTCGTCTCCTTTAATCGTGGGGGCGATTCTAGGGGGTTGTCCTTGTTGACTCCAGCTATCAAGTCCATAGGTGATGATCGGCGGTAATCGGCAATCCCTGTGGGAGCGGGCTTGCTCGCGAAGGCGGCGGCACATTCAACATCGATGGCGCCTGACCCACCGCTTTCGTCGGAACGCCGCCCGGACCAAGCCTGCTCCCACAGTGGGTCGCGGTGCTGCGGGAATGTGGCTGCGATCAGCTATAGTGCCGCGCGGGTTTTGTTATGGAGACATCCCATTGCGTATCGTTTTTCTATTCTCGGCCTGGCTGTTGAGCTTTGGTGCCATGGCGGCGTCGGGCGATGTGGCGACGCTTGATCGCAGCACCTGGCCTGAACAGCTCAACAGCCCGACCCTGTTTGATGTGGCGTCACGGGCCGAGATCCTCATGTTTTCTCGCGTCCTGTTGGCCAGCGAATCCCTGGATGAAGTGAGCCTGGCCCAGCGCCTGGGGTTGCGTACGGTCAATCTGGAATCGATCAACAATCTGCGCCAGCGCATGTGGCAGAGGCTGCTGACCAACTACAACTACGCCCAGCAGAGCTGCGATCAGGATGCTTCCTTCTGTTTCCTGGTCGAGGACATGGACACCCTGCGCCAGCAAGCCGCCAAGTTTCAGGTCAGCGATGAGAGCTACTACATAAAGTGGGCCGAGCCGAGCCGACTGTTCCACGCCCAGTACCTGGACGAGCAATTGCGCAAGGCAGCGCTGTTTCCGCAAACCAGCAGCGAAGTCGATCGTTTTGGCGACTATGAGCGCAACGGCGATCAAATGCATGACCGGCTATTTTTGCTGACCTTCGACAGCGCCGCCAATACCGCGCCGGATAACACAGCCTGGGCCACGGAATACCTGCGCAAGTCGAACATGAGTGGCACGTTCTTCGTTCTCGGCAAGGACATCCAGGCCCGTCTGGCCGATCGTTCGGTAGCCAGCCTGCAAGCGACGTACTCCAAGCAGTGCATTGGCGTGCAAGGTTGGGAATTTCGCTCACACAGCCACTGGCAGGATTGGCAGGATTCGGTGCGACGCAGCGCCGAACTGGTCAAAAACAAACTGCCCGAGAACTACGTGCCGTTGTTTCGGCCGCCCGACGGTCAGCGTCGGTCCGATGCTGAAGGATTCTTCAAATCCCAGGGTTTGCAGGTGGCGCTGTGGGATATCGATGCCCAGGACGGCGCGGGCAAGCTGAAAGCCAATCAGAGCGCGCAACGGGTGTTGAGCCTGATGTTGTTGTGGCGCCACGGGGTGATCAACTTCAACGTGAAGCAGGATGCGCTGAAAACGGCGATGCCCTGGCTCATCACGCAAACGGCGCAAAGCGGAATCGGCTGGGAAGACTGTCAGGACGCGTTTCGCTGAAAACGACGAAAGGCCGTAAACATTGGGGGAGGGGTGGTTTTGGACGAGAATTCGGTGCAGGCGGACTTCCGACTTTAACGGGGTGATGGCAATCCGCCTAGTGCTATTGGTCACTCTGAAAAATAAACTTCAAAAAAACGTCAAAGTACTTTTTTCTGTCACAGGTTTTGGAGTATTACGAAGACAGACCGCCGAAACCTGCAGACAGGTGGCGTCTTCCAAGACCCAATTTGTGTGCAGTTCACTTGACTCCTCGCAGGTGAATTCGGTGGTCACTTCGAGGCGCAGCACTGTAATGGTATTGCGTCGACTGGCTCCCACAAAGGTGACCGAGTATGGATGATCACGGACGTAATTCTTCCTCCAACCAGCCAATCCTTTATGTACTCGATACCAACGTATTGATTCACGATCCAAACGCCCTGCTTAACTTCGAAGAACACCACGTCGCCATCCCGATGACCGTGCTTGAAGAGCTCGACAAGCTCAAGAGCGGGCATCACAGCGTGGCTGCGGAATGCCGTCAGGCGATTCGTCTGATCGACAAGACCCTGGGCGATGCCAGTCCTGAAGACGTCGAGCTCGGCGTCCCGATCCAGCGTGGCAAAAGCGGACCGAAGGGTTTGCTGTCAATTCTGATGAGCAAGCGTGCAGAACCGAACCTCATTCTGCCCGAGCACCTGAACGACAACATCATCATCAACCAGTTGATCGACCTGCACGCACGCGAACCAAAGCTGCCCGTGGTGCTGGTCACCAAAGACATCAACATGCGCCTCAAGGCCCGGGCTTGCGGGATCGCGGCCGAGGACTACAGCACCGACCAACTGGTCGACGACGTGTCGCTGCTGCCCAATGGTTATCACAACATGACCGGCTCCTTCTGGGACCGCGTGAGGAATGTCGATACCCGTCAGGACCATGGCCGCACCTGGCACCAGGTGCAGCTGATCGACAACCTGCCAGCAGTACACGTCAACGAGTTCATCATCGATGAACAGGGCTTTGTCGGCTGGATCAAGGAGATCGAGGAAGACAAGCTGCTGATTCTCGACCTGCATCAGGAACCCCTGTTGCACCAGGAAGCCTGGGGCCTGAAACCACGTGACATCTATCAAAGCCTGGCGCTGTACGCCTTGCTCGACCCGGATATCCACCTGGTCAACCTGACCGGAGCAGCAGGTTCCGGTAAAACCATCCTCGCACTGGCGGCGGCGATCGAGCAGACCATGGTCAGCAAACGTTATCGCCGGATCATCGCGACCCGTAGCGTGCAGGGCCTGGACCAGGAGATCGGCTTCCTGCCCGGTACTGAAGCGGAAAAAATGGAGCCTTGGCTGGGCGCCATCACCGATAACCTCGAAGCCTTGCACATGGATGACGAAAACACCCATGGCAGTGTCGATTACATCCTCAGCAAAGTGCCGTTGCAGTTCAAATCCCTCAACTACATTCGAGGCCGCAGCTTCCAGCAGAGTCTGATCCTGATCGATGAATGCCAGAACCTTACGCCGCACCAGATGAAAACCATCATCACCCGTGCCGGCGCCGGTTCCAAAGTGGTGTGCCTGGGTAACCTGGCGCAGATCGACACCCCTTACCTGTCCGCGACCAGTTCCGGGCTGACGTACCTGACAGAGCGCTTCAAGGATTTCCCCAACGGTGTGCACATCACCCTGCAAGGGGTGCCGCGTTCGATTCTGGCCGAATACGCCGAATCGCATTTGTAAACCCTTCACCCAAGAACCGGGCGGCCTAAAAGCCGCCCGGTTTTTTATGCCCACACAAATCCCTTGTGGGAGCGGGCTTGCTCGCGAAGGCGTCGTTTCAGTCAATATTGATGTGGCTGACACTCCGCTTTCGCGAGCAAGCCCGCTCCCACAAGGGGTTGTGTTGATCCGATAATCAAACGTGCGGAATTTTGACCCACAGGTTTACAATCGGGGCTTCTGATCAGGAGTATCCCTGTGCTGACTCATCTCGATTCCCAAGGTCGCGCCCATATGGTCGACGTCACTGAAAAAGCCGTGACGTTCCGTGAAGCAACGGCCCAAGCGCTTGTGCGCATGCTGCCCGAAACCCTGCAGATGATCGTCAGCGGCGGTCACCCCAAGGGTGATGTGTTCGCCGTGGCGCGTATCGCCGGCATTCAGGCGGCGAAGAAAACCAGCGATCTGATCCCTCTGTGCCATCCGTTGCTGCTCACCGGCGTCAAGGTCGAGCTCAGTGCCGAAGGCGATGACACCGTGCGCATTGTCGCGCGCTGCAAGTTGTCCGGGCAGACCGGTGTAGAGATGGAAGCCCTGACCGCCGCCAGCGTCGCGGCGCTGACTATCTACGACATGTGCAAAGCCGTGGATCGCGGCATGACCATTGAAAGCGTGCGCCTGCTTGAGAAGCTCGGCGGCAAGAGCGGCCATTTCCAGGCGGATCAACCATGAACGTCACCGTGAAGTTTTTTGCCCGTTACCGTGAGGCGCTCGGCGTGGACTCGGTGAAGGTTGAAGGTGATTTCGCTACGGTCGACGATGTGCGTGCGCTGCTGGCCCAGCGTGACGGTGCCGAAGTGTTGAGCGAGCAAAACTTGATGTGCGCCCGCAACGAAGACCTGTGTCAGCTCGATGAGCCGGTGAGAGAGGGCGATGAAGTGGCATTTTTCCCGACCGTGACCGGAGGCTGAGCCATGGCGATTCGCGTGCAATCCACGGCGTTCGATCCGGGGGCTGAAGTCAATGCCATGCACGCCGCCAATGTGGGCGTTGGTGCGGTGGTGAGTTTTGTCGGCTATGTTCGCGACTTCAATGACGGACTCGACGTCGCCGGGATGTTCCTTGAGCACTACCCGGGCATGACCGAAAAAGCTCTCGCCAAGATATCCACAGAGGCCGAGCAGCGCTGGCCGCTGCTCAAGCTTGAAGTGCTGCATCGCATCGGCGCCCTGGAACCGGGTGAGCCGATTGTGTTTGTCGGCGCCGCCAGCGCCCACCGACAGGCCGCGTTCGACGCCTGCGCCTTTGTCATGGACTATCTGAAAACCCGTGCTCCGTTCTGGAAGAAAGAAAACACCCCTGACGGGTCGCGTTGGGTTGAAGGGCGGGACAGCGATCATGCGGCGGCGGATCGCTGGAAGCAGTAAACAGCCAGTTGGTTCTTCATTGACTGTCAGTCCGCCTTCGCGAGCAGGCTCGCTCCCACATTTGATCTCCATGTACACAAATGCTGTGTACGACATAGATTCCCTGTGGGAGCGAGCCTGCTCGCGAAGAGGTCATCAGCAACACCAAAATCCTCATGACCCACCGCCCGACCACCGGCCCACACATCCTCGATCGCCCTGATTGACGGCTTGTACATAAAAGTCCAGTATGGATTTATAAGTACAAAAAAGCGCTTCCCCCGTTTCTGCTCTTTCTTCTGTCTTGCCAAACCAACAACAACCCGCGAGAGAACGAATATGAAGAAATTCCCCCTCATCACCGGTCTGGCTCTGAGCCTGTTGGCGTGCAGTTCCCTGTTCGCCGCCGATAAAACCCTGCGCATCGGCATCGAAGCGGCTTATCCACCGTTCGCGTCCAAAACCGATAAAGGTGAGATTGTCGGGTTCGACTACGACATCGGCAATGCCCTGTGCGCGCAGATGAAGGCCAAGTGCGTCTGGGTCGAAGGTGAGTTCGACGGTCTGATTCCTTCCCTTAAAGTGAAGAAAATCGACATGGCGCTGTCGTCCATGACCATCAACGAAGACCGTAAGAAGTCGGTGGATTTCACCCACAAGTACTATTTCACCTCATCGCGACTGGTGATGAAGGACGGCGCGGTCGTGGATGATCAGTACGCCAGCCTCAAGGGCAAGACGGTCGGCGTGCAGCGCGCAACCACCACTGACCGTTACGCCACTGAGGTTTTTGAACCGAAAGGTATCAACGTCAAGCGCTACGGCAACAACGAAGAGATCTATATGGATCTGGCGGCCGGTCGCCTCGACGCCATTTTTGCCGACACCATCCCACTGAATGACTTCCTGACGATGCCGCGAGGCAAGGGGTATGCCTTTGTCGGGCCGGAGCTCAAGGATCCGAAATACGTGGGCGAGGGCGCCGGGATTGCGGTGCGCAAGGGCAACACCGAGTTGGTCTCCGAGCTGAACACGGCCATCGACGGTATTCGCGCCAGCGGCGAGTACCAGAAGATTTCAGAGAAGTACTTCAAGTCTGATATCTACGGCGACTGATCAATCGCATCGCCAGCAGGCTGGCTCCCACAGTTGAATGCATTCCAATGGGCCAGCCTGTGAATGCATTCCAAAGTGGGAGCCAGCCTGCTGGCGATACGGTCGCGGAATCATGCAAATCTCTGGAAATAAGCCGAAGTTAATCCCTTCTTAACCGGCTCGTCGTCTATTCCCCGATACCCCGCTGCGCGCGCCGGACTCTCAAAGGTCAGGGCCAGCGTGTAGACTTCTGGGCAATCGATATTTAGAAGGGAAACGCAATGAGCGAGGAAACGATGCGGTTGGGCCGTGAGCGGCGCTATCTGGTGTTGCTGGGCATCATCTGCCTGGCGCTGATCGGTGGCGCGCTGTACATGCAAATTGTTCTGGGTGAAGCGCCATGCCCGCTGTGCATCCTGCAACGTTATGCGTTGCTGCTGATCGCGCTCTTCGCGTTCATCGGTGCGGCCATGCGCACCCGCCGCAGCATCACGGTATTTGAAACCCTGGTGGTGATCTGCGCCCTGGCAGGCGTCGGGGTGGCCGGGCATCACGTCTATACCCAGTTCTATCCGGCGGTCAGCTGCGGCATCGATGTACTGCAACCGATTGTCGACGGTTTGCCACTGGCGAAGATCTTCCCGCTGGGCTTCCAGGTCGACGGCTTTTGCTCCACTCCGTACCCGCCGATTCTCGGTCTGTCGCTTGCACAGTGGGCGCTGCTAGCCTTTGTGCTGGTCGTGGTGCTGGTGCCGCTGCTCACGTTGCGTAACCGTAAAGCGCTGCGCTGAAGTCATCCGACGCATCGCTGCCACACAAAAAAACGCCCCGGCCCTCGTTGAGGGGGCCGGGGCGTTTTGCATTTCAGGGCGCGGGTGAAATGACCTTGATGCGCGACAAGTATGGGTGCGGTACGTGTGCGACATGTTGTCACAGCAGGAGTGTCGCAAGGCATTTCAGGGCGCCGAATTGGTACATGACTACGCAACAAAATCAGCCTGGTTCAGTGTCCGGAAACTTCAGTCTCAAAAATCCCGAACAGGCAGTTTTAACAGGCCCTGGCGAATTGGCGAAGCCCTTGTCACATGGGGGCTTTGGCAGGGTCGAAGGAGGGCGCAAAGCCTTCGATACTGTCTGAACTGCCTAAGGTAGACCTACAGTTTTTGGTGTTTTTGTTGAGAATGAATTTCGATACCATGGCGGACTTTTGCAAATACCGTTAATGATTGTTGCTGGAATGGATAAAAATTATTTCGGGATGAGACATGGTTTATAAAACGTTACATATCTACAATCGCCCGCACTGAATTCCCGGCACTGCTCATCCCTGAGCAGGAATAGGGCGTCGAGAGGCTCTTTGGCTTCATGCGACTCCCAGGTGTCGGTGCCTTCCAACTATCCGCACCAAATGGAATTGGTCTGTAACAAGGCCTTTGACCACGAATTCGAATAAGAACTCAACGCTGGCCCAGGATTTGTCGAACAGCGTCTGACGCGCGACGGGCAGCCACTTATTCAATCCAAGAAAAATGCCAACCCTTGGCAGGGTGAAGTGTTGGCGATCAAAACCCAACTGCATTGCGCAAGCTGCTTTAGAGGTCGTGAGATGAGTAAAAACAGGTACCCCAGACTACTAGGCTTATTGCCGCTGATCGGCACGTTGCTGCTGTCAGGCTGCAACATGACCTTGCTCGATCCCAAGGGCCAGGTCGGCCTGGACGAGCGAAACCTGATCATCACCGCAACGCTGCTGATGCTGTTGGTCGTGGTTCCGGTCATCATCATGACCTTCCTGTTCGCCTGGAAATACCGCGCGTCCAACACCGACGCCGTCTACACGCCGAAATGGTCGCACTCCACCAAGATCGAAATCGCGGTGTGGGCTGTTCCAGTGCTGATCATCATTGCCCTGGGTTATGTCACCTACAAGTCGACCCACGCGCTGGATCCTTACAAGCCGCTGGAATCCGACGTCAAGCCGATCACCATTGAAGTCGTCGCGCTGGACTGGAAGTGGATGTTCATCTATCCGGAGCAAGGCATCGCCACCGTCAACAAGATCGTGTTCCCGGCGCACACGCCGATCAACTTCAAGATCACTTCCGACTCCGTGATGAACTCGTTCTTCATCCCGGCCCTGGGCGGCCAGATCTACGCGATGGCCGGCATGCAGACCAAACTGCACCTGATCGCCAACCAGAACGCTGAAATGGACGGTATCTCCGCCAACTACAGCGGCGCTGGTTTCACCGGCATGAAATTCAAAGCTATCGCCACCTCTCAGGAAGATTTCGACGCCTGGGTCAGCGAAGTCAAAAAGGCACCTAAACAGCTTGAAAAAGCTGAATACGAAGCCCTTTCCAAGCCAAGCCAGAACAACCCAGTCGAGCTCTACTCCTCGGTCACGCCGAACCTGTTCCAGATCATCGTCGACAAGTACGAAGGTATGAATCCGGGCAAGCCGATGCACCACGAGAAGAAAGAGCACGAAATGGCCGCCATGGAAGGGATGGACATGAGTTCGCATTCAGCTGCCGGGGCAGAGGAGTAAACGATGTTTGGTAAATTAAGTTGGGAAGCGGTCCCGTTCCACGAACCGATCGTGATGATAACCATCGCCATGATCGCGATCGGTGGTCTGGCGCTGTTCGCTGCAATCACCTATTTCAAGAAGTGGACCTACCTGTGGTCCGAGTGGCTGACCTCGGTCGACCACAAGAAAATCGGCGTGATGTACATCGTCGTTGCCATGGTCATGCTGCTGCGTGGCTTTGCCGACGCCATCATGATGCGTACCCAGTTGGCCATGGCCACCGAGGGTTCGCCTGGCTACCTGCCGCCTGAACACTATGACCAGATCTTCACCGCTCACGGTGTGATCATGATCATCTTCATGGCGATGCCATTCTTCACCGGCCTGATGAACCTTGCAGTGCCGCTGCAGATCGGCGCACGTGACGTTGCCTTCCCGTTCCTGAACTCCCTGAGCTTCTGGCTGCTGGTGTCGGGCGTGGTGCTGATCAACCTGTCCCTGGGCGTCGGCGAATTCGCCAAGACCGGTTGGGTTGCCTATCCGCCGCTGTCGGGCCTGCAATACAGCCCGGGCGTGGGGATGGATTACTACATCTGGGCGCTACAGCTATCCGGTCTGGGTACGACGCTGACGGGGGTCAACTTCCTGGCCACCGTGCTGAAAATGCGTACCCCGGGCATGAAGCTGATGGACATGCCGATCTTCACCTGGACCTGCACCTGGGCCAACGTCCTGATCGTGGCTTCGTTCCCGATCCTGACCGCTACCCTGGCACTGCTGACGCTTGACCGTTACATGGATTTCCACATTTTCACCAATGAACTTGGTGGCAATCCGATGATGTACGTCAACCTGTTCTGGGCCTGGGGTCACCCCGAGGTTTACATCCTGATTCTGCCGGCGTTCGGGATCTTCTCCGAAGTCATCTCGACCTTCACCGGCAAGCGTCTGTTCGGCCACCACTCGATGGTCTACGCATCGGGCGCGATCTCGATCCTGGGCTTCATGGTCTGGCTGCACCACTTCTTCACCATGGGGTCGGGTGCCAGCGTCAACGCCTTCTTCGGTCTGGCGACGATGCTGATTTCGATCCCGACGGGGGTGAAGCTATTCAACTGGCTGTTCACCATTTACCAAGGGCGTCTGCGCTTCACCAGCCAGGTTCTGTGGACCCTGGGCTTCATGGTGACTTTCGCCATCGGCGGCATGACCGGCGTACTGCTGGCCATCCCGGGTGCGGACTTCGTCCTGCACAACAGCCTGTTCGTGATCGCTCACTTCCACAACGTGATCATCGGCGGCGCGGTATTCGGCTACATCGCAGGCTTTGGCTTCTACTTCCCTAAAGCGTTCGGCTTCAAGCTGCACGAAGGTTGGGGCAAGGCAGCGTTCTGGTTCTGGATCTCGGGCTTCTTCGTCGCGTTCATGCCGCTCTATGCACTGGGCTTCATGGGCATGACCCGTCGTCTGAACGCCACCACCAACCCTGAGTGGGTACCGTACCTGTACGTTGCCATGTTCGGTGCGGTGATGATCGCTGCGGGTATCGCCTGCCAGCTGATCCAGCTCTACGTGAGTATCCGTGACCGCAAGCTGCCGCAGAACATGTGCGAGCACGGCGACCCGTGGAATGCCCACACCCTGGAATGGTCGACCTCCTCGCCACCACCGTTCTACAACTTTGCCGTACTGCCAAAAGCAGAAGGCATCGACCCGTTCACCGAAGCCAAGGAAAACGGCACCGCGTACAAGGCTCCGGCCAAGTACGAGCCGATCCACATGCCAAACAACACCGCGACCGGTGTGGTCATGGGTGCTCTGTTGACCGTGTTCGGTTTCGCGATGATCTGGCACATCTGGTGGTTGGCCATCGTTGGCCTGGTTGGCACCGTGGGCTACTTCGTGATCCACGCTGCCCGCGATGATCAGGGCTATATGGTGCCGGTCGACGTGATCGAGCGCATCGAAGCCGAGCAGCACAAGCGTCTGGTAGCGGCCGGGAAAGTTCCAGCCACCGCCACCCGTGTTGAAACCTCGTTGGAACAGGCTTAAACCATGTCGAACTTAGTGACCACTGCTGGACACGCCCATGGCACGGACCATGGGCACGACGACCATCACCACGACTCGGGCGAGATGACCGTATTCGGTTTCTGGCTCTACCTGATGACCGACTGCATTCTGTTTGCGTCGATCTTCGCGGCGTACGCGGTACTGGTTAACAACGTAGCGGGTGGCCCGTCGGGCCACGACATCTTCGAACTGCCGTACGTACTGGGCGAAACCGCTCTGCTGCTGTTCAGTTCGATCACCTACGGCTTCGCCATGCTGGCGTTGTTCAAGGGCAAGAAGAACCAGGTACTGGGCTGGCTGGGCATGACCTTCCTGTTCGGCGCGGGCTTCATCGGCATGGAGATCAACGAGTTCCACATGCTGATCTCCGAGGGCTTCGGTCCTAACCGCAGCGGCTTCCTATCCGGGTTCTTCACCCTGGTCGGCACCCACGGTCTGCACGTGACCAGCGGTCTGATCTGGATGGCGATCATGATGTACCAGGTGCAGAAAAACGGCCTGACGGCGACCAACAAGACCCGTCTGAGCTGCCTGAGCCTGTTCTGGCACTTCCTGGACGTGGTGTGGATCTGCGTATTCACCGTTGTTTATCTGATGGGGACTATGTAAATGGCTAACGCTCATTCCCACGATAGCCACGACGCCAGCCACGGCAGCGTCAAGTCTTACGCTATCGGTTTCATCCTGTCGGTGATCCTGACCGTCATTCCTTTCGGCCTGGTGATGTACCCATCGCTGCCAAAAGCCTTGACCCTGTGGATCGTACTGGCCTTCGCAGTGATCCAGGTGCTGGTGCACCTGGTGTACTTCCTCCACTTGGACCGCTCCGCTGCCCAGCGTAACAACGTGATCGCGTTTGTCTTCGCTGCACTGGTCATTGTCCTGTTGGTAGGCCTGTCGCTGTGGATCATGTTCAGCATCCACAACAACATGATGGCGCACTGAGGAAAGTCCGGATGTCCTTTAAGCACTTTATCCAAATCACCAAACCGGGGATCATTTTCGGTAACGTGCTTTCTGTGGCAGGCGGATTTTTCCTGGCCTCGAAAGGGCATGTCGATCTGGCCATTTTCCTGGCCGCCATGATCGGCACGTCGCTGGTGGTGGCTTCCGGTTGCGTGTTCAACAACTGCATCGACCGCGACATCGACCTTAAGATGGAACGCACCAAAAACCGGGCGCTGGTCCAGGGCCTGATCTCCCTGAAACTGGCCCTGGTGTTTGCGACCGTCCTGGGTGTTTTTGGCGTTGCACTGTTGTACAAAGTGGCCAACCCGTTGGCCGCGTTGTTCGCGGTGATCGGCTTTGTCATCTACGTCGGCTTCTACAGCCTGTACCTCAAGCGCAAGTCGGTTCACGGCACGCTGGTGGGCAGTCTGTCGGGCGCCATGCCGCCGGTGATTGGCTACGTCGCTGTGACGAACAGCTTCGACATGGCCGCACTGACGTTGCTGGTGATGTTCAGCCTGTGGCAGATGCCGCATTCCTACGCCATCGCAATCTTCCGCTTCAACGATTACCTGGCTGCATCGATTCCGGTGTTGCCGGTGAAGCGCGGGATTGAAGTGGCGAAGAAGCACATCCTGCTCTACATCCTGGCGTTCCTCGTGGCGACCTTGATGCTGACCTTCAGCGGCTACGCCGGCATGAGCTACCTCGCCGTCGCCGCGGCCATGGGCATGTACTGGTTGTACATGGCCTGGACCGGTTACAAGGCAGTGGACGACACGGTCTGGGCACGCAAGCTGTTCGTGTTCTCGATCTTCACCATTACCGCGTTGAGCGTGATGATGTCGCTGGACTTTAAAGTGCCGAGTGAGCTGTTGCTGACGTACGCGCCTTAAGGTTTAGAGCTGCAAAGAAAAGCCCCGCCTTCGAGAGAAGCGCGGGGCTTTTTATTGGGTGTGCTCTGGTGGACCGAGTTGCCCCATTCGCGAGCAAGCCCGCTCCCACAAGGGGGCAGTGTCGTGCTCGAAATTGGCGGCATCACTTATCCAGTGTGGGAGCGGGCTTGCTCGCGAATAGGGCAACTCGGTCTATCAGGAAAACTCAGCTATCAAGCAACCGGAAAAACCGCTCACGCACCTGGCTGTTATCGCTGTGCGCCACGTTGAAACGCAGGAAGTGGCTAGCGTCCGGCGCTTTGCTGAATCCAAGGGACATCAATTTGATCCAAACTGATTTTCATAGGCCAGCCCCGGAATCGCGATCTTTGGGCTAATCTGTCAAAAAAAATGGATCCAATTTTTGATCGAGGGGGGAGAGATGACTGAACACATGACCTGTGATGAACGATTCATCGCGCTGGCAAAAGAGGTCGGTTACGACATCTACGGTGAGAATACGGCCGGCGGGCATTACGCGCTGTTGGTGCGGCATCACGATCAGCTTTACATCAGCGGTCTGGTGCCGCGGATGAATGGTGAAATTCAGTATCCGGGCAGGGTAGGCCTGGATCTGACGCTGACAGATGCACAGAACGCTGCCCGCATCAGTGCGTTGCGCGGTCTGGCATTGATTGTTGATTCCATCGGTTCGCTGGACAAAATCAAGTCGCTATTGCGCGTCACGGTATACATAAAGTCCACCGCGGATTTTGTCGATTTGAGCGAAGTGGCCAACGGTGCGTCGGACGTTTTCAGTCATGTACTGGGCGATGCCGGTAAACATACACGAACTACGATCGGCGTTTATCAACTGCCCAAAGATGCAGCCATTGAAGTTGACATGATCGTGGCGATACGGCCATCAGCGCTCTAGCGATGAACCAGCAGGTAATAGAAAGGCCCGCGCTGAATCTCAGTGCGGACCTTTCAGTCATCGATGGCGTGTATTACTGCGCGGCGATGCTGTAGCCATCGAACGCGGTTTGCTGCTGAAGTGCGGTGATGATGTTCTTGCGATTAACCGCTTGTTCGGCCCCTGCATTGTCCAGGAAGGTCTCGCTTTCCAGCTCCGCTTCTTCGCCTTCGCCGACGAAGGTGAAGCCCAGGAACTCCAGCGCTTCACGGTCAACGTTCAGTCGCGAACGCGGGGTGCGCAGCGGCAACGTCACGCTGATGCCGTCTTTGCTGATGGTGAACACTTCGACATCTTTCTTGGCGCGAGCCGCTTTGCTTTTGCCACTGCTTGGGTTGCTGATGGCCTGGTGGGTCTGGTTCAGCACTTTGAGTGCGAGTCCATAGACCAATTCCTGAAATGCCGGGTCGTCCTTGAAGCTGGAGAGAATCCGGCTGATCGGGAATTTGCTGCTCAAGTCTTCCAAGGCTGCAATGTCGGCAGCCTCGGCGTCCTTGAGCTGCTTGAGTTCGCCCATCAATTCGTAGGCTTTATCGTCGTCGAAGCTGTCGTGAGCCTGGCGAATCGCGGCGCGCAGCTCGCGAATCTGGTCGCTTTCCCGGGTGGACTGGAAAGCGTCCAGGACCATCTCGCTGATGGTCTTGGCCTGGGGCACGTGCTGTGAAAGATTGATGGAGTTTTCGTATTCCGCTTTGGACGACAAGGTGACTACGGATTCAGCGGTATTGGAATCGGACATTGAAATTTCACTACTTCTTTTAACTTGGGTGGAGGCGAGAAAGCTCTGGGCCTTTTCAGGCCGCCTAATCTATTGGACCGAGGCGGCGTTGTCACGGATGAACAGGCGGCTGGTCATCATTTTTGGCACAGCGGCTTTTAACTGGCGGCTATTGGGGGGCGTTTTGCCTGAAGTGTCAGCAGCAGCCGATAAAGTTTCAATGCCCGGCCGCTGATCAGTCCACAGACAAAGCCGGAAGCCGACGCCTTGAGCAGCGACATCTCAAGGGTGGCGGCCATTTCCGGGTGAACGTCATCCTGGTAGCCGAAGTAATAGTTCACCGCAAAAAACAGCAGATACAGCACCAGTGTTTTTGCTGTGCCCGGCACGATCAGGCCGGTTTGCGGATCATCCAGCTCGATGCCCTTGCGTGGGAAAATCAGCAACGCCGCGAGGCTGCCCAGGATGACGGCGGCCAACCAGCAACTGACCGATAGCTGCGGATTCAGCGTCAGATTCAGCGAATACAGGGACCAGCCCAGCAAGATCGGCGCTGTGACGAGCAATGAAGTTTTGCTTTCACGGGTCGGGGACAGGGCTTTGATGCCGTAGTAGCACAGCAGCAGAAATATCGCGTAAACCCACAATGGGGTGTTTTGCAGGGTATTGAGCATCGCGCAGCATCCTTGCCGAAATGGGAACCGGGATATTAGCCGTTGTTGTGGCCCAGGCAGTCGACTATTTTCCCAGCGAATTCAGATTCATCGACCGAACCGCCAATTGCTCAGCCGTTTGCTGATCCACCGGCAACGAAAAGCGGAAGGTCGCGCCGCGTCCGGGAACGTCAATCAGCTGGATCTCGCGGCCGTGCAATTGCAGGATCCGGTGCACGATCCGCAACCCCAGTCCGCCATCACGCCGTGCGCCGCCAATGTTGAATGGGCGCAGGAACAGACCTTCGCGCAGTTCGGCGGCAATGCCGGGGCCGGTGTCGCTGACGGTGACTTCGATAAACGGTCCTTGAGGACGCAGGGCGAGCTCGATTTCTCCTCCTGGCGGGGTGTGGCGCAGGGCGTTGTCGAACAGGTTGGTGAGCACCCGCTCGATCAATCCAAGGTCGGCGCAGGCCGCCGAAACATTGGGGGCAAAGGTGGCTTTCAGTTCGACCTGGCGCGCCTCGGCCGTCAGTTCGAATTTCTGGAAAATATCCTGCACCAGATCGGTCAGCGAGAAACGCTCCAGCACCGGTTGCACAAAACCATGTTCCAGGCGCACCAGTTCCAGCAGCGATTGCGCCAGACCACCCACCTTGCGGCTTTGATCCAGCGCGATGCCCAGGTAACGGCGGCGGTCGGCGGGTGACAACGTGGTGTCCTTGAGCGACAAGGTTTCCAGGTAACCGTGCAGCGAGGCCAGAGGTGTGCGCAGGTCGTGGGAGATATTGGCCACCAGTTCGCGGCGTTCCTGATCCTGGCGGGTCAATGAACGCCATTGCTCACCGAGGCGCGCCTGCATCTGCCGGAAGGTCGCGTCGAGTATGGCAATTTCATCGTGGCTGGCGGCTTTTTCCACCGGGACGGATGCCGGCGGCGTTACCGGAGCACCATCAATGTCGAACCGGCTGACGGTTTCGGTCAAACGGCGCAAAGGTCGGGTGATGAGGGCGAATGCGGTGAGACCGGCAATCAGG
The DNA here is from genome assembly GCF_019219045.1 of Pseudomonas sp. PDM25. NCBI lineage: Bacteria > Pseudomonadati > Pseudomonadota > Gammaproteobacteria > Pseudomonadales > Pseudomonadaceae > Pseudomonas > Pseudomonas sp. PDM25. Next base: position 102,898 of record NZ_JAHUWL010000013.1, read on the forward strand.
CACAGCAACGCCACCAGCCCGATGGACAACAGCGCGGTATTCAGGGCGGCGCTGGTGGCGCCGCGTTCAGCGAAGCGGTCGTGCTCTTCGCTCAGCAGCACCACATAGAGATATCCCACCTGTTTGCCATTGACCTGCAGTGGCGCGGCGCTGAACACTTTGCGGCCATCGAGGCTGCGCGGATCGTCGCCAAGAACCGGCAGGGCATCGCCCTTGAGCAGACGCTGGATCGGCGCCAGATCGACCCGCTCCCGGCGTATCCGACCCTCGGGCGCAGCACTGCCGACAATCCGGCCCTCGGGGTCGAGCAGATAGACCTCGACACTGGGATTGACCAGCATCAGTTGGCTGAACAGGTCGCGCACGGCGTCGGGCATCAGGCCTTTGGCGTCCATCAGCACGGTGTCATGGGCGATGTGCCGGGCCAGGTCCCGCGACAACCCTTGCACCACTTCCAGCTCATGCATCTTGTTGGACCGCACCTGCATCCAGGCCGACGTGCCGCAGCACACCAGCAGCAACACGGCGAACACCAGCGACAGGCGCTGAGTCAGGGTCAGTCTCACGGTTGCACCTCCCTGGCCGCGAACTTGTAGCCGCGTCCCCACACCGTGAGGATGCGCGTCGGTTGCGCCGGATCGGCTTCGATCTTTGCCCGCAGGCGGTTGATGTGAGTGTTGACCGTGTGCTCGTAGCCTTCATGGCTGTAGCCCCAGACGGCGTTGAGCAGGTCCATGCGCGAGAACACTTTGCCGGGCTGACGGGCGAAGAAATACAACAGGTCGAACTCCCGTGGGGTGAGGTCGAGGCGGCGGCCGTCAAGGGACACATCACGCGTGATCGGGTCGATGGAGAGGCCGTCCATGATCAGGCTGCCAGCGTCCATTTTCAGGTTGCGGGCCATGGCGTCGACCCGTCGCAACAACGCTTTGACCCGGGCCACCAGTTCGAGCATCGAAAAGGGTTTGGCCAGGTAATCGTCGGCGCCGAGTTCGAGCCCGAGAATCCGGTGCACTTCGCTGGAGCGCGCACTGGTAATGATGATCGGTGTGTAGCGGGCCATGGCGCGGGCGCGGCGGCAGATTTCCAGGCCGTCGACGCCGGGCAACATCAGGTCGAGGATCAGTGCGTCCCAGCTTCCTTGCTGCAGCAGGCGCATGCCTTCATCGCCGTCGGCGCAGTGCACCACCTCGAACTGCTCATCGCGTAGATGCAGGCAGATAAGGTCGGCGATATGCAGGTCGTCCTCGACCACGAGGACGCGTTTGGTCTGTTCCATCAAGCTCAATCCTTCGGCGCAATGAGCGCATTGTGCGGGTTTTCCGGGGCCTGAGTTATCACGAATTGTTTAACTTCTCGTGAGGATTTGGCGATCAACCCAAGCCTAGGCTGTGTTCCATGACAGGCACCTGGAATTTTCGGAGACGACCATGTTTTCACGGCGACAGTTTCTCGTAGCAAGCGGCGGGCTAGGCGCTGCAGCTCTGGTCATCGGTGTATTGCCAAAATTTGCCGCCAGTTCTGCGCTGGTCAGTGACGCCAGCGCGGCGGAGGTGTTCGAGGTGACTCACAGCGATAGCGAATGGCGCGCCATGCTCAGCGCCGAGCAGTACGAAATCCTGCGCGAAGAGGGCACCGAACGGGCCTACAGCAGCCCGCTGAACAACGAGCACCGTGACGGTACGTTTGCCTGTGCCGGTTGCGACCTGCCGCTGTTTTCTTCCGCGACCAAGTTCGACAGCCGCACCGGTTGGCCGAGCTTCTGGGCACCGCTGGACAAGGCTGTGGCCACTCGTCAGGACCGCTCCTTCGGGGTGCTGCGTGAAGAAGTCCACTGCCGGCGTTGTGGCGGTCATTTGGGCCATGTTTTCGACGATGGGCCCAAACCCACCGGCTTGCGCTACTGCATGAACGGCCTGGCGATGACTTTTGTGCCGCAGGCGACTTGATCCGCGGGTACTCCCTTTTACTCACTTTTGCAGGTCGATGTTATGTGGCTTCTGGTCCTCGCTTATCTCGGTGGTGTGCTGACGATTGTCAGCCCGTGCATCCTGCCGGTGCTGCCCTTTGTCTTCGCTCGCACCGGGCAGCCGTTCATGAAGAGCGGGTTGCCGCTATTGGCGGGCATGGCGCTGACCTTTGCGCTTGTCGCTTCGCTGGCAGCGGTGGGCGGCGGTTGGGTGGTGCAAGTTAATCAGTACGGTCGCTGGCTCGCATTGCTGTTCGTTGCACTGTTCGGGCTGACGCTGTTGCTGCCTCAATTGGCGGAGCGTCTGACCCGGCCACTGGTGGCGGCCGGCAGCCGGTTATCGGAAGTCGCGGGCGCCGATGCACGGCCGCGTCCCGGCGCTTCGTTCCTGATCGGCGTCGCCACGGGCCTGCTCTGGGCTCCGTGCGCCGGGCCGATTCTGGGGCTGTTGCTGACTGGCGCCGCGTTGCAAGGGGCAAGCATCGCAACCACCTTGTTGTTGCTGGCCTACGCCGCGGGTGCCGCAACTTCCCTCGCGGTGGCGCTGCTGCTGGGCGGTAAAGTCTTCGCGGCGATGAAGCGTTCCATCGGCGCTGGCGAGTGGCTGCGTCGAGGTCTGGGCGCCGCAATGCTGGCCGGCGTCGCGGCGATCGCCCTGGGGCTCGACACCGGGATTCTGGCGCGGATTTCGACGGCGTCCACCGGTGGTATCGAGCAGGCTTTGGTGGGACGGCTGGCCGGCCAATCACCGAACGTTAGCGGGGCGATGATGGCGCAGATTCCAGCCTCTGGAAGTGCAATGAAAGCGGCTGACAAAGCGCCTGGCGCACTGCCGATTGAAGGCAACCTTCCACCGCTGGATGGCGCGGTGCAATGGCTCAACTCGCCACCCCTCACCGCGCAGGCCTTGAAAGGCAAAGTCGTGCTGGTGGATTTCTGGACTTACTCCTGCATCAACTGCCTGCGCTCGCTGCCTTATGTGAAGGCTTGGGCCGAGAAGTACCGCGATCAGGGATTGGTGGTGATTGGCGTCCATGCGCCCGAGTTTGCTTTCGAACGAGACGTAGGCAATGTCACCAAAGCGATGAAGGACCTGGGCATCAACTACCCGGTGGCCATCGATAATGACTTCAAGGTCTGGCGAGCTTTCAACAACCAATACTGGCCGGCCCACTATTTTGCCGATGCTCAAGGTCGCATTCGTTATCACCATTTTGGTGAGGGCGAGTACGCCGAATCGGAACGGGTGATCCAGCAACTGCTGCATGAAGCAGGTGCCGCGAAGGTCGCGGACGGTCTGATCAATGCCAGCGCCGAGGGTGTTCAACTGGCCCCGGACATGAACGAAGTGCAATCACCGGAAACCTATGTCGGCTACCAGCGTGCCGAGCATTTCGTGCCTGAAACCAGCCTGGTGCCGGACAAGGTGTCGGCCTATAGCGCTCCATCGAAATTAGCGCTCAACGACTGGAGCCTGGACGGTCAATGGAATGTCGGCCCGGAACGGGCGACTTCAGGCGCGCCGGCCAGTCGCATCGTCTACCGCTTCCATGCCCGCGATCTGCACCTGGTGCTGGGGCCTGGCGCTGACCATAAACCGGTGCGCTTCAAAGTGTTGGTTGACGGAAAAGCCCCTGGCGATGCCCACGGCACTGACGTGGCGCCCGACGGCAGCGGCAGTGTGACTGAACAACGCTTGTACCAATTGGTGCGCCAAACCGGCGGCGTAACGGATCGGACCTTCAGCATCGAGTTTCTCGATCCCGGAGTGTCGGCGTATGCGTTTACGTTCGGTTGATCGTCATTCCATTCATTCAGGAATCAGCCTCATGAAAACCCTATTCACCTGGCGTCGCACCCTGTTGAGCCTGGCCGCTGCCGGCGTCATCGGCCAATGCCTGGCATTCTCCTTCGGTGCGGCAGAAGACGCGGTCATCATTCCTCCCCCCACCCTCGACGAAACCACCCAGGCCGACAGCGAAAGGGCGGTCTTTGCCGGCGGTTGTTTCTGGGGCGTCCAGGGTGTGTTCCAGCATGTCAAAGGGGTGAAGAAAGCGGTCTCCGGTTACGCCGGCGGTGCAGCCAACACTGCTCAGTACGAGCGGGTCAGCAGTGGTGATACCGGTCATGCGGAATCCGTCGAAGTCACCTTCGACCCCCGTCAGGTCAGCTACGGCACCTTGCTGCAAATCTACTTCTCGGTGGCTCACAACCCTACCGAACTCAACCGTCAGGGACCTGACAGCGGCACTCAGTATCGCTCGGCGCTTTTCCCGGAAAACAGCGATCAGCAACGCATCGCCCAGGCCTACATCGCCCAGCTCGGCGCCGCCCATTCGTTCAATAAACCCATTGTCACCAAGCTGGAAACCTACAACGGTTTCTACCCGGCCGAGGAGGAACATCAGGACTTTCTGACCGAGCACCCGACCTATCCGTACATTGTGATCAACGATTTACCGAAGGTCGCGCAGCTGAAAAAGCTATATCCGGATCGGTATCAGGAGAAACCGGTGTTGGTGAAGGCGGGGATGTGAGAATGGAAGGGCATAGCCCTTACCCCGAAATCACATTCTTGCCCGCGATCTTCGACCGATACAGCGCCTGATCGGCCCTGGCCAGCAATCCGGTCTTTTGTTCTTCTTCAAAGCGCTGAACCACGCCAAAACTCATGGTCACTTGAAAGTCCCCCACTGGTAGCAGGCTTGCGAGGCCATGGCGGATACGTTCAGCGAGGGTCCGGGCGTCGGCGAGTGGTGTATTGGGCAGGATCAGGATGAACTCGTCGCCACCCCAACGAGCGAGCAGATCGCCCTCGCGTACGCAGTGCTTCACGCTCTCGACCACCTGCACCAATGCCGCATCGCCCAGCGCATGGCCATAGTGATCGTTGATGTTCTTGAAGTCGTCGATGTCCATGGCGATCAACGACAGCGGTTGTCGAAAGCGTTCGGCGCGGTCGCATTCCTGAGGCAGGGCTTTCTCCAGAAGATAGCGATTGGCGATTGAGGTCAGAGCGTCGGTTTCCGCCAGTTTGCGGTTTTCTTCGAGTTGGATTTGCAGTTGCTGATTGACGCGAGACAACTCTCGGGTGCGTTCTTCAACGATCGCTTCAAGGGATTGGTTGCGTCGCTCAAGCGCTTCGTACAGGCGCTTCTTGTCGTCGATGCTGCGGTGCGCGCCGACCATCCGCGCCACCGAGCCGTCGGCATTGCGTGCCAATACGTAGCCACGGTCTTCGATCCAGGTATAGCTGCCATCCTGCATGCGGCAGCGATACTCGGCCTGATAGCCAGGGGCGCGCTGATTCAGGTAGTCATCGAACAGCGCCATGACCTGCGGGTAATCGTCGGGATGGATCACGTTTTCCCAGGTCAACACGTTGTTATTCAGGGAATGAGGCGGGTAGCCGAGCATCTCGTACCACCGGGGGTTGCGATAGACGAACCCTGTGTTGGCGTTCCAGTCCCAGATGCCGTCGCTGACCAGTTCCAGAATGGTGTGCAGCATGTCTTCATTCAAATCCGACAGATTGAACTTCAACGGCTCGATATTCGACGCCTCACCCATCTTCGCACTCCCTGTCGCCCTGATAGCTACGTGACCCGCACGTCGAGGAGATTAGTCGATGGGGTATTCGGTCGGCTAGTGCTTGCCCCATCTCTGCAAGGCAAAGTCGACGAAACTACGCAGTTTTGGCAAACGGTAACGATCCTGGGCATACATCAGGTTCATCGGTCGGCTTGGCGGCAAGTAATTCTGCATCAATGCCACTAGTTTTCCGTCCTTGAGATCCTGCTCCATCAACGCATCAGGCAGCACCACGATGCCCATGCCGGTTCGCGCCGCTTGATGCAGTCCTGCCGAACTGTTGATCAACATCGGCCCATTGACCGCTACCGCCACTTCTCCCTCGGGACCGGTCAGGCGCCAGTGCTTTTCCACCGACTGCCAGTCATCCCCGGCCGGATAGGCAAAGGACAGGCAATCATGGTGTTGCAGATCATCAGGTTTTTCCGGTGTGCCTTTGCGCGCCAAATACTCCGGTGATGCACACATGGTCAGGCTGTAGTCGAGGAGTGGACGGGCGATCAGGTGGGTCTCCTCGGTATTGCCCAGGCGAAACGCCACGTCGAAACCGTTTTCGAGCAGGGCCGGACGGCGGTTGGTGAGGACCACATCCAATTTGACGCGTGGACACAGCAGGGCGAATTCACTCAGGGCCGGTGCCAGTTTTTCGCTGCCGAACGTCAGCGGCGCGGTGATGCGCAGGGTTCCACTCGGCTCGTCGAGGGCCTGCTCGGCCAACCGTTCGGAATCGGCCACCAGCCCCAGCACTTCGAGGCAACGCTGGTAATAAGCGGTGCCGAATTCCGTTAACCGCTGGCGTCGCGTTGTACGGTTGAGCAGGCGCACACCCAGGCGTTGCTCCAGGGCTCGCAGGTGATTGCCGACCATGGTGGTGGACATTTCGCACTGCAAAGCGGCAGCGGTCATGCTGCCGGTTTCCACCACCCTGACGTAAACGGTCATTGCCTGGAATAAATCCATTATCAAGCCCAGCTTTAAAATGATTGAAGTGTTGCAGCGTTTATCCAGCTCAGGTGGCTAACCATACTGCAAAAACACCGACTATTGATGGAGCTTGATGTCATGACCGCCGCCTGCCTGATGACCACTTACCAACCTTTGGCCTTGAGTTTCAGCAAGGGCCTGGGCACACGCCTGTGGGATCAGGCCGGTCGTGAATACCTGGACGCGGTGGCGGGCGTGGCAGTGACTAACGTCGGTCACTCCCATCCGAAAATAGTCTCGGCCATCAGTGAACAGGCCGGGCTGCTGTTGCACACTTCCAACCTCTACAGCATCGATTGGCAACAGCGACTGGCGCAGAAACTGACGCAATTGGCGGGCATGGAGCGAGCCTTCTTCAACAACTCCGGTGCCGAAGCCAACGAGACCGCGCTGAAACTTGCTCGGTTGTACGGTTGGCACAAAGGCATCGAACAACCGCTGGTGGTGGTCATGGAGAACGCCTTTCATGGCCGCACTCTGGGCACCTTGTCCGCCAGTGATGGCCCGGCCGTGCGCCTGGGCTTCAACGAGTTGCCGGGGGACTTTGTCAAGGTGCCATTCGGCGACCTCAAGGCGCTGGACAAGGTGCAGCAAGCCCACGGCCCGCGCATCGTGGCGATCCTGATGGAGCCGATTCAGGGTGAAAGCGGAGTCCAAATGGCCCCACCCGGTTACCTGAAAGCCATTCGCGAACGCTGCACGCGGCACGCGTGGCTGCTGATGCTCGACGAAATCCAGACCGGCATCGGCCGCACCGGCCAGTGGTTTGCCTTTCAGCACGAAGGCATCGTTCCAGACGTCATGACCTTGGCCAAAGGCCTGGGCAACGGTATTCCCATCGGCGCCTGTTTGGCCCGGGGCAAAGCCGCCGATCTCTTTACCCCCGGCAGTCACGGCAGCACCTTCGGCGGCAATCCACTGGCCTGCCGCGTGGGTTGCACGGTGCTGGAGATCATCGAAGAACAAGGGCTGCTGGAAAACGCCAAACTTCAGGGCGAGCGTTTGCTCGCCAGATTGCGCATCGAATTGGCGGACGACCCGAACATCCTGGAGATCCGCGGCCAGGGTTTAATGATTGGAATCGAACTCAAACAGCCGATTCGCGACCTGACCCTGATCGCTGCACGGGACCACGGCTTGCTGATCAACGTGACAAGGGGCAAAACCATTCGCTTGCTGCCGCCGCTGACGATTGATGAGCGGGAAGTGGAGATGATTGTCAGAGGGGTTTGCCGGGCGGTGAGCGCGGCCTAAGACTTATCTCAATAGTGGTTGATCGTTCCCACGCTCCGCGTGGGAATGCAGCCCGGGACGCTCCGCGTCCCAAAAAGCGTGACGCAGAGCGTCACAAGAGGCATTCCCACGCGGAGCGTGGGAACGATCGAAACACTGTGAGTTAGCTGGCTTGCAACACGGTGTTCGCGAAAGTTGTGATTTCGGTTCGATCCCTGAGCTTGAGTTTCGAACCGCCAAACCTTTCGAACAGTTGCTCATGCGCGGCAAATCCACTGGAATCTTCGCGCATACGATAGCTGCCGGCCCAGTCGAGCAACGCAATCAACAACTCGTCATTCTTGTCTCGCTGCGCCTCTCGCTGACGAACATTGGCAACACATTCCTCATCTTCAACGCACAGCCAGATCAGTGCTGTCGCCCGAGGCAAGAGTTCGCTGATGATCCAGCCGTAAACGCCTTCGATCACCCAGCGCTCTTCACTGGCCATCACTCGTGCCATGCCCAGCGCCTCGGCACGGGGGCGGGCGATGCTGTGTTCGTCGGACAACCAGTGAATCGAATCGAGATCGACCCACGGCACTTGCAGGTGCTTGGCCAGTCGTTCGGCCAGCCAGCTTTTGCCGGAACCGGAGTTGCCGATGATCAGGGTTCGGGTGAGGTTCATGAGCGACACCGATCACGTAAGGGGGCCGTTAACCGATCGTTCCCACCAGAGCGTGGGAACGATCAACGATCAGCCTTCAGCGTTCAGTCTTCGCTGTCAGGCGCAACCATCCGCGTCTTCGGCGAGCCGTTTGAGTTGTGCTGATAGATCTCCTGCGGCTGTCCTTTTTCATTAAAGAACACTTGCCCGATCCCCGCCGAATTCCACAGCCGTTCACCTGCTTCAGCATGTTCCGGGACATGGGGAACAATGCGCATACGTCGGCGTTTGGTCAGCCAGTTCAGCGGCGAGCGCGGCGAGTAGAGCCAGCGGTTGAGGCGGTCGAACCACTCCAGCAGCGCGGGCGGGAATTCGTTTTTGATGCCGCTGCTGGTGATCTGCCAGATGCGCGGGCCGGCCTTGCGGTGTCGGATCAGTACTTCGTAGACGAAGGAATAATGCACATCGCCCGACAGCACCACGTAGTTACCGGGCGTGCGCGAGTGTCGGAAAATGTTCAGGATCACCTGGGCCGCACCGCGATGGGCCATCCAGTTTTCGGCGTCCACCAGCAGGGGATAACCGCACCAGCTGAAGACGCGCTGCACGGTTTCGATCAGTTTGACGCCGAAGATCGGCGCCGGTGAAACGATGATGGCCGAGGGGTGATCGAGCAGTTCCTGTTGCAGTTCGCTGAGGGCTTCCCAGTCCAGCAAACCCGAAGGCTGCTTGAGGTTCATCTCGCTGCGCCAGCGCCGGGTGCGGGTGTCGAGCACCACGATGGCCGGGCTCGTGGGCAGCACGTAATGCCAGTTCTGAAATCTCAGCAGTTCGTCAATCAGCCCATCCTGAATGTCACTGTCGAGGTAGCGGTCATGCCCGGTGGCGCTCAATCCGACAGCCTTCTTCAGCACCGCGCCGAACGCATCCGGGTTGTTGCCCCAGCCCTGGCACAGCATGTAAGCAAGCAGTGCATTGCCGATGATGCGCCTGGAGAACGGATGGCCGTAGGCCGTTTCCTCCCATTGCGCGGAAAGATTCCAGTCATCGGTAATATCGTGATCGTCAAAAATCATCAGGCACGGCAGGTGCGCGAGTGCTCGGGCGACTCCTCCGAGACCGGCCTTGAAGCCATCGATGCGCGTCTGCTCAAGGGTATAACGCTCGCGTCTTGCAGGTGTCAGCGCCGGCGGTTGCGGGGCGATCAATGTCCAGGGTGTAGGCGACCAGACCAGCAGGTACATGGCCATGACTTCGGCGAATGTCACCAGATGGTTGTCGGCACTGCTGCTGGTGAAAATCGGCTTACGCGCCCCACCGAAAAATCGCTCGCGCAGGGTTTCGTTGCTCTCTAGCGCCGGTAACAAATCCGCACGATGGTAGTAGCTGGCGGGGTGCTCATAGAGTTTGGCGCTGTCGCTGACTACCGCGCCTTCGAGGTGCTCTTCGAACAGCCCCAAGCGTTTGATCAAGGCATGGATGGCTCGCAGCATCGGCCCTGCGACATCGTCGGCATACACCTGATCGCCGCTCATCATCAACAGCGCCGGGCGTTTGTGTGCATCCGGCTCGGCTTCCAGCAAACGATCGACGCACAGCAAACCGTCCGGGGCTGGGTGGTGAGGTTTGCGGCAAGAACCGTGCAGCAGATGATCGGCCTTTTTACGCAGGACGAAGTTGGGGCAACGGGCGTCTCCGTACAGCAAGTGCGGGGCCCAATCGGCGATGCCTGTGCCTGCGTCGTCAATCAGCAGGTCGTATTCGATTAACGTGTCGCAGGGCAGGGCGGCGTCCAGCGACACATCGATCAAATGAACAAAAGCCTGGGTGCCCACCGCAATGACTGTGCACTGAATCGCGTCGAGGTGGATCGCGTCGCGATCTTGCAGACGCAACGTCAGCGACAACGCCCGCGACCCCACCAGCCACATCACCAGCCGCGTGGGCTCCAGACGCCGCAACAGCGGCCCGACCAGGACAGGTGGCAGGGATTGGTGATCGTCAGGCAGCGGCAAAGACATGGACATCCGGGTTTCTGAAACAGAGAAGCGCGCGATGATAACGCAGCTGACGTCAATGAATGGCAACGGGCTCGAATCTGACAGTCAAGGCAACTGCTCGCTGCCTGCCTTCATTCCATCCGTCTCGCCATTGGCCACGAGCCAGCGAAACAAGTCTGTCACGGACACCGTGTGGCTACGCTCGATCCATCGCACCAGCGCCGGGCCATAGTGTTCGGTGTAGCGGCTGAGCACCAGATGGCGACAGTCCTCTGACAGGCGCAGGGTAATTTCCCGACAGTGCAGAGTGGCCGGGTCGTGCTGGATGACCCGTTGTTGCAGCGTCAGGCTATTGCCTTCAGAAACCATCGGCCGGTGCTCCTGTGCATTGATGTTTGGTTGTCTGCGCCGAGCCTTGTTTGCCATCGGCGACGTAAGCGGCACGATGCTCGGCGACCACGTTGCGTAACGCGCTGTAGTAGTCCGGCAGTTTTTGCAGGCTATCGGTCAGCGGTAAGGCTTCTGCGCGGCCATCGACGAAGCCGCCGACCGTGCTGATCGTGGCCAAGGTGTCCACGGTGTCGCTGTTGCTGCCAAACGGATCGACCACAAAACCGAGCACGCGGCCGACGGCGTCGCGGCTGTTGGAAGTGCCGAGCAAAGGCAGTTCGACGATCGGCCCGTTGCCGATGCCCCACACGCCGAACGTCTGGCCGAAGTCCGCGTCGTGACGCGGGATGCCGGCCATGCCGGAGACGTCGATCAAGCCCGCTACACCGACCGTGGTGTTCAGCACGAAACGCCCCAGCGTATTGGCCGAGCGCATCGGGTTGCCTTGCAGCAGGTCATTGATGAACACCTTGGGCTCGCCGAAGTTCGCCACAAAGTTATGCACACCGGTCTGGAAAAAGTCCGGCGAGTAGCGATAGCCGCGAGCGACCGGCGCCAGGGCATAGTCATCGACCACCCGATTGAACGCGAAGATTCCGCGATTGAACGGTTCGGCGGGGTCGTACGCCGAATAGGCGATGTCGGCGCAACTCACATTGGTGGACGGCGGCTGACTGCTGCAACCCGCCAACCCGGCGGCCAGCACGGCAATCGAGGTGTTGCGGGTCAGCCAGGGAGCACAATTGAAAGGCAACATGGACGCGATTCTCGGGAGGAATTCGCCGAGATGCTGGGCCCCAAGCCTTGCGCAAAGATGTCTGGTTTATTGCATTGCTGACGCTTTATTGCAGGATTGAAATAAATGACGCGCAGCCGTGAATGGTTTTAGATGGCGGTTCCATTCGCCCCTTAAGTGACCTTCGGTGAACAGCCTTTTAATTGTGGACGACGACCTTGAGGTTCTCGATCTACTGAAAAAATTCTTTGTGCAGCACGGCTACAGCGTCGAAGTCGCCACCGACGGCGCATCGCTGTGGGCGGCCATCGAGCGACAGCTGCCAGACCTAATCATTCTTGATGTGATGTTGCCGGGGGACAGCGGGCTGATCCTGTGCCAGCAACTGCGGATTCGATACGCAATACCGGTGATCATGCTCACCGCCATGGGTGAACTCAGTGATCGGGTGGTCGGCCTGGAACTGGGCGCCGACGATTACTTGACCAAACCCTTCGACGCCCGTGAGCTGCTGGCGCGAGTGCGCGCCGTGCTGCGCCGCGTGGACGAGCGCCGTCCGGTATTGCAGGAACGGCCACGACCGCTGATCGACTTCGCCGACTGGCACCTGGACGTCACGCGACGTGAACTGCGCTCGCCGGACAACGTGATGATTCCGCTGTCGGCCGGTGAGTTTGACTTGCTGCTGGTCTTCGTCGAACACCCCCAGCGCATCCTCACCCGCGAGCAATTGCTGGACCTGGCGCGTGGGCATTGTCATGAGGCATTCGATCGCAGCATCGACGTTCAAGTCAGCCGCCTGCGGCGCAAACTCGAGTCCGACACCAAACGGCCGGCGATGATTCGTACCGTGCGCAATGGCGGTTACCTGTTCACGCCCAGCGTGACGCGGCGATGATCGGGTTGAAGCGGATACGCGCCCGAGACTGGCCGCAAGATACGGTGGCGCGCTGGATCGCGTTGACGATCATCCTGGCCATGCTCATTTCACTGGCGCTCAATGGGCTGTTTATCCAACTGGCCGGCGTGTGGGCGCGTCCGCCGCTGACCGAAACCGGCTTGCTGGAAAAAGCCGCTGCCATCACCCGTGTCGTCGAGGCCGCCCCGGCGCCCCTGCGCAACTCATTGGCGCAAGCCGCCAGCGAGAACGGCTTCACCGTCAGTTGGCATCCTGATAGGCACGATCTCAATTTGCCAGCCGTGGAAGATCCGAAGTCCGGCATCGGCTCGACCATTCTGCAGCCCATGCTCAAAACCCCTGACCGGCGCATCGAAGCCTATGAACCGGCCGACTGGACGGAACACACGGCGGACGCGCATTACGCGCTGCTGATCGAGCTATCGGATTCGACATGGCTGATGTTCTCCGCGCCCTCGCGCAGTTGGGGGCTCGACGAAACGCCACGCTACCTGATCGTGATCCTGCTGGTGCTGATCTCCACCGCACTGGTCGCGCTGATCGCCACCCGGCGCCTCGCCACGCCTTTGCAGCACTTCGCCGAAGGCGCTCGGCGCTTCGGCGTGGACTTCCGCGCACCGCCGATCGAACCGCTCGGCCCCCACGAAATCCGCCAGGCGATTCTCGCGTTCAATGCCATGCAGGCCCAGTTGCAGCACTTCATCCGCGACCGCACGCAAATGCTCGCCGCCATCTCCCACGACCTGCGCGCGCCCCTGACGCGGATGCGCTTGCGGGGGGAATTCATTGAAGACAGCGAGCAACAGCAGCGCTTGTTTCGTGACGTGGATGAAATGCAGGCGATGATCAACTCGGCGCTGGAGTTCTTCCGCGATGATGCGCGGCTTGAGCCGGCGACCCAGTTTGATCTGGCGGAACTGCTGCAAACGTTGCTGGATGATTATCGGGATCAGGGCGTCGAGATTGCTTTCAGTGGGCCGCTGCGGTGGGTGTATTTCGGGCGACCGTTGGGGCTTAAGCGGGTGATGACCAATCTGCTGGATAACGCGATCAAGTACGGCAGTGAGCCGGCGATTGAACTGATCCCCGGAGCTGGCGAGGTGAGGATCAACGTGCTGGATCGTGGGCCGGGGATTGCGGATGCCAGCCTTGAACAAGTGTTCGTGCCGTTCTTCCGGTTGGAAGGCTCGCGGAACAAAAGCACCGGGGGTGTTGGTTTGGGGTTGTCGGCGGCGCGGGCGATTGTGCTGGAACACGGAGGTGAACTGACACTGCGCAATCGGTCAACGGGTGGGTTGGAGGCGTTGGTGGTGTTGCCGGTGCATCCGGGTTCATAGCTGATCGCTCAGCATTTGCTCCCACAGGTTTTTCGGTCAGGCTCAGGATCGTGTGAACCTAAGCCTCCCAACCCGCCCCACTGACCGCCGCTTGCGCCAGTGGATGCAAGTCTGCCCCTTGATGCTCCGTCTGCCAGGCCAGCAACTCCTTGCGCATGCCGGGCGTCCAGTACAGCTGCAGGTGATTACGCACACCGAGCACGGCCTGTTTCTGGTCCGGTTCGCTGGCGAAGTACTGGGCGATCTGGTTGACCATTTTGATCAGGTTTTCAGTGCTCATCGGCGTACCTCGGCTTTTGCTCCGGCGGCGCGTGCCTGGCGGCGTTCGTCGAGCAGGCGTTGTTGGTTATCACTGAATTCCTGATAGCGTTTTTGCCACTCGGAAGGGTGGTAGACGCGGCTGACTTCCACGGCCGTGACCTTGTACTCCGGACAGTTGGTGGCCCAGTCAGAGTTGTCGGTGGTGATCACGTTGGCCCCCGATTCAGGGAAGTGGAACGTGGTGTACACCACGCCCGGGGCGACCCGTTCGGTGACCCGCGCACGCAGCACGGTCTGGCCGGCGCGGCTGCCGATACCGACCCAGTCGCCTTCGTTGATGCCACGGCTCTCGGCGTCGGTCGGGTGGATTTCCAGACGGTCTTCGTCGTGCCAGGCGACGTTGTCGGTACGCCGTGTCTGGGCGCCGACGTTGTACTGGCTGAGGATGCGCCCGGTGGTCAGCAGCAGCGGATAGCGATTGTTGACCTTCTCCTCGGTGGGCACGTAGCCGGTGAGCATGAAGCGCCCCTTGCCGCGCACGAATTCCTCGATGTGCATGGTCGGCGTGCCGTCCGGTGCCGCGGCGTTGCATGGCCATTGCAGGCTGCCGTGGCGGTCCAGTTCGGCGTAGCTGACGTTGGTGAAGGTCGGCGTCAGGCTGGCGATTTCATCCATGATTTCTGACGGGTGCGCGTAGTTCATCGGGTAGCCCAGAGCGTTGGCCAGGGCCACGGTGCCTTCCCAGTCGGCCTTGCCGCCCAGAGGGTCCATGACCTTGCGCACCCGGGAGATGCGTCGCTCGGCGTTGGTGAAGGTGCCGTCTTTTTCCAGGAACGAGCTGCCCGGCAGGAACACGTGGGCGAACTTGGCGGTTTCGTTGAGGAAAATGTCCTGCACCACGATGCATTCCATGGCGGACAGGGCTGCGGTGACGTGCTGGGTATTCGGGTCGCTCTGGGCGATGTCTTCACCCTGGCAATACAAGCCCTTGAAGCTACCGCTCAACGCCGCCTCGAACATGTTGGGAATGCGCAGGCCCGGGTCGGGTTGCAGGGTGACATTCCAGGCTTGTTCGAATTCTGCGCGAACGACTTCGTTGGAGATGTGGCGGTAACCGGGCAGTTCGTGGGGGAAGGAGCCCATGTCGCAGGAGCCCTGAACATTGTTCTGCCCACGCAACGGGTTCACGCCCACGCCTTCGCGGCCGATGTTGCCGGTGGCCATGGCCAGGTTGGCGATGCCCATGACCGCGGTGCTGCCTTGGCTGTGCTCGGTGACGCCCAGGCCGTAGTAGATCGCCGCATTGCCGCCGGTGGCATACAGGCGAGCGGCGGCGCGGATGTCGGCAGGGGCTACGCCGCAGATGGGGCCGAGGGCTTCCGGCGAGTTGTCCGCGCGGCTGACGAATTCGCGCCAGTGGGCGAATTCGTTGTCCTCGCAACGGGCGTCGATAAAGGCTTGGTTCAACAGGCCTTCGGTGACGATGACGTGGGCCAGGGCGTTGAGCATGGCGACGTTGGTGCCCGGGCGCAGGGCCAGGTGCAGTTCGGCGCGGGCATGCACCGAGTCCACCAGATCAATGCGTCGTGGGTCGATGACGATCAGCCGCGCACCTTCACGCAAGCGGCGTTTGAGCTGGGAGGCGAACACCGGGTGGGCATCGCTGGGGTTGGCGCCCATCACCAGGATCACGTCGGCTTGCATCACCGAGTCGAAACTCTGGGTGCCGGCGGACTCGCCAAGGGTTTGTTTCAGGCCATAGCCGGTCGGCGAGTGGCAGACCCGCGCACAGGTGTCGACGTTGTTGTTGCCGAACGCGGCGCGCACCAGCTTCTGCACCAGGTAGGTTTCTTCGTTGGTGCAACGGCTGGAGGTGATGCCGCCAATGGAATCGCGACCATATTTTTGCTGCAACCGGCGGAATTCGCTGGCGGCGTAGGTCACCGCTTCATCCCAGCTGACTTCCTGCCAAGGGTCGTTGATGTTTTTGCGGATCATCGGTTTGGTGATGCGATCCGGGTGGGTGGCGTAGCCCCAGGCAAAGCGTCCTTTGACGCAGGAATGGCCGTGGTTGGCCTGGCCATTTTTGTCTGGAACCATGCGCACCAACTGGTCGCCTTTCATCTCGGCGCGGAACGAGCAGCCCACGCCGCAATAGGCGCAAGTGGTGATCACGCTGCGTTCTGGCTGGCCCAACTCGACCACGCTTTTTTCCATCAGGGTCGCGGTGGGGCAGGCTTGCACACACGCGCCGCAAGACACGCATTCCGAGTCGAGGAAGTTCTCGCCACCGGCGGCCTCGACCCGGGATTCGAAACCGCGCCCGGTAATGGTCAGGGCAAAAGTGCCCTGAGTTTCTTCGCAGGCACGCACGCAACGGTTGCAGACGATGCACTTGCTCGGGTCGTAATCGAAATACGGGTTGGAGGTGTCCTTCACGTCGGCCAGATGGTTGTCACCTTCGTAGCCGTAACGCACTTCTCGCAGGCCGACCTGGCCGGCGACGGTTTGCAGCTCGCAGTTGCCGTTGGCCGAGCAGGTCAGGCAATCCAGCGGGTGATCGGAGATGTACAGCTCCATGACGTTGCGGCGCAGAGTCGCGAGTTTCGGCGTCTGGGTGTGCACGGTCATACCTTCGGTGACCGGCGTGGTGCAGGACGCGGGGTAGCCGCGCATGCCGTCGATCTCCACCAGGCACATGCGGCAGGAGCCGAAGGCTTCCAGGCTGTCGGTAGCACACAGTTTCGGAATCGTGGTGCCCAGCAGCGCGGCGGCGCGCATCACTGAGGTGCCTTCGGGCACGCTGATGCTGCGGCCGTCGATGTTCAGCGTAACTTGCACGTCGCTGTCGCGGGCAGGAGTGCCCAGGTCGATATCGGTTTTCGGGTCGAAGAGAGTAATCATTGGTCGGCCTCCGGGGATTGCAGACCGAAGTCGGCGGGGAAGTACTTGAGGGCGCTGGCCACCGGAAACGGGGCCATGCCGCCCAACGCACACAGCGAACCGTATTGCATCGTGTCGCACAGGTCCTTGAGGATGATCACCTGCTCTTCGCGACCGCTCTGGTCTGGCGCGGCGAGCAGGCGGTCGATCACCTCCACGCCCCGGGTCGAGCCGATGCGGCACGGCGTGCATTTGCCGCAGGATTCCTCGGCGCAAAACTGCATGGCGAAACGCGCCATTTGGGCCATGTCCACCGTGTCATCCGCCACCACCACACCACCGTGGCCGAGCATCGCGCCAATGGCGGCGAACGCTTCGTAATCCAGCGGCGTATCGAATTGCGACGGCGGCACCCACGTGCCGAGCGGGCCGCCTACCTGCGCGGCCTTCAGCGGCCGGCCACTGGCGGTGCCACCACCGTAGTCTTCCACCAGTTCGCGCAGAGTCAGGCCAAAGGCCCGTTCCACCAAACCACCCTGACGAATATTGCCCGCCAGCTGGAAAGGCATCGTGCCGAGGGAGCGGCCCATGCCGTAATCGCGATAGAACTGCGCACCCTTGGCCAGAATCAGCGGCACCGAGGCCAGCGTCAGCACGTTGTGCACCAGCGTCGGCAAACCGAACAAGCCTTTCAAGGCCGGGATTGGCGGCTTGGCACGGACAATCCCGCGCTTGCCTTCGAGCGAGTCCAGCAGCGCGGTTTCCTCACCGCAGATATACGCGCCAGCACCGACCCGCACTTCCATATCGAAGGCCAGGCCGCTGCCGCCGACATTGGCGCCGAGGTAACCGGCGGACCGGGCGATGTCCAACGCTTCGCGCAATGTGGCCACGGATTGTGGGTATTCCGAGCGCACATAAATGTAGCCGTAAGTGGCGCCGACGGTGATGCCGGCAATGGCCATGCCTTCGATCAGCAGGAAGGGGTCGCCTTCCATCAACATGCGGTCGGCGAAAGTGCCGGAGTCGCCTTCATCGGCGTTGCACACAATGTACTTCTGCGCAGCCTGGGTGGCGCGCACCGTGCGCCATTTGATCCCGGCCGGGAAAGCCGCGCCGCCACGGCCACGCAGGCCTGAATCGAACACTTCCGTTGCGGTCTGCTCGCCGCCCACTGCGATGGCCCGGGTCAAGCCCTCGAAGCCACCGTGGGCCCGGTAATCATCCAGGGACAACGGCCGGGTAATGCCGGCGCGGGCGAACAGCAGGCGTTGTTGAGACTTGAGATAAGGCAGTTCTTCCACCAGGCCCAAGGCCAGTGGATGGGTGAACGGCTCGCTTTGCAGGGCTTCGAGCACGGACGGCACGTCGGCAGCGGTCAGCGGGCCGAAGCCGATCCGGCCTTGCGGGCTGTCCACTTCCAGCAGCGGTTCCAGCCAATACAGGCCGCGCGAGCTGGTGCGTTGCAGGTCCAGCAGCAGGTTGTGTTCCTGGGCCTTCGCGGCAAGGGCGACCGCCACTTCATCGGCGCCCACGGCGCGGGCCAGAGAATCACAGGGCAGATAGAGGCGCGGCATCATGCGTCCTCCCGGCAAGCGTCGAGCAAGGCATCCAGACGCTCAGCGCTGAGCCGCGCATGCACTTGGCCATCCAGTTCCAGAGCGGGCGAGCAGGCGCAAGCACCGAGGCAATACACCGGACGCAAACTGATGCTGCCGTCGGCGCTACTGCCGTGATCGTCCAGTTGCAGACGTTCGCGCAACTGCGCCGCAAGCTGCTCGGCGCCGCGACTCTTGCACGACTCGGCGCGGCACAGCCGCAGGATATGCCGGGCTGGCGGCGCGGTACGGAAATCATGGTAAAAGCTGATCACCCCGCGAACCTCGGCCTGACTCAGGTTCAGCGCGTGGGCAATCTCGGGGACGGCAGCATCGGGGATGTAACCGATGCCCTCCTGAATCTCATGAAGAATCGGCAACAGTGCGCCCGCAGAGCCCTTGTGGCGCTCCAGCACGCTGTTGACCATCGGCAATTGCAACATCTCATCAGGCATTCAGCATTCCTCACGGTCACGGACAAACCAGAGGGTTGTCGGTCGTCCGAAAGTGTCGGCTGCGGCACTCACACCACGTCACGGAATCGTGGCAATTTCAGGCCGTCGGCCAGGGCACCCTGAGCGGGCATCTTGTTGTGCCCGGCACGGTCTTCGCCGCACCTTTTATAGGGCATTAAGGCAGCTTGCCACGCTGCCTTTGATTCATCAGCACCAAAGCGACGTGTTCAGTTCTGCCTACGACTATCCATTAAGTCTAGATGAGTGTGCGGCCAGAGGCGGCGTCCCGGAATGGTCGGGGACTATGGGCAGCGCTATCGCGAATCATGCTGAACCACCTCAACCCACTGCTGATGCACCACGCCGTTTGGATGACGTCATGGGCGGGTTGGAAATCAACGATGTGATCAAGGCGGGAGTGAAGTGGATCAGTTGGCCACCAGTTTCCAGCGCTTGTGCCAAGCTGATGGGGTGTTAACACCCCTGCCGCTCAGGCAACCCTCAGGAAGCCCATGACATGAAGCCCACTCATGCATCGCACGTCCGTCGAGAATTCTTCAAAGCAATCGGGTTCTACCTGCGCGTTGTCTGGCCGATCTTTTCCGTACTGATTGTTCTGATCGTGCTGTTCGGCCTCATCATCAGCTACCTGGAGGGCTGGGATCTTCTTGACGGCATCTATTTCGGCTTCGTGACCGGTTTGACCATCGGCTATGGAGAGCTCGTGCCGAAACTGGGCGTCTCGCGGATTCTGGCGATTTTGCTGGGGTTCAACGGGGTGCTGATGACGGCGATATTTGCGGCGATCAGCGTTCGGGCGATTGAGGTTGCAGTGCGGGCGACGGGGCGGGAAGAGTCGGGTAAGCCGACGGCGTGAAGGCATGCTTGGTTGCTACTGGAAGGGGAGGAAGTCATCGACTCCTGAAAATCCATGCGCGAAGGTGTGGTGTTTACCTCGGTCAACGTGGGAAAAAAACGGGAACAGTTCATGATTTCTCCTCCCCTTAGTGGGTGTCCCCTTTGTTGTTGTCAGACTTTTTCACCAGCACACTTTCTTTCCCCTGCGTGGACGGTTGGCGTGGTGACGGCAAAACAGTGGCCTTTTTCGCAGTCCTCCCCTAATGTTTTTACAGCACGTATCAGGTCTCGACTTTTTATGTCCGTTAAAAAAGACGTGATGAATCCGGCCTGCTCAGACCCGTTCACCTCACTTCCGATCCTGTCAGCCACATTTCAAGGATGATCCATGGTCAGTAAGTCCACGCACTCTAACCAGCAAAAACACCTCGCGGTGCTTATCGACGCTGACAACGCTCAGGCCTCGATCGTCGAAGGGTTGTTTGAGGAGATTGCCAAATACGGCATTGCCAGCGTGAAACGAATGTACGGCGACTGGACCGGACCTCAATTGGGTAGTTGGAAAAAGCTCATGCTTGAGCACTCGATTCAGCCCATCCAACAATTCGCCTACACCAAGGGCAAGAACGCCACCGACAGTTCGTTGATCATCGATGCGATGGATTTACTCTACACCCGCCGTTTTGAAGGCTTTTGTCTGGTTTCCAGTGACAGCGACTTCACCCGGCTGGCGGCGCGCCTGCGGGAGGAGGGTATGACGGTCTATGGATTTGGTGAACAAAAGACACCCAAGCCTTTTGTCTCTGCTTGTGACAAGTTCATTTACACCGAGATTCTTCGTGCCGAAGAAGTCGTCGAGCCAGCCAGCCAAGGCGAAAAAGCTCCCAAAACAACTGATTCAGTTACGGAGATGGATAAACAGTCGACGCCGCCACAATCGGCTAAACACGCGAAAGTACCTGTGGAGTTCATCGCCAAGATTCTCGACGACATCGCAGAAGAGGATGGTTGGGCGCTGCTGGCCACATTGGGGACAAACATCAGCAAGCTACGTCCTGCCTTCGACTCACGTCTGTATGGCCACACCAAACTCAGCGGCCTGATTCGCAGCCAATCCAAATGGTTTGAACTGGAAACTCGAGGGAATTTGCCGACGGGCGGGGCCGTGTTGTACGCACGCAATAAAAACAGAACCCTCGATAATAAAGCCCGCTGATGCGGCGACCAACACAGGTCGGCCAAGCGCAGTCCATGGATGAGATGTCCCACTCTTTGGGCAAAGCCTGATTACTCACTGAATATCTTTCAAGTAATCCCTAAGCGCAATGAGCGGCGCATCAAGCTGTTCCATCGTCCGCGCATTGCTGAAATCAGCTGACAACCTATGCAGTTCACGCCCTAGCGGCGTATCAGCCCCACCTATAGCGTCCAGCGCCAAACCTACACAATGCGCCACCCTAAACTGAATCCCCTCAACATCCCCCCGCCGCACCAGCAAGCCAAACACCTCCCGCTCATAATCACTCATGATCGGATCATCCCGCAGAATCGGACTTTCCCCCTCCCTCTCATAAGCCAGCTTGAGGGCGAAAAGGGCAACGGTTTCCAGTGGCAATTCCATTGTGTGAATCCTTGATTCGTTGGCTGAGCGGTTTCGGTTGGTGGCATTGAAAAGCAAGATCAAAAGATCGCAGCCTTCGGCAGCTCCTACGGGGTGGCGGGGTAGGGCTCACTTTTCTGTAGGCGAAAAAAAAGGCCTTGCAAAGCAAGACCTTTCTTAATTTTGGTGCCCGAGGGAGACTAGTTTATGTCATATATTCCGTGCCCTACAGCCTTTTTTTGCGATAAGGGATACAGATAGGGATACAAGTTTTCGATTGGTACCTATAGACGCGAAGGAATGATGTCCATACAGCATGGTTGGCCGGCTATGTTGAGCGAGTCGATCACTGCAGCGTAAATTCTTGCTAATTCTGCACACATTCGTGCGCTGTCACTATGATCAAGCTTGTAGGAGGGCAGTCCAGAAGGCAGCGTGATATGGAAGTCTTCGCCTTTGAGCTCATAGTCTATCGGTGCTTTGCTCACGCCCATGTTATGCACGGTATTGCGCAAAGCCGCATAGCTCCTTATGAACTGTCGGTCGCGTTCCATCGACGGCCGCGTGTAAGATTTTATCTTTGAGAAAACAAAATCTATTTCCCCTGCACCAGATTGGCCCCCGCCAACCTTCCCCATTTTTTCTAGAAGCTGCTCTTGCAGCGCTTCATCCATGGTGTCGTTGTACTCTTTGATAAATTCCTTCAGCTTGGTCTTCCTCTTGCTTGGGAGCTCGGGTTCATTCGCGCGTAGAGCGACGTAAATTTTCGACATCCAGAACTCAAAGGTCGAGTAGGTACCGATGGTGAAATCGAGATAACACCGGCCCACATATCGATCTCGATAGTTGTAAGTCGCGCTCTGGTAGTCCTCGTTGGCCCTCCAAAGGGTAGGAAAGTCTTCGCGTTTACGGTTGCGTTCGAGGATCACGTCAAAAATCCTCTCCGTTGGCCCCCGTTCGACAAAACATGACGTGGCTTCGTCATTGACGAAGTTGTAGATCAAGGCATCCGTTTCATCTGATATGCCGAGAAAGAACGATGTGTATTGCATGTCGTTTTCGAGCGAGTAGTTTTTTTGCAGCTGTGTCTGATGCTCCAGGCAGAAGCCTTTCAATAGCAAAAGATGAGCAATGCGGTCCAATTGATGGTCGTCGAACTCGAAGTGTTGTCGGTATGCCAAGCTCTTCATCCCTGTCAGCGCAAATGCGCTGTCTCCTTCAGTGTGTGGTGTGTTCGCAG
Organism: Pseudomonas sp. PDM25; assembly: GCF_019219045.1. Classification (NCBI taxonomy): domain Bacteria; kingdom Pseudomonadati; phylum Pseudomonadota; class Gammaproteobacteria; order Pseudomonadales; family Pseudomonadaceae; genus Pseudomonas; species Pseudomonas sp. PDM25. The sequence continues at coordinate 125,598 of NZ_JAHUWL010000013.1, forward strand.
GCTAGCATCGGAAGACACCCGATAGAGCCAACCATAGGTTGTGTCGACCACTTTACGGGGTGATGCTCGAACGCTCTATCTTGGCTTTCTGTTCTGCGTACGTTGGTGGCAACGGATTCAGTGCTGTGGAAAACATGTCCGTCTTTATTCTTGGGTACTACCAAAATTCCGAAATTGCCTGGGGCCCCTGAGGATTTTCCTATAGCACGGGGTCGGAAACCCGCGACATCGTGTTAGCGACAGGCTACGCAGCTTACTGAAATTTCAAACGTTGAAATTGAAAGGATCTTGAAGAAAAAGGGGCATCGTTACCGTCTCGGTAATGATGCCCCTTTGTGTTGCTGATAACGCACGCTTGGCATTGGTCAACCGAGTCAACTCCGTCAACCTGTCAACTAACTTAAAAAATTCAGCCGCTAACACGAACGCGCGGGTTCTCTGCCCCGTACCAATCGCAATTGTCCAGGGTCCCCGACCATCTCCACAGCCATAGGGCAAATGCACAGGTGAACCGCAGTTCACCAAGTTCACCTGTTCACTAAGCTGGGCACCTTTCCGCTAACAAGATCGGGCGGGTTACTCGCCCCGTGTCGAGGGTAATTCCTCAGGGGCCCCGGCACAATTTGGGTGCCTGTTAACCTGAGTTCACTGTTAACCGAATTTTTTCTTTGGCCAGCCCCCTGAGCTCGCGGGTTTCCGACCCCGTACCCACCAAATGTCCTCAGGGTCCCAGGCGATGTCGGTGCCTTGCGATGCATTTCCTCCGTTCGTCGTTAGCAGATGGGACCTCAAACTTTCTGGTGTTCGGCGATTCAGCGCTCGAATTATCCATTAGTCGATACCAGGCCCAGTGTTGCTTTCGCTGGCGGTGCTCTTACTGATGGGGTGTGGGGCTCGAAAAGGCGTGTTACAGGTGTTGCGGGTGTTACAGATCGTGCTAAATAATTGAATTTATTGGACTTTATTGTCGTCACACACCATTTATCTTTCGCATGAGTTTGGTGTTACAAACCAAATAGGTGTTACAGCAGCGTTTACAAGGGTAAACCGTAGGCCGCAATCGGCCTGACCATTCCCCAAGTGGTCCCCACAACAAGGATGGTTGTGAACCGCGACCTCCGGTGGCTTTGCAACTCAGAGCGTCGTTCGGCGCGGGCGGGATGCATTATCCGTTTCAAACTTGCCTGATTTCGTAGCGAAACCGGACTTATGCGTTACACTAACGCAGAAATATGAAACGAATCTCTTGATTGGTAGCTCACTTGGAACATCTCTCCGAAATACTGAAAATCCTTGATGGCGCACTGAAGGCCAATGCCAGCATGGCCTCTAACTATGCAGGACTTCTTGCTGAGAAGCTGGAACAGGCCGGAGATGGTAAGCAAGCCCGCATGATTCGCGAGCGACTTGCCCGAGCACCTGTCGCGCTAGCAAATGCCCAGGATGCTTCGAACGGATTCAGCTTTGGCAACCTGCCTGTTGACGGTGAAAGCCACTTGCATACAGTGGACGTAAGCCATCCATTGGAAGATGAAACTTCTCTTCTGCTGCCGAGTGCGATCGCCTCACGAATCAGTGAGTTCATAGCCAACGTCCAACGTTACGACGAGCTCGCGCGGGTTAATGCAGCGATGCCGAGTAGGCTGTTAGCTTACGGACTACCTGGGACCGGAAAAACCAAATTGGCGCGCTATATCGCTGCTAAGCTCAGCCTGCCGCTGCTTACAGTGCGCTGCGATACTCTAGTGAGTAGTCTTTTAGGGCAGACCAGTAGAAACCTGAGAAGAGTTTTTGAGTTCGCGCAACAAAGACCTTGTGTACTTCTTCTCGACGAGTTTGATGCCCTCGCGAGCGCTAGGGGGAACGATCGAGATGTTGGAGAGCTTCAACGTGTCGTTATCGCGCTGCTGCAGAACATCGACGCGATGACTGAAAGCACCGTCGTCATTGCTGCCACGAATCATGATCGCTTGCTGGATCCAGCAGTGTGGCGACGTTTCGGTTTCCGCGTACCCATGCCTATTCCAGACACTGCTTTACGTAGGCAGCTATGGGCTCAGTTTTTGTTGCCGTATACGAATGAGGGAATTGACCTGGACCATCTCGCGGGTATCTCCGCGGGTATTACCGGTGCGAACATCGAGCAGGTTTGCCTGGATGCGAAGCGAACGACTGTTTTGGCAGGTGCTAAAGAAATTAGTGAGTTAGAGCTGGTACGACGGCTAGGTTTAAATCTTGCAATAACCAGTGGCATACTGCTATCAACCGTCGAGGCTGAGATTTATTGGCTGCGAGAGTGGTCTCCTAAGCATTTTTCCTTGAGAGCACTCGCAAAGCTGTACGGCTTGTCGACAAGGCATATAGGCAAAGTAATCAAGGAAGGCAGCGACCATGGCACGCAAGAAAGGTCCAGAATCACTCCAGGATCGGCCCAGTCCACGGACTGAAAACCCCTTTATTCATGTCCCATTTTCCCCGATAGACCTCAGTTCGGTTGAGCGTCCACCGGGTGGGGGCAAGAAGCTTCTGGTGCCGGTGGATGACGAATACCGAAAAACTCTTTCGCAGAGCTTGCTGCAAGCCTCGTCAGCTTTGTCTGGTGAGCAGGAAAGGTATCCATCGCAGCTGTCGACGTTTGTCTTCCGCCTTAGGGAAAAAGGGATAGCGAAGTCCCATCGGCCAATCGAGCTTACTCAAGAGACGGGACTGCAACCTGCAGGTCACGCCAACATTGACGAGATGTTAGTTTCTGCAGATGGAAGAGCTATCTCTGCTCTTAACAGCGCCATTTTGACGCGCAGAACGAAGGTGATTACCGCTAATCTCAGCGCTATTGAAGGGATCGAGCCTTGGGGCCGTGCTCGTCGTAACCCTGGTGGTTCCGCTGAACTGCAGCAGAAGGGAAGCGGCCTGCTGAGGCTTTTCCAATATCAGCGGTCAGATTTCAACAGCATCAATCAGGAAGCCATCCTCCGGTTGTTGAAATCGCTGAGTATTGATTACTCCGAAATCCCCATTGGGAGAGGCCTGCCTCTCATTGCGATACGGCGCATAGATCGACTCGATGACTCAGCCCTTTCGAGCTTGTTGGACTACCCCGGCGCACGCCAGATATACGCCGAACCAACCTTCTACAGTCGTAACTCAGTAAGTGTGCCGGTAACTGCTGCGTCAGGTAGTGCGGCCGCCCCTGCTAACACTGTTTATCCTACAGTGGCAGTCTTCGACACGGGAGTGAGCAGAGACGCGTTGGCGATAACCGATTGGGTAAAAAGTCGAGACACTTACGTTCTTCCGCCTGACACGAATTTCGAGCACGGCACGGCAGTCGCCTCCCTCGTGGCAGGTGCGGCTCATTTTAATGATGGGCACGCTTGGATACCTCCGACACAGGCCTATGTACATGACGTATGCGCGCTAGAAGCTGCAGGATCTTCCTTCGGTGAGTTGGAGCTGAGGTTGCGAGAGGCGGTTCAGCGCCGACCGGATATCAAAGTATGGAATCTTTCGCTTGGCGGCGCGGCGTGTGATGAGCACAGCTTCAGCGAAATGTCCATGGCACTGGATGACCTTAGCGACAAATATGGAGTTCTCTTCGTTGTCGCTGCTGGGAACTATCTCGATCAGCCGCGCCGGACATGGCCAAACCCTGCGCAACTCGCCGACCGCGTTTCATGTCCTGGTGAATCTGTTCGAGCTCTAACCGTGGGATCGATCTCTCACGTTGACGCTGCCGGGGCGCTCTCTGCAGCCGGGCACCCTACGCCATATTCTCGCTGCGGCCCAGGCCCGGTCTTTACACCTAAACCAGATATAAGCCATGTTGGGGGAGGCGTTCATGCGCCTTGGGCAGCAGGTCCGTGCAGCCTTAAAGTACTCACGCCGAAAAATCAGTTGGGCTATGGCTTTGGGACGAGTTACGCAGCCCCCATCGCATCTGCAATGGCCGCCAACGCCTGGTTGGCCGTGACTGGGCATGGAGCTTTGACACCGACGCCTGCATTGGTAAAAGCCCTGATGATCCATTCTGCGCAGCTGTCGTCACCTGATTACGAGGCGTTCGAGCGCCGATATCATGGGGCAGGTAGGCCAGAGGCGATTCTGAAATGTCTGTATGACAGCAACGACAGCTTCACAATGGTTTTCCAGGCGGACCTGGTACCGGGAATGCGGTGGCGTAAAGCTTCATATCCAATCCCGGATGCTCTGATTCACAACGGAAAATTTCGAGGTGAGATCATCATTACCGCTGCCTACGCACCACCGGTTGATCCTGGTGCCGGCAGTGAATACGTTCGTGCCAATGTTGAACTTAGCTTTGGCGAAATCGACGGCAATAACATTAAAGGTAAGGTTCCCATGGATGGCGAGGAGGGACAAAGTGGCTATGAAGCCGCCCAAGTGGAGCATGGAAGCAAATGGTCGCCGGTGAAGGTTCATCGCAAGAGCTTTCCTCAAGGCACAGCCGTTGAGACTTGGGGGCTTCAAGCCACGGCAATGCTTCGAGCTTTCGAACCAGCTCTGACGCATGCGCTTCCGGTTACCATCATCGTCACGCTTCGTGCTCTTGATGGAAACCCAGATGTTAGAAGTGATGGAATTCGGGCGCTGACGCAGGCTAACTGGATTCATGCCGCACTTCCCGTACACACGCCTATCCGCACGTGACATAGACTCAGCACTGAGTGCCCGCTTTTGGCCCAGAGTGCGTAAAAAACGCAGACACCGTTTGGAAGTCTGCGTTGCTACGTAAAATCTGCCAGCGCTGGCTAGTCGGCAGACCTGAAATTTGCGTAGGAACACGATTTTCGTTCTAGTTGTGACCGTCAAATGTGCTCTAAAACGTTTTTACACAGCCTCGGCCGATTGCTGCCTGTCACGAAGGGCTGCAACCGACCCCAAGCTGTCTGTCAAAAGCGGCAGATATTGGGAAGTTGGCCGCCAGAGGACTCAGCCCAAGAGGCCCAGTCATAGCTGTGACGAGGTCTGAACCTGACGTTGTTTGCCTTGAAGACCCCCAGCAAAATGCTTGCAAGCCATAGCATGCGTAGATGACACTGCGAGGCAACATTACTAAGGCGTTTACGGTGAGTCATTGGCTCACCGGCGCTCTCCGCCGGCACGTCCAGTCACAAGATAAGGGGCTAGGGTGCAAGGACCAAAAGAAGATACCAGCATGACTCAAGCTACAAACCAATTGGATGTTGTATATGGTGAGTACTCTGACCTAACTCAGGTACGTGAGTTCGTTAGTGGGGTAAAAGAGGCCAAATGCACTGGCACTCTTTATATCGGCTATCCAGTATTATCTATTGACGATGGAAAGATTGAGTTTGATGCGCTGTTAGTTTCTCCAAATCGAGGAATAATAGTTTTTGATCTGTACTCGGCAGGCGAGGTAACAGATCACAAACCTGGCAGCATTCCAACTTCGTCGACTGCTCGGCAGGAACAGTTGTATGCAGCCCTATTCAATAGGCTTAACTCTTTCAAAGAGCTACGGAAGGGTCGATCACTAGTCGTTGACATCTCGACGGTCACATTAAATCCAGTAGCTGGCGGCCTTAAATCTCAAGACGAATTCCACGAGTCTTCGATTGAATTTCTATCTGATTTTTATGAGTCACTATCGGATGCTAATCTAACTTCAGACCAAGAACAGCATCTGAATGCAGCCATTCAGCGAATCTCAAATCTTAAACCGCAGAAAAAGCGTCTAAACATCACCCGGGACGACTCCCGAGGTGCCGTAATCAAGCGTATTGAAGAGCAGATCGCGAATCTAGACCTATGGCAAAAGCGCGGCTCTATTGAATATGTTAACGGGCCCCAACGCATCAGAGGCCTAGCGGGATCGGGTAAAACTGTCGTTTTGGCTTTGAAAGCCGCTTATCTGCATGTTAAAAGACCGGATTGGGACATTGCAATTACTTTCAACTCTAGAGCTTTGTATCAACAGTTCGAAAGCCTTTTGACTAGATTCGTATATTCACAAATTAATGATGAGCCCGACTGGACGAAGCTCCATATACTTCATTCATGGGGTGATTCATCCAAGCCAGGAATATATTCAAAAATTGTGCATCAAATTGGTTCGGTTTATCGGGATTTTTCGTCCGCCTCTCGAAAATGGACCTATAACACTGCATTTTCAGGTGCTTGCCAAGAAGCTTTGGATGCCATGGGAGAAAAAGAACTCGACCTATTTGATATGGTTCTAATCGATGAGGCTCAAGATCTTCCTACGCCATTTTTTAGGCTCGTTTATAAAACAGTTAAAGATCCAAAGCGTATTATCTGGGCTTATGACGATCTGCAAAGCTTAGGCGATACGCAACTGCCATCACCTAAAGATTTATTTGGTGTGGACTTAAATGGCACTCCGCTTGTCGCACTTAAAAATAAAGTAGATTATCCTCAAGAGGATATCGTCTTGCCTAGATGCTACAGGACGCCTCCAGAATCATTGGTCATCGCCCACGGACTTGGCTTTGGAATTTACAGAGAACCGGTTGTGCAGATGTTTCCACAGCCGAAGATATGGGAACGCCTAGGATATCAAATTAAGTCTGGGTCGCTTCAATTTGGTAAGGATGTAGAGCTTATTCGCGATCCAGAAAGCGTGCCTGAATTTTTTGGACGATTACTAAAGCCAGATGAAGTGATTCAGTTCAAAAAATTTGCGGACGTGCTTAGTCAGTACCAATGGGTCGCTAATGAAATAAAAAGATTAATTGCAGAGGAGGACCTCCAATGCTCTGACTTCTTGATTGTCATACCCGACACATATAAAAGCAAATCAATTTCTGCTCGGATGTTGATAGCCCTGCAGCGTGAAGGTTTGATGGGGCGAATTCCGGGAGTCAACTCTTCCAGAGACTCGTTATTTGCAGAAGATATGATTTCTATAACTCATATCTATCGTGCGAAAGGCAACGAAGCACCAGTCGTCTTCGTGATTGATGCCGATTATTGCAACCAAGGAAAGGAATTAAAGCAGAAACGGAACATTTTATTCACTGCAATTACCAGGTCTCGCGCCTGGGCTTACGTTTGCGGTGTTACTTCTGCTTTCGACGGAATCATAGCCGAATACGCAAATATCGTTGATAACGGCTACTCACTTAATTTTGAATACCCGGCGGAAGAGCAAATCCCACAACTTTCTTCAGCTGCAGATGCTCTAAGCCTTGTCCCAGATGAGAGTGATGGTTTCACAAGTGTCAGGGACGTTCTTGAAAAAGTGAAAGACGTTCCTTGGGAGCAAATCCCTATCGATATCCAAGAGGTTTTGAAGAATTTGGGGCCGCAATGAACCCTGTTTCTGCCGTCAAAGTGCTAAATACCTTTTTATATGAAGGTTACGCACAAGGAATTTTTAGGCATGTAAACACGCACCTCGCTACACAAGGAGCTGCGCGCCTATTCAGCGTCGCTCCTGCTATTGAGGTGGGAATGATTGACACAAAGAATTTGAGTTTCGATGAGTATATTAGATTGATATCGGAAGAGCGATACTCGGCCATTCTTTTTGATTACTCATTACTTTCTGTTGAGTGGGAGATTAAGAATTCAGAGATAGTAAGGCATCGTTATTTATATATTCCATGCCCTATAAGAAATGATGTGCTTTTAGAGCGGCCAGCTGAAATTGAGATTGCTGATTTTTTTTCTCAACTAGATCGTGGCTCACTTGGCAATCACCTGATTAGTCAAGGTTATTTACGTTTTGACTATACGACAGATATTGTCTTAAAAGATATGCATCATCCGGTAGCTCATATGACCACCATTTCGTCTGATTGTCGGGTGGCAATGAGGTCGCCGTTATCTGCAGGCGATTTTTTAAACTTTATATTCGATAATTTTTACCCGCAACACGCTAACTTTTGGTTGGACTATCAACCCCACCTACGAACATTGTGTGAGGATACTATTCGCGAGACAGAAATTAATAGAATGCACATTTACTGGGCGGATGAGTATTAATTAGCAGAGGACTAGATAGTCCAGCGCCTAGTAAGCATGCGCCAATCAATGGCGGCCGCTGGAAATGCTCCATCGAATTAGAATGCAACGGAAGCATTCGCGAGCTTCCGTCTATCCTTATCACCGTTTTTTCAGCTTGTGTTCGATTAGCCCCATTTCTGCCTTGATCGCTGTGATGGTGAGCTTCTGTATCGCTGTGCTTTTTCCGAATTTGGTATCCACGATCTTGAGTAAGCCGGTTAGGTGAGCTTTTCTCGCTTTAAGCGTTTCGGATATGGAAGAGCTGTTTTGTGTCGCTGTATTCATGGTTTCATTCCTTGGCGTGATTCAAACAGCCCGCGAAAGCAGGCTGCTTCAGGGAGTCGGCATTACATCGAGAGCAGATCGCGCGTGCGATGCTGGATGCCACGATCTGCCAGATCGCTCCATCCCCAACTACCGAAGTTTTCGCCTTGCTCAGGGATGTCGAGCTTGAATAAGGACACTGGGTCGCGGCCAATCAGCCGAGCTGCGGCGTAAAGCTTGCCTCCCACATCTAGCAGCGTTTGGGCGGCTTCATTCCACGCTTCCTCCAGGGCGTTGTGGGCTAGCCACATGGCGGTGTCCTCAATTTTTTGGTGTTCTACTTGAGCCTCGCTGATATGTCGCTCTACGATGGCCAACTCTTGCTCCAAGGCGGTGATGATCAGGAGCTGGCGGCGATGTTGTTCTGTGGCGGTAGTGAGGTTTTTCGCGGCTTTCTGAGCGTCGATGCTGGCTGCTTTTTCGCCGTCGACGTCGCCCCAGGCCACGGCCTGTGCGTAAGCGGTAGCGGCATGGGTCTCAGCCTGCCTTGCGCCGGCCATCTCTTCCTGCGTTTGCTGGCGAATTTCCTCTAGGCGAGTGCTGAGGCTATGCCGTTTAGCGTTGAGCTCCAGTTCATCCGCCATCCAGTTCGCCATGTCTGCAATGTAGCCCTCCATTAAGCTTTCTCGGTTGGCCAGCATCTCCAGGCGGTCCAGCTTCTGATCTAGTCGGAATATCTGATGATCGAGCGAGTCGATCTTGATTTTTCGACTGCTGATTTCATGTCTGACGTCGCTCTCGCGGCCTTGGTTGATGACCTCCTCACTTTGAAGTGCTACTTCAAAAGGCGGCAGTTCCCTTTTGATAGCTTCCATTTCACTGGTCAATTTGGCGCGTGCGTCTTTCAGTTGTTCAATTTGGTTCATGGTTTTTTCCTATGTCATTGGGTTGGGTTCGCAGTGGCTGGCGAGGCCGATTGAGCCGGCTCTACCTCAGTCAGCAGGCTCACCGTCAGGCGGCCTGTGCCTCGCTTTCATCCGTTCCCGGTATGGTTTTCACCACGTAGCACCGCTGAGTCCCCATGCCGGGCAAACGGACGGCGCAGGAGGCTTTGCCATCTGGCCCCGGCTCAAGGACGCCCCGACGTATCAGCTCCTTGTTCACGGCATTGATGTTCATGCCCTTAAACACTTCGGAGCGCCAAGCCTCCGGCAACACGTAGTAGGTATTGGTGGTATGCAACGCATCACCCAGGCCGTGCTCCAGCGTTTTACGAAAGCCCAATCGGTCAATGGTGCGTGGACCGTGCTCATCGATCTTTGCGGCAGCCGACTCCCAGCGGGTGAAACGGCTTTCGCCGAAGCGTTCGATGACCTGGCGCAACCGCGCCAAGATCGCGTCCCCTTCAAGGTTCCCGGCGCCGCCGCGCTCATTCATCCAAGCACTCAGGCACACCCGGGCCGCAGTGGTAGCGGTGCCATCTGGCCAGCCGGTAATTCCCATCGCGGTGGCCAGTTCGCCGGCAGCAGCGGCCAGTCCAAAGCGAGCGGCTGCTCGATGCGCCTGACCGCTGGCCGAGGCAGGAAGTGCCTTGGCAATAAAGCCCTCCAAGGTATGGCGCAGGATCGTTGACCAACCATGCCGCTTGCCGGGCTCACAGAGGGCCGCCAGGAAGGCGGTGAGCGGTGTACCGTAGTACTTGGCAACCCGCGCCTTAAGTGCATCGGAGAGGGCCGCCGCGTCATCGAAACCGTTTAGTACATCGAACATGCCGAGGCCTTTGCTGGCGTCGGCTGGCACGGCGAGCATCCGTACTTCCATGCCGGCTTTCAGTTCCTTGTTGGCTTCGGCCATGTGCTGCGCCAACGTCTTCTCGCCGGTCGAGAGAAACAGCAAGCGCCACTCCTGCACCTGGCGGCCTGCTTGTCCTCGATCATTAGCCCGAGCCTTGCCGGTGCCGTTGCCGAGCATGTACACCGTCTCGCCAATGATGCGCGGGTCGCACATGCCGATTTCATCGAGCACCAGGAGCCCGTCTGAATGCGCGGCGGCGATGGATTCCAGGGCGTTATCCGTCGAGCGCCAAGAGCGCACCAGACGCGGCCCGCCGTAGATCGAGGCGGCCACCTGCAGGTGGGTGGTCTTGCCGCCCGAGCTGTCACCGTAGAGGTGAAAGCCGCCCGACTCATGGCCAAGCATATGCAGCAGCGGACCGGCAAACGCCACGCTGGCCACAAACGCCAAGCGGTGATTGCCGATGCACAAGGCGCCGATCTGCTCTTGCCACTGTTCAAGAGTGCCGGCTTCGCTGATCGGCGGAAGCTGCGCGCCGGCCTCATAGAAGTGCAGGTGTTCAGTGTGCAAGCCGACCTGCTGTTCGGGCAGCAAGAACGCGCTGTCATGCCAGCCCAAACGGGTGACCAAGCGTGCGCGCTGGGCGCTGTCGAAGCCGCCGAGGTAACTCTGCAGGTCGTTGCGGGCATTGCGCCCGGAGCGACTGCCAGCCAGGCGCAAACCCATGTCCACCAGCGGGCCGAGCACGTCCTTGCCGAAGTCGCCGGTCATGGTCCGCGCCGGGATGTTCCAGCGTTTTTTCGCCCCGTCGGGATCATCGAACTCGACCAGCAAACCCCAGTTGTGGCCCTGCGCATCTCGGGTGCGCGCCAGGATCTCCAGCGGCGAACACACCGGGCGTGCCTCGCCATCGTCACCGGAATAAAACACGCCTTCGGCTGTCAGGCGAAAGCCGCCGGGCAGCAGGTCATTTTTTGGCTTCGAGGGACGCTTGGCTGCTGCTTTTGCCTTCGGTTCCGGATTGGCCTCGGCCTGCTCAGGCTCCGACTTCTCGACAACCAAACCGAACAGTTCACCGCTACTTTCCAGCTCGGCGAAGTGGGTCGCTGTCCAGCCTTTGGCGAGTGCATCGGCTGCATCGTCGCCGTCGTCCCATTGACCACCTTTGGCATAGGCTGCGGCGCCGTTCTTCAGCGTAGGCTTGCGTTTGAACGCCTCCAGCGCGATGACCCGAACCGACGCGGCGCCGATTTCACGCAGGTTATCGGCAATGGCTTCCATGCAGGCTTTGCCGCTGACATCGTTGTCCGGCCACAACAGCACTTCGCGACCCTTGAGCGGTGTCAGGTCGGCTTTGTGCCAGGAGTTGGAGCCGTTCGGCCAGCAGGTGGCCGCGTAGCCGGGCAACAGTTCGGCGGCGGCGTCGGCAGCTTTCTCGCCTTCGCAGAGAATGACCGGAGCCTCTGCGCGTTGCGCCAGTTCATCAAGGCGCAGCAGAGGACGCGGCTCCGGCAGACCTTGCCAACGCCATTGCTGCGTTTGACCGTCGGTACGCTGGCACCAGGTCAAGGGGGCAAATACCTTGCGCGTTTTGCCGTCCTCATCCGGCCCCAAATCGAAGCGATAAAGCGCCATGACCGGCTGGCCCTGAATGTTGCGGTAAATCCAGACTTTGGACGGTGCGCCGTGTTGCCGGTGTTTGGCCGGGCATTTGTTCATGGCCTCGGCCGGGATCGGCTGAATGGCAATCCACTCAGGTGCTTTTGTCTTGGCAGGCGCTGGCTTGGCCTGGGCGGCGCCGGGCGATACGTTGAGCAGATCTGCCAGTTTATTACAGGCCTCGACGTCGGTGCCCCCGTCCAGATAGCGCACCAGATCGATCAGGTCACCGCCCTTGTCACCGGTAGCGAAGTCGGCCCACGTGCCCTTGCTCAAATTGATCTTTAGCGAACCGGCGCGTTTGTCGCTGCGGGTCGGATTCGGTGCGGTGTATTCCTTGCCACCGTCTACGCGCTTGCCATTGGGCAACCAGTGCGACAGGACACGATCAATGTCTTTCAGTGCGGCGGTTTTCACGTCGACGAAGCTGGGACGTTTCGCGGAGTTGCTCGGGCGTTGGCTCATGCGTCAGCCCTCACCAAAAACAGCGCGTCATTGATGTCGGCGATCAATGCTTTGGCCATCTCGCCAAGGTACAGAGCAGGCCAACTGAAACGCTCGCCGTGGTCGCTCATGGCGGCGTCGAAGTTCAGCTGGTTGGCGTGATGTTGCAGCAGGGAAACCATCTCCAGTGCATCCTCGACCGGTACTCCGGCATTGACCCGGAACAACTTCAAATCGGTGGCATTCACGCGAGTAAATGTGACGTGCCCGCGGGTGGTGGATGTGGTCATAGCGCACCGCCTTTCTGTGCAGCAGGCGTAGAGGTGGTGTCGCCGTGCAAGGCGAGGGTTTTGATCAGGCCGAGGGTGCCGCGCACGTCCCAAAGAACAGCGGCAATGATGTGATTGGCGAGGCGCGAGGATTCGCTTTCGAAGTGATCCTCCAGCAGCGTCAGCACCGAGTCGGCGCGATCAATGGCGCAGGTGATGGCGTCGATAGGCACACCGGCTTCCGCTTTCGGATTAACGCAGAGCAGGTCTTCAGGCAGGGCACAACTCAGGGCGTTGTTCATTGGGCACCGCCTGCGGCTTCGAGCACGCGGGCTTTGGCCATATGGGCGTTGTATCGGGTGAGACGTGTAGCGAGGCTGGAGTTGGCGTGTAGAGCGGCGAGAGCCATTGCACGATGGGCAGCGGCGCGATTTTTGGACGGATTGAGGGCATGATTCATGCGGTGAGGCTCCTAACGTTGAGGAACCGCCACTACTTGCTGCAAAACAAGATTGGGTGGCGGCTGTACGCAGGTTTGCAGACCGGGACGTTAGGCACCCGGCGCGCTCGAAAGCGCCCCACGCACAGCCACCATAAAACGAAGTTGCAGGCATGAAAAAAGCGCCAGCTTTCGGAACGGTGGCGCTCATGCGCCTAACGATGTTCGGGCTGCAAAACCCGGTCGCTGAATTTGCAGCGACGGCCGAAGAGTAGCGTCCCGGTTTCAAAAGTGCAACCGTGTGGAGATGTTGCGCATTTTTCCGATGCGGCATAAATTGTTCGTGCATATAGATTTACCTCAACGCCTCCGGATCGCTCCCGGGGGCGTTTTCATTTCAAGCATCGCGCTCGTGACGCAAGGTGAGCACGGGGGAATAGCCATCGCGAATCATCTGGCGGGCATCGTGATAGGCATCTGTTGCCTGGGCTTCATCCAAGACAACAACACCCAACTGATCTGCATGCATGATCAACAGGCACCAAACTCCATCCGTCCAGCTCAATACGCCTAGAGTCCGTCCGCGCCGCTCGTGTTTTCTGCACAATCGCTCGAAACGTTGGATTCGTGTTTTGGAAAATCCAACTTCGTGCAATGCCTGAAATGACCTGAGTTTTGAGAGCGAAGGAGGTGGTCTTCTCATGCCGCCACCTTGTTTCTTGCCGAAATGCGAGCCCGCACCCAACTTTGGACTTCATCAAGAACCCAGGCGACAGGAGCTCCGCGAGCTTTACTACCGCTTAGTTTTACTGGAAGTGGGAATTCGCTATCCGCTTGCTGCATCAGTTTGTAAATCGTTGGGCGTGCAAGTCCAACGATGGCCATTACTTCTGGCATACGAATCAGAATTGCTGAAGGGTCAGCGGCAGGGTGACTGGCTCGCCTAGCGTTTATGTCGGTCGCTTGGAGCGAGTGGGTTTCGAAAGAATTTGCTGATTTGAAGGACTGGTGTGTCATAGAAAACCCCTGGGTATGGATACAGGGGTATCTATCTATACATTTATCTAGACGAAGAAAACTACTTTGTCTCTAGACCGGTGAATGTGTAGTCAATACAGGTACAACACAGGGTGAACGCGGCAGTACAGTAATTGCTTCTGCTCAGTTTTTGACTGTGATCGAGATGGCGTTCAGGTTGGTGCGTTATTCATCCAGAGAGAGTTTGGACACTCACTCATCGGCGATCCCACGCCCTAGATTTTAGCGCTCAACCAGCGACGTATGTCAGTTAAGCATTCGCAAACGAGGTCTGGCCCGCAGGCGTGAGGGCGCTCATCGAGCAAGGCGGTTGCGATGGTGAGATGCGTACGGTTGTTACACGTAATAGCCGAGTTACACTTCGTGTACGTTGACTCATGATCAGGTGTTACGATTAAAATATTCAATAATATCAATAGTTTATACTTTATCGTTACACCTGTAACACGCGTTACACTGATTTTTTAGGGGGGGGCGATCATGGTTGTCAGACTGCCTTTCCGAACTTCCTTTTCACCACATTTCCAGCAGCTAGCGCATCAAGGTGATCTGCATACCACTGCATCATTTTAATGCGTTGCTCAAGGTATTGAGCTTTGTTGTATATCCCCGAAATACCTTCCTCTTTGTGAGCAAGTTGCGCTTCAACATGTTCTTTCGGCCAGCCATGTTCTCGAAGCAGCGTACTCGCAGTGTGCCGAGTACCGTGTCCAACTAAGCGGCCTTTATAGCCAATAGTGGCGAAGACCTTATTGATCGTATTTTCGCTGATGGTTGGATTTTTGGCTCCAACACCAGGGCAGAGCCAGCGACTCCTCCCGGTTAAGCAATGCAGTTCTTTCAGCGCTGCAACTGCTTGGTGGGGAAGTGGGCAGACAAAATCTCGACGCATCTTCATCTTGGCGGCAGGTGTGGTCCAAATGGCTTTCTCAAGGTCAAACTCCTTCCATTCAGCCAAACGGACCATGCCGGGTCGCGATGCCGTCCATACACAAAGCCAAGCGGCTGTGCGAGCAGTCAATCTGGCCGGTGTGTTTTTGAGTGCCTGGAGAAACTCGCCCAGTTCAGGCTCCAACAAATGTGGATGCTGCTGAGTCTTAGGTGCTTGGGCCGCAATATCCCGAAGGCGGCTGCCCGGATCGTTTTCAGTCAGGCCTAAGCCGATGGCTCGCCCGAAGATCTGATTTATCCAGGTGCGACACTTTTCAGCCACGTTGTGTGCGTCCCGGGCTTCGATGGATGCTTGGAGTTCCGCGCAGTCGGTACGGGTGATTTCGTCTAGAGGCTTATCTCCCAGGGCCGGGAGTATGTCTTTGTCGAGGTAGGTGCGGATTTTGTTGAGAGTGGAGGGTGCGAGACCCTTTTCCTCTTTTGCCTTCAGCCAGGCATCAGCGGCAGCTCGAAAGGTTCGGGTCTTAGCCGCATCGATAGCAGCTTTCGCGGATCGCTTTTGTTCAAGGGGATCGGCACCGCTACTCACTACTTTGCGTAGATCGGCAGCTTTGTCCCGTGCCAATGCACCGCTTACTTCCGGGTATCCCCCGAGCCCCATCCAGGCCCAATTACCCGCCGGACGTTTGTAGCGGAGCTGCCAAGATTTACCACCATCAGGTTTGACCCTGAAGTAGAGGCCGTTTCCGTCCAGCTCCCGGTATTCCTTTGATTCCGGCTCCAGCCCCGCAAGTGTCGTGTCAGCGAGAGGGCGGCGCTTGATATCTGCGCGCTTCATCCTTGTATCCCAAAGTTCGGTATTTTTCTCAGGATACAAGCAGGGATACAGGGATACAACGTATAGGGAGAGACAGGGGTAGATAGACAGGCACAAAAAAACCGGCCAAGTGGCCGGTTTCTCTGGGTCTGAAAGCCTGGTAGAGACTTTCAGATACTGCTATATGGTGCCCCGAGGGAGACTCGAACTCCCACTTCTTGCGAAAACGGATTTTGAATCCGCCGCGTCTACCAATTCCGCCATCAGGGCTCAATGGCGGCGAAGTATAGAGATGAGATAACCGTCGGTCAATCAGGTACATGGAGAATTTTTGATATTTCCGCTAGACTTCCCGGCCCTGCTAGACGAACCCCATCATGCGCGTTGCTGACTTTACCTTCGAGCTCCCTGATTCGCTGATCGCCCGCCATCCTTTGGCCGAGCGTCGCAACAGTCGCCTGTTGACCCTTGATGGGGTCAGCGGCGCCCTGGCACACCGTCAATTCACTGATTTGCTTGAGCATTTGCGCCCGGGCGATTTGATGGTGTTCAACAATACCCGGGTGATTCCGGCACGGCTGTTTGGCCAGAAGGCTTCCGGCGGCAAGCTGGAAATCCTGGTGGAGCGGGTGCTGGACAGTCATCGCGTGCTGGCCCATGTGCGGTCCAGCAAGTCGCCGAAGCCGGGTTCTAAGATCCTGATTGATGGCGGTGGCGAAGCCGAGATGCTGGCGCGCCATGATGCGTTGTTCGAGTTGGGGTTCGCCGAAGAGGTGTTGCCGCTGCTCGACCGCGTCGGGCACATGCCGTTGCCTCCTTATATAGACCGCCCGGATGAAGGCTCGGACCGCGAGCGTTATCAGACGGTCTACGCCGAGCGTTTGGGCGCGGTAGCGGCGCCGACGGCGGGGCTGCATTTCGATCAGCCTCTGATGGAGGCGATTGCCGCCAAGGGCGTCGAGACGGCATTCGTGACCTTGCACGTCGGCGCTGGCACGTTCCAGCCGGTGCGCGTCGAGAAGATCGAAGACCACCACATGCACAGCGAATGGCTGGAAGTCGGTCAGGACGTGGTCGATGCCGTCGAAGCCTGTCGCGCTCGCGGTGGTCGCGTGGTGGCCGTGGGGACCACCAGCGTGCGTTCTCTGGAAAGTGCCGCGCGCGATGGCGTGCTCAAGCCGTTCAGTGGCGACACCGACATCTTTATCTACCCGGGCCGGCCGTTTCATGTGGTCGATGCCCTGGTCACCAATTTCCATTTGCCCGAATCCACGCTGTTGATGCTGGTTTCGGCGTTTGCCGGTTATCCCGAAGCCATGGCCGCTTATAAAGCCGCCGTGGAGCATGAATACCGCTTTTTCAGCTACGGTGATGCGATGTTTATCACCCGTAACCCAGCACCACGTGGCCCTGAGGAAACAGAATGAGTCGCCAAAGTCGTATGTCGTTTGAGTTACTTGCTACCGACGGCAAGGCTCGTCGCGGTCGTTTGACCTTTCCACGCGGTACCGTAGAAACCCCGGCCTTCATGCCGGTGGGCACCTACGGCACGGTCAAGGGCATGTTGCCGCGGGATATCACCGCCACAGGCGCGGAAATCATTCTGGGCAACACCTTCCACTTGTGGCTGCGTCCTGGCACCGAAGTGATCAAGAAGCACGGCGACCTGCACGATTTCATGCAGTGGAAAGGCCCGATTCTGACTGACTCAGGCGGTTTCCAGGTGTTCAGCCTGGGCGCCATGCGCAAGATCAAGGAGGAGGGCGTAACCTTCGCTTCTCCTGTCGACGGCGCCAAAGTGTTCATGGGCCCGGAAGAGTCGATGCAGGTCCAGCGCGATCTGGGCTCGGACATCGTGATGATCTTTGACGAATGCACCCCGTACCCGGCTGACGAAGACGTCGCGCGGGTGTCGATGGAGCTGTCGTTGCGTTGGGCCAAGCGTTCGAAAGAAGCCCATGGCGACAACACGGCGGCACTGTTCGGCATCGTTCAGGGCGGGATGCACCAGGATTTGCGCATGCGCTCCCTGGAAGGCCTCGACAATATCGGCTTCGATGGCCTGGCCATTGGCGGTCTGTCGGTGGGCGAGCCGAAACACGAGATGATCAAGGTGCTGGATTACCTGCCGGGTCAGATGCCGGCTGACAAACCTCGTTACCTTATGGGCGTTGGCAAACCGGAAGATCTGGTTGAGGGTGTGCGCCGCGGTGTGGACATGTTCGATTGCGTGATGCCAACCCGTAATGCCCGCAATGGGCATCTGTTCATTGATACAGGCGTGCTGAAGATCCGTAACGCGTTCCATCGCCATGATGATTCGCCGCTGGATCCGACCTGCGATTGCTACACCTGCCAGAACTTCTCCCGTGCTTATCTGCACCATCTGGACAAGTGCGGCGAAATGCTGGGTAGCATGTTGAATACCATCCACAATTTGCGCCATTACCAGGTGCTTATGGCTGGTTTGCGCGAGGCTATTCAACAGGGTACATTGGCCGCCTTTGTCGATGCCTTCTACGCCAAACGCGGGTTACCTGTTCCGCCTTTGGACTGAGTTTTCTGACCCCAAGATTCAACATTTGCAACTGGAGTGCTAAATGAGCTTTTTTATCTCTAATGCCATGGCTGACGCTGCTGCACCGGCAGCTGCCGGCCCTATGGGTGGCGGTTTTGAGTGGATTTTCCTGGTCGGTTTCCTGGTCATCTTCTACCTGATGATCTGGCGTCCACAGGCCAAGCGCGCCAAAGAGCAGAAGAACCTGCTGAGCAGCTTGCAGAAAGGCGACGAAGTTGTGACCACCGGTGGTATCGCCGGCAAGATCACTAAAGTGGCCGACGACTTCGTTGTTCTGGAAGTTTCCGACACCATCGAAATGAAGTTCCAGAAAGGCGCCATCGCCGCCACGCTGCCAAAAGGCACGCTAAAAGCGATCTAAGTTTCAACTTCTACTCAATCGACGGGGCGCGCAAGGCGCCCCGCGTCATAAGCGGGCGGCGTGATGCTGAACAAATACCCTCTGTGGAAATACATTCTGATCCTGGCGGTGCTGGCGGTCGGTCTGATTTATTCCGCTCCCAATCTATATCCTGATGACCCGGCCATTCAGGTCAGCGGTGCAAGCACTGCGCTGTTGGTCAATCAGGCTGATCTGGATCGTGTGAGCGCAGCGCTCAAGGAATCCGGGATCAACGTCAAGGCTGCCACCCTGGCAGCAAACGGCAAGGGCGGTCTGATTCGTCTGACCAAGGCTGAAGATCAGCTACCTGCCAAGGACGTCGTGCGCAAGGCATTGGGTGATGACTACGTCGTTGCACTGAACCTGGCACAAACCACCCCGCAATGGCTGCGCAGCCTGGCCGCGCACCCGATGAAGCTGGGTCTGGACTTGTCCGGTGGTGTGCACTTCCTGCTGGAAGTGGACATGGACAAAGCCCTCGACGCTCGCTTGAAAGTGTACGAAGGCGATGTGAAGAGCCTGTTGCGTAAAGAGAAACTGCGCTATCGCAGCCTGCCGCAACTCAACGGTGCCATTCAGTTGGGCTTCACTGATGAATCAGCCCGCGAACAAGCCCGTGCGCTGATCCGCAAGAGCTTCAATGATTTCGACATTGTTCCGGCCGACCTCAATGGCCAGCCGGTACTGCGTCTGGCGATGACCCCGGCCAAGCTGGCGGAAATCCGTGAATACTCCATCAAGCAGAACTTGACCACGGTACGTAACCGCGTCAATGAGCTGGGTGTTGCCGAGCCAATCGTTCAGCGTCAGGGCGCCAACCGCATCGTGGTTGAGCTGCCGGGCGTGCAGGACACCGCCGAAGCCAAGCGTATCCTCGGCAAGACGGCCAACCTTGAGTTCCGTCTGGCCGCTGAGCCAGGTGCTTCGAAAGCCACTTCCGAAACGTTCGAGTTCCGTGAAGGCAAGCGTCCGCCAGCACAGATCGAGCGTGGCTTGATCATCACGGGCGACCAGGTGACTGACGCCAAGGCTGGCTTCGGCGAGCACGGCACGCCAGAAGTGAACATCCGTCTGGATGGCCACGGCGGCGAGCTGATGAGTCGTGCGACTCGCAGCAACGTCGGTCGCAGCATGGCAGTGATCTTTATCGAGCAACGTCCGGTTACCACTTACGTCAAGCAAATGGTTAACGGCGTCGAGAAAGACGTGCCGGTCCAGACGTTCAAGGAAGAGAAAAAGATCATCAGCCTGGCGACCATTCAGTCGCCGCTGGGTGCTCAGTTCCGCATCACTGGCCTGAACGGTCAGGGCGAGTCGTCCGAACTGGCGCTGCTGCTGCGTGCCGGTGGTCTGGCTGCACCGATGTACTTCGCTGAAGAGCGCACCATTGGCCCGAGCCTGGGTGCCGACAACATCGTCAAAGGTATCGATGCATCGCTGTGGGGCATGCTGTTTGTCTCGCTGTTTATCATGGCCATCTACCGCTTCTTCGGCATCATCGCCACCGTTGCTCTGGCAGTGAACATGGTGCTGCTGCTGGCCCTGATGTCGCTGCTGGGTGCAACGCTGACCCTGCCGGGTATCGCCGGTATCGTGTTGACCATGGGTATGGCGGTCGACGCCAACGTTCTGATCTTCTCGCGGATACGTGAAGAGATCGCGGCGGGCATGACCGTACAACGGGCAATCAACGAAGGCTTCGGCCGGGCATTCACCGCGATTCTCGACGCCAACCTGACAACTTTGTTGGTCGGCGGGATTCTCTTTGCGATGGGCACCGGCCCGGTCAAAGGCTTCGCAGTGACCATGTCCCTCGGGATCTTTACCTCGATGTTCACGGCCATCATGGTGACCCGCGCGATGGTCAACCTGATCTTCGGCGGTCGTGACTTCAAGAAGTTGTGGATTTAAGGGGCTGCCATGTTACGTACAATCAACTTCATGGGCGTTCGCAACTTTGCGTTCGGCGTCACATTGTTCCTTACGGCGCTGGCCATTTTCAGCGTCTTCCATAAGGGCATGAACTGGGGCCTGGACTTCACCGGCGGTACGCTCATTGAGCTGACCTACGAGCGTCCGGCCGACGTCACCAAAGTGCGTGAGCAACTGGTGACATCGGGTTATCACGAAGCCATCGTGCAGAGCTTCGGTGCAACTACCGATTTGCTGGTGCGTATGCCGGGTGAAGACCCGCAGCTGGGTCATCAAGTGGCAGAAGCGCTGCTGAAAGTCGGCGGCGACAACCCGGCGACGGTCAAGCGTGTCGAATTCGTCGGCCCTCAGGTCGGCGAAGAGCTGCGCGACCAGGGCGGCCTCGGCATGCTGATGGCGTTGGGCGGCATCCTGATCTACCTGGCTTTCCGCTTTCAGTGGAAGTTTGCGGTCGGTGCCATCGTTTCGTTGATTCACGACGTGATCGTGACCGTCGGTATCCTGTCGTTCTTCCAGATCACCTTCGACCTGACGGTGCTGGCGGCGGTGCTGGCGATTATCGGTTACTCGCTCAACGACACCATCGTGGTATTCGACCGGGTTCGTGAGAACTTCCGTGTACTGCGCAAGGCGTCCTTGATCGAGAACATCAACATCTCGACTACCCAGACCCTGCTGCGGACCATGGCGACTTCGATCTCCACCTTGCTGGCGATCGCGGCCCTGCTGTTCTTTGGTGGCGACAACCTGTTCGGCTTCTCCATTGCGCTGTTTGTCGGTGTATTGGCGGGTACCTACTCGTCGATCTACATCGCCAACGTCGTGCTGATCTGGCTGAACCTGAGCACCGAGGATCTGATTCCTGCGGTGGCTACCGATAAGGAAGTTGACGACCGCCCATAACGGCTATCGTTTTCCAGCTGTTGGCCGAAAAGGCGCGAGTGTTGAACTCGCGCCTTTTTTTATGCTCCAAGGCTAGGAGAAGCGCGGGCATGTCCCGCATGTGATGGTCAGGAGGTTCATGTGAACAAGTCGATGCTGGTTGGTGCAGTATTGGGTGCTGTTGGTGTGACGGCCGGGGGTGCTGTTGCCACCTACAGCCTTGTTAAAAAAAGCAGCCCTGAGTATGCGCAAGTTCTAGCCGTTGAACCGGTCAAGACACAAATCAAGACGCCACGTGAAGTATGCAAGGACGTTGCAGTAACCCGGCAAGCGCCGGTGAAAGATCAGCACCAGATCGCCGGTACGGTGGTTGGTGCGCTGGCGGGTGGTCTGTTGGGTAATCAGATCGGCGGCGGTACTGGCAAGAAGATCGCCACGGTGGCCGGTGCGGTCGGCGGTGGTTATGCGGGTAACAAGGTGCAAGAAGGCATGCAGGAGCGCGACACCTACACCACGACCCAAACTCGCTGCAATACGGTGAATGACATCAGTGACAAGGTCGTAGGTTACGACGTGCGTTATTCGCTGGATGGCAAGGAAGGCAAGGTGCGGATGGATCGCGATCCGGGTAATCAGATTCCGGTCGACAAGGAAGGCAAGCTGATCCTGGGGCAGAACGAAGAGAACCGCTAAATATTCAGGTTTGAGAGTCAAAAAGAAGCACCCTGCGGGGTGCTTTTTTTGTGTCCACGATTTATGCATCACCACCAATCCACTGTGGGAGCGGGCTTGCTCGCGAAGGCGGCTTCACATTCAATATTGACTGTGGCTGATGCACCGCTTTCGCGAGCAAGCCCGCTCCCACATTGGATCTGTAGTGTTTTCGGGAATTGGATTTTCAGGCATAAAAAAAGCACCCCGAAGGGTGCTTTTTTGTGGCTGCTCGCTTAGCGCTTCAGCGAGGCCGGCAGGTGCGGCTGAATGGCCGTCAGTACTGCTTTGAAGCATTTGGTGTTACCGGCAACGACGTGGCCTTTCTCAAGGAAGTCGTGACCGCCGGTGAAGTCGCTCACCAAACCGCCGGCTTCCTGGATCAGCAGGGCGCCTGCAGCCATGTCCCATTCGGACAGGCCCGACTCCCAGAAGGCGTCGAAACGGCCGGCCGCTACGTAAGCCAGGTCCAGGCTCGCCGAGCCAGCGCGGCGGATGCCGGCAGTCTGGCCAACCAGGGCGCGGAACATGCCCAGGTAGTTGTCGAGGTTGTCCATCTGGTCATCGCGGAACGGGAAGCCGGTACCCAGCAGGGCGCCGTCCAGGCTGGTGCGGCCGCTGACGCGCAGACGACGACCGTTCAGTTGAGCGCCGCGACCACGGCTGGCGGTGAATTCTTCCTGGCGAACCGGGTCCAGAACAACAGCGTGTTCCAGACGACCGCGGTATTTGCAGGCGATGCTGACAGCGAAGTGAGGAATGCCGCGCAGGAAGTTGGTGGTGCCGTCCAGCGGATCGATGATCCACAGGTATTCTTCGCCTTCGCCGCTGCCCGGGTGCATGCCGGTTTCTTCACCGAGAATGCCGTGGGTAGGGTAGGCCTTGCGCAGCGCGTCGATGATTTTTTGCTCAGCGGCGCGATCCACCTCGGATACGTAATCCTTGGCGTCTTTTTCGTCGACCTTGATGGTATCCAGGCGCTCGATGGAGCGGAAGATCAATTCACTGGCGCTGCGGGCGGCGCGCAGCGCGATATTCAGCATGGGCTGCATGGATGTGTCACCTAAGGTTGTTAAAGAAAGCCGGGCATTCTATCAGAAAGTTTCTACAGGAGAAGGTCGGTGTTCGCTTTCATAGCTTAACGGTAGGTTGAGCTGTAAGATTCTGCTCCCCATTAAAGTGTTCGAGAGCGCCTCCCTTGCTGCAAAACATTCGTGTCGTCCTGGTCAATACCAGCCACCCCGGGAATATCGGCGGTGCTGCGCGTGCCATGAAGAACATGGGCCTGTCGCGGCTGGTGCTGGTCGAACCGCGGTTATTCCCGCATCACGAAGCCGATGCTCGTGCTTCCGGTGCCGGTGACATCCTTGAAAACGCGCAAGTCGTCGCCACCTTGGAAGATGCCTTGGTTGGCTGCAATCTGGTGCTCGGCACCAGTGCCCGTGACCGTCGCATTCCCTGGCCATTGCTCGATCCCCGCGAATGCGGCGTGAAAGTGGTCGAGGAGGCGGCGCAGGGTGCCGAGATTGCCTTGATCTTTGGTCGTGAAGATTCCGGCCTGACCAATGAAGAGCTGCAGCGATGTCATTATCACGTGCACATCCCCTCAGACCCTGAGTTCAGCTCGCTGAACCTTGGGGCAGCGGTGCAGGTGTTGAGTTATGAAGTGCGCATGTCCTGGCTGGCGGCCCAAGGCCAGCCGAGCAAGGTCGAGAAGGAAGAAGTGGCCTCCGTCAAAAGCGCTGAGCTGGCGACCATGGATGAGCTGGAGCGATTCTATGAGCACCTGGAGCAAACCCTGGTGGCCATTGAATTCCTCGATCCGGAAAAGCCACGGCACTTGATGGCGCGCCTGCGCCGGTTGTACGGACGTAGCTCGGTCAGCCGGGCGGAAATGAATATATTGCGTGGCATCCTCACGGAAACCCAGAAAGCGGCCCGTGGTGAGCTTCTTAAGCGGAAGGATTAAAAATGTTCGAGCGTTTGCGTGAAGATATCCAGAGTGTTTTCCATCGTGATCCGGCAGCGCGCAACGCCTTTGAAGTTCTGACGTGCTACCCGGGCATGCACGCCATCTGGATCCACCGCTTGTCGTCGGTCCTGTGGGGCATGGGCTGGAAGTGGCTGGCGCGGCTGGTGTCGAACTTCGGTCGCTGGTTGACCGGGATCGAGATCCATCCGGGCGCCAAGGTCGGTCGTCGCTTCTTTATCGACCATGGCATGGGCATCGTCATCGGTGAAACCGCTGAGATCGGTAATGACGTCACCCTTTATCAGGGTGTGACTCTGGGTGGCACCAGTTGGAACAAGGGCAAGCGCCACCCGACGCTTGAGGATGGCGTTGTGGTCGGGGCGGGGGCCAAGGTGCTTGGCCCGTTCACGGTCGGCGCTGGTGCCAAGGTCGGCTCCAACGCCGTGGTCACCAAGGCGGTTCCGCCCGGGGCGACGGTGGTGGGGATTCCGGGGCGGATCATCGTCAAGTCCGATGAAGAGCAGGACGCCAAGCGCAAGGCAATGGCCGAGAAGATCGGTTTCGATGCCTACGGTGTCGGTGAAGACATGCCGGACCCAGTGGCTCGAGCCATTAACCAGTTGCTCGATCATTTGCAGGCTGTAGATGGTCGACTTGAGGGGATGTGCGGGGCGCTGAAGGATCTGGGTAGCAATTACTGTGCGAAAGATCTGCCTGAGCTGCGCGAAGAAGACTTTGCCTGTGTGAAGGACAAGGGTCAGAGCCAGGCCAGCTAAACCGAGTCAACTTCATCGCGAGCAGGCTCGCTCCCACATTGGGCTTGTGGTGTGTATGGGTTCCTTGTGGGAGTGAGCCTGCTCGCGAAGAGCGACAACGCGCAATTGCTGGCTGTACGCCGCCAGCCTTTGCTATGATGCGCCCGCTCTTTTGCGGGTAATCCCGAGTAAAGCACTAGGTCTTATAGTTGACTTAAATACTCGGGAATTGCATACTCGCCCCATTCCGAACTCCGTGGTAATTGTCCATGCGACTGACTACAAAAGGCCGATACGCCGTAACCGCCATGCTTGACCTGGCGTTGCACGCGCAGCACGGGCCGGTGTCCCTGGCCGATATCTCCGAGCGCCAAGGCATCTCCTTGTCCTACCTCGAACAGCTCTTCGCCAAATTGCGCCGCAGCAATCTGGTGTCCAGCGTCCGTGGTCCAGGCGGCGGCTATCAGCTGTCGCGCGACATGCAGGGCATTCAGGTCGCCCAGGTGATCGATGCGGTAAACGAATCGGTCGATGCAACCAAATGCCAGGGCCAGGGTGATTGCCATCAAGGCGACACCTGTCTGACCCACCACTTGTGGTGCGATCTGAGCCTGCAGATTCACGAATTTCTCAGCGGTATCAGCTTGGCTGACCTTGTCACTCGCCGTGAGGTACAAGAAGTAGCCCAGCGTCAGGATCAACGCCGTTGCAACAGCAAGGCGCCACGCCTGGACAAGATTGAAGCGTCCGCCGTCGAATGACAGCCAAAGAGCTAGCGGCACGCCAGCCAGCCTGATTTAGGAGATAGTCCATGAAATTGCCGATTTACCTTGATTACTCTGCGACCACCCCGGTTGATCCGCGTGTAGCGCAAAAAATGAGTGAATGCCTGCTGGTTGACGGAAACTTCGGTAACCCGGCGTCCCGTTCCCACGTGTTCGGCTGGAAAGCTGAAGAGTCCGTCGAAAACGCTCGTCGTCAGGTCGCTGATCTGGTCAACGCCGATCCGCGTGAAATCGTCTGGACCTCCGGTGCCACCGAGTCCGACAACCTGGCAATCAAGGGTGCGGCGCATTTCTATGCCACTAAAGGCAAGCACCTGATCACCACCAAGATTGAGCACAAGGCTGTCCTCGACACCATGCGCCAACTGGAGCGTGAAGGCTTCGAAGTCACCTACATCGAGCCTCGCACTGATGGTCTGGTCACCCCAGAGATGATCGAGGCGGCGCTGCGCGACGACACCATCCTGGTTTCGGTCATGCACGTGAACAACGAAATCGGCACCATCAACGACATCGCAGCCATCGGCGAACTGACCCGTTCCAAGGGCATCCTGTTCCACGTCGATGCTGCTCAGTCCACCGGCAAGGTCGAAATCGACCTGTCGAAGCTGAAAGTCGACCTGATGTCGTTCTCGGCTCACAAAACCTACGGCCCTAAAGGCATCGGCGCGCTGTACGTCAGCCGCAAGCCGCGTGTTCGCATCGAAGCGACCATGCACGGCGGCGGTCACGAACGTGGCATGCGTTCCGGCACCCTGGCGACCCACCAGATCGTCGGCATGGGCGAAGCCTTTCGTGTAGCCAAGGAAGACATGGTTGCCGAGAACATCCGCATCAAGGCCCTGAGTGACCGCTTCTTCAAGCAGGTCGAAGGCCTGGAAGAGCTGTACATCAACGGCAGCATGACCGCTCGTGTTCCGCACAACCTGAACCTGAGCTTCAACTACGTTGAAGGCGAGTCGCTGATCATGGCACTCAAGGATCTGGCGGTTTCGTCCGGTTCGGCCTGCACCTCGGCATCCCTTGAGCCTTCGTACGTACTGCGCGCCCTGGGCCGCAACGACGAACTGGCACACAGCTCGATTCGCTTCACCTTCGGCCGTTTCACCACCGAAGAAGAAATCGACTACGCCGCGCAGAAAGTCTGCGAGGCCGTTACCAAGCTGCGCACCCTGTCGCCGCTGTGGGACATGTACAAAGACGGTGTCGACATTTCGAAAATCGAGTGGGCGGCACACTGATTTCAAGTCGCCGCAAACCGGCCCTGTGAACCTTCGGGCGCAGGGCTTCAAGAGCGACTCTCTGATGAGTGAGGATTAAGAATCATGGCTTACAGCGAAAAGGTCATCGACCACTACGAGAACCCGCGCAACGTCGGCAAGATGGACGCGGAAGACCCTGATGTCGGCACCGGCATGGTCGGCGCTCCGGCGTGCGGCGACGTGATGCGTCTGCAGATCAAGGTCAACGAGCAAGGCATCATCGAAGACGCCAAGTTCAAGACCTATGGTTGCGGTTCGGCTATCGCCTCCAGCTCCCTGGCGACCGAGTGGATGAAAGGCAAGACTCTGGATGAAGCAGAGACCATCAAAAACACTCAGCTGGCTGAAGAACTGGCTCTGCCGCCAGTAAAAATTCACTGCTCCGTACTTGCTGAAGACGCTATCAAAGCGGCCGTTCGCGACTACAAGCAGAAGAAAGGCTTGATCTGACTTTCAGGTTTTGGCGACGAGTAAGGAGTCACCGATGGCTATCAGCATGACAGAAGCGGCTGCTCAACACGTGCGACGCTCCCTCAACGGGCGCGGCAAAGGTGAAGGGATTCGTCTGGGTGTTCGCACCACAGGCTGTTCCGGCCTTGCCTACGTGCTGGAGTTTGTCGACGAGGTGGTTGCAGAGGATCAGGTGTTCGAAAGTCACGGCGAGAAAGTGATCATCGACCCGAAAAGCCTGGCCTACCTGGACGGCACCGAACTCGATTTCGTCAAGGAAGGGTTGAACGAAGGCTTCAAGTTCAACAACCCCAACGTGCGCGGTGAATGTGGCTGCGGCGAAAGCTTCAACATCTGAGGCTGCTCGTGGGTACTCCTTGTCATTTCGCTTTATTTGAGCTGAAACCGAGCTTCCGTCTGGATCTCGATCAGTTGGCCACGCGCTACCGTGAGTTGGCGCGCGGTGTTCATCCGGACCGCTTTGCAGACGCTTCCGAGCGCGAGCAGCGGCTGGCGCTAGAGCAATCCGCGAGCCTCAACGAGGCCTACCAGACGCTCAAAAGTCCCCCAAAGCGCGCGCGTTACTTGCTCGCCATGGGCGGTCGCGAGCTGCCGCTGGAGGTCACGGTGCATGATCCGGAGTTTCTTCTGCAGCAGATGGAGCTGCGTGAAGAGCTCGAAGACCTGCAAGACAGCGCCGACCTGGCGGGTGTTGCAGTGTTCAAGCGTCGCCTGAAGACTGCGCAGGATGAACTGAACGAAAGCTTCGCGGCCTGTTGGGATGATGCAGCGCAACGTGAACAGGCCGAACGCCTGATGCGGCGCATGCAGTTCCTCGACAAGCTCACCTACGAAGTGCGCCAGTTAGAAGAGCGCCTAGACGATTAACCCAGTGCCGCTCCGGTCGCACGCCTGATATACAGATAAGTCCTGATAACGATGGCCCTACTGCAGATCGCCGAACCCGGCCAAAGTCCTCAACCGCACCAGCGTCGTCTGGCTGTGGGGATCGACTTGGGCACTACTAATTCGCTGGTCGCTGCGTTGCGCAGTGGTCTTTCCGAACCTCTGGCTGACGCAGATGGGCAGGTCATTCTGCCGTCTGCCGTGCGCTATCACGCTGATCGCGTTGAAGTCGGCGAGTCGGCCAAGCTGGCTGCCGCCACCGACCCTTTGAACACTGTGCTGTCGGTCAAGCGCTTGATGGGGCGTGGTCTGTCCGACGTCAAGCAGTTGGGCGATCAACTGCCGTACCGCTTTGTCGGCGGCGAGTCGCACATGCCGTTCATCGACACGATTCAGGGCCCGAAAAGCCCGGTCGAAGTCTCCGCCGATATCCTTAAGGTGCTGCGTCAGCGCGCCGAAGCGACGTTGGGTGGCGAACTTGTGGGCGCGGTAATCACCGTTCCGGCCTATTTCGACGATGCTCAGCGTCAAGCCACCAAGGATGCGGCAAAACTGGCCGGTCTGAATGTGCTGCGTCTGCTCAATGAGCCGACCGCTGCCGCTGTGGCTTACGGTCTGGATCAGCACGCTGAAGGCCTGGTCGCGATTTATGACCTGGGTGGTGGCACCTTCGATATTTCGATTCTGCGCCTGACCGGCGGTGTGTTTGAGGTTTTGGCCACCGGCGGCGACAGCGCGCTGGGCGGCGATGACTTCGACCATGCAATCGCCGGCTGGATTATCGAGAGTGCCGGTTTGTCCGCCGACCTCGATCCGGGTGAGCAACGTAATCTGCTGCAAACCGCTTGTGCGGCCAAAGAAGCGCTGACCAATGCCTCGTCCATTGAAGTCGCTTATGGCGACTGGAAAGCCGAGCTGACCCGTGAAGCCTTCAATACGCTGATCGAACCAATGGTTGCCCGCAGCCTGAAAGCCTGTCGCCGCGCTGTGCGTGATTCCGGCATCGAGCTGGACGAGGTGCACGCGGTGGTCATGGTCGGCGGCTCGACTCGCGTGCCTCGCGTCCGCGAAGCCGTCGCTGAAGCCTTCGGCCGCGAACCGCTGACCGAAATCGATCCGGATCAAGTGGTCGCCATCGGTGCCGCGATCCAGGCCGATACCCTGGCTGGCAACAAGCGCGATGGCGATGAGTTGCTGTTGCTTGACGTGATTCCGTTGTCCCTGGGGCTGGAAACCATGGGCGGCCTGATGGAGAAGGTGATTCCGCGCAACACCACCATCCCTGTCGCCCGCGCTCAGGACTTCACGACTTATAAAGATGGCCAGTCGGCCATGGCAATCCACGTATTGCAGGGCGAGCGCGAGCTGATCAGCGACTGCCGCTCCCTGGCGCGCTTCGAATTGCGCGGCATTCCGGCGATGGTGGCCGGTGCGGCGAAGATTCGCGTGACCTTCCAGGTCGATGCCGACGGTCTGCTCAGCGTTTCTGCCCGCGAGCTGGGCTCGGGCATTGAGGCCAGCATCCAGGTCAAGCCGTCCTACGGTCTGACGGATGGCGAAATTGCCAAGATGCTCAAGGATTCGTTCCAGCACGCCAACGACGACAAGGTCGCTCGTGTCTTGCGTGAACAGCAGGTCGATGCCCAGCGCCTGATCGAAGCGGTGCAGGGCGCCCTCGATGTCGATGGCGAGCGCTTGCTCGATGCCGAAGAGCGCATGGTCATCGAATTGCAGATGCAGGAACTGACCGAACTGATGAAAGGTACTGATGGTTACGCCATCGAGCAGCAGACCAAGCGTCTGTCGCAAGTGACCGACGCCTTTGCCGCCCGCCGCCTGGACTCGACGGTGAAAGCCGCGCTGGCGGGGCGCAACCTGAATGAGATTGAGGAATAACGATGCCGCAGGTCATTTTTCTGCCACACGAGAAGTTCTGCCCGGAAGGTATGGTTGTGGAGGCTGAGCCCGGCATATCCATTCTCGAGCTGGCCCACGAACACCATATCGAGATGGAAAGCGCCTGTGGCGGCGTCTGCGCCTGCACCACCTGTCATTGCATCATTCGTGAAGGCTTTGACTCGCTGGAAGAGGCGGACGAGCTGGAAGAAGACTTTCTGGATCGTGCCTGGGGTCTGGAGGCGCAATCGCGTCTAGGCTGTCAGGCGATCGTCGGGACTGAAGACCTGACTGTCGAAATTCCGAAATACTCGGTCAACCATGCGGCTGAAGCGCCGCACTGATTCAAGGAACTGAAATGAGTCTGAAATGGGTTGATGTGCTGGAAATCGCGATCCAGCTGGCTGAATCCAAGCCGGATGTGGATCCGCGTTACGTGAACTTCGTCGATCTGCACAAATGGGTGCTGGCATTGCCGGAGTTCAGTGATGATCCGACCCGCGGTGGCGAGAAGGTGCTTGAAGCCATTCAGGCCGCCTGGATCGAAGAAGCAGACTGAGTCTGCGCCGTATGCCGTTAGGCAATACCCAAGAACCCGCGTATAATTCGCGGGTTTAATTTTTCGCAAATTACCGTTTCTGGAGTTACACCATGGCTGTTCAACGTACTTTCTCCATCATCAAGCCTGACGCTGTTGCAAAAAACGTTATCGGCGAGATCACCACTCGTTTCGAAAAAGCTGGCCTGCGCGTTGTAGCTTCGAAACTGAAGCAACTGTCCAAAGCTGAAGCTGAAGGCTTCTACGCTGAGCACAGCGCTCGTGGTTTCTTCAACGACCTGGTTGCTTTCATGATCTCCGGTCCGGTTGTCGTTCAGGTTCTGGAAGGCGAAAACGCTATCGCTCTGAACCGTGAGCTGATGGGCGCTACCAACCCTAAAGAAGCTGCTGCCGGTACCATCCGCGCTGACTTCGCTGATTCGATCGACGCCAACGCTGTACACGGTTCGGACTCCGAAGCCGCTGCTGCTCGCGAAATCTCGTACTTCTTCGCAGCTACTGAAGTAACCACTCGCTAAGCATTGGCTTAAGAGTGAAGGTGAATCCATGACTACATCGACTGTAAAAACCAACCTGCTGGGTCTGACTCAGCTGGAAATGGAAAAATTCTTCGACTCAATCGGGGAGAAGCGTTTCCGTGCCGGTCAGGTAATGAAATGGATTCACCACCTTGGCGTCGATGATTTCGACGCCATGACGAACGTCAGCAAGGCCTTGCGCGACAAGCTCAAGGTTATTGCCGAAGTTCGCGGTCCTGAAGTGGTCAGCGAGGACATTTCCACCGACGGCACCCGTAAGTGGGTGGTGCGCGTGGCGTCCGGCAGCTGCGTCGAGACCGTGTACATTCCCCAGGGCAAACGCGGCACTTTGTGCGTTTCGTCCCAGGCAGGCTGTGCCCTGGATTGCAGTTTCTGCTCCACCGGCAAGCAAGGATTCAACAGCAACCTCACCGCCGCCGAAGTCATCGGCCAGGTGTGGATTGCCAATAAATCGTTCGGCAGCATCCCGGCGACCGCCGACCGTGCCATCACCAACGTGGTGATGATGGGCATGGGTGAGCCGCTGCTGAACTTCGACAACGTCGTGGCCGCCATGCATCTGATGATGGATGACCTGGGCTACGGGATCTCCAAGCGCCGCGTAACCCTGTCTACATCGGGTGTGGTGCCGATGATCGATGAGCTGTCCAAGCACATCGACGTCTCCCTGGCGTTGTCCCTGCACGCACCGAACGACGCATTGCGTAACCAATTGGTGCCGATCAACAAGAAATATCCGCTTAAGATGCTGCTCGAGTCGTGCCAGCGCTACATGTCGTCCCTGGGCGAGAAGCGCGTGCTGACCATTGAGTACACGTTGCTCAAGGACATCAACGACAAGGTTGAACACGCGGTCGAAATGATCGAGTTGCTCAAGAACATCCCGTGCAAGATCAACCTGATTCCGTTCAACCCGTTCCCGCATTCCGGTTACGAGCGCCCGAGCAACAACGCGATTCGTCGTTTCCAGGATCAGCTTCACCATGCCGGTTTCAATGTCACCGTACGCACCACCCGCGGTGAAGACATCGATGCCGCGTGTGGCCAATTGGTAGGACAGGTGCTGGATCGCACCCGTCGCAGCGAACGTTATATCGCCGTGCGCGAGTTAAGCGCCGAAAACGATATCGCAACAAACGCTGCGAACAATAATTAAGAGAGGATCTCTATGTCCCTGCGCTTCGCGCTGCTTTTGCTGTTGGCCAGCCTGTGTGCTGGCTGTGTCCTGTCGGGCGATTTCAACCCGATGAAGACCAGCAAGGGTCGCGATGAAGCGCGCGTTGCCTATGTGCAGCTGGGCTTGGGGTACTTGCAGCAGGGCATGACCGAACGGGCGAAAGTACCGTTAAAGAAAGCGCTGGATCTGGATGACTCGGATCCGGATGCCAACGCTGCGCTGGGGCTGGTATTCCAGGCCGAGATGGAGCCGGAGCTGGCGGATCAGCATTTTCGCAAGGCGCTGTCTTCCCGCCCCAACGATGCGCGAATCCTGAACAACTACGGCAGTTTTCTTTTCGAAGAGAAACGCTACAAAGAAGCTTACGAACGCTTTGAACAGGCCGCCGCCGATACCTTGTACCCCGAGCGTTCGCGGGTGTTCGAGAACCTCGGAATGACCGCTTCGAGGCTGGGGCAGCGTGATCTGGCCCAGCAGCAGCTGGAAAAAGCCCTGCGTTTGAATCGCCAACAGCCGCGTGCATTGCTGGAAATGGCTGAGTTGTCCTTCGAAGACAGGCATTATGTGCCCGCGCGTGACTATTACGATCGTTTTAGCCTGCTCACCGAGCAAAATGCACGTAGTCTATTGCTCGGCGTTCGGCTGGCAAAAGTGTTTGAAGATCGCGACAAGGCCGCCAGTTTTGGCCTGCAACTAAAACGACTCTATCCCGGTACGCCGGAATATCAGCAATACCTGTCGGAGCAATGATGAAAGCGGCGCATCCCGAAGTTGTAGCAGCGAATCGCGTTAATCCCGGTGAGACTTTACGCCAGGCCCGCGAAAGCAATGGCTGGTCGCTGGCCGAAGTGGCCCTCAAGCTCAACCTCACCGTCAATTCCCTGAGCAATCTGGAAGCCGGCGCTTTCGACAAGCTGCCTGGGCATACCTTTGCTCGCGGTTATATTCGCGCCTACGCGAAATTGCTCGGCATGGATCAAACCGTACTGGTCCAACAGTTCGACCAATCCACCGGCACCGACTCCCAGGGCAGCAACGTTCATAGCCTGGGGCGTATCGAAGAGCCGGTTCGGGTTTCCCACACCATTTTGCGAATTGTCAGCCTGCTGTTGCTGATCGCAGTGATTGGTGGTGGTTTTGTCTGGTGGCAGGATCAGACCTCACTGCGTACCAAAGACCTGATCAGTCTGAGCCCGGAACACGTTGAAGTCGAAGGCGCTGACGGCACCACCCAGATCCATCCGCTGGACGAGCCGGAAGACCAGGCCGTCGCGCAAGGTCAGGCTGAAGGCACAACCGCTCTTGCGTTGCCGCAAGCCGAGACGTCGGCTGAAGCGCCGGCCGAAGCTGAAGCGACTGCGCCTGCTGCACCCGCGCCAACGCCTGTTGCACCGGCTCACAGCACCGCTCCGGTTGTCGCGACTCCAGTCGCGCCAGCCCCGACGGCTCCTGTTGTCTCAACCCCGCCTGCGAGCGCTTCGGTTACTCCGACCATTCCCGCTCCAGCAGCGGCGGCTCCGGTTGCTGGCCAGGGGCAGGTTCAACTGCAGTTCACTTCTGATTGCT
Organism: Pseudomonas sp. PDM25; assembly: GCF_019219045.1. Taxonomy (NCBI): domain Bacteria; kingdom Pseudomonadati; phylum Pseudomonadota; class Gammaproteobacteria; order Pseudomonadales; family Pseudomonadaceae; genus Pseudomonas; species Pseudomonas sp. PDM25. The sequence continues at coordinate 159,575 of NZ_JAHUWL010000013.1, forward strand.
GGACGCAAGTGACCGATGGCACCGGCAAGGTGTTGTTGAGCGGTCTCAAGCGTAAAGGCGAAAACGTTTCCGTCAGCGGCAAACCACCGTTTTCCGTGCGTCTGGGCTTCGCCCGTGGCGCGCAGGTCAGCTACAACGGGCAGGTGGTTGATGTCGCTCCGTTCACCAGTGGCGAGACTGCTCGCCTGAAGTTGGGTCAATAAGTCATGCACGGCGAATCTCCAATCAAACGTCGCGAATCCCGCAAGATCTGGGTCGGTAACGTGCCCGTTGGCGGCGATGCGCCTATCGCTGTGCAGAGCATGACCAACAGCGACACCAACGACGTCGCCGCCACCGTGGCCCAGATCAATCGTCTGGAAGCCGCTGGCGTCGATATCGTGCGTATTTCCGTGCCCGACATGGATGCCGCTGAAGCCTTCGGCAAGATCAAGCAACTGGTCAAGGTGCCGTTGGTTGCCGACATCCACTTCGACTACAAGATCGCTCTGCGCGTAGCCGAACTGGGCGTTGACTGCCTGCGCATCAACCCGGGCAACATCGGTCGCGAAGACCGCGTGCGTGCGGTAGTCGATGCCGCCCGTGATCGCGGGATTCCGATCCGCATCGGCGTGAACGCCGGTTCCCTGGAAAAAGACCTGCAAAAGAAATACGGCGAGCCGACTCCGGCTGCGCTGGTTGAATCTGCCCTGCGTCACGTCGAGCACCTTGAACGCCTGAACTTCCAGGACTTCAAGGTCAGTGTGAAAGCTTCTGACGTGTTCATGGCCGTCGCCGCTTACCGCTTGCTGGCCAAGGAAATCGTTCAGCCGCTGCACTTAGGGATCACCGAAGCCGGTGGTTTGCGTTCAGGCACGGTGAAATCCGCCGTGGGCCTCGGTATGCTGCTCGCCGAAGGGATTGGCGATACTATTCGCATCTCGTTGGCGGCCGACCCGGTCGAGGAAGTGAAAGTCGGCTACGACATTCTCAAATCCCTGCATCTGCGTTCCCGTGGCATCAACTTCATCGCCTGCCCGAGCTGCTCGCGGCAGAACTTCGATGTGGTCAAAACCATGAACGAGCTGGAAGGGCGCCTCGAAGACCTGCTGGTGCCGCTGGATGTCGCGGTCATCGGTTGCGTGGTCAACGGACCGGGCGAAGCCAAGGAAGCCCATATCGGCTTGACCGGCGGCACGCCAAACCTGATTTACATCGACGGCAAGCCGTCGCAGAAACTGACGAATGACAATCTGGTGGATGAGCTTGAACGCTTGATCCGCCAGAAAGCGGCCGAAAAGGTCGAAGCTGACGCTGCCGTTATCGCGCGTGGCTGAGCCCGACTAAAGAGCCGAACGAATTTAAGGATTTATAGTGAGCAAGTCTCTGCAAGCCATACGTGGCATGAACGACATCCTGCCCGAGCAGACTCCCCTGTGGCGTCATTTCGAAGGCACTGTCTCGCGTTTGCTGGATAACTACGGTTACAAGCAGATCCGCATGCCGATCGTCGAGTTCACCGAGCTGTTCAAGCGCTCCATCGGTGAAGTGACCGACATCGTCGAAAAAGAGATGTACACCTTCGACGACCGCAACGGCGACTCCCTGACCCTGCGCCCCGAAGGCACAGCGGCCTGCGTGCGTGCGGTGCTCGAGCATGGCATCACCGGCGGTGGCCAGGTGCAGAAACTCTGGTACATCGGCCCGATGTTCCGCCACGAACGTCCGCAGAAAGGCCGTTATCGCCAGTTCCACCAGATCGGTTGCGAAGTCTTCAACCTCGACGGTCCGGACATCGATGCCGAGCTGATCGTACTGACCTGGCGCCTGTGGGGCGAGCTGGGCATCCGTGATGCGGTCAAGCTCGAACTCAACAGCCTGGGCACTGCCGAATCCCGCGGTCGTTATCGCGAAGCGCTGGTCGAGTTCCTTTCGGCCCGCCTGGACAAGCTGGACGAAGACAGCCAGCGCCGTCTGAAAACCAACCCGCTGCGGGTTCTTGATACCAAGAACGCCGACACTCAAGCGGTCCTGGTCGACGCGCCGAAAATGGCCGACTACCTCGACGAAGAATCCCGCGTGCACTTCGAGGGCCTCAAGGCTCGCCTGGACGCCGCCGGCATTCCTTACGTGATCAACCCGAAGCTGGTTCGCGGGCTCGATTACTACAGCAAGACCGTTTTCGAATGGGTCACCGACAAGCTGGGCGCCCAAGGCACCGTGTGTGCCGGTGGTCGTTACGACGGTCTGGTGGAGCAAATGGGCGGCAAGCCGACCCCGGGCGTTGGTTTCGCCATGGGCATCGAGCGCTTGGTACTGCTGCTTGAAACCCTGGAGCAGATCCCGGAAGAGATTTCCCGTCAGGTCGACGTCTACCTCTGCGCCTTCGGTGAAGCCGCCGAGCTGGCCGGTCTGGCCCTGAGTGAACGTGTTCGTGATCAATTGCCCAACCTGCGCCTGCAAGTGAATGCCGGCGCCGGCAGCTTCAAAAGCCAGTTCAAGAAAGCCGACAAGAGTGGTGCGTTGTACGCGCTGATCCTCGGTGACGACGAAATGGCCCAGCAAGTGGTAGGTTTCAAACCCCTGCGTGGCCAGGGCGAACAACAAAGCATTGCCTGGGATGCGCTTGCTGCACACCTGGCCACCTGCGTCGTGCAGGGTTGAAGCTGTCAAACAGCCGATTTAGCGATTAAGGAGTATTGGGGTGTCGAGTACCGAAGACGAACATCTGGCGGAGTTTAAGGACTGGTGGACACGCAACGGCAAGCCCCTGGTCACTGGCGGCCTGTTGGCGCTGGTCATCGTGTTCGGCTGGCAGGCCTTTCATAAGTATCAGAGCAATCAGTCGCAAGGCGCCTCAATGCTCTATCAGCAACTGCTGGAAACCACGCTGACGCCAGACGGCAAGCCTGATGCCGCCCGTGTTGCGGACCTGGCCGGCAAGCTCAACAGCGAGTTCGGCGGTAGCGCTTACGCGCAGTACGGCAGCCTGTTCGTGGCAAAAGTTGCGGTCGACAGCGGCAAGCTGGATGACGCAGCCAGCGAGCTGAAAGCCATTGTTGCCAAACCGGCCAACCCGGCGCTGGGCGAAATTGCTCGTCAGCGTCTGGCTCAGGTGCTGGCCGCGCAGAACAAGGCCGATGAAGCCCTGAAGCTGCTCGAAGGCGATGCCGATAAAGCATTCCTGGCCACTCGCGAAGAACTCAAAGGCGATCTGCTGGTGCAGTTGGGTCGTACCGACGAAGCGAACACGGCGTATCAAAAAGCCAAGGCGGCACTGTCGGATGAAGCGGCAGTGGGTGGCCTACAAATCAAGCTGGACGACCTGGCCAAAGGGGATGCGTGACGTGATTCGTTGGAAACATGCAGCATTGCTGGCTCTGGCCATATTGGCCGCGGGTTGCAGCAGCAACAGCAAAAAAGAACTGCCACCGGCCGAGTTGACCGACTTCAAAGAAGAAGTGGTTCTGCAAAAGCAGTGGAGTCGTTCGATCGGTGACGGTCAGGGCGAGTCGTACAACATGCTGGTTCCGGCGATCGATGGCGATACCATCTATGCCGCCGACGTCACCGGTGTGGTGATGGCGATGGATCGCAGCAATGGCGACGTCAAATGGAAGAAAGATCTCGAATTGCCCGTTTCCGGCGCTGTCGGCGTCAGTTACGGTCTGCTCCTGATCGGTACGATCAAGGGTGAAATCGTTGCCCTGGACGCCATCAACGGTGAAGAGAAATGGCGCGCTCGCGTGTCCAGTGAAGTCCTCGCACCGCCGGCCAACAACGGTGATGTCGTTGTCGTTCAGACTCAGGATGACCGTCTGATCGGTCTGGATGCCACTACCGGCAACCAGCGCTGGTTGTATGACAGTACTCCGGCGGTATTGACCCTGCGCGGCACCAGTGCGCCGATCGTCACCAACCGCCTCGCGGTGGCTGGCCTGTCGACCGGTAAAGTGGTCGCTCTCGATATTTCCAACGGCGTGCCGGTTTGGGAGCAACGTGTAGCCATTCCACAGGGTCGTTCGGAACTGGAGCGCGTTGTCGATATCGACGGCGGCCTGCTGCTTTCCGGCGAAACGCTGTACGTCGCCAGCTACCAGGGTCGCGTTGCGGCACTGGACCTGCAAAGCGGTCGTCAGCTTTGGCAGCGTGATGCTTCCAGCTATGCCGGTGTCGCCCAGGGTTTTGGCAACGTCTACGTGAGCCTGTCTTCGGGCACCGTTGAAGGCGTCGACGAACGTTCCACCACAGCCTTGTGGAGCAACGATTCGCTGGCTCGCCGTCAACTGTCGGCTCCGGAAGTGTTCTCCAGCTACGTTGCAGTCGGCGACATGGAAGGCTACCTGCACCTGCTGAGCCAGGTGGACGGTCGTTTCGTCGGCCGCGAACGCATCGACAGCGCCGGCCTGCGTGCCCGTCCGCTGGTGGTGGGTGACACGATTTATCTGTATGGCAACAGCGGCAAACTGGAAGCCCTGACCATTAAGTAAAGGTTTGACTATGCTTGGGGTTTAACCCCCAAGCGGCTTCACCTGTGGGAGCGGGCTTGCTCGCGAAGGGTGTCAACGATGACGCGTACAGCCTGAATAAACGCGGTGCTGCTACGTTTTTTCGCGAGCAAGCCCGCTCCCACAGTGCTGCCCCGAGCACCAGCCGCTGCCTCGCAGCGGCTTTTGTATTTTCTGAAATAACGAAGTGGAGAGCCGCATGGTTCCCGTAATCGCCCTGGTGGGCCGACCGAACGTCGGCAAGTCCACCTTGTTCAACCGCCTGACCAGGACTCGCGACGCCATCGTTGGCGACTTGTCCGGTCTGACCCGTGATCGCCAATACGGTGAGGCCAAGTGGCAAGGGCGTTCCTACATTCTGGTCGACACCGGCGGTATCTCCGGTGACGAGCACGGTATGGACGAAAAAATGGCCGAGCAGTCGCTGCTGGCCATTGAAGAAGCGGATGTCGTTCTGTTCCTGGTAGATGCCAAGGCCGGTTTCACCGCCGCCGACCAGATGATCGCCGAGCATTTGCGCAAACGTAACAAGCGTTCTTACGTGGTTGCCAACAAGGTCGACAACATCGACCCTGAAATGGCCCGCGCCGAATTCGCCCCGTTGGGCATGGGCCACGCGATCCCGATCGCCGGTGCTCATGGTCGTGGCATCACCCAGATGCTGGAAATCGCCCTGAGCGACTTCCCGAAAGACGATGACGAGCTGGAAGAAGGCGAAGAAGAGATCGTTGCCGAAGGCGAGGAAGCCAAGCGCATTCCTGGCCCAAGCGAAAAAGACGGTATCAAGATCGCGATCATCGGCCGTCCGAACGTCGGCAAGTCGACCCTGGTCAACCGTATGCTCGGTGAAGACCGGGTAATCGTCTATGACGAGCCCGGCACCACCCGCGACAGTATCTACATCCCGTTCGAGCGTAACGACGAGAAGTACACGCTGATCGACACCGCTGGTGTGCGCAAGCGCGGCAAGATCCATGAAGAAGTTGAAAAGTTCTCCGTGGTCAAAACCCTTCAAGCGATCAAAGATGCCAACGTGGTGATCTTTGTGATGGACGCCCGCGAAGGCGTGGTCGACCACGACCTCAACCTGCTGGGCTTCGCCATTGAGTCGGGTCGTGCGCTGGTGATCGCGATCAACAAGTGGGACGGCATGACGCCGAGCGAGCGCGACTTCGTGAAGGTCGAGCTGCAACGTCGACTGTTCTTCGTTGACTACGCCGACATTCACTTCATCTCGGCCCTGCACGGCACGGGCGTGGGCAACCTCTACGCCTCCGTACAGAACTCGTTCAAGTCTGCGGTCACCCGCTGGCCAACCAACCGCCTGACCACGATTCTGGAAGATGCGGTCGGTGAGCACGCGCCGCCGATGGTCAACAACCGCCGGATCAAGCTGCGTTATGCCCACTTGGGTGGCGCGAACCCGCCGATCATCGTGATTCACGGTAACCAGATCGAGAAGGTGCCGAAGTCTTACGTGCGCTATCTGGAAAACACTTATCGCCGTGTCTTGAAACTGGTCGGTACGCCGATCCGCATCGAGTTCAAGGGCGGCGAGAACCCGTACGAAGGCAACAAGAACTCGCTCACCGACCGTCAGGTCAACAAGAAGCGTCGGATGATGTCGCACCACAAGAAAGCCGACAAGAAGCGCCGCGACAAGCGCTGATTCAGGTGGATATTGATCGTTCCCACGCTCCGCGTGGGAATGCCGCCATGGACGCTCTGCGTCCACCGCGAATGTGACGCAGAGCGTCACGGGATGCATTCCCACGCGGGAGCGTGGGAACGATCAGATTAGAGAAGGGCGCCAATTGGCGCTCTTTTTTTATGGGCGTCGTTTGGGCTATTCTCGGGCTCTCCCGCGCCGCCGTAGAGCCGGGTGTAGAGCAGGGAAACACCGATGATCACCAGTAAGCTGCCGAATGTCGGCATCACTATCTTCACTCAGATGTCTCAGCTCGCGGCGCAAACCGGGGCGCTGAACCTGTCCCAGGGTTTTCCCGACTTCGACGCCCCGCAGGCCCTGTGCGATGCGGTCGGACGGCATATCGCGAATGGCCATAACCAGTATTCGCCGATGACCGGCCTTCCGGCATTGCGTCAGCAGATTGCGGCGAAGATCGCCCGCAGCTACGGCGTCAATGTGGATGTCGACCATGAAGTGACCGTCACGCCCGGCGCAACCCAGGCGATTTTCTGCGCCATTCAAGCAGTTATCCGCAGCGGTGACGAAGTGATCGTGTTCGATCCGGCCTACGACAGTTATGAACCCTCGGTTGAGCTGGCCGGTGGTCGTTGCGTCCATGTGCAGTTGGGCCTGAATGACTTCGCTATCGACTTTCAGAAGCTGGGTGAAGCCATTACATCGCGCACGCGGATGATCATCCTCAACTCTCCACATAACCCAAGTGGCGCACTGATCAGTCGTGCCGAGCTGGATCAGCTGGCGGCGTTGATCCGGGATCGCGACATCTACATCGTCAGCGACGAAGTCTACGAACACCTGGTGTTCGATGGTGTGCCTCATGCCAGCGTGCTGAATCACGAAGAGCTGTATCAGCGCGCTTTCGTGATCAGCTCCTTTGGCAAGACCTATCACGTCACTGGTTGGAAAACCGGCTACGTGGTCGCACCGCCGGCCCTCACAGCGGAGCTGCGCAAGGTTCACCAATACGTCAGTTTCTGCGGTGTAACGCCGCTGCAATATGCTTTGGCCGACTTCATGGCCGAGCACCCGGAACACGTTGAAGAACTGCCGGCTTTCTATCAGGCTAAGCGCGATCTGTTCTGCGACCTGCTAACACCGTCGCGCTTCAGTTTCACCCGAGTGGCCGGCACGTATTTCCAACTGGTCGATTACTCGCAGATTCGCCCGGACCTCAACGATGTCGAGATGGCGTTGTGGATGACCCGCGAACATGGCGTGGCGAGCATCCCGATCTCGGTGTTCTACCAGACCCCACCCGAAGGCCAGCGCCTGGTGCGCCTGTGCTTCGCCAAACGCGAGGAGACCCTGCGTGAAGCAGCGGCAAAACTATGCGTGATTTGAGTGCGCTCCCCAATCTGAACATCGCGCTGATCCAGACCACCCTGGCCTGGCACGATCGTCAGGCCAATCTGGAGCATTTCGAACCGTTGCTGGAACAGGCTCGCGGCGCTGACCTGATCATCCTGCCGGAGATGTTCACCACCGGTTTTTCCATGGAGTCGGAAACGCTCGCCGAATCGGAAAACGGTCCCACCAGCAAATGGCTGCGGGTTCAGGCGGCGAAACTGGATGCGGTGATCACCGGCAGCATCATCGTCCAGGTGGCTGACGGCAGTCATCGCAATCGCCTGTTGTGGGCGCGACCGGACGGGGAGGTGTGGCACTACGACAAGCGCCACCTGTTCCGCATGGCCGGCGAGCACAACCACTTCACCCCCGGTGAGCGTCAGGTGCAGTTCGAACTCAAGGGTTGGCGCGTGCGGCCGCTGATTTGCTACGACCTGCGCTTCCCGGTCTGGAGCCGCGATGCTCAAGACACTGATTTGCTGCTGTACACCGCCAACTGGCCGGGGGCACGGCGTCAGCACTGGAACCGTTTACTGCCGGCGCGGGCGATCGAGAATCTCTGCTACGTGGCGGCGGTGAATCGCGTTGGTACTGACGGCAAAGGTTTTGCCTACACCGGTGATAGCCAGGTGCTGGATTTCCAGGGGGAGACATTGCTCAGTGCAGGCGAGGCGGATGGGGTGTTTCAGGTTGTTCTGAATGCTGCTGACCTTCAAGCTTATCGCACGCGGTTTCCGGCGAATCTGGATGCCGATACTTTCCAGTTCACCTGATATCTGCGCTGCCTGACCCGGCGTCTTCGCGGGCAAGCCCGCTCCCACAGTGTGCTTTGGTGTACACAAAATCGGTGTTCACAACTGTCTACTGTGGGAGCGGGCTTGCCCGCGAAGAGGCCGGTACAGTCAACAAAAAAACACAGCCAAAAAAAGGCCCCAAGGTTCGCACCTCGGGGCCTTTTGCATTGCAGCGAAGGCTTACGCCGCTTTCGCTTCCGGCTGGCTCAGCGAGCGGTTAAGCGCGCTGAACAAAGCCTTGAAGCTGGCGGTGGTGATGTTTTCATCGATACCGACGCCGTGCACCGCACGCTCGCCGTTCACACGCAGCTCGATGTAGGCGGCCGCCTTGGCATTGGTGCCCGAACCGATGGCGTGTTCGTTGTAGTCCATGATTTCAACCGGAATCGGCAGACCGGCCACCAGCGCTTCCAGGGCGCCGTTGCCCTTGCCGCGCCAGTGCAGGTTGGTTTCACCCTGGCCTTTGCCCGAGACTTCCACTTCGACGGCGCTATGACCGTTTTCTTCCTGCAAGCGATGGCTGACCAGCGCATACGGGGTGTTGGCCTGCAAGTACTCGCTGTGCAGCAGGGCATGGATCTGCTGAGCCGTCATCTCAAGGCCCAGGCGATCGGTTTCACGCTGCACCACCTGGCTGAACTCGATCTGCATGCGACGCGGCAAGCTGATGCCGTATTCCTGTTCCAGCAGATAGGCGATACCGCCCTTGCCCGACTGGCTGTTGACGCGGATCACCGCCTCGTAGCTGCGGCCGATGTCGGCCGGGTCGATCGGCAAGTACGGTACTTCCCACAGGGCGTCCGGTTTCTGCTGGGCGAAGCCCTTGCGGATGGCGTCCTGGTGGGAGCCGGAGAACGCGGTGTGAACCAGGTCGCCGACGTACGGGTGACGTGGGTGCACCTGGATCTGGTTGCATTCTTCGACGACTTTGCGCACGCCGTCGATGTCGGAGAAGTCCAGCTCAGGGTGAATGCCCTGGGTGTAGAGGTTCAGCGCCACGGTCACGAGGTCGACGTTACCGGTACGTTCGCCGTTGCCGAACAGGCAGCCTTCGACACGGTCGGCGCCGGCCATCAGGCCCAGTTCGGTAGCCGCAACGCCAGTGCCACGGTCATTGTGGGTGTGCAGGCTGATGATCACGCTGTCACGACGGTTGATGTGACGGCCGAACCATTCGATCTGGTCGGCATAGATGTTCGGGGTCGCGCATTCGACGGTGGCTGGCAGGTTGAGAATCACCTTGTGCTCAGGCGTCGGGTTCCAGACTTCGATGACGGCGTCGCAGACTTCCTTGGCGAACTCGAGTTCTGTGGCGCTGAAGGTTTCTGGCGAGTATTCGAAGGTCCACTCGGTGTTTGGCTGCTGGGCGGCATATTTGACGAACAGCTTGGCCGCGTTCACGGCGATGGCCTTGACCCCTTCCTTGTCCTGGTTGAAGACAATGCGACGGAAGGAAGGGGAGGTGGCGTTGTACAGGTGAACGATGGCTTTCTTCGCTCCGCGCAGGGATTCGAAGGTGCGCTCGATCAAATCTTCACGGCCCTGGGTCAGCACCTGAATGGTGGTGTCGTCCGGGATGTGGTTGCCTTCGATCAGGGTGCGCACGAAGTCGAAGTCGGTTTGCGAAGCCGCCGGGAACGACGCTTCGATTTCTTTCACGCCGACCGACACCAGGGTTTTCCAGAAACGCAGTTTCTTGACCGCGTCCATTGGCTCGATCAGCGACTGGTTACCGTCACGAAGGTCGGAGCTGCACCAGATCGGCGCGGCGGTAATGGTCTTCGACGGCCAGGTGCGGTCCGGAATGTCGATGGTCGGGAACGCGCGGTATTTCGAAGACGGGTCTTTGAGCATGCTCATCGGGAAATCCTTATTGTGTGGGCCGAAAAAAGGCGGCCTGCCGGTGGATCAAATGTTCTGGGGATAAAGCGTAGGACGAGGCACCGCGATTCAGCCTGGCAGTCGTGCACTGACAAGGCACAGGCTGCGGTGCTGGCGAAGCTGAATGAGGGTGTGAGAGGTTTTCATGCCTTCAACCCTAACCGCGAGGGTGAAGGATGGCAAGCGGTCGAAAAAAATTGAGAGGAATCCTCGAAAAGTCGTGGTTATCGAGATTTTATTGCGGTGAACGGCGGTGATTGTTTTTATGTTTGCGCGAGGTTTGAGCGATGCGCAATTGAAGGCTTTCGGTGATGGGACGTTTCAGCGCGGCTATTCTTAAAGCCTCACCAAGGACTACTGTCAGGCAGGAGTCGGCAATGAACGAGTCGGATTGGAAACTTTATAGCGCACTGCGTCCGCTGGCCCATGAGCGGCTGTGCATCCGGATCATGGAAGAAGTCGAGCGCATCGTGCTGGATAAAAGCATTGCGCCTTACGAGCGGATTGAAGCCAGTGAGGAAAGGCTGAAGGCGGGTCAACAGGAGCTGTATTGGGCGTTTGGCGTGTTCAGTCATTCACGCAATGAGGCGCCTGCTCACTTGCTGGGGCTGTGTACGCATGAGTTGATCAGCGCTGAAGAGTTGGCGGGCTTCTCGGAGGAAACCCAGGCGTGGATCAAAGAGTGCCTGGCGCACAGGGAGATTCATGGGATTGAGGACTTGGAGGCGGAATAGATGGTGTCTGTTATTCCGCCATCGCGAGCAGGCTCACTCCTACAGTTGATCTATGTTGAACACAAATCCAATGTGGGAGTGAGCCTGCTCGCGATGAGGCCAGCCGCGTCACCGCCTATTCAGGGCTGAAATGCACCTATAAAGATGGCCGGATCAACCCGCGCATCATTCAGGCTGACGTTCCAGTGCATATGGGGCCCGGTCGCCCGCCCGGTGGCCCCCACTTTCCCGACCACCCCACCACGGGCCAATTGCTGGCCGACCTTCACGTCGATTTTCGACATGTGGCAGAACATGCTGATAAACCCCTGCCCATGGTCGACAAACACCGTGTTGCCGTTGAAAAAGTAGTTGCCGATCAGGATCACCTTGCCGGCAGCCGGGGTCTTGATCGGCGTACCGGCAGGCACGGCGAAGTCCAGGCCGGCGTGTGGGTTACGCTCTTCACCATTGAAGAAGCGGCGCACGCCGAACTTGCTCGACAGCGGGCCGTTGACTGGTTTGTCCAGCAACAGATTGCTTGGGGTGTTGGGGCTGAAGCTGCGGTAAGCCTGGATCTGTTCGGCCAACTCACCTTCGATGCGCTTGAGATTCTCCGGGTTCGGATTGACCTGCTGGGTGTTCTTCAATGTGATGTGCTGTTCCGGGTATTTCTTGTTGCCGACCGTGAAATTCAGATTCCGCCCGTCACTGCTGACCTGCTGCGTGCCCGGTTTAACCGTCAGCGGCACACCGACAATCGCCAGCCAGTTGTTCTGTTCCTTGACCACCAGCACAGGCTTGCCTTGATAGCTGGCCTTCGGCGCCTGCGCAGAGGCACCCAGATCCACCACGGCCACGCCGCCCGGCACCGGTTTGTTCAACAGGCGGGTGATGTAACTGTCGGCGTGGGCATTGAAGGTCAGGCACAGCAACAGCAGCGGAGCTAAAAAACGCGGCATGGATCAATCCAGTAAAGAAAGGGTGACAGGCGTCAGGTGATTGTCTTCGACCCGCACTTGCAGTTCGCCTTCGCCAAGTCTGGCTTTCAGGCGCTGACCGTTGTGGGTTTGCGCGGCGTTGCGGATCGCGTTGCCGCGTTCGTCCAGCAAGATGCTGTAGCCACGGCCAAGGGTCGCCAACGGGCTGACCACATGCAGGGTCTGCATCTGGCTTTGCAGCTGCAGGCGACGGGATTTGAGCCCTTCGCGCATGGCACGGGGCAAGCGTTCGGCAAGGCTGTCGAGGCGCTGACGGAGCATCGCCAGTTGCCGTCCCGGATGTTGCCCGGCGAGGCGGGTTTCCAGGCGGATCAACCGTTCGCGACGGGTATTGAGGCTGCGTTCGAACGCGCGGCGCATGCGCATGTCCAGATCGTCCAGGCGCTGCGCTTGCTGGCGCAGACGTTCGCCGGGATGACGCAAGCGGCGAGACATGCCTTCCAGGCGCAGTCGATCACGCATCAAGCGGTCGCGAATACGCATCACCAGCCGTCGATGCAGGCTTTCGAGCCGACGGACCAGGTCACTGGAGTCCGGCGCGAGCAGTTCGGCAGCGGCGGAAGGCGTCGGGGCGCGGACGTCGGCTACGAAGTCGCTGATCGACACGTCGGTTTCATGGCCAACGGCGCTGACAATCGGCGTCACACAGGCATCCACGGCGCGCGCTACGGCTTCTTCGTTGAAGCACCAAAGGTCTTCCAGCGAGCCGCCGCCACGGGCCAGGATCAACGCATCGAAACCGCGGGCGTCCGCCAGTTTCAATGCGCGGACAATCTGCGCAGTGGCTTCGCGGCCCTGCACGGCAGTGGGGATCAACGTCAGTTGGATCTGCGGCGCACGACGGCGGAATACGCTGATGATGTCGCGAATCACCGCGCCGGTGGGCGAGCTGATGATGCCGATGCGTTGCGGATGCGCGGGCAGCGGCACTTTGCGCTCGGCGCTGAACAGGCCTTCGGCGCTGAGTTTTTCCTTCAGTGCATCGAAGGCCAGACGCAGCGCACCGTCACCGGCCGGCTCCACGGTATCGAGGATCAACTGATAGTCGCCACGGCCCTCGAACAGCGAAACCTTGCCGCGGACCTTCACCGCCAGGCCATCCTTCAATGCCTGGCGCACTCGTGCGGCGTTCTGCCGGAACAGTGCGCAACGTACCTGGGCACCGCTGTCCTTGAGGGTGAAGTACACATGACCGGACGCCGGGCGGGCGAGGTTGGAGATTTCGCCTTCGACCCAGATGTTGCTGAACACGTCTTCGAGCAACACCCGCGCGCGGCCGTTGAGCTGGCTGACAGTCAGGACTTCACGGTCCAGGCCGAGTCTTGCAAAGGGATCTTTAATCATGGGGCGCAGTTTAAAGGCATTCGGCGATCAATCTCCATGACCCAACGAAAATCCCCTTGTGGGAGTGAGCCTGCTCGCGATAGCGGTACATCAGTCGACAACAGTATTGAATGTTAAACCGCTATCGCGAGCAGGCTCACTCCCACAGGGGTAAAGTCAGCTCCGGGATTCAGGGAAGATGGGGGAATGAGCGTGTTTGAGTTGTTGAACCAATGGCCATTCGGCGCTACGGATTGGCTGGTAATCGCGCTGGGCATTGCCCTGGCCTACATCGTGTTCGGCATAGCCGGTTTCGGCACGGCGCTGGTGGCGGGGCCGATTCTGATCATGTTTATGCCGTTGTCGAAAATCGTACCGCTGTTGGTGCTGCTGGATTTCGTCGCGGCGTTCGGCAATCTGCTGCCTTCGCGACGGGATGTGGCAAAGCCTGAGTTGCTGCGGCTGCTGCCGTGCATGGCGGTGGGCTGCACGCTGGGGGTGATTTTTCTACTGAATCTGAAATCCGATGTGTTGTTGCTGTTGATGGGGCTGTTTATCAGCGCATATGCGATTTACAGCTTGTGGGTCAAAACCCGTCCGACCCAATTGTCCGCCGCTTGGGCCGTGCCAATGGGCACGGTGGGCGGGATGTTCGGGGCCTTGTTTGGCAGTGGCGGTTTTTTATATGCGATCTATTTGAACAGTCGTCTGCCCAAAGAGGCGGCCCGGGCGACCCAGAGTGCGCTGATCAGTTGCAGCACGGTGGTGCGCTTGAGCCTGTTTGCCGTCGCAGGTGTGTACGCCGAGCTACCCTTATTGGTATTGGCGCTGTGTTTATTGCCGGCGATGGCAGTGGGGCTGTGGATTGGCCGGCGGTTGACCATGAGATTGTCCCGCGAGGCGTTTGTGCGGCTGGTGACCTGGTTGGTGCTGGCTAGCGGAATTGCCTTGATCGGACGTTATTTGAGCACTTGACCTGAGAGTGTCAGGGATTAAGCTGCCGGCCGCAATCCTGTGGGAGTGAGCCTTTGTGGCGAGGGGATTTATCCCCGTTCGGCTGCGAAGCAGACGTCAGCTCATTAATGCGATTGGACTTTGAAGTGCTGGGGCCGCTTCGCGACCCAACGGGGATAAATCCCCTCGCCACAAAGGCTCACTCCCACAAGGGTAATCTTCAGTATTTGCAGTAGGCTTGCATCATGAATTCGCAAAGCATCATCGTCCCGAAAATTTCCACCCTGCCGGTGCACGAACCCCGGGCCCGGGCGGTCGTGCGTTGGCTGGTGCGCAAGAACATCATTAAAGAAGAACTGACCACCTGTGGCCGCACTGGCAACCGCATGGCTCATGCCATCGCCGACGGTGCCCGCGCTGTCGTGCTGCATCCTGAAGCGCTGCCGTTCGGCGAACCGATCAATGGCCTGGAAATCATCACCAAGCGCTGCATCTACACGCCCGCCAAGGGTTTCCTTGAAGAGGCGGGCTGCGCCGAGTGCCGCAAGGAAGTCGGCGAAGCGCTGTTCGAAAGCCTGGAAGACTGGATGCCGGGGCGCACCGATAACTTCACGTGTCCGGAATGCGGGCATGAAGACGACATCAACGGGTTTCTTTTCCTGCAGGAATGCGGCTTTTCCAACCTGGGCTTTATCTTCAACAACTGGGCCGAGGCCGGGTTCAAACAGAGCTTTATCGACGAATTTGCCGATTGGCTCGATCAACCTGTCAGTTGGGTGAAAGTCGAACTGTAGGAGCACAGCTTGCTGGCGATGGCGGACTTAAGGGCGCCATCGCCAGCAAGCTGTGCTCCTACAGAATTCGGCGTTAAATACCCGTCGATCGACCGTGTCGAAATAGACAGAGTTTTACATTGAACCCGAGGGGGTGTCTGACTATAATGGCGCGCTTCCATTTTCCCGCTCGGGAGCCCCCGCGATGCTGCGTATCAGCCAAGAAGCTCTGACATTCGACGACATTCTCCTAGTGCCTGGTTATTCCGAGGTGCTTCCTAACGAAGTCAGTCTCAAGACCCGCCTAACCCGTGGCATCGAGCTGAATATTCCTCTGGTTTCTGCCGCCATGGACACCGTTACTGAAGCCCGTCTGGCAATTGCCATGGCTCAGGAAGGTGGCATCGGCATTATCCACAAGAACATGACCATCGAGCAGCAAGCTGCCGAAGTGCGCAAGGTCAAGCGTTATGAGGCCGGCGTGGTCAAGGACCCGATCACCATCGAGGCTGACGCCACGGTTCGTGAACTGTTCGAACTGACCCGCATGCACAACATCTCCGGCGTTCCGGTTTTGCACGATGGCGACCTGGTCGGCATCGTCACTTCCCGTGACGTACGTTTCGAAAACCGTCTGGACGCCACCGTCCGTCAAGTGATGACGCCTAAAGAGCGTCTGGTCACGGTCAAGGAAGGCGCCGACAAGAACGACGTCCGCGAGTTGTTGCACAAACACCGCATCGAACGCGTGCTGATCGTCGACGACAAATTCGCCCTCAAAGGCATGATGACCGTCAACGACATCGAAAAAGCCAAGGCATACCCGCTGGCCAGCAAGGACGATCAAGGTCGTCTGCGTGTTGGTGCTGCAGTCGGTACCGGTAAAGACACCGGTGATCGCGTAGCCGCCCTGGTCAATGCCGGCGTTGACGTGGTGGTGGTCGACACCGCTCACGGTCACTCCAAAGGTGTGATCGACCGCGTTCGCTGGGTCAAACAGAATTTCCCTGAAGTGCAGGTCATCGGCGGCAACATCGCCACCGGCGCTGCCGCCAAGGCTCTGGCCGAAGCAGGCGCCGATGCAGTCAAGGTCGGTATCGGCCCAGGCTCGATCTGCACCACCCGTATCGTCGCCGGTGTCGGCGTCCCGCAAATCAGTGCCATCGCCAACGTTGCCGCTGCCCTCGAAGGCACAGGCGTTCCGTTGATCGCCGACGGCGGCATCCGTTTCTCCGGTGACCTGTCCAAGGCCATCGTTGCCGGTGCCTCCTGCGTGATGATGGGCTCGATGTTCGCCGGTACTGAAGAAGCGCCAGGCGAGATCGAACTGTTCCAGGGTCGTTCGTACAAGGCTTACCGCGGCATGGGTTCGCTGGGCGCCATGTCCCAGGCTCAAGGTTCCTCCGACCGTTACTTCCAGGACTCCTCGGCAGGCGCCGAGAAGCTGGTTCCGGAAGGGATCGAAGGGCGTGTTCCTTACAAGGGCACATTGAGCGCCATCATCCATCAACTGATGGGCGGCCTGCGTTCCTCGATGGGTTACACCGGCAGTGCCGACATCGAAGAAATGCGCACTAAGCCTGAGTTCGTGCGGATCACCGGCGCTGGCATGGCCGAGTCCCACGTTCACGACGTGCAAATCACCAAAGAAGCGCCAAACTACCGCGTAGGTTGAGGCTTCAAGCAAATCGTTAAGCAACCGGGGCTGTTCTATTCAGCCCCGAGTTGTTTCTGAATCACGACTGTTTCTGAATTATCTAGACGAGACTGAATCATGGCCCTCGACATTCACGCTCACCGCATCCTGATCCTCGACTTCGGTTCCCAGTACACCCAGCTGATTGCCCGCCGCGTGCGTGAAATCGGCGTGTACTGCGAACTGCATCCGTTCGACATGGACGACGAAGCGATTCGCGAATTCGCTCCAAAAGGCGTCATTCTCGCCGGTGGCCCCGAGTCCGTGCACGTCGCCGACAGCCCTCGCTGCCCGCAAGCGGTGTTTGACCTGGGCGTACCGGTCTTCGGTATCTGCTACGGCATGCAAACCATGGCTGAACAGCTGGGTGGCAAGGTCGAAGGTTCCGAGCTGCGTGAGTTCGGTTACGCCCGTGTCGACGTGGTCGGCAAGAGCCGTCTGCTCGACGGCATCGAAGACCACATCGACGCCGACGGCCTGTTCGGCCTCGACGTGTGGATGAGTCACGGTGACAAGGTCACCAAGATGCCTCAAGACTTCCACATCCTGGCCAGCACCCCAAGCTGCCCGATCGCCGGCATGTTCGACGACGCGCGTGGCTACTACGGCGTGCAGTTCCACCCGGAAGTGACCCACACCAAGCAGGGCGGTCGCATCCTCTCGCGCTTTATCCTCGACATCTGCGGCTGCGAAGCCTTGTGGACGCCTTCGAAGATTGCTGAAGACGCCATCGCCAACATTCGCGCCCAGGTCGGCACCGACAACGTACTGCTCGGCCTGTCCGGCGGTGTGGATTCCTCGGTGGTTGCCGCGCTGCTGCACAAAGCCATTGGCGACCAGCTGACCTGCGTCTTCGTCGACAACGGCCTGCTGCGCCTGCACGAAGGCGAGCAAGTGATGGCCATGTTCGCCGAGAACATGGGCGTCAAGGTGATCCGCGCCAATGCCGAAGATCAATTCCTCGACAACCTGGCCGGCGAGTCCGACCCGGAGAAGAAGCGCAAGATCATCGGTCGTACCTTCATCGACGTCTTCGATGCCCAGTCCAACAAACTGGACAACATCAAGTACCTCGCCCAAGGCACCATCTACCCGGACGTGATCGAGTCGGCTGGCGCCAAAAGCGGCAAGGCGCACGTGATCAAGTCGCACCACAACGTGGGCGGCCTGCCGGAAGAAATGAACCTCAAGCTGGTTGAACCCCTGCGCGAGCTGTTCAAGGACGAAGTCCGTCGTCTGGGCCTGGAACTGGGCCTGCCGTACGACATGGTCTACCGTCACCCGTTCCCGGGCCCGGGCCTGGGCGTGCGGATTCTCGGTGAAGTGAAGAAGGAATACGCCGACCTGCTGCGTCGCGCCGACCACATCTTCATCGAAGAACTGCGCAAGGCCGACTGGTACCACAAGGTCAGCCAGGCATTCGTGGTGTTCCAGCCAGTGAAATCGGTTGGCGTGGTCGGCGATGGCCGTCGTTACGCTTGGGTCGTTGCCCTGCGTGCCGTTGAAACCATCGACTTCATGACCGCACGTTGGGCACACCTGCCTTACGAACTGCTGGAAACCGTTTCCGGTCGGATCATCAACGAAATCGAAGGCATCTCCCGCGTCACCTACGACGTGTCGAGCAAGCCGCCGGCGACGATTGAGTGGGAGTGATCCCGCGCAGGCCTTGATGGCTTGATTGCAGGTAACAAAAAAGGCCGTGTGAACACTGTTCACACGGCCTTTTTGCGTTTTAGACGCCGGGTAGCCGAACGGGGGCCATGCCAATTCTGTGCAGCGCGGAACTCAAGCCCTCGGTTGTTGGAAAGCGTCGTCCGCTGATTTGCCAGGAATCCCGTTCGATGTAGTAGCCGTTTGCATCTTGTTTTATGGGCGTGCGAACGAGTTTCCCGCGGATCACCATGCCGTTTCTGGTGATGGTTCGGCTGCGATGAACCAGTATGGGTTCACCGGTACTGGTGCTGAGGGTGTACATGCCAGGCCTGGGCAGGCCATCTTCCAGCCTTTGCGCAAGGGCCACGCTTTTCGGCGTCGGGATCTGCAGCAACAAGTCATTTTTGACAAAACTGACCGCTTGCCCCGGGCGCGCCACATCGGAGATCCCTGGGTCGACCTTGATACCGCCGAGCTCATCCACGCCCACACTCTCGATACGCAGGCCGATGCTGCCTTCAAGCTCACTGACACCCGCCACGTCGGCATAGGTATTGGCGTGGCTGTTACCGACCAGTGCCACCCAGCGATGGGCGCCTCTGGCTGTCTGGTCGGCGCCGATGACTTGTTGGGCGAAGAAATTCATCATTTTTTGCCGGAAATTGATATCAGGCCTCTGAATACCGGCGCTGCGGTAACTGGCCAGGCAGTCGATGGCTTGCACGCGGATGTTATTTTTTTGCGCTGTCCTGACGACCTGTTCAAACGTGAATTGTTTGCTGGGGTCGGTCGAAAAAGCAGCATCAAGATCCTTGAGGTAGCTTTCCAGATCCTCGGACATCACCCCGGTGCGGTTGAACACATCCAGGTCCGTTTGATGGAAATCCGTCAGCAGATGCTCCATGTACAGGGTTTTGACCTTCTGTTTGCGCAGCACGCTCATGTTCTCGATCAAAAACTGTTTGCTGCCCACGCTGGAGTGACTTTCACCGACGACCAGGCTTTGTGAGCGCTTGAACAGGGTCTTGATGATGTCCTTGAGCTTCGCATTCGCGATGAACGATGGAATGGCAGGCCTGGGTGGCAGCTGTGGTTGCGGCTGCGAATAAAAGGACACGGCGTCGTCGTGTAGTCTTCGGCGTAGTCTTTTGAAGGCTTCGAGCTCATCGGCTGGATTGTTGGGATTGATAAAGCCGTCCTTCAAATCGCCCTTTGTTTCCGAACCATTGGCTGCCTTTTTGAGGGCCGGTTTGATGTCCTGAGGAACATCGTATGCAGTCGCCGGGGCGTCGAAGTCGGGCAGTGGCGGCTCGGCCCTGGCGAACAGATCGGAAAACTTGCCGCCTCCCGCCAGACCGGGACGCGTGAGGGGCACCCACTCACCCATTTCATCCAGGTGCACCGGTATGTTGCGGTAAAAGGAGTGGGGATCGACCGGATCAATGATCGTCCAGGTCTTCAGTTCGTTGCTGTAGCGCACCTGGTAGAAACTGTCACCCATGGCGATGTAATTACCGCCTGTCTCGGGCTGATAGATGCCTTGAAACTTGCCTTCCTCGTTGATGGGGGAATAGCCATCGAGAATTTCATTGGTTTCAAAAGGCGCCAACAGGCTGGCTTCTCCCGGGTCGGGTTTGATGGATTCGAAGGGCAGTTGCACTGGGGGGCTCGGCGACTTCAAATCTTCCCCAGGGATGATTGCCTCCTCTGCTTCCGATGCTTGCGCGAACTCGCTTGCTCCTCTCAGGAACGGCAAGTTGAACAGTATGTCCACGCTGCCAAGGATGGCCCCTTTGATCGCGGCCTTGCGTTCCTCAGGGGTCGTGGCGTTGATGGCCTGATCGATGTGCAAGCCGACATTGGCAATGCCCGCGCCTATGACAACCAGCGCTGCTGGCCAGGCCGCTGCAGCCATTGGCCCAAAGACGCGGTTGAAGGCATTGAGATAGCCGATCCACAGCTTTTTCCTGATCTCGCCGTTGGAGTGCAGCAGGAAATTGGCGTCGCTGAGCATGCGCTCATGGGTGGACTGGCTCAAATGGGTGAACGCATCACCGGCAATTTTCTCGCCACGATAGTGGAGCAAATGAACGTTCCCGGCTTCATTGTCACTGGGTAGAACGTCATAGGCGTGGGTGAGGCCGACATTTTCATGTTCCGTGTTTTCCAGGAAATGAACGATCAGACCAATGCCGGTGAAGTTGGCCAGTTTGTGCCCCAGCGAAGTGGGCTTTTCCTGAACGATGTCGCGCTCTTCCTGCTTGAAGTGCATGAGCATGCGTTCGCGGCCTTCAGCATCCTTGACCTCATTGACCAGCCATTCGTGCAGCTCTTCGACCTTGTTGAAGC
>NZ_JAHUWL010000014.1:0-157596 GCF_019219045.1 Pseudomonas sp. PDM25
TGCGCGTCGGAAATGAATTTGAAGGCAAGATGCACGAGATGGTACATGAGGCCGATACGCTGAGCTCCCTGGTTGCGGAGCAAGAAGCGACTAAGATGGCCAGAAAGAAATTCAGGTTCGTGGAAGTTGTATCGGTCAAATCGATGTGAGTAGGCGTACTGACTTTGCTCGCTCGCCAGACATCAAATCGCGTTCGGGTACCGCGGTTTACACGATCAGCCAGTATGTACATTCGGCGTACGTCGTGTTCTACGCGTATCACCGGTGCGCACCGACCTATTCAGGCTTCATCGAGAGTCGAAGCCAAGTGATCGATTGAGGCATCAAATCTCGAGGCGCGGTAGTCGTATTGCAGACTAGCAGTACACCATCACTCCATCCAGAATCTCGACGCCTAAGGTGGCCGACTGAGGAATCTAGGAAATCAGGGGCATGTCAGTAGGCACGTCCCTGACCTCATCGACGACTGCTATCGACGGGGCATCCCCCGTTCGATCATGGAGCCCTATACAGGGCTCATTATCCCCTGCTACAACCAAACGCACGGCATCGCTGACCGTACTCCTTGGTCTCAGCCTTGCAGAGGTAACTCACCCGATGGAAGTATCGATCCATCTCCCCCGAATCATCCTGAGAGAGGTGGAATGTGGCGTTTGCAGGGATATGCACCAAGCCCTCTGCCTCCTCGAACGTAACCCTCAGCGCTCTCGCCCAGGCAGCCTGAATACGGCTGTAGAGATTCTCCCTCTCTGATTGGAAGCGCCCCACGGTGTGGTACGCATCCCGATTGAGTAGCAGCACGAAGTGGTAGTGCGGCCGACCTTTCTGTCCGATCTCCCTGACCCAGCACCAGCGGACACTGGTTCGATGAGCAGAGCCGTTCAGGCGCTCTGAACGCTTCCGAGCTGACTGGATCCTGAAGGTCAGGGAATCAATAAACCTGGAAATGACGGTGCTGCCTGAATCGGGCAATGAGTCATCAGGAAAGCGTAGATCGAAACGGAGTGCGAACACCTGGCGATGATCGCTCAGTGCGAGCTGAGTGGTTTGGTAAAGTCGTTCAAGGTATTCAGAAATGAACGGGCTGTAGGACACCATGACGGGTAGGCCGCGAAAGCTGTGCTCGTGGTGCAGGTGAAGATTGCTGTTGCCGATGTGACGCTTGGTTTGGTTAGCCATGAAGGTGATCCGCTGAGTGAATACATAACCTCAGTGGGATGAGTATTTATTTACGGCTTGATCACCATGGACTGACCTCAGATCATCGTATGGCACTGGTCTTGTGACTGGCTGAGCTACAGCAAGCAGAGTGATGGAGTTCATGTTGCTTACCCCATTGAGAGGGAAGCCTAATAGCCCTCTGAATAGGACCTAGATTGGTATCTATATTGATGATTCGTGATGTAAGAATCTATTAGCCTTTTGAAGATCAGTAATGATTAATAGAAGGTGTAGTAATGGGTGTAGCGAAGAGTGTAGTAACAGGGCGTAGTAAGGAATGGTGAAGTAAAGGCTTAGTAAGGTATGTATAGAAATATGGATGTAGAGAGTGTGCAATCGAGGAGTATTTAGTAAAGAGTAATCATGGAGTGTATTAATAATACTAATACCGAGATTCACACCTCCGCTCCAGCCAGGGAGTTGAGCAGCGAATGACCGGAGCACACGGGAGGAACATAGTCTTTTCGATGACTTCGATACTCTGGAACTAAACCACAAGCTCGGAGCGAAAAGGTCAGCAGGAACGCCAACCGAATGACTCGATTGAAGCTCATCCCATCGACCGCTCGCCACCCTGGCTACTGAGCGCTTGCCAACAGGTCTTGCCTACCGCGAGAACAGCAACCGTACTCTGTCGGGGGTCATACGGCATACAGGCATCACGACGGGAGTCACCCCAGTCGTGATGCCTGTACATTGCTCATCGCTATCTACGCTCAAGCTGTCTGACTTTAAGAATTACCCAGCAACCTGCAAAGCCCTCCAGCTAAATTCAGACGATTACAAGAAAGGTGAGGCTTGACAGCAGACATCAGGATGATTGACAACTCGCCAAATTATTGATTTCGACATGCCTACAGCGTGTACGATAGAACCCCAGCCTGAAAAGTGTAGGAAATGAACTCACGCAAATCTGGAGTGGGGGGATAAATGGGGGGATAAAAATCACCCGCCGCCTCGCCCACCAATGAAACAAGGCCATAACCGAATAAAAAACCCGGCACATGGCCGGCTTGAGTGAGCAGTACAGGTTACGCAGTAATTTTGTCCTGGTAACCCGTCCCGGATTGAATTCGTTGATAGATCTCCTCACGGTGGACTGGGGTATCGCGTTTGGCGTCGATGCCGATTCGCACCTGGTTACCGCTAACAGCCAATACGGTGACCTTGATGTCATCGCCGATGCAGATGGTTTCGCCAACGCGGCGGGAGAGTATGAGCATTGTTTCCGATCCTTTCGGTATGAGCGACGCCCTTGAGAATTAAGGACGTCTGTTGAGTGTTGAACTACTAATAACCTACGTTCTTACGTATGCAACTAGCTCTTCGACGTCGGCGGGAGTAGTTCAAAAGATGACAGTAAGTCGCCGAACTCACGACGGCCCTCGCCAAGCATTTGGTAGTCGTCGGGTGTGGGCTGATGCCCGTAAAGAATCTTCGTCTGGGTTCGCTCAAGTGCCGCGGTTAAATCAACAAGTCTCTGCAGCTGTTCTCGTACTTCACCAGTCAGGCCGTGGCTACGAAGCATGTCTGGCTCCTTGAGCGATGTTGTTTGGCCATGAAGACCATCATTCTGGCTTCCATCTCGACACAAGACTTGTCCTCACACGGTGGCGCAATGATGTTGAAGCTACCAAGCTCATGGAGTTGGAATTCCTTTTCTTGCTTGGCCAGTTGGAAAAGGCAGTCAAGGGCCTCTTTCTCGCGCGAGTCTCTGCAACCGACGATGCCGCCGACCAGAAATTCATTTATGAGGTCACAGGCCTTCTCGGCTGAAAGGCCTACAGCATCCATTTCGATGGAGCTGAGGCCCACTGCCTCCTCATGCTCCTCATGAAGTTCAATTTGGCCAGGAACCCGCCTGATCACGATATTGAGCGTGTTATGTCCCGTGGCGATACCAATCTCAATTGGAAGTCTGTGATTGGCAGATGAATAGCTGGCAACCGCAATCGCGGCGTCGATGCACATAACTTTTTTCCGATGATCCATTCGTGGTGCGGATTATCAAAGCTTCGGCTGCCGCTGTTTCATGAATTCGCCCCTTGAAATGGGGCGAATCACGATTATTTTCCAGAACTGACAGCGGGCTTCCCGCCATCATCGTTCGTGGAGAATTTGCACTTCGGATACCCGAGACAGCTCCAGAATGGTCCGTTGTTGCCGTTTCTTAAGGCTAAATGGTTCTTTTTACACTTGGGGCATTTCTCTTCCGACTTAACCAGCTCAGCTTTGCTGGATGCTTCCGAGCCTGTGCTTTTGAGTCTAATAGAGGCCAAGTCTGGTGCCGGTGCTTTTCCTCGAGACTTTGTTTCACCACATGTAGCTGTACAGGTGGGATAGTTTGAGCAACCCCAAAACCCATTAGTGGAGGAGCCTCGCCGCCTCATCTCGCCTACTTTGCAGATGGGACAGATTTGTTGAGGACCGAACATCAAAAGCCGCTTTTCCTGGGCGAGGGCCGTAATCGTGGGATCGGCTTTGATACCGGCGACTTCCTTAAGAAGCAAATCATGCTGATAGGCAACCACCCCGATGTAGGATGCTTGGCCTTGCGCAATTTGGTCGAGGGCACCTTCCATCATGCGAGTGAAGTCGAGGGACACAAAGCTGAAGCGCCCTCGTGTAAGGCCGATGATTCCCATGCCAAGCTCTGTGGCAAACAGCTTTCTACCTTCTTTGCTTATGTAGGATCGTTTAAACAACGTAGCCATGGTGGACGCATAAGTCGACGGTCTGCCTATCCCGTGCGATTCCAGTGCTTTTACCAGTGATGCGTCAGTGAACCGCGGCGGCGGCTTGGTAGCAGACCGCGTAACACTGAGCTCCTTGCATTGAAGTCGCGTGTTTTCAGCGATCTCTGGGAGTGCATTCCCCTCTTCATTTTCATCCTCACTAACCTCGACGGCGGCATCTTCGGGCGTTAGAGCTAACCAACCAGGCGACGTAAGTGTTCTGCCAGTGGCTAAAAATTGGAGGTGCTGGTCTGCAACTTTCACTGCGGAGAGTAAAAGAATCTTTTTGGCGTTGTACCGGGCTGGGAGCATTTGGCTGGCCATCGTTCTCTGCCAAATGAGCTTGTATAGCTGTCCCTCTGGGCTGTCGGCTGAAAATTCATCTGCTTCCAGATTTGCCACATCTGAAGGTCGAATTGCTTCGTGCGCTTCTTGAGCATCAGCTTTCGATGACCATTTATTCGGCTTGTCCGGTACTGGATATTTGTTTGAGGTCAGCCACTCCCTAATAGCCGTCGTGGCCTCTTCGGAAAGGTTGACGCTGTCAGTCCTGTGGTAGGTGATCAGACCGGCTTCAAAAAGCGCCTGTGCACGCTTCATGGTGTCGTCGACTTCCATTCCTAATGAGTTACTTGCCGCTTGTTGAAGAGTCGAGGTCGTATATGGAGGAGGGGCATTTCGAAGCGCCTCTTTCGACTCAACGTTGTAAACCATGAAGACCGGTAGCTTTTTGATTGCATCCTCGAGTCCGCGTACAACATCAAGCTGAGTGAAAACCTCAGTAACCGCTACTTGCGATGCCTGTTGGAACGGTTTATGTAGCCATTGGGCTTTCCAGCCTTCCTCTTTCCCCGGCCAAGGGAATCCGACAGACAACTTGTAATAGTCAACTGACTTGAATGCCCGGATCGCCTCCTCCCGCTCAACTACCAAAAGGAGGGCAGAGCTTTGCACTCGGCCAGCGGAAAGGTGGGTAGGAGCAGAAGTCAGTTCTGTAAGGAGGGGAGAAACCGTGTAACCAACAATTCGATCGCTAACGCGTCTTGCCTCTTGGGCTGCGACCTTTGCCATGTCGATCTGGCCTGCGCTTTCGACCGCAGCCAATAGTGCTTTTTTTGTGATCTCGTTAAAAACCATTCTTTTGTGATGCTTCGGCTTGAGCACCTCAAGCAGGTGCCAGGCAATTGCTTCACCTTCCCGATCAAGGTCAGTTGCGAGATAAACGGATCGGGCCTCCTGCGCTAGTTTTTTTAACCAGCCAACCGTTTTCTTCTTTTCGTCGTACACCTCATATTGAGGTCGATAGTGAGGTGCTTCGACACCCATCTCCCGAGCCGGAAGGTCACGAATATGTCCAGCTGAAGCCGCTACCTTGAAGTTATCACCGAGGTATTTTGAAATTGTTTTCGCCTTTTTCGGCGACTCTACAACGACCAGATCAAACACTATGGCGGGTCTCCTATTGATTGAGACCACAATGCCAAGAGGACAGGTGAACGGGGCGGCTATTCGATCCCTACCCCGTTACCGATGTAGACGCTCAACCTCTGCTGCTGAACCCGCATTTAGTACCGCTCGGACATGGAAACGATCATGTTCCTGGTTGCCTTCGTGAGCGGCCACAGCGCTATCGCTGTTTCCGTCATCCTGAATATTCAACGCCACCATCAGCTCACAGTGTCCAAGCTTGGAAAGCTCTGTTGCCGAAACGGAATGCGCATGGAGCCGTCTTTTTCGTTCTGCCATCACTCACCTCATTCATTGACTCGTTGTCAAAACCACCTTCGCACAGGTCAGCAAAAATGCAATTTTCCATCTTCTTAGCTTACGGGTTGCAATTCACCAAAGGCTGATAGTGTGGAAATAAGAAGTGGGAAAGGTGACAGGATGAGCAACGGGATAGGTAGTTGGAGAGAGGCGTTACCAGAGCAACTGCGTGGTGCGCAGGTAGTGCTGTCTGAGCGCAATTTATCGACTGAAATCCCCGTCCCTTTGCATGGCCGTGGAGATCAAGTGTTTCTTGCCCGCGGTTGGCTTGTTGCCGTCGATACAAAGCGGCGAAAAATTGCACGCGTGTACATGAAGGACGTGATTCAGTTAAGTGTCTATGCATTCATTCTGGCACGCCAGTCCACTGCACTGTTTGGTGTGAACTACCCTGTTTCCGCTACTGGATTTGTTCGCTGTGTGACCCCCCGTGGTACTGAATACAAGCCCGTGCAGCTGCTGAACAGCAGTCAAGTAATCAGCCTCTGGAATCGTTATTGGTTTCTGCGTTCAGAAGGCCTCAGGGCGCGTCCGACGCATCCCAATGCCGCTTCTTGCTCCGGTTGCCCTAAGCGACTCAATTGCCCAGTGGGTAGGAGGGTCCGGTAGTTCCAAGGCTTCTAGGCTGTGAATTTGCCCCCGACTGTTGGTCTGGGTTATGGCGGGTTGTTGATCATCTGGCGTGCTAATCTTCCGGGCCGTGCCCTGATCAACCACCCAAACAAGACTTACTTACCAAGGCTAACCGCTTGAACGATCTCCTATTCACCCCTTCCGAAGCTGTCGGGTTATCCAATCAGGAGCCACCGCATTCTGTTGAGGCTGAACAGGCGGTTTTGGGCGGGCTGCTGCGTGAAAATCAGGCTTGGATGAAGGTTTCAGGTTATCTGGCCGGAGATGATTTCTTTCGTGGTGATCATAGGCTGATCTTCAAGGCTCTCGAATTTCTGGCTGAATCCGGTAAAGCGATGGACGTGGTGACATTAAACGACGTTCTTGAAACCAACGGTCACCTGGAGGCCGCCGGCGGTCTCAGCTATCTGAGCGAGTTGTATGAAAACACCTCCTCTGTTGCCAATATCGTCTCTTACGCGCGTGTAATCAGTGAGCGTGCAAGACTTCGAAGCATCATTAAGGCATGTGAGGACATTGAAGAAAGCGCACTCAGACCAGAGGGCCAGTCCGCTGACGACCTAGTACATCTGGCAGAACAAGCGATTCTGGGTGTGGCTGGTACGCGGCCGAAGGAGGGCGGTCCGGTTGGACTGGAGCAGCTTCTCAGTAAAGCCGTAAATACAATCACCACACTGAACCAATCTGGTGGGGAGGCTATTGGTCTTTCCACTGGCTTTGAGGAGCTGGATAAGCGTCTCAATTACCTTCGGCCTGCTGATCTTGTAATCGTTGCTGGAAGACCGTCGATGGGCAAAACATCCTTTGCTATGAACATCGTGGAAAGCGCCATACAACGATCAGAAAAGGTTGTCGTGGTGTATTCGCTTGAGATGCCAGGAGATACGTTGGTTAGCCGAATGATTTCCTCTATCGGCGGCATAGAGCAGTCACGTGTCAGATCTGGCCAGTTGCTAGATGAGGACTGGCCCAAGCTGGTCAGTGCGGCGGAAATAATTAATCAGCATGACCGTGTATTTATCGACGATACGGCGAACCTCAGCCCATCTGAGATGAGATCAATAACGCGGCGAATTCGCCGTGTTCACGGTGAAATCGGTCTGATAATGGTCGATTACTTGCAACTCATGCGGGTGCCTGGAGCTGGCGGACTCAATAGAACCAACGAAATCTCGGAGATCTCGCGTTCGCTCAAGGCGCTGGCTAAAGAATTCGACTGCCCAGTTGTGGCGTTATCGCAACTCAACCGTTCGCTGGAGCAGCGACCCAACAAGCGGCCGATTAATTCAGACCTGCGTGAATCCGGCGCGATTGAGCAGGACGCCGATGTGATCCTGTTCGTGTATCGGGATGAAGTCTACAACCCTGACTCCAGATTCAAAGGGACAGCGGAAATCATTATTGGGAAGCAACGTGAAGGCCCGATTGGCTTCGTCAGATTAGGCTTTGATGGTCGATACACTCGCTTTGAGGAGCTTAAGCCTGGCTCGCACGAATTTACAGATACAGAGATGGGCGTGCCGCAAGTTATTCGAAACCCAAGGCTCGGGCGTGTTAACGCACATGTTGTGGCGACCGCTGTGAAGGCAGAGAAAGAACGCAGGAGTAGGACCCCAAGGGCTAAACGCCGGTCTCCTTAGGGTTAGATCGTGAGTTTCGCTTGTCTTTAACGAACAGCCCTTAAGGGTGAAAATAGAAGGCGATCAATGAACGAAATTACTGAACCCTCTCAGTACGACCTTCAAACCTCCGCTTTAAAGGTCCCACCACATTCCATTGAAGCCGAACAGGCAGTGCTTGGTGGTCTGATGCTGGACAACAACGCCTGGGAGCGCGTGCTCGATCAAGTCTCCGACGGTGATTTCTATCGACATGACCACCGCCTGATCTTCCGCGCGATCGCCAAGCTCGCCGACCAGAACTCACCGATCGACGTCGTGACCCTGGCCGAGCAATTGGACAAGGAAGGTCAGACCTCGCAAGTCGGTGGCCTCGGTTACCTCGGTGAACTGGCTAAAAACACGCCCTCCGTCGCCAACATCAAGGCCTATGCGCAGATCGTTCGCGCGCGGGCAACCTTGCGTCAGTTGATCGGCATCGCCACCGAGATTGCCGACAGCGCCTTCAACCCCGAAGGCCGCACGGCTGAAGAGATTCTCGACGAAGCCGAACGGCAGATTTTCCAGATCGCCGAGGCCCGGCCTAAAACCGGTGGCCCGGTGAGCGTGAATGACCTGCTGACCAAGGCCATCGACCGCATCGACACCTTGTTCAACACCGATAACGCCATCACTGGCCTGTCCACCGGCTACACCGACCTCGACGAGAAGACCAGCGGCCTGCAGCCGTCAGACCTCATCATCGTCGCCGGCCGTCCGTCAATGGGTAAAACCACCTTCGCGATGAACCTGGTGGAAAACGCCGTGTTGCGCAGCGACAAATGCGTACTGGTTTACTCTCTGGAGATGCCTGGCGAATCGCTGATCATGCGTATGTTGTCGTCCCTCGGGCGCATCGACCAGACCAAAGTCCGTGCCGGTCGCCTCGAGGACGACGATTGGCCGCGCCTGACCTCGGCGGTCAACCTCCTAAACAATCGCAAGTTGTTCATCGACGACACGGCCGGCATCAGCCCTTCGGAAATGCGTGCGCGTACCCGGCGTCTGGTGCGTGAGCACGGCGACGTGGCCTTGATCATGATCGACTACCTGCAGTTAATGCAGATTCCGGGCTCCGGGGGGGACAACCGGACCAATGAGATTTCCGAGATCTCCCGTTCCCTGAAGGCACTGGCTAAGGAATTCAACTGCCCGGTGGTGGCGTTGTCCCAGCTCAACCGCTCTCTTGAGCAGCGACCGAACAAACGCCCGATCAACTCTGACCTCCGGGAATCAGGAGCAATCGAGCAGGATGCCGACGTGATCATGTTTGTTTACCGGGACGAGGTCTATCACCCGGAAACCGAGCACAAAGGCATCGCCGAGATCATCATCGGCAAGCAGCGGAACGGTCCGATCGGTACGTCTCGACTGGCGTTCATCGGTAAATACACCCGATTCGAGAACCTGGCTCCGGGCAGTTATAACTTCGACGATGAGTGATCAACGCCAGCTTTTCTACAGCATCAATGAAAAACGCCCTACAAGGGCGTTTTTTTGAATTAACGAATTAACTCGCTAGGCTCAAGTTTTCTTGTTTCTCCTGATCGCCTTCTGAGCTTTTAGGTTCCTCTTTACGATGCCGCGCTGCTTCATCCGAGACTAGGAGAAACTGCTCGTACAGCTCGACGGGAATGGCCACTGCAACGGTGCCACCCTTAGCGTCAACCACGGCTGTCTTGCGCATAATTTGCGAAATGCCCGTCATAGAGGATGTCATGTTCGTCACCAGTTTTTTGCCTATTCGCCGGGTTGGTACGGCGATGTTTTTACTAGTCAGTTTGATCTGTTTCCCAGGTTTCGCCTGTGCCACCTGAGGCGCATTCTTCCCAACTTGCAATGATTCGAATGCTTCATTAGTGACCTGAGTTGGAGCTGCCTGCTGAAGATCGCTTGCATCGGTATTGGAGCTTTGATCAATGTCCAGCTGCAGCGGGTCCGCACCCTCAATCTCTTCTTGGCGCTTACGATAGGAGCTCATAATGATTTCGACGCTCTCATCACCGTATTTGCGAAAGAGGTCCAACGCAAGATGCGGCTTTATTACGTCTTGTTCGAGCAGGGTTTGAATCTGTGCCGGCAGTGAAAGGAGGCGAAGCGTCTCGCGCACATGGGTGGAGGTTTTACCAATGTGTTCGGCTATCTGATGGTCGTCCCAGTTCCAACTGCGCAACCGCTGGTAGATTCTGGCACGTTGCATGATTGTCAGTTTTAGTTGTTCGTTCGAGGTCAGTATTCGAAGGCTAGCGAGTTGGTTGTTACCTTTGAGCTCGATCACGGGAATGCGTTTGATCATCGCTCCCCGGCTTATTGCCAGTTGGGCTCCACGCAGGCGGCAATGCCCGTCCCGAACGAAGCATCGGCCATCAACAACTTGAACTTCGATTGGTTTCATCTGAGCACTTTGAGCCCATGCTTTGGCAAGCATCTCGATATGCGCGATCGTGTGCGGAAGGTTGTAGTCACGCTCATTGAAGCCTTCCTCCTCCTCGATCAGAAGAGGCGACAGCCAGGTCATCTGCGTTTCGCCGACAAGCGATTGATCCCTTTCAGCTACTGCTTCCGCGAAGCTTTGTAGGTCATTCGACTTCTGGGTTTCATTGTCTGTTGGAATGCTATCAGTGAGTTTCTCGTGATTAGTCATAAGTCAGATTCTTCGAAGTTTGTGATTGGCCGCTGAGGCAGGAGACCGTGGAGCGGGCATTGACCAGATCGGGATTGCTATCGTCCGAGAACGATCGTTTTTGAATGTCTGGCTAGGGGCGTGATACCAGGGCGTCGATAACCAACTCAGCTTTTGTGACAACCATATCGAGAAATTTCACAGCGCAGTCCGTATATCGAACCCAGGATTGGTACCGAATAGGCCGCTGTTTGGGGTTGATTGTGTTTACCGTCTATGCATTCCAAATGGCCGAGGAGCTGCTATGAACGGTGTGCAGACAAGACGACGATTTATGACCATCTTTGTTCGGAAAAATGAACCTGCCCGCAGTATCAAGAGCATCGTGAAGTCCATTGATGGTCTTGCTGCCATCTTGAGCGATATCTCAAGACTGCTAGAGTCGAAGATTCAACCCGCAAATGGCGAGCTGGTCGAGCATGACGAAAAGCGAGGGGTGAAAGGTAACGTAGGTGCCGTTATGGTTTCCGATTATGACGGTGCGCTTGAAATCCGTCCTGGCCACGCCGTCCTTTTCGCAATTTGTATTGGCTTTGTGATTGGGCCAATCCTGGGTTATTTGTCATACGGCTCCAGTGCGTGTGAAGCTACTCTTAGCTTCTTAGGAATCTAAAAAAACCCGCTCACGAGCGGGTTTTTTTAAGGTCATTTCATCTGAAGGCATTTCCCTCGCAATGAGGGTGGAATGCCTTTAGGGCCACCACGAGCAACGAGTTCCCATTCGCGCTCAGTCAGCTCCGAACCGGCGCCCTTGCAGAACTTCCGATAGGCAATCAGATACTCAGCCTCTGTAGCTTGCAAGGGAGCACGAGACGAGGTTGTGGTGATTGGCCGTTCAGGCGCGACGGTTAAGGCTTTATCGATCGCCGAGTTCATCCCGCTGTTGAGGGCAGTCACAATTACGCTGTCTCCAGGAGGAACTCCGCTCCCCGAGCGCAGATCTGCATAGTTACCGTGCGTAGTCATGACCATTTCTTCGCTGCCCATCACGTGTTGATAGGCAGGCTTCCTTAAGGCCGCTCCACCGCGTCCGTCGTGTCCCCAGCTGCTGTAAAACTCGTGTGCTAATCGAACAGGCACGTAAGTGGTGGTTGCTGCTGACTGAGCATCGTATGGATTTTCATGCGTAGAGCATGCAGATAGAAAAACCGCTGTGGCTAGGATTATGAGTTTGGTCTTGAGCATGGCGCCCCCCGGTTTGTGTATTGGGGATCATATGGGTGCCATTAAGCGTACGGATTCGAGTCTGTCCCCCTTATGGGTTCGGATTGGTCAACAGGGAAGGGTTGGGCTGCGGAGAATGCATTGCAACAGGAGAGTGGAATGCAATTTCTCAAAAAGCTATTAGGCCTCGGCAAGGCGAATGTGCCTGCGTCAAAACGGCCAGGCAGCCTCACAGATAACCAGATTCAAGTACTCGATCTCAGGTCCCCTGAAATTCAGAAGTATCTGAAAACCGGTGACGAGGCATCACTGCGATATCCACCTTTCCAAAAAGGATGGTTGGCGAATGTGCCTGGCCGCGTACTTTTGGATGCTCAGGCTTCAAAAGTCCGACAGATCGCCAGTGGCATTGGTCTGCCGCCTGCTGAATTTAATCGTTTAATCCTTCCTGTTTTGGACGCCTTCGCCGACTTTGTTCACATGCTGCCTGCATCGCAGGCACATCATCATAGAGGGCCGGGGGGGCTGCTTGCTCACTCCCTAGAGGCAGCCGTTCATGCTCTCAACTCATGTCAAGTGACAAGTTTTGACCATGATCGCTATCCCGCTGAACGCATCAAGCGGCGCGACCGCTGGAACGTTGCGGCTGTACTGGCCGCTCTTCTGCATGATGTTGGTAAGCCGCTTTACGATTTGCGAGTCACGGATGGCTCCGCGGAAAAGATTTGGCACCCTGTGGCCAACACAATTCCTGAGTGGGCTGAAGAACATAGTGTTGATCGATACTTTATTCATTGGAACCCCAATCGACACGAAATCCATAAGCACCTCTCAACGACGATGGTTGAGCGATTGTTGCACAGGGATCTGCGTTTATGGCTGATGGAGGCAGGCCAAGATCTCTACTTTGAGATGATCAGCGCCATTGCTTGCGAGGATGAAAAGCGGCTTCTAACTGGCCTTGTTATCAAGGCGGACTCAAGCTCTGTGGAAGCGGATCTTCGTAAATATGGAGGAGATGCTTCTGGTCAGTCTGCTATGGGGATTGGTGTTCCAGTTGCATCCCTGGTTGTGGATGCGATGAGGCTACTAAAAAGTGTTGGTACGTGGAAGATCAATGAAAGCGGGCAGCGAGTATGGGTGTTCGGTGACGGTGTGTTTGTCGTTTGGGCGCAAGGTGTCCGTGATATCACTGAATCATTGGTGGAGAAAGGGATAAAGGCAGTGCCAAGAAGCCCGGATGCCTTGGGTGAGATGCTGCTAGACCACAACATCATTGAACGCTCGCCGGAGGGCTCGATTTATTGGTCTGTAGCGCCTGACATTCTTAATGCTGGACGGTCGAAGCCAATAAAGCTCAAATGCGTGAAGCTTTCATCGTCGACGCTGTTATTTCCTTTCGAACCGCTTCCTGCGTCTGCTATAGGTACGGTGGGAGATGATGAGCATGAAATGAGATTCAGCGTTGGTTCGTCTGCTACTGGTGATCCGGTTGGAAGTCTCCCGTTGGCTGTTTCAATAATTGACGGGTCCAACTCTGACCTCGCCGGGCTATCTGCAGATGGTGCAATGACCGCCATGTTCACGATGCCGAGTGAAGAGGCCATCTCGACGCCCCAAGCTGCGGAGATTGTCCATCAGCAATTTAAAGCTCCTGATTTCTCTGTTCCGGCCGGCATGCAGGATCCATTCGGCACTGTGACGCCGAAACCATCAGATGCTCAGTCCATCCAACAGTCTCCGCCTCATATTCAGGCGCCAAGCACAAGACCTGAGACATCTGCTCCAATCAAGCAAGCGTCTCCAAAAGGGCCAACGCCATCTGGCCAAAAAACGCCGCGTGCAGGCGCAGTTCACCTGGTAGCAATCGAAGATGCATCGGATACCACCATAAGGGTAAAAGGTGCCGATAGCATAGGCGTGAAGCCGGACGGTGCGATCATTGTGGCTGGTGCGATTCCAGGCGCGGAATTGGGAATTCGAGTTGGAGGGGGGGTAGCTCCACTTCTTGCGCTTGCGGGACAAACTCAGACGAAGAAAAACAAGAAAAAAACTAGGACCGAACAGGATCTATCCGCCCGCGGTGAAAAGCTAGAAAAATTGGGTGATTTTGCATCTGACGCTAACTCAACTTTTAATGTGCCTGGCGACCAGAGCGATTCAGGTAGCATCGCATTCCATCCGCCAGCAACTGACCAATTGCAATCGGAATGTGAGGCCTTTGCGGCAAATGACGATGCTGCCAGGGCATACACTTACGACTTTGGTGATATCGATGACGAAGTCCTTGAGCTGGCCGGCATGGATCTGCCTGATAGATCCTTGCGTCTGGATATTAAGCATGAAGAGCCCATTTCGGCTTCTGAGCCTGCCCTCGATAAGAATGTTTTCGCGGAGCCCCAACCACCTCGCGTGGCTTCCGTTGAGTTCAAATCTCCTCGGACTGAAAAGAAGCTGGATACTGCTAATTCACAACTGGTGATTCCACCTGAACTGGCTCTTTCAGATGAATTTGGTTTCAACAACTTTAACGTGGACCTTTCTCTTCAGTTCATCGGAGAAATCCCTGCGGATTCACCGTTAACTGTGAACCTGCCAAAGGGAGTAGAGCGGTTTACAGATCCTGCAGGCATAACGTCGCATGATTCGTCTGGAGGCTTTGACCTTCCTCCTTCAGATCTAATAAATCACGAATATGATCCATCTACCGTCGAATTATCACCCCAAGAAGAATCTTTTAGTGCTTTTACAGAAGAGTACGATCTTCCTAACTTAAGCGCCGGCGTCTTTCTAGAACCCCCACCAGAGGGTTTTTGGGACGGTCCCGATTTAAATCGTGACGCCGATTGGCCAGTATTCGATGAGCCACTGTTTCAGGAGGCAATTACTCACACTGAGCAAGGCAGCACTTCTGTCAGCTCGTTACAAACAAGCGATGGTCAAGAGTTGAAGCCACAAAATCGTGTTCAGCCTCCGCTAGAAATCCTGCCAAAGAAAGAAACGGTGAAACGCGGCATTGGATCACAAAAAAATAGTGGTAGATCACCGGGAGGCCCCGGCGGTATCAAGGTACAAAGCGGTTCTGAGGTTTCTTCAGAAATCCGTATAGGCCAGCCACGTAAACCGCGCGAGCCGCTGTCTGCCACTCCTGTTAAGCCCCCAGCTACGACTGAAGTACAGCCGCTGTCGTCTTCCGGAGGGGATTATTATTGTGCGCAAGATTTGGCTGAGGAATTTGATGCGTACCTTGAAGTCACTCCGGAATTGGGGAGGGCATTGAAGTGGTATGCGGAAAATCTCGATAAGACAGTGTCAATGAATAGCTATAAGCCGTTTTTCACATTCGAAGGTCAGGGTTTTGTCATTGATGACATTCCTAAGCTGGAGCGTGCCGGGTGGCTGTGGGACGACTTCACTGGGACAATAAATAGGAAGAACCCCAAAGGGGTGCTTCTCACGAGTTACCTAGGTGAGATCTTCGAGTACCTCACAAAAGGCAAGTACAGACACTCCATGGCTTCGGCTCGTAATCGTGAGGAGGCGAGATACTTGGCTAACGTCGCTGAATCGGCAATCTCATTGTGCAAAGAGCATGAGATGAACGGGCGGCGAGTCGTAAGCATCCAACCTCGAAAGTTGAGCGAAATCTCGAATGCCCTGCAGGTCGACGAATCGACCCTCAAGAGGGCGCTAATAGCGACCCATCAATACCTCATGGTCAGGAACAATCATGTCATTGAATTGATGGATTGAAAGAGATGAGTGAGTGGGCATATGAGATGCCTTGGAGGCCAAATTTTGAGGCTTTCGAGGTAGGAGGCTGGGTCCTTGGAATGGCGGCAACAAGTGCTGTCCACTTCTACACCAGTTTGCCATCTCAGCCGTTTTATCTCTCAATGATTGTGATGGGAGGATTCGCCCTAAGGCGTGTGCCAGCTGCTGTCCATCTCTATCGAGTCCGTCAAGGTTTACGAGCAAAAGACGTTGTCCTGATGGGGCAGGATGAACTCATTGAGCAGATGCTGGAAAACCGCGGGAAGTTATTCCTGGGTACCGGGTTTAAATGGACTCAAAGGGAAGGTCAGCAGGTATTCGAACTGCTTAAGCGGGACATTACCAAAATTATGCCCAAGATTCCTGATGGATACATGGGCTCGCCTTGGATTCATGGGATTTCGCTACAGCCTGATCGCCCTATTGGTTTCCAGGAAGACTTGTCGTCGCTCCATACCCTAATTGTGGGTACCACAGGTTCCGGAAAAACTCGCCTATTCGATTTACTTATAAGTCAGGCCGTTCTTAGAAATGAAGCTGTAATTATATTAGATCCGAAGGGCGACAAGGAGATGGCCGAGAACGCCAAGCGCGCTTGCGAGTTGGCAGGACGCCCTGAGCGGTTTAAGTACTTCCACCCAGCCTTCCCGGAAATAAGCGTTCGGATCTCCCCAACCAAGAACTTTGGTCGGGCGACAGAAGTTGCCTCACGCATCGCTGCACTTATGAAATCTGAGGGCGGTGACCCGTTCCAAGCATTTGCTCAGATGGCGCTTAACAACGTTATCCAGGCTCTGTTGCTTTGTGGAGTTTTGCCGACCTTGGTGGAGCTTCGCCGCTGCCTTGAGGGTGGCCTAGCACCGTTGGTGATTCGAGCTATTAATGCTTACGGCTCAAAGGTTCACCCACTTTATGAAGCACTGCAGCGTGGTGCTTTGGCGTCGGCTAAAAATGATGAGATGAAGGCCAAGAATCTTCTCAAACTCTATCGTGAGGAAATTGTTCCGCTGCAACCAAGTTCGGACCTTGAAGGTTTGCTTTCAATGTTCGAGCACGACAAGGCTCACTTCGGCAAAATGATTGCGTCCCTGCTGCCAGTGCTGAACATGCTTACTTCTGGGCATATGGGACCGATTCTTTCCCCTAATATGGATGATCCAGAGGACGAACGTGAAATTACTGACTCCAGTAAAGTTATCCAGGGCGCAGAAGTCCTATACATGGGGCTCGACTCTCTATCCGACTCCATGGTCGGCTCCGCGATTGGCTCTATCTTTTTGGCTGACTTGGCTGCGGTGGCAGGTCAACGGTATAACTTCGGTGATGCAGAAGAATTAAAACGCCGCCCTGTTAATATCTTTGTTGATGAGGCTGCAGAAACAGTAAATGATCAATTAGTACAGCTTCTTAACAAAGGGCGTGGAGCAGGGATGCGCCTTTATGTTGCGACTCAGACAATTGCGGACTTTGAAGCTCGAATGGGGTCGCCTGCTAAAGCAAGACAGGTGCTTGGCAACACTAACCATACAATTGCACTTCGTATCACTGATCAGGACACACAGCAGTATATTGCCGACAAGATCCCTAAAACGTACTACAAGTACGTTATGCGCACACAAGGCAACTCGACCAAAGATGATCCTCATATGCACTCTTTGAATGTTGGCGAACGGTTGATGGATGAGGAGGGAGAGTTGTTCCCAGCGCAGCTATTTGGGCAATTACCTAATCTCGAATTTGTTGCCATTTTGGCGGGCGGACAAATTGAGAAGGGCAGAATTCCAGTTCTAACTCGACCAAAAGTTTTTGATAAAGCAGTTGAAAAAGCTCGACTGCTTGTAAGAGAGGCAGCTTAATCGTGCGACTACGAAATGATAGCGTGACACGACTTCTTGATAAAGATGACAAAGCACGCATGGTGCTCAATATTCTTGATGCAGATTGGCCTACCGCCGTACAGGTTATTCCAGAAGCAATGAAAATGGTGAGTAGGGAATCTACAAGTCCAGAATGCGTTGCGTTATTGAAAGTATCTTTGGCCTCATACCAGCAGTCTTTAGGTGGTCGCGATCGCGATCGTCTCGAAGCGTTTTTGGAGCCGTTTCTGTCTGGTTTCGCGGACTTATTGCTTCTTGACCCTGCGCCAACGCAAGCTGTCCTGGAATTAAAAGCGCTTCTGGATGGGTTGGTAAAAGCCGATGCGAATCTAGTGGCACGTAATCGAATCGAGAGCCTTCTGCTTCCAGAAGATTCTTCCATTGGCCAGGTCTGGCGCGACATCAAGGCGATCTGACAATGGCTGACGTTGAAGAGAAGATGCCCAAAACTCTTTGGGCTGCTCTTGTATTTATCTGTATTGAAATCTTGTTGATAGTCGTACTTGTGCCCAACAGTTTTATCGATACAGCCATCCTTAAGGAGCAGGACTGGGGAGAGGCTCTCATGGGTAAATCTCAACATGAGCAGCTTATTCGCGATACAGATTCGCTTTACACACAGTTACATCTAGATAACGGTCTTAACAAATGGGTGGGGAGCCTTTTCGTTCCTACAGATGAAGAGCGAGAGAAATCTAAAGCTTGGGAAAATCTTGGTAATTTGTGGTTTAAATTTCTATCCAATCGTGGAGAGGCACTAACGAAGGTGTTGTACCATGTTTACTACAGATTTTTATTGCTAGTAATGTGGTTGCCTTACATGCTTGTGATACTGGCGCCATCTGTTCTGGGTGGGTATATGACTTGGAACATAAAACGATATACGTTTCAGCACTCATCCCCGTTCCTGAATACATATAGCTCGAAAATCATATCGTTCATCGTCGTGTCCTTGATGATCAGCTTCATTGCGCCGCTACCCATACCGCCGATGGTGATCCCGGTCGTCATCATTGTGCTCATGCCCATAGCCTCCAGCTTGCTGATCGGTAACCTGCCAAAACGCCTCTAGATCGGCGCTCGTACTGAATCCAGGTCCCATCTGGAAACTGCATTTTGACCCCGTTGTCGGGTCAGATTAGCCACCCCGCAGATTATTAAGGCCTCACTATTTATACATACGGTGAGGTATCTATGAAGCTCAACTCCAACACAGTTTTGTCCATCTGCCTGGCGACCTTGACGGTTGCCAGCGCAGGTGCATTTTTTGCGTTAAACAAGAAGGTTGATGAGGCTGCTCGTCTATCCGAGCAAACCAATCGCTCGTTCGCAAAGGTTAAGCCGTGGGCTTTGCAGCGAGATGCTTTGGACGCGGTCCTGGAGGAAGCACGGCTTCAATCGTTGATTTCTGGAAAAGAAACTTCTCAGCCGAGCAAGACAAACCCTCAGAGCTACCCCGGAGATATTGAGCGTCGCTACGGTGACCCTAAAGCCCAGTTTACTCTGATCGAATACTCCGATTTTGAATGCCCTTTCTGTAGTCAGTTTTTCCCTGTTCCTAAAGCTCTAGCAGACGGCTCCCGCGGAAATATCTCGGTGATCTTTAAGCATGTTCCTATTCATGGTGAGGCCTCTAGGAAGGAGGCTTACGCAGCTGAATGTGCAGGGGCGCAGGGCGGCAACGACGCATTTTATCGCATGGCCGGTGCAATATTTAGCTCGACTCAAGCAAATGGAACTGGAACTAACGAGCCTTTAAGTGTCGTTGCAGACAAAATCGGGCTTAAAGGTTCTGACTTGTCTAAATGCATAGACGAAGGCCATTTTTACAACAAGATCAAAGCAGATTTTAAAGAAGCTATCGATCTTGGTATCAAAGAAACGCCTACGACGGTTGTTCGCTACAACCCGACCAATAAACAAGTTGTTCTGAGCGGTGCAAAGACGCCTGAAGATATTTTGAAGGCGATGGCCAATCTAGTTAAAAGCAGTGGAGCATCACAATAATGCAGCCAATTAATATTCCTCAGTATGTAGATGATCCACCCCATTTACTTTTTTGGCAGGCAGACGAAATTGCGCCAATCGGGATTGGTCTCGTTTTTGGGATGTTCACCGGCTACGCAGCCGTATGCACCATCGGCGGTTTTTTATTAACTCGCTGGTATCGTAAATATCGTGACGATCATCCCGACGGGTTCATGGTTCACATGATTTATTGGTTTACTGGAATGACAGGCGCCAAGGCCAGAACGATACCGAACTCGTTCATTCGGGAGTTTCACTGAGGCATCTATGAATATTGATAATTTAAGAAAAACTTATCGCCAGCTTGTCGATGAGAGCAAATTTCATCGAGTTATTATCGCGGCTTTGCTAGCAACTAACTTTGTATCTGTTGTTGGTTGGCTCAATAAAAGCACGGTGATCGATATGCAGCCGCCGGGTCTGGCAGAGCGTGCCTGGGTTGATGAAAGTCGTGCCTCGGATGCCTATGTGGAGGGCTGGGCGCTTTACATTGCTGATCGATTGGGCAATGTAAAGCCTAAGTCTGCAAGCATGATACGAAATTCTCTTGAGCCACTTCTTTCTGCTGATATTTATCAGGATGTCATCAACAAAATTGAAAGCCAGGTTCAACAGATTCGTCAGGATCGCGTTGTTCTTGCATTTGAGCCAAAAGAAGTTCTTCGGGATAAGAATAAAGCGAACAAGTTCTATGTTGTTGGCCGCTCCGTTATGAGTGGTCCTACTGGCAAACCTGTCCGGGACAATAAAACCTACGAGCTTGATCTCCGCGTTAAAAACTATAAGCCAGTCCTGTACTTCATTGATGTGTATTCGGGTGCCCCACGAACAGAAGACGTAATTCGTCGTGAGGAGAAAGCTGGTGAGGCTCGTAAGCGTATGGATCGGAATAACGATGAAAACTAAAACCATGAAACTTGCGATCTTGCTGGCTGCGGTTGCAACCGCGCAAATGGCTTCTGCTCGCGAACTCAAAATCCCACAGATGCCATCGTCGACGGGCCAGGAGCAAGTTGTTGAGGCAGTGCCGCCCGCACAAATTAATCCTGCGGATTATGGCCTTGAAGAGGCAGACGAAAACGCAGCTCGCGCAGCAATTAGCGAGGCTCAAGATAAGAAGACCGTCCAACCTTTGCAACCAAAAGCACCAGCATCGAGTGCGTCGGTGGCTTCCGGCGGTGCAAAGCAGAAGGAGCCCGTGGCTGATCCAAAAGGTACCCAGGACCTGGTGCAAGTCAGCGGCGGTGGTCGGGCCAATGATTTACAAGCAGTACCGGCTTCGGTCGCAAAGGGTGCTGCACCAGAAGCGGCAGCTGAGATGGTCGCGTCTCTCGTTGATGTGGTTGTTCAACCAGGGGTGAACACAATCATTCCCGCGGCAATCAACCATTTGAACCGGATTGTGACGCCGTTTGAAAAGCCGATTGTTCAAACGACCTCCAATCCAAAGGATTACACCATCAAGGAAAACGTCATCTACGTCACGGCGAACGATGAAACTCCCATCACGATGTACATCACCCCCAAGGAAGATGAGTCAGTCGCTATTAGCTTGACGCTGGCTCCTAAAAAGGTTCCTCCAATTCAAGCAAATCTTGTACTCGGCCAGGCACCTGGTTCGGGCGGTAAGGCTGGCGGTCTAAGTGGGGCTGGTGGTTATCGGTACTCTGGCCAGGCGAAGAAATGGGAGGAGGGTCAGCCCTACATGGAATCCATCAAGGGGATCATGCGGGCGCTAGCATTGGGTGGAATTCCAAAAGGTTACTCCATGGGCAAGTTGGCCAGCACCGATACATTGCCTGCGTGTTACCAAGACGGCATCCAGTTCGATTTTTCACGGTCCCAGCTGATGATGGGGCACAACTTCAAAGTTCTCGTTGGCGTCGTCCGAAATACATTGAATGTACCGGTTATGTTCGATGAGACATCTTGCACTCATCCAATGCTAGCGGCGTCCGCGGCATGGCCGCGGAACATGCTTGAGCCAGGCGACAAGACCGAGGTTTACATCATCACAAGGGTCGGCGAAGCGCCGGCGGATGAATCTGCACGCCCAAGTTTGCTTAATTAAGGAGGGGACATGCTCAAGTCATACTGGGCTCGCCTGAGCCCCACCACTAAGCGAGTGCTTGTCATTTGCGGCTGTATTGTTGTCGTGCTGGCGATAGTTACTGCTCTCAGTGCCATTGGCGGCAATGAGAAACGTAAGTCTGGTGGTAAGCAAACCATCGGTAACGTGTTAACTGACAGCGATCCACGTGCAGTCGGTCTAGATGCGTTAAATGCCACCCAGCGTCAACAGGGGAAGAATCTCAACGATCTGACGCGGAACGTGAAGACGCTGCTTGACGGGGCCACACAGCAGCAGGAGCTACGCGATGGTCTGAAGGACCTATCAAAACAGGTTGCGGATGTTTCGACGCAGCTGAGTTCGACTACTCAGACAGCTGAAGCACTTAAAGCTGACAATGAAAGGCTGCAGCAAGCTTTAAAAGAAACTCAAGATAAGGCGCCACCGCCTGAAAAGGAGGCTGTTCTTAAAGAGAAGGAAGAGAGAGTCAAGGCTGAGCAACTGGCTCAACGTCGATATAACAATGCTGCCGTTGATCCTAACAAAAACATCGGTGCTTTTTTTGCCAATGCTCCGGCACCCGCCGCAGATCCGGTAAAGCCAGGGCAGAGTCCAAAGAAAGAAGAGCGACTCACAATCAGCACTATCGGCGCAACTGAGCCTGAGGAAAGCAAGGACAAGAACAAGGAAGAGGAGGTTTACCTCCCAGCTGGCTCGATCCTATCTGGCGCAATCATCACTGGTATCGACGCGCCAACCGGTAGTGGAGCTCGGAAAGATCCTTTCCCAGTTCTGCTTCGTGTGAAGAAAGAGGCTGTTCTGCCTAACCGCTTCAGGGCAGATGTGCGTGAATGTTTCCTCATCGCGAGTGCCTTTGGTGATCTTTCCTCCGAACGCGCCTACATGCGAGCCGAGACGATTTCTTGCGTACGTGACGACGGCGCTGTGATCGAAACTGGTATGGATGCATATGCCTCTGGTGAGGACGGTAAAGCTGGCGTTCGTGGTCGACTGATTTCGAAGCAAGGTGCGATTTTGGCGAGGTCGCTCATGGCCGGCTTCATGCAGGGTGTGAGTGAAGCATTCAGTGTCCGCCAAGTACCAAGCATCAACGTTACGGGTACAGGTAGCAGCAGCGGTGGCTCGGGCAAGGTGGTAAGCCCCGTTTACGAACAGGCCTTCAGCTCGCAAGCAATGCAAGGTGCTGCGATCGGTGGAACCGGGAAGGCCTTGGAGCGCATTGCTGATTTCTACCTCGAGATGGCTGAGAACCTCTACCCAGTCATTGAGGT
The DNA here is from genome assembly GCF_019219045.1 of Pseudomonas sp. PDM25. Classification (NCBI taxonomy): domain Bacteria; kingdom Pseudomonadati; phylum Pseudomonadota; class Gammaproteobacteria; order Pseudomonadales; family Pseudomonadaceae; genus Pseudomonas; species Pseudomonas sp. PDM25. The sequence goes on from NZ_JAHUWL010000014.1 coordinate 22,904, forward strand.
AGATGCTGCTCGTGAAATCGACTTTGTCGTGAAGAAGGGTGTGCAGTTAAAGCTTCAAACAAAGCGCTGATTTCGCAGACCCTAGACAGGGGCAGATTAGCCCCTGTCTACAAATTCAAATACGGATACTCCAACCATGAAAATGAAATCACGGTTCACATTCGCGCGCCTGCTTATCGCTGCTGGCTTTGTTTCAGCACTGAGCGGTTGCTCGTTTCTTCAGATTGGTCAGTCGGATTACTCATGTAAGGGCATGCCTGATGGCGTTACTTGTATGTCTGCACGTGACGTTTATCAGCTGACGGAAAACGAGAACTTTCGTCAAGTTGTAGAGCAACGTCAGGCCGCAAAGGACGAGGCAATTAAAGAGGGCAAGACGATCGAGGAAGTTATGCCGGCGGTAAGCCCGCATATTGCCGCTGGTGAGCGCTACGTAGTACCAAAACCAGCCCGTGATCCGATACCGATTCGTTCACAAGCAACAGTGATGCGTATTTGGGTTGCCCCATGGGAGTCCGACAAGGGCGATCTGAACGTACCAGGTTACATGTACACAGAAATTGAGCCGCGTCGCTGGGAGATCGGCACCCCAGCGCCGAAACCAACTGCCTCGATTCGACCACTTGAGTCGCGTAAAGCCGTGCCGCCAACGGTACAAAACTAACACCCCCCCAAAAAGCAATAAGCAGGAGACACCCCATGCAACTGAGCATGAACAACCACCAAAAACGTCGCGCAAAAGACGTTATGAAATTCGGTGTTGCACTGATGGTTACAGTCATGGCCACCCAGGCTATGGCAGGTACCGGTGGTGACAGCTTCGACTCCATCTGGGTAACGCTGACCGACTGGATGCAAGGCACCTTGGGCCGAGTTGTAGCTGGCTCTATGGTTCTCGTAGGCATCGTTTCCGGCATCGTTCGACAGTCGATCATGAGTTTCGCGACGGGTGTCGGTGGCGGCGTCGGTCTCTACAACACTCCGACCATCATCGAATCGATCATGACCGCAACTCTGCCGGCTACCCACTCGTTGGTAACCGCGGCCGTACCTCTGGCTCAGCAGATCTAGTTTCAAACGCAATAACCAAAGCCGGCCTTGCCGGCTTTTGGGCTTTCTTAACGGGATCGGAGTTCGAATGTGAACGGGATGAAAAAAAAGGGAATTCTCGCGCTTTCAGCATTGGCCTTATCGTGGTCGCTGACCGGTAATGCTGCTTCTCAATGTATTGAAAGCGCCGAGTCGCTGGCCATCAACCCAATAGCTTCCTTCGAAGGCGGTTCCGTTACTGTCTCGTACTCACTGAAGCGCAATGACTGCACTTCGACGGGCTCATTTAGTCTTCCGATCGCAATTGGAGGGCCAAAGGGTGCGCAGCTCGGAAAATGTGAGGGTGTTCGTACAAAGGAAGAATTTTCCTGTAATGGATCTGCAGCATTGCCGGCTGGATTCACGGGCCCGCTGGTTATTAGCGTAGGAGGGGTATTAGCCGAGACGATCGTTCAACCCAAGCAAACGCAGCCAGTCGCTGAAGACATGGAGGTGCTGAATGATGAAGATAAAACTCTCGTAATTCCGCTCGTATTGAAGGGCGCTGGAGTAACAGCGGATTCATTTGAGTTAGAAAATTTGCCTGATTCGAATGTAGGGCAAATCCTTCTTAAAGGCACCACAGTCACGTTCATACCCCTACCAGGTTGGAGCGGTATTACAGGATTTTCGTATCGAGGCAAGGATCAGCACGGCGTTTACTCAAATGTGGCGAATGTTCGCATCGTCACCAGCCTCATGAATGATCCGCCAATTGTAATACCTCATCCTGCAGTCGGTTCAGAGGACATCCCTTTTACCTTCACACCGGTGGTGAAGGATATTGATGGCGTCGACATCTATCAGCTCGTTGTCGAAGCCCAAGGATCGCACGTATCCGCATCGGTTTCGGATGATCGCCATTCCCTGAAAATCACACCTGAACTCAACTGGAATGGTGAGGACTTTATCAAGATCACTGCAATGGATGCTGCAGGCGAAAAAAGTACCGTCACGGACATTCGGATTGTCATTCAGCCGGTCAACGACGCTCCGAATGTTGATGCAATATCAATTACCACTGACGAGGACGTCGCCGGCAGGGCGCCGATTATTTTTACCGACCAAGATGGTCAAGCGCCATATCGTTTCACCGTAGGTGGCCAGCCCTCAAAATCTATTGGTGGATGCGGTATTGACGGTAATTATGTGGTTTTCACGCCCGCGAAAGACTGGAACGGCCAAACCACATGCTCAGTTACGGCAATTGACGCCAGTAACACTTCCTCAAAACCTGCAGTAGTGACAATCAACGTCAACCCGGTTCCAGACAAGCCGGTCGTAGAAAGTAAGACTGTGACAATGAATCAGGGCGCCTCGACGTCGGTGACTCTCTCAGTAACAGATCCCGACAAGGTCGACACCTTTTCTCTATCCAGCGCAACACCACAAGACGCGACCTTTGGTTCGTATTCTTTCAGCGGCTCAAAGCTTTCATTAACACTGTCCCCATCATTCGTGGGGAGTCGTGTAATTGCGTACACGGCCAAAGATTCTTTCGGCCTTAGCTCTGATACGGGGTTCATCACAGTCAAAGTCCTACCTGTAAACGTAGCTCCGGTTGTAGACGCCATTGATGCATTGACATCGATCGAGACGCCTGTTTCTGTGGAGCTGACCGCGACAGATGCGAACCATGACTCGCCACTAACATTTGCTATTGCACAATCGGTAGCACCCGCCGCGGGTTCACTGACGCTTGTAAAAAATGTGCTTACTTTTTCCCCGGCTACAGGGTTTATAGGAACGGCGACATCTAAGGTGACCGCAACAGATACTGCCGGCGCTGTCTCTGCGAGCCAGTCCATTACATTCAACGTTCAGGCGGATCAGATTGTTGCTTACGATCCCGACGTGCCTGATACCCACGCTATTGTCATCGTGCAACAACCGCCGGCAAATGTCGGGGTAATCACAGCGGTCGGAATGAATGTAACCTTTGCCCCCGTTGAAGGTTACTTCGGGCCTGGATCATTCAAATACAAGGTTCGGGATACAGCCGGCTTGGAATCAGCTGTTAAAGACGGCGTAATCATTGTCGATAAAACCAACTTTGCACCTACATCAGCGAGTGCTGACCTTACAGCATACGAAGGTGAAGCGTCAGCTGCTGTAGCGCCGACAGTCGCGGACAAAAACCTGTACGACGCTGGTCAGCACACATTCAGTGTGCCAATCCAAGCAATGACGGGTGTCGCGGAGGTGGTGAGCAATAAGCTCATTTACAACGCACCGTTCGGTTTCCAAGGCAAAACGTCGTTCAAATTTATTGCTCGTGATTTAGCTGGAGCTGAGGTGATCGGCACGGCAAACGTGACGGTTATCGCTAAAAACTTTCCGCCGACAATGGTCGCACTTGATATGCAGACCACGGAGATCACGCCTGTGTCCGGCATTCCAACGGTGGTTGATCCAAATCCCACGGATACATTTGCCTTTAAGGTCATTGGCACGCCAGTAGGAGGCACCGCTATAGCTGCTGGAGGCAAAGTTAGCTATACCCCTCGTGAAGGTTGGACAGGGACTGATAGTTTCCTCATCAGTGCTACAGACGCAGCGGGATCTACAGTAATAGGCCTGGCTACTGTAACCGTAGTACCGAACAACCTGGCGCCAGAGGGACTGGGTGGATTAATCACAGGCCTCGAAAACATATCGGCAGCACCCTATTACCCTGTCATTACAGACAAGAATCTGTACGACCAAGGCCAGCACCTTCTGAAAGTGGTTACCCAACCTGCAAACGGAACCGTGGCTGTGACCGGCAATATGCTTATTTTTACACCGGCCAAAGATTTTATTGGTGATGATTCATTCATCGTTGAGGCAACTGATTTAGGGGGCTTGAAGGCCACTGGTTCGGTTGCCGTTCACGTACTCCAAAACAACCTGCAGCCAGAGAGTGCAGCGCTGAGTATTACCACCTACGAAAACACCAAGTCGGCCGCTTTTAAGCCTGAGGTTGATGATCCAAACGTCTGGGATTCCTTCAGCTACGAAGTTGTAAGCCAACCTTCGCACGGTAGCGTACTCGCCAGTCAAAATGGCTACATCTACACGCCTAACCCTAGCTACGTGGGCAATGATTCGTTTGCTTTCCGAGTGGTCGACGCAGGTGGCGAATATATTGAGTCTCTAGCTCGAGTAGCAGTTCTAAGGAAGAACACGCCTCCGACAGGCCTTAAACCAACGGTCGTATATTTCTACGAGGGGGTTGGAGGAAAGGAGCGACTGAGTGCTGTAGACGCCAACGATTGGGGTTCCCATACATTCGCGGTCGTTTCGCAGCCTGAGCATGGGTATGTATGGTTCAACGGTAATGACGAAATGAACTTCAAGACTGACGGTCGTACTCAGACCTCAGTCGTCATCAAGGTCACAGACCAGGATGGGGAGTCGGTGAACGTTACCGTGGTGCTCATGCCCAAAAGCATCGCTGATGTAGTGGATCAGATGCCAATCGAACAGATTGATAAAGAGAGATTGTCCACCCCTGCCATCACTAAGGAGTTCAACAGAACAGACGGTCGACCAGGGTTAATGGTGACAGAGCCTGTAGCTATACAGGCTCTTGGGACGGACATTATTGCGTTTGTAGAGAAATCATCAGGCCTTGGTCTGAAGGTAGGTCGCAAACCACTAGAACCAGGTCAAGCAGTTCGTCTGCCTATTGATCGGGTGACAGTTGATAGCCTGGGTGCCGCTGTCGCAGCCCTGACTGCAGGTGAGGCTGGCAAAGGGAGGCTACTGCTGTTTAGGGGCGACCTGACTGGTTCGGCCTTTGCGATTCCATATGAAGTATGGGCTCTGCAGGGCGCGATAAAGACTTCAGCGGATAGCGTGCCTTTGGGCCTGCAATCTGTACGAGCGCAATTCGAGCCGGGAAATAATGTTTGTCTGAACACGGTTCGGACACTATCGGCCCAAAACTCCAACCCCTACGACAATCCGGTATGTCTACTTGAGTTTACAAAGGCATTGCCGGAGTACAAGGACCTGTCCAGCGATTCTACGTTGGCTTTGCAGGGCACCGCCGCGGATGTCGGCTCGTACCCAATCGAGGCCTCTTCCTACATTGTTGGACCTGATGGTCAGAAGTATCTCCTTGGCACCTATTCAAAGGCGGTGACCTTTGTCTCCCCAGTAGCCACCGTGAAAATAGGGCCAAAATACCCGTTCGATAAAGCGTATTTCAAAGTCGAAGATCTGGATATTGAGTTCGTTCAGCAGTCAGGAACTGCTTGTGATTTGACGATAATTGAGCGCCGCGCAATGACTGCAGCTTCGTCTTATTCGACTAAGCCTCTGTGCTTTGTCGAGTGGGAGGAGATTTCTCCAGGTCTCACCATTCGACCCAATTGGGAAAGGCCATACCTGGTTGGCAACGCACAAATGCTCGGCGAAAACAAAATTCAGTGGAAGCTTTCTGTCTTCACACCGTCGGGCAAAAAAATTGAACTTGGATCGGACAAATTCACTTTTGACGTTATTGAGCCGTCGTTCCCTACAGTTACCTATACGTCCAAGACGAAAGTAAACGATTCGTTGTTGGTGTCACCGCTGGCCGGTGGTTACATCGGCGATGCCGTCGTGACTTCTGTGAGTGCACGGCTACAGCTCAAAAACAACGTCAATCAAGGTAAGGTCCAAAGTGAGGAAATTGCGCCTTCCTTTGGGGACATCATGACGGTGTACCGCCGTATTTACACGGCCCCATTCACCGCTCTATGGCAAAAACGTTCGCTCTTCGTCGATGTGAACTACACGCTGTTACCTGATTTGATCACACACTCCCTGGTCGACGTTCTTGCGGTTCCTGACGAGAGCATTGTTCCGATTATCGATAACGAAAATGGGAAGATTCTTTCCACTGAGGCACTGGAGGTTAATGTTGGGATCGGTGATGCATACGACTCAACCAAGACCTATAACGAGTCAACGATGGGGTCATGGGAGATTCGTCTGATTCAGAAGCCGACTTGGAACTCTGTGACGGAAGTTGCACCATGGGTAAAAGCTGATGGTGCCGGTCATGCGTCATTCGCTTTGAACGTTGCAGATCTTGCTGGCAAAAACCTTCGCGTCTTCGCGGAGGCTCGGATCATATCTCCCGTTCCGGAGTACACCGTTACCAGAACATCGCCACAGCCACTGTCACTTGCAATTTTGAACGGCGCAGCGCTAGACGGATCGATTCGTGCGCTGCGGTTAACGGGTGAAGCTCCCCTCCGGGTAACGCTGTTCGCGGATGTCACCAATCGTGCCTGGACCAAAGACCTCGGTAATGTCCGGTGGGAGCAATCCACTGAAGGTGGTGCATGGACTGAAATTCCAAATAAAAGCCGCACACCACAACGAATTGCTCTGACCCTGGCCAAGGGGAAATACAAGATTCGCGCGGAGCTCACTAACAAGAACTCTGGCGCAAGATCGATGACCGACGAAATTGAGATTGCTGCCTACAACATTCCCAAGGGGATACTCAAAGGCGCGGGCAACACGTTTCTTGATGCGAATGCTCGATTCAGAGTGCTGCAGGTGAATGCACAGCCAATTGATCTTACAAATATCGATGTCGAGTGGAGCTATGACCGTGGTGTCACGTGGACACCAGGTAGCGATAGCGTTGTGTTTACTCGTAGTGCCGAGGAGCGCGTCTATGTCTACATGAGAATGAGGTACAAAGATTCTCCGACCGACGATCCTCGGGTTTGGAAGACGATTCGTTCTGGCGTTGCATTCAGAAAGGTGCGTCCACCCAGAGTGCAGCTGATCGGACCGCGTCGTCCGGAAGTAGGGAAAGAGTCAACATGGGTAGCGAACTTGCTTATGCCGTACCCGAACATGGATTTAACAATGGATGGTGAATTCATCATGCCGGACGGGAAAACAATCGTCCCTGGCCAAGAGGCCAAGTACACGCCCGTGGATTCTGATATCACCGATGAGCGCACTTATCTGAGCTACCGCGCTTGGATCAATGGGTACCGTGATCGAGGAGGTGAGGGCATAACTCAGCAGCGAATCACTTTCTGGATTTACGATTGGCCGGCCTGGGCGATCTCCCCGACATTCTCAGCTGAGTACGCACCGGCCGACCTGAGCTTACGCGTAAGGAATATCGGTGAGTTCAAAGCCGTCGAGGGTGTCTATTACGACTGGGAGATGCCAGCTATGCCCGGTTATTCAGTTGTGAAAGACGACAACATGGCGCTGCGGATACTGACCATCGATGAGCCAGGCGAGTTTCCATTCAAGGTGCATGTTTACGACGCTCGTGGCAACTACACCCTTGTTGAAAAAAATATGATCTTCAAGGAGCCACCACCATGGACAATCACGCTTAAGTGGACAGGTGATAACAACGCAGCCCGTGCACCTCTCGGCATCATGGTTCGGCCAGAAATCACTGGTGGACATCCAAAAGACCGGATTACGAACATGACGTACACCCTTAACGGATCTGAGATCGATACCGGCGGATCTCGATATGCGCGCGCAACGCTACCTGCAGAAGGTCAGTACCAGGTCGCCATGGCTGTACAGTCCCAAATGAACAAGGGAGGAACCGGTGAGGTGTCTATCGATGTGAAGCAGAACCAGAAACCTACCTGCGACTTGCAGGTTAAGGAGAGTGGTTCAGCGTGGACTGCCACCGCGAAATGTGTTGATCCTGATGGCCGGATAGCCCGTCACAATTGGTTCGTAAATGACAAATTGCAGGGGTTAGGAGGGTCGATGATCACAATTTCGAAAAGAACGTACCCTGAAGCACCGAAGATCCTGCTCTACGCCACAGATGACTCTGCTGAGGACTCAGCACCAGTAGTTTGGTAACGCCATAGGGCGCCGAAAGGCGCCCTTTCTTTTGACCCCAATGAAGGGTCAGATTCAACACCCTCGAAAAGTGTGCAGCTATAGCCTGATGACATCGTAAAAGAGGTGTCCTCATGCTCCGAAGAATCTTCTGCGCAATTTTGCTCATCACGTCTGCAAGCAGCTACTGCACTGCAAATGCCCAAGAAAATAACGTAACAACGCCATTGCCAATTAACGGAATGATCGCGGCCGTCAAGAACGGAAAGCTTGCGTTCGTAAGTGATAATGGCCGATTTGTTTTTCGTGGGAGTTTGTATGACACCTGGAGCCAAAAAGAAATTTCTTCGATCGATGACGCTGATCAAGCATTCCGCTATATCGATGTGGCGAAGCTCAAGTTCAACGTTGACGATCTGAGCCCCTTTACTTATGGGACTGGAAAGAAGCAGGTCATAATTTTTACCGACCCTCAGTGCCCGGCATGCAGCTTGCTTCTAACTGACCTCAAAAAAGTTGAAGGCTACACATTCAAAATTGTCGAGCTGTCAGCCCTCGGCGAAGAAAGTTCTAAAATTGTTAGATCTATGCATTGTGCAAACGATCAGAAACAAGCCTATGAAATTGCTGTAGGACTTCAGAAGCCGCGAGTGATAGAAAGTCGCGGAGCAGATTGCGACACTTCTGCAGTAGGCAAAAGAATTATTACAGCCCAAATGTTCGGGCTTAAAGGCGTCCCGTTTATTATTCGTGACGATGGTTTAACGCGCCAAGGATATGCAAAAGGTTCGCTCGAGCCTTGGCTGATTGGAGCCGCAAAATGAGCACCTTTCCCAAAGCTAAATTTCCACTTGCAGACTTGCTTAGCGTAGTTGCCTATGACGAGGATAAGAAGTACTTCGTCATGGACGACAACATGGCTGGGTTCGCCTTTTTGTGTCGCCCGCTGCCTGGAAGCGATGGCAAAGAGGGCGACCAACTTAAAAGCGTCATGAAACAAGCATGGCCTGCGGGAACAATGATTAATTTTTCGTCATTCCCATCGCAGAACATTAACGATCAAGTGAATTCGATGCTGAGAATGCGGATGCATTCTCCAGATGACATTGCGCACCAAGCAATCAAGAGCCGCGCTTCGTATCTGTTCAAAGGAACTCTCGAACCGATTGATGATTATTCAGGTATCAAAGTACGTGAAATTCACACAATAATCACTGTCAAGTTTCCAATAGCCGAGCCGTTGCCAAGTGAAAAAGAAATTCAGATCATTAGTGAGCTTAGGGCTCAATTTGATTCGACATTCAAGAGTATCGGTTTCTGCCCTATAGGTTTAACACAAAACCTATATTTGGAAATTATGTCGTCGATCTTGAATCAAGGACCAACTGCGTCTTGGCGGGATCGAATGGCGCCGGAGGCGGATGATGATAAGCCGCTTAAAACACAGGTCTTGGATTATGATCGTACGCTAGAGGTTTTCAGTGATCATCTAAAAATTGGAAACACTCTGGTAAAAACCCTTAGTGTTAAAAAATTCCCTCGGCGCGTGATACAGGGGTCTGCAGCTTGGTATCTTGGTGATTTACTTACCGGAAACAATGGAATTAGAGAAAATTGCCTAATTAGCTTTACTGTTTATTTTCCTGATCAACAAGCTGCGAAGGACAAAATGAACACCAAGCGTCAGTGGGCCAATAACCAGGCCTACGGACCTCTTCTAAAATTTGTACCAAAATTGGGTGCAAAAAAGCAGGGTATGGATGACCTGTTCAAGGAGATTGAGGAAGGCGAGGCTATAGTCCGATGCAACATGACAGTGATCGTTTTTGCTAATGATCGTGATCGTCTAGTACGTGCATCGTCCGAAGCACGAAATTATTTAGGTATTCGTCAGTTTTCGTTCCTGGAAGACAAATATTTTGTACTTCCATTATTTTTGAATGCTCTCCCATTTGGCGCTGACGCAAATGCAATTAATGAGAGCTATCGTTATAAAACTATGTCGGTGACTCAAGCGCTGCCACTGCTACCAATTTATGGTGATTGGAAGGGCACCGGTTCCCCGATGATGCAGTTTGTTTCACGTAACGGGCAGTTGATGTCCTACTGCCTTTTCGATTCGGAAACCAATTACAACGCCACGGTAGCTGCGCAGTCCGGTAGCGGAAAGTCATTCTTAACAAACTACTTGATCACAGCATATCGGTCAGCTGGAGCTCAGGTATGGGTGATTGACGTAGGTCGATCGTACGAGAAGCTTGCCAAAGCATTTAACGGTGATTTCCTCGAGTTTAAGCCAGACGTCACGATATGTCTGAATCCCTTCGAGTTGGTTCAACAGTACTCAGAGGAGGAGGATGTCCTCATTGGGCTTCTTTGCGCGATGGCCGCTCCTACGAAAGCGCTTGAAGACCTTCAAGTCGCAGGTCTTCGAAAGCACACTCATGACGTTTGGGAAGTCAAAGGCCGTGATATGAGCGTCGATGACGTCGAGCAGTCTTTGCTTGGCGATGAAGACAGTCGTATCCAGGACGTCGGGAAGCAACTGTACCCGTTTACGTCAAAAGGAATGTACGGGAAGTACTTCAATGGCAAGAATAACGTTGACTTTAAAAACCCGTTTACCGTTCTTGAGCTCGAGGAGCTGAAGGGCCGGAAGCATCTTCAGCAGGTGGTTTTACTCCAGCTCATCTATCAGATTCAGCAGGCAATGTTCCTAGGGGATCGAGATCGCCAGAAAATTGTTGTGATCGATGAGGCTTGGTCGTTGCTTACAGAAGGTGACGTCGCAAAGTTCATCGAGCATGGCTACCGCCGCTTCCGTAAATACAACGGCGCTGCAATCACAATCACACAATCTGTAAACGACTTGTATGCAAGCCCGACAGGTCGCGCAATTGCGGAAAACTCAGCAAACACCTTTTTGCTGGGCCAGAAGGATGATGCTATCAACATCATTAAAAAAGAGGGCCGACTGGCTTTGAGTGATGGAGGGTTCAGCATCCTCAAGTCAGTTCATACGATCCGTGGCCAATACTCTGAGATATTCTTTATGACGGAGTCAGGCTCCGGTGTCGGGCGTTTGACAGTTGATAACTTTTCTAAGCTTCTTTACTCCACCACTCCTAAAGACGTGCATGACATCAATGTCTACGTTAACAAAGGCATGAATACAGCTGAAGGTATCAACGCTGTATTGCGCGATCGGGGAGTATCCGTATGAAGCCAGTAATAGTGAACGTCATAGTTTCCATCGCGTGCTCGTTGGGGACGATTGCAGCCTACAGTTTAATTAAGGGTGAAACTTCAGCTACTCAGCTCGCTGTGCTGAATTACGACGTTGTTAATCTGCAAGGTGCTGGACGCTCGAACTCGGAGCTTGAAGAAAGCTATACGAACCTCCGCGAGTCGGCTAATAAATTAACTGCTGCAGGGTATGTTGTGGTCGACTCACGATCGTTAGTTTCATACCCACCAGAGCTAGAGATTCCATTAATTGAACATGGTGATGCAACTGATGGAGCCGAGGGGGCGGTAAGTGAATAAGCATCTAAAATTCATTTTGAAAGCATTGCCGCTCTCGGTAGCTATGGCAGCTGCCGCTTTATACGTGACGTCCCGATATGAAATTGGAATAGATCCACAAAAAAACACGTGCTTGAATTGGCGGGTCTTTGTAGTTGATCGATATGATACGAAAGTAGATCGTGACAAAATATATGCGTTTCGATCGACTCAGATGGAGCCATTTTTTCCGAATGGCACGAAAATCATCAAATACGTCCGCGGTATCCCAGGCGATCGCGTCACGGTAGGCAAAGAAGTGATCTCTGTGAATGGTACTTCCAGAGGTGAAGGGCTACTGCTTGCTGCTCGCCTAGGTAAGCCAGAAAATCGATACATAAGAGATGAGATTATTCCAGACAATATGTTTTGGTTTATGGGCACATCTCACGATAGTTTTGATTCGAGATACTGGGGCTACGTTTCAAGTTCTGATGTGGTCGGGAGAGCCTACCCGATATGGTAAGTCTACGATCAGCCCTTCTTTGTTTGGTTGTAATCGGTTCTGTCGCGCCAGCTTATGGGAGCACCGACTTTGCGGCTCAAGAGAGTGCAGCAATTGAGAGTTTCAAAGAGGTCCTGGACGGAATAAAGACCAACACAGACAAGCAAGTCGACTTTGTTCTGAAAACTGAAGACCTCAGTTTTGCCCAAACACCGCTGATGCCAGACAGTAATTCAGCCATTCCCGCACCAGTTGAGCAGGCTAGGGCATATCAGATATTCGTGTCATGGAGTCTTGGTGAAAGTGAGATCAAGAATCTGTTAAAGGAGTATCACGGCAATAGAGAAGTTGAACTGGTTTTCAGGGGGATACCTGACGGAGTTTCATTGCAAGACGCGCTAGCAAAGGTACAGCGGTTGAGCCTTGAAACGAAGTCAAACACCCCGGTGCTGATAAACCCTGTTTTATTTGGGGAGTCGGGAATTGAAACTGTCCCCCAGATTCGTAAAGTTTCAGGGAAGCAAACAGTTTATGTGGTATCTGGAACCACCTCTGTTCAAGCAGCGGAAGAGCAGTACCAAAAATTTAAAACACCAAAGCCTAACGCAATTGGGCCCGGCCTGCGAATAGCTGAGCGAGATTTAATCGAGGTTATGAAGGAACGACTCGCCAAAGTTAATTTTGCTGAACTGAAAGATAAGGCACTGAGGAGGTTTTGGTCTAACCAGGTATTCGCTGAATTAGTGCCTGCACCAACGAGCAGAGTCAGAAAGCTGGATCCTTCAGTCGTGGTGCCACAAGATATCACAGGCGCTGACGGAACTTTAATCCACAAAGCTGGTGATCATATTAACCCGCTTGACATTCGACCTTTTACTCAGCGACTTGTGATTATCGATCCTAGTTATGAAAAACAGATCAATTTTGCAAAGGCACAGATAGAAAAATATAGTGATAAGCAAAATGTTTTGATTATTTTGTCAGAGGTAGATCGTGAGAAAGGTTGGGATGGATTTACAGAGGTCCAAAATAAAGTAGGCCGTGCGGTATACATCTTAAAAGACGATGTGCGAACGAGGTTTTCAATCGACTTTACGCCGTCAGTCGTAACCGCGGCAGATAAAAATTTTTATATTGAAGAAGTTGCAGGAGAGTCATTGCCGTGACAGTGCTAGCGCTCCAATCAATCCACTTTTCCAACGGTAAGGTTCTAGGGTACGAGGTGTTGGCTCGTCGCATTGTCTCGGGTCGTATGCTTTCACCAGGACAGTTCATGGCGAACTCGCAACCAGGTGAGTGGATTCTATTGGACCGCGAGATAGTAACTCTAGTCGCCGATAACATTGCTGAGCTAAGTGGCATCGGCCCGTTATTTATTAATATCAGTGCTGAAACACTAACGTCGATTTCTGACGCCAAGTCTCTGATAAAGGCGCTAGCCGGTGTCTGTTCGCTAGGATTGGAAATCGTGCTTGAAATTTCTGAGAAGTACTCCGACGGTGCCGAGAGTCTTGATTCATTGTTGTTGTTTGCAAGGTCTTTGGGCTTAGGAGTTGCAATTGATGACTTTGGTTCGGAAAACTCAAATATGGCACGATTGGTCGGACATAAGTGGGATTACTGCAAAATTGACCTGCCTGCCTTGTTAGTCCCGACTAATCTTGCTCTCCTTACTGAAATTCGCGATTACTGCATGGCCAATCATGTAGGTTTGATTTTAGAGAAAGTTGAAGATGTTTCCATTCTAAGTGGCTGGCTCAAGCCACTGAATGGTGCTTCGCTCCAAGGCTTCGCTCTCTCTAAACCAGACGTACTCAATCGAGCGCCTTCGCTTTCACAGAGTTCAAGGTAGTAGTTATGTTTATCCGTAGTTTAGGCCTGATGGTCTCTCTGTTATTGTGTTTTTATTCTCAGTATTCGGCCTCAGATCAGTCTGTAACTGATTCTTTGTCCTGCCCTAATGCTGAGCTTTTTAGCGGTAAATTATTTACTGACGTCTGTTGGGCGTGTTTGTTTCCTATCCGAATTGCTGGCGTGAGCATTACGCCTGGTGATGCACCGTCAGGCGCTTCTACCAAGAGTATCTGCATGTGTGAGGACAACTTAGGCCTGTGGAAGCCAGGTATTGTTAACTCACTATGGGAGCCTGCTCGGCTGATCGAAGTTGTTAGGAAGCCAGGGTGTTCCCTTGCATTGGGCGGCATAACTTTACCTATTGGCGACAAGCGCCTATGGGGGACGTTATCTGATGCTGTTGGCGGCAATACGATTACGAAAGAGAAACTATCTTTCTACAACGTCCATTATTACGCGTTCCCGCTGTTATCGATTCTCGAAATGTACATGCCAAAACGTTGTTCTCCAGATGGTTATGCTGACTTCGATATAATTCAGTTAACTGAAATCGATCCGGTCTGGACGAATGACGAACTGGCCTTCTTTGTTAACCCTGAAGCCGCAGCCGTCGCTAACCCACTGGCACAAGCAGCATGCACGGCTGACGCTGCCTTAGGTGTTGCTGGTCAAGAGCCTTTAACCTCCCTTTGGTGGTGCGCAGGGACTTGGGGCGAGATCTATCCAATGGCTGGGACAGCCCTGCCCAACGACTTCGGGCGCACCACATCGTTACTAGCTGCGCGCACTATTGCAACTCAACACCGCCGAGGCCTTGCGCATTTGACTATTGGCGATGAAACCATTTGTAGGGGCTCAATCTTCCCCACAGTTCCTAAATCCCAATACAAAATGTCTATGTTCTTTCCTCGTGCAGAGTCGAAGGAAGCGCATTACATCGGGTCGCACCCGATGACATGGCAAGGTGGGGAGGGCAGAGTTATTCCTCAAGTCGGGGAAGACGCGCTCTACATGTTGTTCCGGTGGAATGACTGCTGTAACACACTATGAGATTTTGACATGCGTTCTCTATCCAGGATCACTGCGGCAGTAACACTATTCTTTTACGGGTACGCTATCTGCGTGCCTGCATGGGCGGATAGCATTTCATCATCAGCAGCGGCCGGTAATAAAGCTGCGCAAGACGCGATGAACTCATGGTCGGCGCCGACAGCGTCTTCATCTGAGATCACGTTTGGTAGTGGCGGGCAGAAGCAAACCATCAATTTGTCTGAGCTGTTCCCTGGCGTATCTGATACGACAGAATCTGGCGACTTGAAAAATCTCTATGGCAACGATGAAGGTACCCTCAGTGCAGGGTCTACTGCTAATACGTCTTTGTTGAGTGAGAACTCGATGAGCGGTGATGCTTACCGCTTGTTGAAAGATACTTCTGGCACTAAACGACCTGATTTGAAAAACGACCCACTATGGACGAATACTGACAAGACAATCGATAACCAAGACATATTCAATAAAGATTTCGCTGATTGTAAAAAGACCACAGAAACGACGAAGTCAACTACGTCGAAACACGTGTCTGACATGAAAACTTGCGAGCGGGTCGCCGATAAGTCGGGTACCTTTACTCTTAAGCATGACTACACGGCAGGGGTAGTTAAGTATGTCGATGGTCCCACGAACTTTCAATCATGTGGACCGGGATGTATTGATATTTGGTTGGGTCAGGTAGGTGATAACTATTGGTCTGGTTACTGCACCATTTTCGAAAATAAAATGACATTTGAAGTTGTCAATCCTGATGCGATTCAATCTGCAAGTCTTACTTATGCAAAATGGGATGACTATATGCAGGTGTGGGTCGCCAACACGAAAGTTTGGTCAGGTCCCAACGAGAACTTTCCTCCTGAAACGGGAGGTGCGTGCGAGCTTGGCACATCATGGGAGACAGCTCCCAACGTCAATATGACTTCTCTTCTGAAAGAGAAGGGTAGAAAAGAGTTTAAAATCCGCGCGTCTGTCGCGGGTGCCGGTGAGGCTTACGCCAAGTTGCGCGTGCTTTATGATCCGTTGAAGGCTGTTAGTGAAGAAAAATGGTATTCGCAGGAAGCTGTTGATGTAGCTTCATCTATTAATGATGGTTATTGCCAGGGCTCTTTTGTTTGTACAAAAATGCCAGCTATATCTGAAACTGGGTGTGCGGAGATTGACGGCGTTACCGTTTGTGAAAGTTCGTTTGGCAAAGGACCACCCTTACCTGGAATTTCACCTCTTTGCCAAGAGGTATCAATAAACTCTCAATGTAACTTTTATAAAGGAGATATGGAGTGCTATACCGACGCGCAAGGGCAACAACAGTGTCCGGTCAATACTGACAGAACCTGCTCAGTAAACCACAATATGAAAGTGATGGAGATTCCATTCGCTGCGAAAATTGCGGTAGAGGATGCACCTGGTTCGGGTGAGACGAATCGCGTAGTGGTAGATTTTTCGAGTGGTTCATTCCAAAACACGACTAGCTCTTTAAAATCTGATGCCAGCATTGATCAGGCAAATTTTGATTACCTCTGCAAGGCAAAAGGAGAGGATGGTAGGCCACTGCCACAAAAGATTGCTGTTTCTTCAATTAACCTATGGACCGGTCACAAATACGCTCCGAAGACGTTGGGTGTCGATTCCGCCAGTATCATTCAGATGCCGGCTTGCGAGAACGGTCTAAAAATGATCGTGGATATCAAGGATACCGGTAGCGGAACTCCAGGTTGGTTTTATGCTCACGAATTTCGTTTCAAAGCTGTTCGAATTGCTGCTGAATCCTATGGTCCTAAATTCTGCATTGATGCAGCCAATAAGGTTCAATCTGGTCAATGTTCTGAAGGTGGAGCGGTTCAAGTCACAAAAGGTGTGGCATCAGGTTGCTTGCCGCTGAACGGTATATCCGTATGCCCTGGTGATAGCATGTATGCAGCAATGCTGCCATCTCCTGTCCAGGGTGTAGACAAACTATTTCAAGCGGCGAAAGTGACTGGTTGTGTAAACGGGGGAATGAACCTCAATACCTGTGCAAAATTTGAGGCTGATAAAACCTGTGGATTTATCTCTCAGAAGTGTGTGGATGGTGCTAAGGGGGATTCTGGTCAATGCTATGTCACTGAGGAAGTCTGGGATTGTGGCTACGATGTGCAAGTCCCATCTACTGATACCAAGACAACATATCAGTGTGCGGGACCTGTTCGCTGTCTAGGGAAGGAGTGCTTTAACCCTACAGATGAAAAATCCACAGAGTTTGGCTATGCAGCCGCAGCCCTGCAGATTGCGCAATTTGCTGAGCATGATCTCGACTGCGGTGAAAATCCTGAGGACACAACATCCGACCACGTATGCAAGGTGTTCAAGGGCGAGATGATGGAGTGTAAGAAGGCCGTAGGGGGATGGGTGGACTGCTGTGAGGCGCCGGACGGTGTATCGCTAATGGACTACATATCACTTACGTACAACACCATCCAGCTCACAGAGAAGGTCGGAATTATCGATAACGCGCCTACCTTATCCAGCGCCTGGACTCTGGGTAAAGAATTGGCAAGTGGGAGTGGCTGGGATTCCGCTTGGAGTGCTGCCTCGGCTACCAACGCAGCGGTGACGGACGTCGCGCAACTCGGCGTTATTGAAGGCTTCAAGCAACAAATGATGAACTATGTCGCAAACTGGACCGCAAATACGTTCGGGCCAGCTGCTGCAAATGCGGTCTTTGCAAGCGGGATCGCGGCCAACGGTCCCTCTACTGAGGCTTTTGCCTCCGCAAACCCCGCTACAGGTGCTGTGACTACGGCCCCTAATGCAACTTTGGCGTCGAGTTTCGCTGCAGTTCTGTCCGTCGTAATGATTGCCTATATGGTTTACCAGATTGCTAACATTTTGGTTAAAATCATTTGGGAGTGTGAGCCCAAAGAGTTTGAGTTAGGTGCGAAAAAGGAAACAAAAGTTTGTCATTATGTTGGTAGTTACTGCGCCAGTAAGACACCATTTGGTTGCATAGAGAAAAGGGAGTCTTATTGCTGCTTTAACTCCCCATTAGGTCGTATTATTCAAGAGCAGGCTCGGCCTCAACTGGGCCTGACATGGGGGGATGCTGAAAACCCTTCATGCGAAGCACTTGGTGTGGATCAGATTGCCAAGCTCGATTGGAGTAAAATTGATATCTCTGAATGGATTGGCTTACTTCAAGTCACCAATTTTTACCCGACGGCTGACAAGATAAATCTAGATAATTTAACTGGGTCGGGTTCAGCATTAAATATTGGCGAAGGACGTACAGATACACTTGATCGAAATACAGAACGATTGGATGGCCTCAATGAAAGTTTCTCTGAGACAAGGAAGGCAGCTGAGGACAACTTAAGGGACACGTTCAACAAATAAAAAAAGGGGCCTTCTAGGCCCCTTTTTTTTGTCAGTGTTTAAGCTGCTGATTTTGCCGCCGCGGTTTCTTCTTCAATCGCTGAAGCAGTTTGTTTATCCACTTCACTTTCTTCCGCCGCATCGCCGAGATTTGCAGCAATAGCTTCGGCGTTTACGTCTTTCTTGGCTTTCTTGCGCGCGTCCGTTGCCATCAACTGGAGCTTGCGGATCACACGCATAAGTTGACGCATGCGTTCATTGGCTACAAGGTCGTTCTTGTCTGAATCCAGAAAGCACATGAGCCAGCAGGTCTGAGCTGCGATGAGCATCTGGTCAAATGCTTGAATGATCTGCGCCAGGCGCATGATCAGCGGTGTGGACACTGTGAAGCTGAATTCCGCGGCGTTGTCATAACGTGCTGTTACGCCGGCGCTATTGTTTTGCTCGAGGATATGTTTGAAGCGATCACGCTCATTTATGACGTCGCGCTCCAGGCCGCTCAGCAGTGTTTCAACAGCGGCCATGACCTCTGAATAGTTAAATGCTTTGTTGCCATGTGACAGGGCTCTTGCGATTACGTCGATGGTGAAGAGGGCCCGCGCAGCACCCTCGAAGCATCGGCGATGAACTCGCTGCGCATGCTCGGTATTCAGGGTGTATTGGGATGTGAGCGTAGCGCTCGAGTATTTACCTTGCGGCTTGAAATCGTTTCCGTTAGCCATGTTTTGGCTCCTTGAGTTGGGGAGCCTTTACCTTATTCGGCATAGGGTTGCGTTTTTTCTTAATCTGACCCTATAGGGGGGTCAGAAGCGGTAGCTGATGCTTTACAGCTCATTGGAGTGGGGGTATTCTCGGCTCATTCTTCACCCAAGCATGTTGCTTGAGTGTAGTTCCCCGAAGGCTCTGCCTTTCGGGTTTTGTGTGAAGCTGGGCACCTAATACCAGCACATCCGGTCACGATTCGCGGTCATGACCTAACCCTAGAGGGGCTTTCTGTCCCCTTAGGGATGGAAGGCTCTTTTTTTTGGAGGCCTCCATGAAAACTTCTCTCGCTAAGCTCATCCTGCTTACCTTCGCCCCTCGGCCAGCTTCTTTGGTCGAATGCGTCGTTCAACCTGCTAACACTTCAGCAACTCACTTCGCCCTGCGTATGCGCGCGAATGGGGAGATCGCACAATGAATACATTTCCTGTAGTCATCTTGATCGCTGCTTTGGTTGTTGGTTATCTCTTGCTTACACGTCGTCGCAAAGTAACTCCTCGCCAGGAGCCTACGATCGGTCGTGAAGCCACTGATGTTTCTCTGGTGTCGCCTAGTAAGGCCGCTCCAGCTAAAGCAGCTCAAGCAACGCTTGGTCTCGAGAAAAGTGACATCTTCGCTCTGCGAGGTGCCACCCGTATCAACCGTCTTCCGAAGGGGATCGATTACTCGGTCTACGACGAGCCGGCTTACCTGCGTCTTGGCAAAACGCTTAGCTTTCAAAGTTAAGTTATGGACTGCGCCCTCTTGAGGGCGTAGTGCTGCAGGGCCGCCGTTAGGTGGTCCACCAAAGTCCTTCAAGAAGGATTTCGGTGGACCACCTGGCGAGGAGCCCCACCATGAATCAGTTACAAGCAATCTACTTGATGGAGCTGCGGGAGCTCCTTGTGAGCGATGGTACCGTTAAGGTTCCAGAGAATATCGCTCAGACGGTGTCTCCCGATGTACTCGACATTCGCTATTTAAAGCGATGGGCTGTGTTCAACAACATTATTCCGGAAGCCGCGGAGATCGGGATAACGATGTAGCTCTATTTGTGGCTGGGGGGAGCTGGCTCCCCCTTGAGGCTTCTTTTCCATCGACTGCACGGCTGCGATGGAAAAGAATCTTCCGAACTCACTTCACGGATTTCTGGTGGTCCTTGTGGTCCATCAGATGCAGAAGCTGGACTGCTTTATCCAGCACCCTTTTAACCCCTCTGGGGCATTCCTTCCCAGTTGGGTTGGTACGCCTCGAAAACGTGGAGTGATCTTCATGGCTCGTGGCGTGAACAAAGTAATTTTGGTTGGTACCAGTGGCCAGGTACCCGAGGTGAAATACCTTCCCAATGGGAATGCAGTTACCAACCTTAGCTTGGCTACTTCTGAGCAGTGGACCGATAAGCAAACTGGTCAGAAAGTTGAAAAAACTGAGTGGCATCGTGTGAGTCTTTTCGGACGAGTCGCTGAAATTGCCGGTGAACATATCGTCAAAGGCTCTCAGGTCTATATCGAGGGCAAGCTTCAAACACGTGAGTGGGAGAAGGACGGTATCAAGCGTTACACGACAGAGGTTGTCGTCGACATGCAAGGTACCCTTCAGCTTTTGGGTTCCCGCCCAGGCGGTGATTCAAGAGGTACACCTGTATCGCGTCAGGCTTAACGAACAACCAGCTGTAGCCGGTAAACCATCGAACTCTGTCTCGTTGGGCTTGATAGCTCAGAGGCACGTTTGATATGTCATGAAATGCAATAAAACCCGCGCGGGGTGCAATCCCCGAATGGGGATCGCCTCCGCATTTAACCTGGAGGTTCCAATGTCAAGAAATCAATATGTAGCTCGTCCTAAGGCTGCCTTCACACCTGAGAAAGCTAACGATCTCATCCTGAAGGCGAAAGACGACTTTCAGAAAATCGTCTCGTCCCTCAACAGTCGAATGGTTTTCACCCAAGAGGCGTTATTTGCGTATCACGCGATGATGTCTAACCCTTCTTTGTACGAAACGGCTGCAAGCAACGAGTGGAGCTTTAACCTGGCGATGCAGCAAATTGCATCCTCTGGTCTTTCGCTCAACCCTGCGCTCGGTCTCGCCTTTTTGGTTCCGCGTCAGGGCAAGATAATTGCCGATGTCTCGTATCGCGGCCTCATGAAAATCGCAACGGATTCTCGTGCCGTTGACCTGGTGGTTGCTGAAGCCGTTTATAGCGGTGATCGGTTCATCTACAACGGTCCTACAGCCGAGCCTGATCATGTCTTCGATCCTTTTCTTAGCAAGAAAGATCGTGGCAGTTTTCGGGGGGTATACGTCAAAGCTTACCTGCCGTCTGGCAGGTTGGTTGTCGACCCACTTAGTGCGGAGGATGTGTATTCAGCTCGCTCGCTCTCAAAGGCCTTTCAGCATACCGATCCCAGCAAGCGTGGTCCGTGGGAAACTCATTTTGAGCCGATGGCCATCAAGACCGGGATCAAAAGTGCTTCGAAGTACTGGCCTAAAACCAGTCCTGTACTTGAGAACGTTATTAGCTACCTCAATGAGGAAGCCGATGAGGGATTCAGCACTGGGCCGATTTCGCTAGCGACTGCTGCAAGGGATATGCATGGGACCTCCCATGCACCTAATGTGGTGGATCTAAGTGGAAACGTATACGAGCATGGCCAACAACGCGAGGCACCGCAAAGTGTCGTCGATGGAGACGCTCCGAAACATGTTGATGGTGAGACAGTGCGGTCAGCTGATCCTCAACCTCAAGGGCCGAGTATTCCACTGGATAACTCCAAACCTGATGGGAGAGGTGATCCTAGTGAAGTCATCAAAAAACGGATTCAGAGCGTTTACGATCGAACCATGAAAAATGGCAGTTGGAACGCCGCAATCGAGTGGGCTCAGGCCCATCTCCGCGACGATCTACAAGCCGAGGCTTTCGCTCTCTTCAAGAGGGGGGAGGCTGAGTTTCAAGAGCGGCAGAAGGCTTCAGCCTAATGTCTAGCCCAACCCTTACGGGGATTCCTCCCCGTTGGGGCTGGGTCCCTCCAAAATCTGGAGGTGAATATGAAAATTGTGGACTTGCGACAACGCACGCCGGAATGGCATGCCTGGCGTGCACAAGGAGTAACTGCGACGTCTGCAGCTGTCATCCTTGGTCATCATCCGAACAAAACTCGCTGGCGTTTGTGGGCTGAGCTCACTGGGCGTGTACCTCCATTAGATTTATCGATGATTCCTCAGGTCCGACTGGCAATCATGCTAGAGCCACATGCTTTAGCGTGGTTCCAGGACAAATACGACACGGTGCTAATGCCGTACTGTGGAGAGTCAACGCTTCATCCTTTGCTTCGAGCAAGCTTCGATGGGGTGGAGTTGGATACGATGCGGCCGGTTGAGATCAAAATCTTGGCTGACTCGAATTTCAATGAGGTTGCAGAGCAGGGTGAGGGGTCATCGCATTACCGTCTGTACTGGTGGCAGGTCCAACATCAGCTGGCAGTATCAGGGGCCGATTTTGGTTATCTGGTCTTCTACCATACTCGCAATCAACCAATCGTTTTCGAGGTCGCTCGAAGCGATCAAGCAATCCAACTCATTCTGAAAGCATCTCTCGGTTTTTGGGCTAGTGTCGTCGCGGATAAGGAGCCTGAAAAGGATCCTGAACGTGATTACTTTACGCCAACGGGGGGAGGTTTGATTGAGTGGGAAGGTCACGCTTCCAAGGCGGCAACGCTTGACTCGGAACTAGCTTCACTTGAGTTACGTATCAAGGAACTGAAGGCTGAGCGTGAGCAACTCCAGCAGGGCTTTGTCAGCTTGATGGGAGACTACCTCCTTGCAGAGGCTTCAGGCGTTAGAGTTTGTCGCTACAACCAGCAAGGATATGTGAGGTGGAAGGAAGCGTTCACTTCGCTTTATCCAAACTTTCCTGCAGAGAACCTTGATGTTTTCCGCGGCGCGTCTTCGGAGAGGGTCAGGATTACGGTGAATGCACAAACGCCGATCACAACAGCACCGCTTGAGCAGCTACTTCAGACAGTTGACTTTGATGAGTCTGATCAGGCATTTTGCATATAGAAACAGGGGCCTACGGGCCCTTGTATTCTTTCTGAAGGCTGCGGTAAGGGCTTCCTTACCAGAGTCTTTCGAATCTGTTCCTTGCCATGTGGCAAAGGACGATAGCGCAGCTGTTCGCTCAACAGCAAAAATCTAAACCCTCTGGGACACTCACATCCCAGTAGGGGTGTGGTGTCCCTCCAAACCGGAGATACACCATGAAACTTCAATCCATTATCCCTCTCAGCTCGTTCGGCATCCAAGGTCCCCAAGGCGATGTTAAAGCCCCAGGTTTTGCGCCCGACCATGAGTTGATGGGTATTGTTCCAAGCGTTAACCCTCATTACCTATTCCGCCCTGAACTTCGGTTGCCGGTAATGAATTTCCTCGTCAATCCTGGTGGGGATGCGTTGGGACTTGTTGGCCCTACTGGTGCTGGCAAAACCTCAATCGTTGCACAGGTCGCAGCTCGTTTGAATTGGCCATTTCGTACGATCGATGCTCACTCCCGTATGGAGATTCCTGAGCTGGTCGGACAGATGGGCCTCGAGTGTGATCCCGTGACCGGTGATCAACGCACCGTGTTTCGTTATGGTCCTTTGGCCTTGGCGATGAAAGAAGGAGCAATATTCCTTCTGAACGAGGCTGACGTACTGGATCCCTCCGTTTTCGCAGGTTTGAATGCCGTGCTTGAAGGTGGGTACCTGGTGCTTGCAGATAACGGAGGGGAGATCATTCACGCTCACCCGAATTTCCGTTTCTGCATCACAGGGAATACCCGCGGCCAAGGTGATGAGACTGGGCTCTACAACGGTACCTTGTCGCAGAACCTTGCGTCCTGGGATCGTATTCGGTTGCTTGAGGTGCCATACATCGATAAGGCGTCTGAGATGGCGATTCTTCAATCGACAATGCCGACTGTAGATATCTCTATTTTGGAAACCATGGTCGACATCGCTAACCAAGTGCGAAAGCAATTTGTTGGCAATCCTGAAATGGATCTCAAACCTGGTGAGCAGGGCATTACGGTGACCTTCTCGACTCGTACCCTGCTGCGGTGGGCTCGTTTGGGCATTACCTACAGCAAAGCTGCAAATGCTAATTCGGGTTCGTTCCCGTTCGCTTCACCTTTGGCTCAAGCATTGCGTGAGTCTCTGAGCAACCGTGCTGATAAAGCGATGCGTCTGGTTCTCCATACCATTGCTAAAGACAAATTCGGTAGTGCTTGGGGCGCTGACCCGGTGGTTAGCTAAGGGGTAGTAAAATGAGCCTGTTCTTCTCTGTTGTAAGTGAGGATCAGGCCCGTGAAACCATCAAGCAAGCACTGCAGAGTCTCGACTCTGTAGCTGCTGTGCTTGGTCTTGCGGGCGCTGTATCAGATCTTCACGACCGTATGTTTACCCCAGTGGGCGCCGGCGAGCTTGATCTCATAGAGGATCGCAACTTGGTTCTTCTGTTGGTCGCTGTTGCTCACCACCTCGGCGACGCCAGTAACACAAGCCCTGTTCTGTCGCTCTCAGATACTGATGGCGCCGCTCTGAACTTCGGCGACTCCAAACAAGTCGATGCTTACCTGCTGCGTATCGTTGGCCAGGAAGCAGGGCAATACGATGTGTGCGTAAAAGCTCTTGTTGAGCTCGGTGCGCTACCTCGTCCGATCGATCTATCTAGCTTGGCAAATGCGGATTTCGGTTCGCAGGCAGTCGGTGAAATAGACTTTTGTTTCTAAACCTTGCGGGGCTCTTCCCGCTGGGGAGGGCTCCGTAAAACAACCCGGAGCATCAATGAATCTTCCAACCTGTAAATCAGTAGAGCTTTGCACCAATCATCTTCGAAAAAGCGATGCCGAGCTACTAGAGCACCTATCTGCGCGGCATTTTCAGCGATTTCATTGTGAAGGGTGGACTGGTCCTGTAGTGCTTAAAACCCGCTATGGTTTTGTGATTCCGATCGGTGAATTGACCGTTCGTGGCATCATCGAATCCGGCGCTTCAACCGAGTTTCGAGACATCCTCAATTGGTGCATCTCTCCAGAGGAGAATGTTACCTACTTGGGGTTTGATCGAGACGGGTATCTGGATGAAGACGTGCCACAATTCGAGTGGTAGTAAGGGAGCCCGTAAGGGCTCCCTCATTCGAGCCTCCTTTGCTATAGTCGGGCTATAGCAAAGAAGGTTCTCTGGTCGCTTATGTGAGTGGCCTTGTGAAGTGATAGCTGTTCACTATAAAACAGCATTTCCTATTGAAACCCATCGGGGCGTTCTTACCCCGTCGGGGCGAGACCGTCCTCTATACCCGGAGGCATCTCATGCAAATTTCATCACCCGTAAAAGAAATCGATACTCTCAGCAAGCTTCTGCTGGTCGACCTAAATGTCAGCATTTGGTCGGGAAGGAAGAAGCTTCGTACAGAGGATCTTGGAGCAGGTGTCACCCTGCCTCCTTCTGAACTTGCTTCCCTCGGAAGTAAGAAAATCATCAACTCAGACGAGCTCAAAGAGTTCGAAAATCTCAAGCGAAGGGCAGTTCGTTTGCTCGAGCTTAACGGCGTACGTTTTCTGGGTGGCTACGGTCTTCCAGATGAGGTTGCACCGGAGGTTGCTGCTGAGCTTGAAGACATCAAGCGCAAATTTGAGGATCAGCGTGTTGCCTTTATCAAGGCCTACGACTCGAATTTCGATGCTTGGGTCAACAAATGGGCTAACCCTCAATGGCGTTCGGCAGTATTGAGTGCCAAAACTCCAAAGGATGTGGTTGCCCATAAATTTAGTTTTCGCTTCACGCTCTGCCGCGTTGCTCCTGACACCTCGAACCCTAGCATTGCGAAAGGTCTGGCTCAGGAGGTCAATGGCCTTTCCGGCCAACTGTTCCGAGAAATTGCTGATGCTGCTGAAGATCTTCTGGATAACAGCTTCGTCGGTAAGGACTCCGTGAGCAGAAAGGCAGTGAGCTCGATGCTGAAAATGCACAAAAAGCTGTCCTCGCTGGCCTTTTTGAACCCTGGTGTTTCGTTGGTTGCCGACTACATGACGAATGTTATCGGTAAGCTTCCAAAATCGGGGCCTTACAAGGGAAGTGACTTTCAGGATTTATTGTCCCTGATTCTTACT
This sequence comes from Pseudomonas sp. PDM25, assembly GCF_019219045.1. Taxonomy (NCBI): domain Bacteria; kingdom Pseudomonadati; phylum Pseudomonadota; class Gammaproteobacteria; order Pseudomonadales; family Pseudomonadaceae; genus Pseudomonas; species Pseudomonas sp. PDM25. The sequence goes on from NZ_JAHUWL010000014.1 coordinate 48,959, forward strand.
TTGTCTGACGAGACCAAAATCTTGAAAATGGCGGGGCTCTTCCAGAAGTCAAATGCGGATGCACCAGGTGCGTTCGTTGATCCAACACTGCAACTGTCGGATGACACAACTCCAGACTTCTCCGATTTCAACATCCTGGACGATGAAACTGCCTTTGATGTGTTGGCTGGAGCGATGGATTCAGCTCTCGTAGCTGAGTCCTCCGCAACATCTTTTGCTGACCTTATGGCCGGCGCCGATCTGACATCGCTGAACGTTAACGAGCTGGCTTCACTGGCTCACGAGGTTCAGAACGCTGCGATCGACGCCGCTGCGGAGAAGGCGGATGTTGATGAAGTAGCACCTCAAGTGCTTTCCAATGAGGTGTTTGCTCACGTGGTGGCTGCCGATTCGTTTGCGGTCGACAGCATGGATTTCTGCCTTTAATCAAACCAACCCTTTCGGGGCGCTCTTGCCCCCTCGGGGTTGGAGTGCCTCTACTTCCTGGAGGTACCTATGCAAAAGTCTTTGAACAATGCTTTTCCAATCATCGCTCGTTACTACACCGATGATTTGGGTGTGACAGTGGTGTGGGGTGGAAATCAGCCCGCGACCAAAAACAAGGTTCTTTATCTTCCAATGCTTACCGATGAGTCTCAGACAATGATTCTCGTCGCGCTAGGTTGGACTGCGCATGAATCTGCTCATATCAAGTACTCGGACGATGGGGTGTATGACAAGGCTGAAGCTGAGGCATTGTTCATCGTTCGGTTCATGAACATGCTCGAGGACATCCGGATCGAAAAACGGATGATGGCTGAGCATTTTTCCACGGTTCATCCCCTTACGGTGATGGTCAAGGAAGTGATTGCCGGAGGGCGTGATTTTGGCGGCCAGAACGAAGCAACACTCTTGATGAACGCATGTTTGATCATTGGTCGGGCTCGGCTTTTGAATCAACCTCTGCAAGCTGAGGCGGCAATCATCGAGCCGGAGTTCAAGAAGGTTTTCGGTGTCGGGAGGAGCACGAAAGTGCTCGGGCTTTTAAGCCAAGTCGCCGATCTGCCGGATACTGAGGCGGTGTATCAAATGACGCACCGGATGTTGGATGTGCTGGCTGAGGACGAGGATCAACAGAAGCCGCCGACTCAACCGCAACAGCCTCAATCCCCGCAAAACCAGCCGCAACAGCAATCAAGTGGAGAGCCTGGACCCGGTCAGGATGGCAACGATCAGGACCAAGATTCTCAACCCAAAAGCAATGGCTTCGGCGCTGGTGATAAAGGGAATAGCAAGGACGATCCAGCTCTGTCTGGAAGTCCTGCGAGTGGTGCTTCTGATGGTCAGAATATGAAAAAGAAGATCCTTTCTGCTTCCGATGACGACTTGAAGGATGCCATTTCTGATGTCGCATCTTTGGCATCCGACATGGTTGCCACGGTTGTAGATCATCAAACGCCAGTACCTTCATTGGTAATAAAAGACCCGATCGGTTCTGAGCTGCAGGCAATGCGCGTTTTTAAAAATGGCCAGGCCGCTTCCATGGGGCTCCGCCAGGTTATGAGCAGTCTGATTCAAGGGTCTCGTAACGCACGTGCAAGTCTGAGAAGTAGCGGCACCAAAATTGAGGGCAGTCGTCTTGCACGGGTGCGGGTTGGGGAAAACCGGATCTTCCGGCGACAAGAACCTGTGCAGCGGACGAATGCCGCTATTCAGCTAGTCCTGGATGGCTCTACTTCGATGGCGATGAAAATTGTCGGTCCGAATGAAAACCTTGATGTGCTATCAGATGCCGAGCGAGAGGCTGTAATTAACGCTCGTAAATCTGCGCTACAGATCGCCGAAGAAAGTGCGTATGCAATTTTGACGGCATTGGAAGGCATTTCCGGTGTAACCACTGGAGCAATGATCTTTCCAAAGAGCCACGGTCGTGAGAACGCCGTAGGTGTGCTGAAGCGGCATAGTCAGAACTTGGCCAACGCTTTCCGCGAAGGTCGTTTTGGGCAGGTTCCCTGCGGATCAACACCATTGTCTAACGCAATGTGGCCAGCCGCTGGTGATCTTCTGAAAGCCAAAGGTGAGCGGAAGGTAATGATCGTTATTACCGACGGCGACCCTGATCATGCTGACTCCGCAAGGAACATGGTGGATCGTTGCCGTGCTTCAGGGATCGAGGTGTTTGCTATCGCTTTTGGATCGGCGAACACCAGAAAGCTTCAGGATATTTTCGGTGACAACCATTGGGAGTTCCTTACTGACCTATGTCAGTTACGGAACGCTCTGAATAACCTGGTTCAACAGGTATTAATACAAGCCGCGTAAAACCGGCAAACCCTAGGGGGTTCATCACCCCCTTAGGGGTGGTGCGCCTCCTCCTACCCGGAGGTTCCACCATGCAATTTGCTTTAGCTTTAGGAGAGGGATTTATCCCTGAGGGGCGTGAGTTCCTAGGTAAGCAATTACCGAAAACCCGGCGTCCGAAAAAGCTTCTTACCAATGCTGACATTGAGCAGCTCTACCTAGATCTCCTGGCTATGCCGGAAGATCAGTTGGAGCAGTTCGAGTGGACTGATGACTACGTTGATTTGCTTCGAGAGAAGCTCCTACATGAGGCGTGCCATGTTCTGTTGGACAAGCGTGCAGCAGTTGCGACTCGTCGTGACAGATGGGGGTGGATCATGAGTGAAAGTGTTGGACCATTTTCTTTTATGGTCTGCGCCTACTTTGCGGGTGTAAGGGGGGACGAGCTTCGTGAATCCCTCGTTCATCTTTGCCGTCGTGAAAAAGTAATTGATCAGCTTCAGCATGTTGCCTAACCAGGCCGCAAAATTTTTATAACCCAATGGGAAGTCATCTTTCCCTTTGGGGAGGAGCTTCCCTCCAAACCGGAGAAGACCCATGCGTTTTAATCAAGCTCAAATCACACAACCACTGTGCATTGAACTGTTTCCCTATCAGGAGACGCCCCACAATCGATCCAGAGCAGAGTTCAGTGCTATGGCTTCGCAACAGCAAGAGATGAATTGCGAACGCCGGAAGGACTTCCTGAAGCGGTTTGAGGTGCTGAAAGCTACGGGTGATTCCATTCGCTCGTTTCCGGCAGATCTTCGTGGGTCTTTCGCGGGTTATGAGATGCCGCCGGCGCCTCGTTTGACTCTCGATCTTCCTATCACCGCGGCAAGTCATCATCTGTTGGATGAGGTTCCAATAGGCACTCTGGATGACTATGCGAATCTCTGCATGGATGACGACTTGGGGCAACCTACCTTGGCATTGAGCCCGCCTCGAAATGACGGGAACTCAAAAACCTCGGTTACCGGTAATGATCGGACTGTTCAATCTCAGCAGCAATTGGTGGACGATTCCGAGGGGATCGACTGGTCCAATGCTAAGACGGGTGTTGTTCGGCAGGTCGGCCGCTATCGTTACAAGTTTGACCAGAAGGAATCAATGTCGTACCTGGTTCGCCTGGGTCAGCATAACTACGTTTGGGGTATAGACCTTGAGCGTGTCGTGAATCTTCACGGCATCAAGCGTGGTGATCGCATTTCCTTGAAGTGTGTTGGTAAGCAGCCTGTTGAAGTCGAGGTAGATGAGATTCAGCCTGATCAGTCTGTTATCACTGTCAAGAAGTGGGTAGAGCGCAACACCTGGGTAGCAAAGGTTCATCAACGTGCACCTGAGCCACCGCAGGATAAGTAGTAGTTCAGTCAGGGTCGCCATACGGCGGCCCTGGCTGAGTCCTTTTTCGAGAACCACTCGTTGTCAAAAAAGGATTCATCGCGTCCGGATGTTCCGACGCTTGAGTAGCTGATATCAGCATTTAAACACCCAGCGGGGTTTCATACTCCCGCTTGGGGGGTATGGCCTCACTCTCTCTAGGAGTCGCTATGTCCAACATTAACCCAGTTCGAAAATACCTCACGGTTCTCAGTGGCCAGGGAATATCTGTTCCTCCAGAGCTGTTTACATATCTGACTGCTTTGGAGTCACTTCAGGAAGCCGCTGAAACACTCATATCTTCTGCCGACGATACTGGTTGTGACGCCAGCCTAACGGTGGTCGATTCTGGCTATCTCAAACAGGTTCGCAACCAAATCTTTGAACTTGATCGTCCGCTTGAGGCAACCGGCGAAGTGTCGATTCAATTGACGCTATCCACCCTAGACCGCTTTGGCGAGCTCTATGGGGAAATATGGCCGGCGCTCAGCACAGCTGCAATCTCAGAAATCCTGAGTATTGCGGTTCATGCTGCCAATATTCATGGGAAGGGGTTGTATCTGGGCGATGCCCTTGATGAGCTTGTCGAGAGTCTTGAAACTCGTGATCTCTTAAACCACCAAGGTGAGCTGGACCTGTCGAAATGTACCGTTGAAGTAACATTCGATGTCGACACGTCCGATGGCCTTCAGGATCCAGATCTAGGGGCTGCCGTACACGCCCTTACGGGACGTCGCGTATTGATTGATCGCACTCATGTAGCTGGCGCTTCGGCTCTTCACATGAATACGTCGTACCCAAATGCTAGTAAGTACGGCATACCAGAGGTAGCAACAATCCAGGGGGCCAAGGCACTTGCGAGCCATTTTGGACTCGAGCATTCGGCTCTTGAACTCGCAACCGAAGACACCGGTGACGATAGTGCTGATCAAGTTGTTCTCACAGTCAGGATGCCAGCGACAGCAGTGTATCTCGGTGGTATGTCGCTTGTTAGAGATGTTGCCGACCGCAAATTACCAACTGGATTCGACCAATTGAACGCGGATGAGCGGATAAATTTCGTGAATCAGTGTGTAAAAACACAGTTTTCAGAACCTGCCATTTAACCGCGGTGCCCCGACTTACTGAAGGGGCTCGCATCACACATAACCCTGCAGGGCTCTGTCCCTCCTGGGGCGGGGTCTTGCTTCAAACCAGGAGCAAGCCGTGACTCAAATTACTTACCAAAACCCTAATATTCGATTTAGACAAGGCCTCCGGTACCACGGAGCATGGGAGCACGATTGCTGGATCGACGGAAAACAACACAAGCTTGTCGTTGGCGACAATTCCTACGATGGGCGGCGGGAGTACTTCTCAGGGCTGAGTGACGAAGTTCGTTCGGGATGTCGTTGGTCGAAGAGACACGATCTGCTTTACGGACAACAACGTGGTGCCAGATGAGCTTGTAGTGGCGTTCAATGAGTGGCGGCATGTAGTGCATGTTGAAAGGGTGCTACGCCTGACAAGCCAGCCTGAGCGTTATGGGGTGATTCATCCCAACGATCCATCACTGCTCCCATTCCCAACGGTGGTACCTGTCGTCTATCGGCAAGGTGCGGGGTGGATTCGCACCGGCTTAAAGGAGGACATTCAGTGAGCGGCTGTAATTCGCAGGAGGCCATCCAACACGAAGGTCAGATCTCGGTTTTCAGAAGCCCATTCAGTTCAAAGGTACTTTTGGCTGATAAAGCGGTGATTGACCGGTATGGCAATCTTTCCTGGCACGCGCTTTTGCCCGATGACCCGCTGGGGCTGAAGGCAATTGATGAGTATCTGAAACCCGGAAAGTGACACTCAATGTATATCCGTCCCCCTTTGTCGGGGGACGTTTTGAGAACATATCCCAAAGCATGAAGCTGCTCCGGAATACGTTTTCTGTTGTCAGTGTGTACTGACTGGAAAAGCTGAATACTCAGCACCGGCCTATGCCGATTTAACCCCTGCGGGCCTTTTTCCCCGTCGGGGGAGGGGTCCGTCTTCTGGAGATGATCCTATGTTTAATGAATTCACCTTAGCTCACCGTTCGAGTGTTCATTGGTTGCTGTCTTACCAAGGCCGGCACACCTACGAATGTGCTTTCGAGGGTGAGCAGTTCCGAGTAGAGGTGCAAATTGCAAAGGAGCGCTACCCCGAATACTCAAACCTGACCCAGGAATCGTTTGAGCGATCGGTGAACGGTGCTGTCGGGTTCGTGACCTCTGCACCGTCAAGGCTCACTACCGATTTCATCGCAATGTTCAATCGCTTGAGATACGAGGAGTGGTCGGCCCAAGTAAGTGAAATGCTCAAGCAACCGGAACGCTTTAAGGGATTTATCCCTGAAGGATTCAAGGTTTATGTGGGCGCTGTTTACAGCCCGACGGGCTGGATTCGACTACAGAGTTTCGAGGATGTGAGGAACTTGGCCGGCATACCTTTTGACGTGGCCATCGACCCAACGATTGAGATTCAGTGAGTTTCGAAACCTGTTTCATTGGGTTGGAATAACAGTTGTTGAGATTGTCCTTTGATGGTGTCCGCTCTCAACAAAGTAGGAGCCTTTCAGGTCAGACAGGGAGGGCTTTTGTGTGGTATTGCCTGGCTTGCACAGCCTGTGATCACCAGGCACAATCGTTAGCAGTTTCATTCGGCTTGAGCCGACTGTTCTCAGCTGAATTTCCAGCAACTATCTCATCCCATGCGGACGCCATCCGCGGCGGGGCAGCTTTTCGGTAAGAGCTGCATCCTAGGCTAATTGATACCAATCGATTCCACTTTACGGACACCGCTGAGTCACCTCAGATAGGCGTCGTGACGTGGCATGGGTTTAATCACAGCGCGCGTATCAAGCTTTTGGCTTGGTGAGCTCACCATCATAAAACCACCCTCGAGGGAGCGAAGCCCCTCTTGGGCTTGGCTCTCTCTTTCGCAGGAGAGAAACCATGACGTGCATCACCGATACCCAATTCGGATTTCGATTTATTAGCAGCTACCAGGGCGTATTCAGCTATGAAGCTACCATTCCAAATGGACGCTCTGGAGGCGAATGTGTGCGGCTCATGTGCCGTGTGGAACGCCAGCCATACATTCAGCCTGCAACTATTTCTGAGGCTGACTGGGAATTGCAAGTAAATGGAAAGCTTGGAATGGTGACGTGCTATCCACCAGAGCTTCTCACAAACGAGTTTGTTGCGGCTTTCAATCAGTGGCTTTTTGCTGAGTGGCAGCGTGACGTTTCTCAAATCGCAAAATTCCCTGAGATATATGGGCCGTATGAAGGTGGATGCTTTCAGATCCTCGTTGGCGGGAAATTCGAAGTGGAGAAGGGCTGGACGCCGCTTCAGTCCAAGGCCGATGTTGCAAAACTGGCCGGCCTTCCATTTGGAAGCGTTGATGTGATGTAGAAATACTTCGCGTGAGATAGCCCAGATGTCGGGCTTTCTCACGCGTCATCAAAGAGTCCTTTGACCAAGCTGAAAGTCTTGGTGAGAAGATTCATCTGTTGCCTTGAGGCGTCAGAGAAAACTAGCTGGTGTTACCAGCACATCAATCACCCTGCAGGGTTTCATGACCCCGCATTGGGGATATGGCTCTGCTCCATCACGGAGCTGCATCATGAATAACTTACAAGCCTGGATTTCCCATACCAACGATGGTCGGGCAATCGTTTACCTGTCAGCAACCAAGCGCGTTGGGGACATCCCGAATGCATCCCAGGCGACTGCGGGAAGTGTTTTCGAGGCCTTCAAGGCATCGTTTCGGGATTTCAGCAGTGGTCTCCTTTCAGCGCAGGTACCAGTAAATGCAACCCATCTGGGTTGCGTAGTCGATGGTGACGTAGATATTTCCGCTTGTTTGATGTTCCTCGTCAAAGCGGGCTTAAAGAACTACTGGGTCGCAAACTTTGGTCGATTCACTCGATTGAGTGCTCTTTGGTTGCATATCCAAGGTTGTCTTGGCTATTCCGCCGGCGAGTTCCACGTTGTGCACGACGAATACATGCGAGCGGTTATGGCTAATCACTCCAATCTTGACGCCCTTGCACCGCAAGTCCTAGTGATTCTCAATGACGGAAACCCAGTTCAAGTGCAGACGTTTGGCTTGCCGGACATTACTAAAATCACTGTTGTGAACCAGTTGCATCAGGATGACGTGACGTCTGAGGATCCGTTAGATCTGCTAAGGCTTTCGTTCGCCAACGGGCAAGTTGTCGAGTCCGTGAAGGACGTGACGCCTGAAGTTCAGATCGTGAAAAGCATAAAAGATTTGGCTGTTCTGGCCTGACCCTTGAGGGCATCGTCCCTTAGGGGCGTTGCTCCTCCCATTTCTAGGAGTGTGAGATGACAACCGATTCGAATTTGGCCACCCAGAATGAATCTGACGGTGGTATTGGGAGTACGAGTTCTACAGCGCCGGCGATTTTCGTCCGCGATGAAGAGGTTCGCCATACCCTGATTGCGGCTTTGCGCTTTTGGCAAGAGAAGGGGATGTGCGATCCCGTTAATCGATCGGATGAAATGCATGACCTGGCCACAAATGGTGATGAGGTTACGTCCCTATGTGATGTAGATGTCGACCGCCTTGTTGAGGATCTGGTGTGGCCTCCCACGGCTGAAGATTTTAGCGTGCTGCTCAATCCAAAAACCTAAATGTGCCGGCCCTTTTTGGGCCGGCCATAACTTAAGAATTCTTTCCTCTGTCTACGCAAAGGATATAGGCAAGGATTCTTCGACTGCTCATGTGAGCGGACGAGAAAAACAGCTGGCGATCGTCAGCACTTTAAAACCCACAGGGGCAATCATCCCCTTGGGGGTGGTGCTCCTGCTAAACCGGAGTATCACCATGACGACTATTTTAAACGTAACAATTGGCGAATCCAGAAGCGGCGTTGCTCGGGTCTGGATGGAAGGTCAAAAGCTGGTTCACGCGGGCATCAAGATCGGTGCGAAGTACCTGGTTCGAGGCGATGAAACACAAAAGCGCATAGAGCTTGTGCCGGTCGATGATGGTTCGGTTGTAGAGGGTCTTGTGACCGTCTCCAAGCGTGAGCGCAACGGTTTGATCACCCCACTATTGGAGATTCGCACCGAGCTGCTCAAGTCCTTCTATGAGGGCTGCGAGAAAGTTCGTGTGGTGATTCGTAATGGTCGTCTCGCGATCTCAGCGCTGCATGTTGAGATGAAGATTCGCGAACGCGTGGAGCGACTTAAGCAGAAACTGGCCAACAAGGAGAAATTGGCATGTGGCTCGCTGTTTCACGGCGGAGGTGTTCTCGATAAAGCGTTGCACTCAGGCTTGCTAGCTGCCGGAGTAGCAACGTTTATTCAGGTAGGCGTTGAGATAAACGGCGACTATCTGGATGCATCGTTGCGCAACAATCAAGAGCTATGGAGCGCTGACTCGATCGCTGTCTGCTCGGACATTCGCGACCTGGACATGAGCAATGCCATTCCTCAATTGTCGATGGTGGTCGGTGGAGTGCCCTGCACGGGCGCCAGTCGGTCCGGTAAGGCGAAAAATAAGATCAAGCATGCTGAAGAGCACGATTCGGCAGGAACGCTGTTCAACGACTTCCTTGATTTTACAAAAGCCTCCAATCCAGCGGTCATTCTGATTGAAAACGTCAAGGATTATGCGAGTTCGGCCGGCATGGCAGTGATTCGCAGCACCCTGACTTCTAGAGGCTACAAACTGTACGAAACGGTTCTCGTTGGTACGGATTTTGGCGTTCTTGAGGCTCGTGAGCGAATGGTGTTTGTTGCCATTACGAAGGGGCTGGATGTGGACTTTTCTTTCCCTGAGAAGGGTAAGAAAACAACACAGACAGTTGCTGACATTCTTGACAGCGAAATTTCTCTGAGTTCTGACCGCTGGAAAGCGTATGAGTACCTCGCTATCAAGGAGGAGCGCGATAAGGCAAATGGCAAAGGGTTTCGTCGTCAGCTGATCAGCTATGACAGTACATCAGTGGGAACGATGACTCGCGGTTATCAGAAGGTGCGCAGTACAGATCCTCATCTTCAACACCCGGAGAATTCGACCCTCTCCCGTCTCTTCACACCGCTTGAGCATGCCCGTTTGAAAGGTGTTCCCCAAAGTCTTATTGAGGGGCTTTCAGAAACAACGGCGCATGAACTCTTAGGTCAATCTGTTATTGGGCCGGTCTTTGAAGCGGTGGGATATAGCCTCGGTCTGGCGCTGACAAATCAAAAGCCTAAGCCCGTTTTCAACGAGCTGGTTGTATCCGGTGTGATTGATTTTCCTGGTCAGGAGACTGCTGAGAATGGCGTTACTGATTGGGATGTAATTCTGGAAGTAGGGAATAAAGCAGATCAGGTGCCGCAGTTAATCACCAGTCAGCCTTCCCCCTCCCAGGTAGCGCTAGAGTTCGCCTAGCAAATTCTGAACCTTGTTTGCGCTGGTGTTCATCGTTAACTACGTGAGGTCGAACTGACCTTATTTTCTACCCTGACGGGCATTCATCCCGTCAGGGGTGCGTGTCCGCCTTAGCCATAGGTGCCATGCATGAACCCAATACTCCTTGCAGCCCGGATGATGGGCGATCGGAAGATGACTCGACGTGGGACTGCCAAGACGGAGTCCTGTACGATTTTTCTTTGGGAGCTTGATGACGGAAAGGTGATTGAGTTGATTCGTGATACGCCAATCTCAGGTACTCACTGCTTTCGTAGTGTGAAGGAGCGAGGTGAGCCTTTTGAGACTCTCCTCAACTACTACGAGCGGGGGCACGCACGGGTTTTCTCACCCAATCGCTTTATGGCGGCTTGATCTGGTTTCACCTGTCCTTTGGGGCGGGTGAAGCCTCTACCATCTCGCGATCTCTTGTCGTATAGTTTTGCTGAGGCTTCACAGCCTTATCTGCATAGCTGGATGATCAGCACTCTTGTTAACACCACCATCCTCACGATTTCTTTCCCAAGCATGCTTTGCGAAAGCAATTGTCTCTCGCAGTCGTTGCTCGGCTGCAGATCGCTAAGCTGACAGCAATTCAGCATTTCTCAATCAACTTCAAAAACCCAATGGGGGTATCACTCCCATTGGGTGTGGTGCCCTCCTAAACCGGAGTGCAAACCATGAAATTTCAATCCTCTGTTCTGTCCTTTCCAAATCGTGGACCTTGGGGTGACAACAAGTACCGTGGCAACTGCAGTGGGCATGTCATCCGAGGTTTCTTCGAGACCTATCACCGGAACAAAGAAGGTTTAGCCTTTGATCCAAGCATCGGCGGTGGGACGTCAGTAGACGTAGCCAAAGAATTGGGGCTTCGTTTCAAAGGGACAGACCTCCACCAAGGGTTCAATCTTCTTCTCGACGACGTAGGACAGTTTCTTGGAGAGGAGGCCCACAGCTGTTTTTGGCACCCGGCCTACCTGGATATGATCACGTACAGTGGAAATATGTGGGGAGAGCCAAACAAATGGGACATGAGCCGCATGGCCATGAACGATTTTGTTGAAGCACTTGAGCTTGCGATCATGAACATCCACGACGCGATGGAGCGGGGCGGTATTTATGGAATCCTCATGGGTAATTTGAGGAGGAAAGGGGAGTATTACAACCTGTCTTCATTGGTCGAGCGGGTCGCTCCAGGAAAGCTGATTGATGAGATTATCAAGACTCAGCACAATTGCTTATCCGATCAAAGATCCTATGGAAATATCGTCAGGATAAGCCACGAAAAATTGCTAGTTTTTCGAAAGGATCAAAGTTCGCTACTCTTCCTGGCCAAGGTTGATCGTCGCGCGTCATCGATGATTGGCACTACTTGGAGAGCTGCAGTTCGGCGAATTCTGCAGGGTGGGAAGGTGATGCACTTGCGGGAAATAAATGAATTGATTGCGCCTTACGCTCAGACACGGGCCAATCAACATTGGGAAGCGAAAATCCGCCAGGTCTGTCAAGACGCTCGATTTTTTGAGCGTGTTGCGCCAGGCACCTATCGACTCGCTGCCTAGAGAATGAATCTCACATCACTCCGGTTAACCGGAGTGATGAAGAGACCGCTTCGGCAAGAGCAAATTGCTCAAGCGGTTTCAATCAGACCAATGCGCGTCTGATCTGAAAAGCTGTTCATCTTGATCAGCACATAAACCAACCGACGGGGTTTGGCACTCCGTTTGGGGTGTTAGCTCCGTCCATTTCTGGAGTTAACACATGAAAAAACTTGAATTGTTGGGGGAGTACTTCGCCCACATCCTAATGGGCATCGTATTTTTCGTAATACTTGCTCTCGCTAGTCTGCTGATCTCAGTTGTAACCCACTGGGTCGGTGGCTTTGAGGCTGGCAAACATCTCGTTCCCTTCCTCGGGTTCATAGAATCTTTGCTTTTGGTAGCGGACTGCGTGTTCGTTTCTTGGTGGGTGCTTTTTTCTACCTGGAAGGCATGCAAAGAGCTGCGTGGCTGAGTCTGACTCAATGAGGCGGCTCAAGCTCGCCTACCAAACAAACAGGAAATACAGAGGGATTCGCCAATGGATAACTTCATCCGTGGCTTCAAGCGTGGCGTCAAGCAATCTTCAATTGGTTACTGGGCACCTGCTGTAGCGTTATGGGTACTGTTGAAGAACACAACCATCAACCTGGTGGATAGTGTTTCAAGACTCGACTCTTAGGCTTTCCTGCTTCAAATCCGCCGCGGTCCAACTCACAATTGCACTGCAGCACTTCCTGTCCGCAAGGGCAGGATCTGATCGCATCCTGGGGCACAAGCCCTAGGATGCTGATTCGGAAACCGCTTTGGAAATTCAACGAATTTCCAAAGTGGTTTTAGCTGGTAACAAAGAATCTTCTGCCCGGTCATGTGACCAGGTTGAGTAGTGAAGCTGAGCACTTTCTCTTCAGCATTCCAAAACCCGCAGGGACATCCATCCCTGTGGGGTGGTGACCTCCCTGCATCTGCTATGGAGGTACCTATGGAGAATAATTCGTCTCCGCACAAGAAACCGTGGTATGCGCCTTTGGCTCATTTCGCGGCGCACTCGATCATCGGGAGCGGCATCTTCGTCATCGTGGCTACACCCGCGGTTGCGCTCGGCTGGCTCGTGCACACACTTAAGGAATACCACGTTGATGAGTTCACGATCAGCGTCCTTTCAGTGCTTGAACGAACCATCCTAATGGTCGACTGTGCTTTGTTTCTTTCACATTTAGCCTTTACGGCGCTCAGTGCGTTTAAGGAGATGAAGGATGGCGAGTAATACAAGTTGGATCGTTGATAGCTTCGATGAGTTTGCCAAAGCGGCTCTTGAAGCGCCGGCGATCTATTTCGCTCCCGCACGTGGAGCGATTCAAGGGGTGGTTCAGCAATGGCGCAAGTTGCGTGAAAGAAACGGACCACGTGGCGACACCCCAAAGCGGGCCTGATTGCATTGTCTGACGTAGTCTCAAGGAGTATGCTCAAATCATGAACGTAGCGAGGAGCTCATCATGGTTCGGAAACACCTTGTAGACTTCGTCAAAGGCTTTGCAGCTGAGTTTGCCGTTGCTGCCAAAGCTGCTCCGGCGATTTTCTTCGCACCTGTAGTGGGCGCAAAAGCTGTACGCCAGCAAGCAAAAAAGAACCGCTGATAGCTCAAATCTGCCCCTCTTCGAGGGGCAACTTCTTTCCCTCCCAATCGGGTTCCACCCCGTTTGTGGTCGCCTCCTCTAGGGCAGTCGATTCTCATTTGATTTCTTCACTCATCTAATTCGATGGGTTTAATATCGACATTTTTCAGGCAACTTCTGTTGGATGTCGATATTGAATCCCACCTGGAAGCAATGCGTTTTCTAGGCTGATAGTCAGCTGCAGCTCTATGCAGCAATCACTTTGGCATTCGCCAATTCACCCATGGGGGTTCTTATCCCCTGTGGGCATGAGATCTCCTTTTTCCGGAGGTCCCTATGAACATTTTTGAACAGCTTGAAGCAGCAGGCTTGAATTCCGCTGCAGCAACCCTGCCTGGACGAGTTGCGCGCATGATGTCCAATGGAATTGAATGCAGCGCAGAAGACACTCTTACGTTGGTTGAGAGGCAAACATTGCTTTCCATTCAATGTCGGATGCGACTGGTCAAGGTTTCAACTCAAGCTGAGCTCGATGAGCACGGCCGCCTTGTGAACCTTCTTGTCCAGTACACCAGTGAATCCAGAGAATGGCTTCTCACGCAGCCGCTTCTTCGACTTCATATGATGTTCGAGGCTGTGGAAGCAACCTGGTAACAAACCGCACCTTGGTGCATTTACAGCTGCAGTTTGCAGCAAACCCAGTCGGGGCCTCTCCCGATTGGGAGCGGTCTCGGCATCAACTGTTGGAGGCCCTATGCATTATGAACCTGTCCACAAACTGACAGATGACCTGCAGCTTCGGTATTCACACTATCGTGAAATCATCGAGCAGCGTAAGCGTCGGTTGTTCCCAAACGGGGAGGAGGAGGGATTCGCAGATTCCCTTCTGCTGGATCGAAGAGATCGTCCTCACTACCTGGCGGCTTTGGCTGGAATTTCTCAGCTGGAGATCGATGCAGGGCTCGGTGAGCGCGGAATCACTACCACGGAGCATCTTCGTGAGCATATTGAGTTGGTTCACCAGATCTCGGCGGAATGTCGCAATGTTCCTGCATCCGAGTTGCGGCTTTATAGTTTGGATTTACTCCGGGCGATGAAAGCTGAAATGGTGGATGTTCGAAAGAGTGCGTAAGTGATAGAAGCGGGGGATTTCCCCCGCTTTCTTCTCTCAATACCTGGTGCTATATTTCAACACAGCTGATTCAGCACCTCTCATGCCGGCAGGCAAATCGTCATTTCCTATTTCTGAATTGCTTTGGAAAACCAGTTTTTCCAAAGCAAGATTCTTCCTCTCGCCTGTGCGATTGGAGATATCGCAAGCTGCGCGATTCGTTGCAGCACATAACTGCCCATTCGGGCTACACAACCCTGCAGGGTCTTACCCCCTGTAGGGGTGGGTTCTGCATCTTGAATATGAGGTGCACCATGTTCGATTTGATCATCATCATTGTCGACTTCGTTTTCGACATCATGTGAAACCGATCTGGGCCGGGGTCTACCGCTTCCTTGAAGCGATAGACCCTTAGGTCTTGAGTCTATTTCCGCAAACCAGTGTTGCGAAAGTAGATTCCAGAAGACGCCCTGTGGCTTCTTCTTGATAGGCAGCTGACCCTCGTAGTCAGCACTCGGCATCAGCCGCTCCCGATGGGGTTCCTCCCTCATTGGGGAGGCACTTCATCTCCATTCTGGAGGTGTTCATGATCAATTCTGAAAATCCACGTCTACCCGTATTACGGCATGTACGTGGCCAAGGCCATCTCGAAAGCATTTCGACCTTGATTTGCTCCAGCCTGGCACTGGAGGTTCTGCATGAGCAATAAGCCCAAGCAACCACAGCAGCCTATTGTCCCCAAGCCAATAGATCGGGTTGGACATCATCTTGATGCGCTCACTGATGATCGTTTTGTTGATCTGATGAGCAGTTTGTGTGGAATTCCTTCGAAGCCCAAGGCGGGTGGAAAATGAAGAAATTTCCCAGGCTGATCGAGCTCCTCCGCGAAACCATGAATCTTACTCTTGGTGAAGCTGAAGCCCTCACAAGGGGAGTCGAGGCTGAAGCGGTATCAAGATGTGGCGGAAGGGATAAAGTTGTTCGGCGAGCTTTCGCTCTTCGACAAAATCTGGCGGTGTCTCGACTCATGCGTCGATATCCGGCCGCCGCTGATAAGACGGTATATGCGATCGATCGAGGCTACACCGGTCGACGACGTGTGCTGATTCACGACGGAGCGGTTGTTTCTCACGGCAATCAGCAGTGGGAGACTTTTCTCTCCAGCTTCAATAAATAAAACTGACCATCCCTATCAGGGGCTTTTTGCCCCGGTGGGGTGAGAAGCCTCCATTACTGGAGTTCTTCTATGTCTATGAATCATTCAATCAAAACAGCAATGACTCGTCACTTAACAGCGAAGGGGTATCCAACGGATGACATCCGTTATTCCCTAAGTAGCTGCCAGGGTGACGGAGCGAGCTTTGCAGGCGAGCTTGATATTGTGACCCTGGCCAAGCGGTTGGTCCCACAGTACTCGGAGGAGATTTGGAAAGGCCTCCAGCTTGACGAAAAGCTTGCGATCAATCGGATCAGTAGCTGTCGTTATGTCCATGAACGATCCACCTCTTTAAGCCATGACGCTAAATGCGTTGAGCTCACTGAGGCACACGAG
Source organism: Pseudomonas sp. PDM25 (assembly GCF_019219045.1). Classification (NCBI taxonomy): domain Bacteria; kingdom Pseudomonadati; phylum Pseudomonadota; class Gammaproteobacteria; order Pseudomonadales; family Pseudomonadaceae; genus Pseudomonas; species Pseudomonas sp. PDM25. The sequence continues at coordinate 64,910 of NZ_JAHUWL010000014.1, forward strand.
TTGGGCGGCGCAGCGCAGCGGGTAGCTTTCCACGGTCTGGTTCAGGCTTTGGAGGCAGACATTGTCGATACCGGCAGTGAGCTCGCATCACTGGGCTACAAAATCATAGAGGCCTATCCAAGTGAGGAAAAACTGATTCGACGCTTCTCAAGGCGAAATTTCAGAGTCGAAGTCTATAAGTTCTCAGACGAGCGCTATGACATTTTTGGTGAAGCAACCTCCACCGATGAGCTCGACTTGGTCATACAGGAAGTCCTGGATGGAAAAATCGAAGCGCTCGGATTAGAGGTTCGAATCGAGATGCTAGACGATGATGGCGAAGAAGTTGCAACTCTGGCCATGAGTGTTTTTGAAGGGTTCTCTAGGGACTCGTCAATCTCTGGGCTGTGTCCACACAGTCGGTCTTTGGTGCGTGAAGCAATAGTCGAAGCTCGAGAAACGTACACCAAACTTCTTAAGCCGCGATTGCGGCAAGCAGCATAAAACAATCCCATGGGGGTCTCTGGCCCCCTTGGGGCGGAGTACCTCCAGTCACTTTTCCCCCGGCTTCGGGGCTTCCCCAAGCTCCCGTGTCGGAGGCTTTGGGAAGTCCCGAGTTGGGCTTTTCTGGAGGTACATGATGAGAAACTTAAAAGCAGAGGTTGTTCGTAATGCAGCGAAGCAGAAGGGATGGGATTCGATACTACAGAGCCTATGCCCCGAGATTGAAACTCGTGCATTCGACAAACCTGGCCGTCACGTCCGGTGCCCCGTCCATGGAAAACCAAGTCGGGGTGGTGATGGTTTCAGGTTCTTAAACAAGAAAATTCCGTTCGCGGACGCAGGTGGAGGGGTTTGCAATACGTGCGGGTTATTTCCGGACGGTTTCGCACTTCTCCAATGGCTTAAGCGCATTGATTTCGCAGATGCTGTTGCATTGGTCGGAGATGAACTGGGCATCCGCTCAACTGACGACGAGCATGCACAGGAGCGTATCAATCGCGAAAACAAGTCCAAGCTTGATGAGCGACGTAGAGAGTTTGAGGAGAAGGAAAGGTCTTCAAACCTTTACCTTCGATCACGGCTCAACCAGATCTGGTCGGAGACGTTACCTTTAACTCATACCGATGCAGAGCCGGCGCGACTTTACCTAGCAAGTCGAAAGATTCTTTGCTGGGACAAGCCAGGTGCTGCACGTGTAGTGAGGTTTCATCCAAGGCTGGCCAGCTACAACGAAGACGGGGAGTTTGAGGGTGAGTTTCCCGGAATCGTGGCAAAGGTCACCAGAGATGGAGTGCCAATAACGCTTCACAGGTATTTTCTGACTGATAAAGGTCTGAAGGCCCCGGTGGAGAGCTCAAAAAAGATGTGCTCGTATCCAACCGATAGGTTGGTGACGGGAGGCGGAATCATCATCGGCAACATGGATGCAGAGGTTGTCCATGTGTGTGAGGGGCTAGAAACTGCTTGGGCAATCGAGACAGGTATGGATCAGGAAATTGATGTTTTTCCTACCGTTAATGCGACATTGCTTGAAAGTTTCACACCAGGACCAAACACAAAGATGGTGGTGATTTGGGCTGATAAAGACAGGTCTGGACGCGGTGAAGAGGCAGCCTTGGAGCTAAAACGGCGCCTATGGGAGAAAGGTATTAAGGCTCAGATCATGATGCCTTCGCTGCCTATCGCTGATGGTGATAAATCTGTCGACTGGAATGATGTTTTGATCCAGCTCGGCCGTATGGGCTTCCCTAAGCGAAGGAGGGCGGTGGCTTGAGTCAGTGCCTCGACTTCGACCCAAGGGTGGTCGTAACTGATCCTGGTAGCTGTGAGTCATGTCCTTTCTCGCCACCCGCCGATTTTATCGGTGGGTCGGCGGATTACCGACTGTTGATGGTTCGCCGGTTCAGGGTTCCATCGACACGTCGCATCATCATGGATCATGCAAGATCCTTAGAGGAGGGCGGTATCACTGTTACGGGACGATATGCTGTAGCTGCAGTCGAGATTCTCTCTCGGATTTGCGCTGCGGAAACCACAATGAGAAGGGCCAGCTGATGCTGGCCCTTTTTTTTTGTCGCCACTAACCGTCTGTCTGTAGAATTACAATTGCAATGTACGATAAGCGTGGTCTCATGAAGTGAGTCCAACAGAGAATTTACATGACCTTCAAAGTCGTCAAAGTCAGCACATCAGCAACCGCGCAGCCAGGCGTCTATCAAGTTCTGTTTAATGGCGATGACCGGTTCTTTCGTTCGATTGAGATTCACGTGTCCCGTGACTTCGGGCCGAACACGCTAGATTTTATTGAAATCTACGGGCTCTGGTGCTGCTTGGTGTGGCTTGAGCTTGCCGGCTCTGGGCGCACATCTCGAAATCTGAAAATCGTTGTTTCACGTGGCGCTGTAAAGCGCCTCCTTATGGTCACGAGTTCAAAGGAGGAGCTGTATCAGCATGCGTATGCGCTGCGTACTCAACTCTTCGGTCTTCATGACATATCGGTTGAGAAGGGAGAAGGGTGGACAGCTGAATCTCATCCGGGTATCAGCGTCAAATGGGATGGCAAACCTCCACCCCAGCCTTCAATTGACAATCCATTTTTTGGAAAGATTTTCCTGACCTATCACTCCGCTGTTGAGTACCTGGACGAGACCAATGGCGAGTGCAAGGAGGAGAATGTTTTCGCCAGATTGAGCCGCCTGGTGCGGGATGCAGATCGGGAAGCAGCGCTCCCAGATAAGGAGGCGGGTTACAAGGCTCGGCGGTATGGCAGCTCTCAAGATGGCGTTCGATACCTGAACAACTCAGCAGGTTGGCAAATTGTTGTCCGACCAACAGAAAACAAGGACGCGCTCGTCGCATTGACGGTGTATCAAAGGCAGGCATAGCGGAATAGCAAATGGATAGGCTTAAGCAACACGTTGAACGGTTTATGGACGATCTAGTCTCGCTGCTAAAAATAACAGACCCCACGGCATGGGAAGCAGGGAAGGAAATCTTCGAGTGCTCGGTTGATAGAGATCAGTTAGCAGTTGACTACCTGATAGGGCAGCCAGTAATTCTGCAGAACATTTCACAACGGGCGCTATGCTCAGCAGGCTTTTCCGAGAGCTCCTTCGTACAGCGAATCTCCAATGGGGGGGTATATCGACTGCAGGCCAGGCAGATCACCTACGATGACCGCGGCCTTCCTCTTGCAGTTCAATTGGTAGGTGTTCCAGTACATCACGTCGGCCGCGATGTACCCCTTGAAGGGCCCAACCTGATCGGTCGCCTTGACGAATTCGTGAGTATGGAGACAGGCAAGCAGATTCACGGATCTGAGTTACTCGATCTGCTTTAGCTCGGGTGTCGCCTGCGGAAGTTCGGCAATCGTTGGAGGCTAACCGCAAGCAGGTTTGGCAGGTTCTGTCCGCTTCCAACGAAGTGTTGCTATCGACTTGAACTGCTGAATTCTCAATGAGCCACGAACGTTGCGGGCCTTTGAACCAGGCTCCGCAATCCTCGAAATGACCTTGTCACGTGGCGCCTCATAGATAGCGATCGCGTTGAAGTTGAAATCCAACAGTACCAGCATGACCGCATCAAATTCCTTCGTGACGTCGATACTCCCCAAGCGGCCCATAGCTGAAGTGGAAGTCACACACCGCCCTTTGATCTGGATCTTCCATGTGTGCCCTGAACGCACCTCAGTGGCGTCGTAGCCTGATTGTCGGGCATCGCTTAGGGTTAGCCCGAGAAGATGCGCAGCTTCAAACTCAGCAACTTCGCCTGTGATACCCAAAGGCTTCCCTGTGAGGGCGCGATATTTCTGCGCAACGATTTTTGCTTGTCCCAGAAGATTCAGTATTTCGTTCGAGTCTGACAAGGATGCCTGGCCTGTATATCGCTTGGGGCTGGAATATTACCGGTCTTCGATGACAAGATATTTGTTAGAGCGATGACGCTCCTCATCCCGGCTGTTGTAATACTTGTCTACCGTGGTGGCCAAGCTCTGGTGGCGCAGATCAGCCTGGAGATCTTTGTGGTCACGCACTTTTGCATCGGCTGTCGCAGATGTGTGACGGAGCCAATGAAGCGATGCTGAACGGAGGTTCTTAATATCGTCATCAGGGAAGCCATCCGCACGCATGCGTTCCAGGGCGAAATCGAAGACTTCCTGAACAAGGGTCCTAATATGGCCCTCTGACAAACCTGCACGGCCTGTGACGGACTGTAGGAGTGGCGCAGAATCATCAGGAGACGGTCTAGGAGAGAGATTTAGGAATCGCCTGTAGCGGTCCATCCAGACGTTTATGTACTCGTCCTTGACGCTAATTTTTGCTGATTTGTTGCCCTTGCCAATGACGTGAAACCACCAGTTTCCATGATCATCCTTCCTGAAATCACTCATCATGGGTTGCCAGTTATCCCTTCCAACTATATCGGAAACGCGGAGATACATTGAATAGATGGTAGCAATGATGAAAAGGGTGCGTTCGTAATGCTTTTGTTTGGTCTCAAGAAGCTCAAGTTTGGTCTTAAGCGCCTTTCTATCCTCTTCGTCTAGCTCTTCGATGTCCGCTTTGGCTGCTGCTTGGGCTATGGCTTCTGTTTTCGCTTCGTCTGATGCTTGATCAGCCATTAATTTCGCTGTCTCTAGGACGAAACTCCATTGCAGCACGGTCAAAGCCTTCGATTGTTCGTCGGCCACAACCCGTTGTTTGTACTTTGATTTCTGTTTGATTGCGCGGATAGGGTTGGCGTTATCTGAGAGACCTTCGTCAGCTGCCCATTGAAAGAAGCTACCGCACACAGCAAAGATTTGTGCGATTGAGTCCTGTTTCATCCTGTAAGGTTTAACCTCGGGCTCTTTGTTTTGCTCTTGGGCAAGCTTGAGATCAGATTTTTTGACTGTCAGAAAAAATGGTCGCCACTCAGCGTTCACTGTGAAAGTGTCTGTGGGTTTGGGGGTGCGTCCGCCAACACGCTGATAGCGAGCCTTTACGACTGGGCCGATCCAGTCTACAGGTGGTTTTATGCAAAACTCCATGAAGCGTTCGCCATCTTGGCGGGTCATTTCCAAGAGCGGTTTTTTGCAAACCAGAAGGGTCCAGAGCAGCAGGCGCTCGACGTGGGTGCGGTAGGAATTGAAGGTAGCCGAATTGCCTTCGTAAGAGCGCAGGAAACTCCTGACCGCTCGATAGCCATCGATGGCACGGAGATCATCCGGGAAGGATTCCAGGTAGCTGATGACTACCGGTTGTTCTTGAGCTAAGTTGTTGTGGTTAAGCTCAAGGAATCGATCATGCGATTCGAATAAAGGGATCAGCTTAGCGGCCATGAAATTTCCGTTTTTGGATTCCATTAAAGACGGAGAAATCTTACTCGGATTTTAGGACCCCTGTAAAATACGGTTCTACACATTATCGAATATTACACAGGTGTGGAGGGCGCCCCCTATCACCTTCGATGTTCATTCCAACCTTCTACAGTTGCATTCAGTTCAGACCAAACATCGTGCAAATCATCTTCGTAGGATTCGCCTCCTAGTTGCCGCGAAGATACTTGCCCTGCGACTTCGGAAAGTCTCCTCTGAAATTCACAAATTGGGATTACGATCTCGCTAGGAATGTGCTGTACATGGGATACAGATGCAGGAGGTTCTTTTCCGTTCTTTTTAGATGACGAACTGTAGCGGGACCAAGTTTCAGTGGTTTCAATCTTGCTCATGTCGTGGATTAACGAAACTAATCCATCAGGTGGTGACGGTAGGTCTTGCTGGCTGCTGGCCGTAATGGAGTGGTCAAGCAAAACTTTAAGATTATGGCTCCTATTTATTGCGTCTAGCATTCTTTTAGAGGGCCGGTATGTGGACCGACCGAGTTCAAAGCGCAGATCTGCTATATGTGTCAGCCACCCCAATATCCCCTTAATCATCAACTCAATTGTGTGACGCTGAAGGTAGAAGCCAGGCAAACCGATCGCATCAAGGGAGCCCGTCTCTTTGCCCTTGTCGATCAACAGTTCTGCAGCGTGGAGGTACGCCTCGAAGTAATTCGGCTGTCTCCAGAAGCCCCCAATCCGTGCGATACCATCCGCTAGATCGCGCTCAACAAGCCCTGGCTCTTTTCCGCCAATCATCACATTCGAGGCGTCCGTTAACGCATAAAGCGGCTGATCAAAAATTGGCATTGCATTCTCGTGGCTTGAGTAAGATTTACCAGGGGTTTTCGCCTGGCCGGGTGAGGTCCTAACATTCTGTCTGGATGATAGCTAGAAGGTCAGAGAGATGAATTCGTCTAGCATCCTCATCCAGCATCTCTGACGCATTCCAGACGGCCTCAAATTTTGGCCTGATTTCCGTAGTAAGCCTCTTGCAATCACCGGTGGTAAGCCGGCGGCCGAGCAGCGTGACCGCAGGCTTTGCTAGATCCACCCAGCCATCGCTTCCATCCTCTTCGTAGATGAATTTGAGTTTTGTATCTGTCATGCGGCACGCGCCGTCGACCCTTATACGCTTTCGATTGTCCCAAAAAACGCACAGATATTCATTCTTGTCTGTGGTGTCAAGCACGTCTGGCCATGTTTCAAATGCCCATCGTTCGGTCCCCTCTCCACCTCCAGCACCGTCACCATGTTCCAGGGTTTCCTGTTTGTCGTGTTGCTCCTTGCGAGCGTCCGCCTCGGGGCCTGGCCTCGACGTATAGAGCAACGCAAAAGCATCCCGTCCCTCGAGGTCAGAGATCGAATAATTTTCAAAAGAGAATGGCCCCTTTTTTCCGTAATCCGGGCGACCGTTACGATTTCTCTTGTATGCCTCTGCTGCGTCTATTAGGTCCTGGTTGGTTATTTCTCGTGTATCTCTCGACGACCAAAGTTGTTCAAACCATTTCTGCGCTGAACCAACCTCCGATTTTTCGGTGGTGTGGATTGCTGCTTCCAACCAATGGGCGAGTTCTGATCCTTCAAAACCTAAACCGTTGGCTGATAGATTCGCAGATCCGATGATAGCCTGGGATGGCCCGACGATTACTTTTGCGTGAAGGCGATCGCACTGAAGGATTTGAACGTGTTTTAATTTTTTTGCGCGAGCGACCAACATTTTGATAACCGCGGGGTTTGTCCCGCCACTTCTGAGATTGCAAATAATACGGAGTGGTTTGTTCCGCTTGGGATGAATTAACTTTTCGGCACCCCTCCCCCAAAATGCCACAGCGACGTCCAACCGGTCCTCGCTAGTAACCATAGAGCGAAAACAATCCTGATACTGGTCGGGCCCAATAAACATTGAGAGTCCTTATTGATCGGTATGATGCATATCTGGCAGTGAAAAAATAGTTGATGCGCCCGTTGGCTACTCGTCGCGATCCGCATTACGTTTGCGCCACTGTGCTTGTCGAGCGGCAACTCGTTCTTTTGGTTCTTTGAGCTTACCTGCCCCTCGCGCTTCTCTGGCCCACTGGGCTTTCGCTTCCCGACGTGCAATTGCTTTCGCTTCGTCGCTCTCCCAGGTCTTTGGGGGGCGGCCACGCTTTTTGGTTGCCGTGAGGATGGGCAAATTATTGCCCACGTTACGCGCGTGCTGCTTTGTGTGAGACTTAATACATTCATTGATTTCTGGAGGAAGGCTTTTCAGCTTATCTAGCTTCGCGATGACCTCCTTAAGGTATCCCTCCTCCCAGTAGCCATCCTCGACTCCTTGTCTAATTTTATTCAGTTCACGATCTACAGCCATTTGACCAAGGCGCTCTAGAACTGGCGCCCCCACCGGGCATACCAATCCATCAACCTGTGTCGACTTGCCTCCTGCAGTGAGGGCGCTCCATGCACTGCAAGCATCGTCCAGATGGTGGTATCCAGGGTCATCATGGAACACGTTATCCTGAAGATATTTGATGGCTTCGCTGTATCGACTTGGGGTGATGGCATCCCGCAGGAAAGTAAGGAAATCGCTAGGTGCCTTTCCATTAAATGCGGATGAATCTTTGCCTGATGGGAGGGTCGTGAGACTGTAGATTTTTTTGGTGCCATCTTTGGAATTTTTAGGTTGTAGCACCTTGATTCGATAGATCGGCCGCGGACAACTAGCCGGCAAGCTCATCGGAGTTGATGGTAGGACTGAGTAGAAGGCTGCAGCACCTCCGCCCTCTAATTCAGCAATTTCGCAGATGGTGATTAGAGCCCTAGAACTGTGTTCGGTCAGCAACCGTTGGAAATCGCGATCAACCGTTTTTTGGAGCTCAATTCTGGCTTCTGCCTCGGTCTTTTCTGATGATGCTAGGCCAAGCAAACGTCGCGCTGTTTCGATAGGAGTGGTGAATACAACCTCCTTGTAGTGCCCGTTCCCTCCTGTGATCTTGGCCATCTTTTCCTTGCCAAAAACATTTTGCGAGACGAGTAGAACGAACCAGAATTCGTCGTTTTTCATCAAGAAAGCTTGCGCTAGTCGCCCATCGTACGAATGGACGACCTCCAATCGGGCTTCAAGATCACCGCCCTTTTGTCGAACTGAATTTGGTCGTTGCAGGTCGAGATACGTAAATCCGTCACCGAGTTCTTTGCGCCGGCGGTCGAACACAATTTGCGCGTCTCTGGCGTTTTCAATTCCCCTTTCGAGATCAACCAAGAGCATTGAAAGGATGCGTTGATTATCATTCAGCAGAGCATCGGAAATCCCTTCAATAATTTTCTTGTCATATTCAGGTTCTGGTGAGTAGCCGCGGGGATCTAGACTACGAAGGCCGATCTGGCCAAACCGGACCGCCTCTAGAACAAATTGCGTGGTCGCAAAGCTGTAACTGTCACTCCTGGTGCAGGATAGTCGAACTAGGAATCTGCCACCGTCATGGCCTTTTTCTTTGGGCCAAATTAGCTCGTGGATGCGCCATGCCCTTTTAAGGTTGACGATATGTTGTCGCGCATATTCATCGTCGCCTTTCAGAAGAAGAAAGTCAGCGAAGGCGTCTGAGTATTCTGCTTTAAAGGCATATTTGGCGGTTGTCAGCGCTGTTCTGGTCGTTGATAGAAAGGTTCTTTTCCTCTCAATGCTTTCGACTGGTACAGGTCCAGGTTTCGTATTGAGGCACGTCCCCCTCCTCCCCTGATCTCGCTTGATGTGCTGATGGACTACGCATGCGGAATCGCTTGTCGATCGGTAAGCCATCCACTTGATCTGAGAATCCATCAAGGTGCATTTGACTAGCATGTCTGTACCGCCGTCTATACGAACGTGCTCAGCGCTGATTTCGGCCTCCACTACCTTCGACTTGGCCATACTGGTCTTCCTGCATAACGTAGACATTAAATGCTGAGTTTATCTCAAGAGGCTGTGCTGCGCTCGGAACATGTCAGAAATTAATCTCGTTAGAAAACGCGCTGTTCGACATAACGTAGACGATAAATGCACGATATCGATTTTTTATTTAAATCCTAAGGTTGATAGGGCCAGATCGGACATTTCATCGGCTCGGGCTGCGTAACGTAGACAATTAAGATGTGACGAGTTCCGTACCCCGGCAGGGTGCCAATTGGCCTCCGTCAGAGGCGCTCGGTCAATAGCATTAAGGCATCAGATCAACAATGCGGTGCTGCGATGCTTCAACTCACGTCTGACCATGGACAGCAGTCCTCAGCTGCGGTTGTGGCCATAAACTACGAAAAACTTCTTGAAGAAACCCTTAAGCGCTTATCTGCCCTGTACGGCGATTACATGACGAGCGAACAGGTCTCTCGCGAGCTTAATTATTCCGAAAATTACTTCAGGAAAAAAATCGGTAATGCTCAATATCAACACCTGGCGTGGGTGAAGGTGATCAACCCAGCACGGAAAAAAAGGGGCAGATTCTGGGTATATGGAACTGCTGCAGTCGCCACTTATCTTGGGCAAGGAAGTTGAATATGCGGGTTTCATTAGCATTAGCTTCGGCTCTGTTAATTTCGCTAGCTCATTCAGTTAAAGCGGATACTCAGGAAGAACCTTCTCTGCCATCTGCAGGAAGTGGAAATTTCTATAAGGGGAAGGCAGAAGGCTGGTTTTGGTACAAAGATCCCCCTGAGGAGATTCCTGAGGAGCCTTTAAAGCCTCCCCCCCCTCCTCCTCCTGCCCCAGCTCCTGAGAAAGAACCGGAAAAACAAGAACCTCCTGCGCCAAAAGGTCCGGAGGTTTTCAGCGTGGCGTGGATTAAGAAAAACCTCCCTGTCTATCGTGATCGAGCAATTGATAATCCGACCGACGCTAACGTTCAGGCTTATTATTACTTGCAGCGCGTCATGATGGACAAAGCCTCACAGTTCTCTGAAGCATCGTCGAGAGTAATCATGAAGGATCCATTCCTGGATGAGGATAGTCGTCGTCCAGTTGCGACTTACGCAGCAAATGCTCTAAATCGAGAAGTTACATCAAATAAAGACAAGGTTCTTCGAAGTCTTGGAAACAAGGTTGGGCTATTTTTCTTTTTTAAATCAAACTGCATTCTCTGCGCTGAACAAGCCAGTGTCTTGCAATCACTGACAACATCCACTGGAATAAATATTATCCCAGTCTCTGTGGATGGTAAGCCTTTAGATAACAACGCTTTTCCTGATTATCGTATTGACGATGGCCAGTCTAAAAAACTCGAAGTGTTTCAAACCCCGGCTTTAGCGCTTGCAATTCCTCCAAACAAGACTGAAATAGTCGGCTATGGTGCAATTACGCTTGACGTATTGTTTAATCGAATTTTAATTGCTGCGCGCGATACAGGTCTTATTGATAAGAAGACGTTTGACAGTACACAACCATTCTTCGATAACGGACTGTTATCCCTAGATGATAACGACGGCATTGACGAAGATCTTCTGAGCAATCCTGAGAAATTCGTTGAAGCAATGAAAAAGAAATTGGCACGCAAAGCTATTGATGGGGAGCCTCACAATGAGACTGAAGAGTAATACCTTAATCCTTGCTGCGCTATTGGGTTTAGCGCCGCTTGGTGCGCACGCGGATATACAGTCTCAACTCGACTCAATGTTTGATTCGATGTCGAACGTTACCGACGCCGGTGCTTATGAGACAGCTACACGAGGCGTCATCACCGGGGGTTCCTTACGAGTTCGCAATAAGATCTCAACCACACCCATTGTCTCCTTCAGACCACCGTCATTTCAGGCTGGGTGTGGCGGGATCGATATGTTCGCGGGGTCTTTCTCGTTTATCAACGCACAACAATTCGTTCAATCGCTCCGATCTGTTGCGTCTAACGCCGTTGGCGTTGCATCTGGCTACGCATTCAAGCTTGCACTGAATGCTATGGGCCCTACAGTTCATAACGTTATTCAGAATCTCCAAGAGGTTATGCAGGACATTAACAGTTTGATGTCTAACTCCTGCCAACTCGCGCAAGGTTTGGTGACTGACGCGTTCAGTTCGTTCACCTCTAAGGAAACAATGCGCGCAGCCAACATCAACGTCACTTCGGGTGTGGGCGATGCGTTTGCTTCTCTTATGCCTGGGAGCCTGACTTCGAAATCTCCTAAAGAACAGCAAAATGATGCTGGGCATTTTAAGTCCTGCGAAGATATCGGCAACGTTCTCTGGTGCTCCATGGAACAGTATGGTGCAAGAAGTTTCTTCACATACGGTTCAAGGCAGACTGATGAAATGATCATGTCTTTTACGGGCACCGTAATTATCAAGTCCCTGACTGATTCCGAAGACGGTAAGGGAAAAGTCCCTGAGACCCAGTATTTCGGTCCGACGGGTATTACACTCCAAGATATTGTAGAGGGGAAAAAAGAAGAACAAGTCTCGATCTACGACTGTTCTGCAGATGAAGCTGCGTGCATGGAGATCAAGAGCCAGCAAATTGCATTCGATGGTCTTGCCGAAAAGATCGTTAAATCATTCAATGGCAATTCGAACTCTCCAGGTATCGTTTATAAGTGGGCAACCAATGTTGGTTCTTTCAATGCAGATGAAGTAGCTGTTATTAGCGCACTGCAGAAAGCTGGTTTCTCCGCAATGATTCAACGCATTGCTCAGCGAAGTGAGTCGATGGCTAAAGGATTTGTCGCCGCACACGCCAAAATGCTTGCTTTGGAAGGGGCTTATTCGCTCACATCCTCCTACATTAATACCGCTGAATCTGTGCTTCAACGGGGGAAAATGGTTGATCAATTAGGCGAGAAGAGTCGAGATTTTATTGTCGACGCACGTGATCGTTTAACCTCGGAACATCTGGCACTTCAAGCTAAATACGGTAACGATAATGACATGTATAAGGACTGGACTGTCCGCATGGAAGTTATACCGCCTCCGAACTTTATTGCGACTATGGGAAATCGCTCTGTGAGGGCTCAGTAATGGAGTTCACTATCTATTCGGTAGGTTCTGCCTCCTACCTTGAAGAGGTGTTGAATGCCGTGGCCATGATCTGCGGCACCGGTGATGTTGAGTCTTTGGCTAAAATTGGTTTTTTGATTGGCGCGCTTTTTCTTGGTTTCCAGGCTGTTTATAAGAATCAGGCGATTCCATTCCACCAGGTTGGCGTTTGCTTAATCCTCTATCTGGCAATGTATGGTCCTTCCGGACGCGCAATCATCGAAGACGTCTATGACGGCACCGTCACGGTCGTAGACAATGTTCCGTTGGGGCCGCTGATGGTTGGCTCGACCATCTCCAACGTCGGCTACAACATCACTCACCTGATGGAGCAGGCGTTCTCAACACCTTCGATGACAAATTATGGTTTTGCTGACCCAATCGAGACTCTTATGAGAGTTCGGTCGGTGACGGGCAACTTGATGTCGATACCTGCTTTTACAAACGGTGGTACCGTCAATCAGGACCTACTTTCATCCTGGTCCAATTACTTTCGCGAATGCACCCTCGCCGGCATGGGGGACGACATGACGGTTTATGCGAATGTCGCTCGTAGCAACGATCCAATGCAATCAGCGAAATTCTCCAGCAACGTCTATTACACACAAATTTTTGATGGCACCGCCGGCGGCCGGACGTTGAGCTGTTCAGATGCTCATAGCGCTTTGGTCTCTGCTACCAATTCGTCAGCTGACAACGTGATGGAGGAAGTGGCTACGGCCGGTTTCCAGCGTCCAGGCAAGGTTGTGAGTGGTGATGACGTCACCACACGGATCGGAGATGCTCTTTATGCATTGAACCTTTCCTCGATGGATGCCCGCGCGTTCACGATGGCTTCTATCCTTTACCCGATTTTCACTCAAGCACCTGGGCAAAAGGCGGTTGAGGATCTTCAGGGTAGTTATGCCGTGATGATGAGTCAGGCCCAAGCTCAGCAAAACACTCAGTGGGCAGCAGAAGGTACAATGTTCACGAAGTACGTTCGGCCCTTTATGACGTTCTTCGAAGGTTTGATCTATGCGATCACCCCCCTAATGGCGTTCTTAATTGCTATGGGAGGTTTTGGCATAAGCCTAATCGGTAAGTACATGATGCTGCTCGCATGGATGGTGCTGTGGATGCCTGCTCTGTCCATCGTGAATTTATATACTGTTTCCTCCACCGCGTCGGTGATGCAGGGGTTGTTGAATACCTCGTCATTTGACGTGGGCGGTGCGGCTGTATCTTTTGAGATGCTGAAGCAAATGCAGCCAGCCCTTGAGCAAGCTGTTGGCGTTGCAGGCCTGATGGCGTCATCAGTGCCAGCAATCTGCTTGTTTCTTGTTTCGGGAACCGCCATCGCTGCATCTGGTATCGCCGGGCGTATGAACGGTTCTGATCAGATCAACGAAAAAATTGCTTCTCCAGACGTCATCACGCCTGCAGCAGGGCTTCAGACGACGCCTTTCGCTACCAGTGATTACGACAAAGGTCTGCGTATTAATGGTTCAGAAAATCAACGCGGCGATATTTCAGTAGGCTCAATGATGAGCGAGGGGCTCTCCAGCACGCGCACTCGTGCCGAAGCTTCCGCTGAAAGTTTCTCGAAACAACTTACCAGCGCATACGGCCGTCAACTTGACAGTTCGAACAGCATCGGTGACCAGGCAGCAGTTGGCCGTGGTTTGCAGAGCTCCTTTGGTATGAATAGCGATGCTGGCTTTCAAGCCGGTATCGACCAGTTACGGCAGCAAGGGTACTCCTCGACTCAAATTGAGGCCGGCATTGCCAGTGTCGCTTTGCGTGGCGGTGCCTCTGGTACCGCGGGGCTAAGTGCTAAGGCCGAAGCACCAGGCGGAACTGGAGGGAGTGCTGGGGTGGGTGTTAGCGGTGGTGTGGATGCATCCAATACCAGTCAGTCGTCCAGATCTGACAACATGAACAGCTCAGAGAACGTTAACAATGCGGTAAAAGCCGTTCTTGGCGAGAGAATTGCCAACTCTTTGAATCGTACACAGGGTTATAACCTCGCTCAAAATTTTGACCATTCAGAGAGAGCTGGTGTCTCCAAATCAGATCAGGAGAGTCTTTCTAAATCAGCTCAGCAAACGCTATCCGATCAGAAGGCGTTCCAACAAGCTGAATCCTTTGTGCGGTCCGCCGGCTACAGTGAGAATTTTAAATTGGATTCCTGGGCAGGTAAGGTTGTTGGTGAGGGTCGCGATGGTGCTGTCGTTTCCGATGCGATGAACAAGTACGGTGAAGAGTTCCAGGAGCATCAGCGCCAATTGAGCAACACAATGCTTGATCCTCGTCGAGCTGACGCTGCTGCTGCTCTTATGACACTAGCTAAGCATGGTGATTTTTCGTCGCTTGACGGTCCAGCTGTTGATTACGATCGCTATGCAAATCTTCGAGCACCTGCCACCGGTAACCTCGAGGGAGAAACGCAGCGTGCTGGCCATTCTGTTGATACGTCCAGCTTCAATTCTTCATTCGCTGGAAGGAAAGATGCTGCGATCCATAATTCCAATCCTGGTGGTGAGTACCAGCGCATGCAGCCGGTGGTGGAAAACGACGCGCAGGTGTACGGCCAATCAGCTATGAAACCTGCAGCTGATCAGGCCGAGAGTCGCATTCGTGGCCTGGCCAAGGACGTGCATGACTTTGGGGAGTCCTCCGGCGGGGGGATTGCTGGTATCACCAACAACATTGGTAGCACACTTGGGATGCGAGGCAACAGGGAGGAATACCTTGAGGAAGGCCGTCACCTGGGGTTGAATGATGCGCAAGCTGAAGTCTTTGCGACTGCGCGTGTTGGTGGTTTCGGTGACAACTCCAAAGATCACTGGGACGCTTATGCGGATTCGGTTGGAATGGACCATGACTTGCGTGACGGCATGTACCAGCAACTGATTCAAGCTGGCTTGCACGATAACGGGTCAGGAGCACAGCTCGCGGATATTCGTACGTTAAACGATCGTGATTCGGTTACAGATCGCATGAGTTTGAGTATCCCGCGCTCGGGTCAGTAAAAGGCTCAGAGCGTGTCTAGTCCTGAAATAGGTTTACACCTGTTTCACCCTAACGCCCGATGCACCGCATCGGGCGTTTTGTATTTCAAGGACAGGTGCGGGCGTTCCTGGTTGTAGATCAAGACTGCCTCCCGCACCATCTGCTCCGCTTGTGCCAAGTCTGTCGGCCGGTGGAGCAAGAGTTCGTTTTTCAAGATGCCGTTAACCCGCTCTGCTTTGGCGTTTTGATAGCAATCGTAACCATCGGTCATCGAGCATGTGATGCCATGCTTGGCATGGAGCTTTTGATATAGCGCTGAGCAGTACTGCACACCTCGATCGGAGTGATGAACCAGTTTCTGGCGTGTTCGACGGGTCTTCAGCGCCATGCGCAAGGCTTGGGCTACCGAGTCGGCATGCAGGCTGCCATGCACGTGATAACCGACAATTTTCCTCGAGAAATCATCCGTCACCAAGCTCAGGTACACCGGATCATCCCGCTTGGTGGATAGGTACGTAATATCCGCCACCCAGACCTGTTCCGGACCGGAAGCGGCGACTTGCTGCGGGCCAGGTTTCAGCAGATTGGGATGGCATCGAAAGTGATGATGGCTGTCCGTCGTCTTGTGATAAGCCCGTTTCCTGCGAACCAACTGCCGATGCTCGCGCAAAACCTCAAATAAACGATCCCGGCCAACATGCAACTCTGGCTTATCAAGCTTCTCATGCATCAATGAGTGCAGTTTGCGTGTGCCCAGGCAGGGTTGGCGTACGCGGATCTCCTGCACAAACTGCATGAGCTTCTGATCCTGCTCGATCCGAGCTCGATAGACCCGATCACGCTTGTAAAAGGCTTGGCGACTGATTCCCATAAACTGGCAAGCCCTGCTGACACTCAGGGTTTGGGTTTGCGCAACGACTTGCCGGGCCGCTTTTTTACGACGGATACGCCGTAGTCGTTCTTCAGAACATCGACCACATCTTCGAAGAATTTGGCTTTCTGATTCGCCAGCGCCAACTGCTCCTCAAGCTCTTTAATTCTCTGCTCGGGAGTTAATGGCAAAGTGGGCTCATCCATCGGTCGGACCCTCTGGGAGCGAATGGAAGCGCCTTGGCTCCAGTCCTGACGACCATGTTTGCGTAACCAAACCAGCACCGTCGACCGGCCTTGAATCCCATAGCGCCGTTGAGCCTCTTTATAACTCAACTCGCCTTTTTCGACTTGGTCGACTACCGACAATTTAAAAGTCAGCGTGTAATCGCGCTGACTGCGTTTTACGCCCGTATTCATTTGCACCTTCCTGATGAGAAGCCAGAAGGTGTAAACCTTATTCAGGACGAGACAGCGCAGAAAAAAAAACCGGCCTAATGGCCGGTTTTTTTATTTGAGCTGTCTCATGGGCTCCGACATTTCATTCCCCTCAGTGATTACATAAGGGTTGTATTCCACCTGATGAGGCATTTGTGGTTCGTAAGTGCTCGATTTGTTTGTCGCTCCACTCATGAGGCCAATCAGGCTCGATAGCATGAAAATTACCGAGACGGCTAGCAACGCAAGAAATCCTACAGCTGCGCTAAATTTAGCGGTCAGAAGGCAGAAGCCAATCAAACTACCAACGACAAACAGTGGCACCTTTACCTCAGGCTCTCTTCCATGGGTCAGATGCAAGGCTCCCGACCCAACAGCGAAAATCAGTGCAAGGTAAGCATAGGCCTGCGCATTCATTGACATATCCTGGCTGGCGCCGGCGATGAGGCCACCGAATGAAAGCGCTACAGCAAGCAGATGCCGAAGAGTCCAACCCAGACCTGACTCACGCACTAGATGTTCAGCTTTCCAGAGTGGCTCGATTGCTGGAGACATCTTAGGGCGCTGCGCATACTCGGCCATCAAATCAACTACGTTTACGGCAAAGGCTGCATCATTCTGGCTTGGGGCAGCTTTTTCGGAGATCCGCTGGATTGCTTCGACTGCCTTAACGAATTCCTTCGGAGCCTGTTTGAGCACGGCGGCATTGAAGATGGCCAAGTCCACAGTTTCAGGTGGAAGGCCCATGAACCCTTCGATCAGTGATTCTGCTCGTTTCGTTTCGGCAGCGATGATTGCTTTCATGAAATTCTCCTTTCGACTTACTTAGATCCTACCCTACCCCGTTAAACTGCAACCCTACTGTCGCTGGTAAATCACGCCGCTCAACCGATACGTTGAGGGCACCTGGTCGTCGACCTCATGCTTCTCCTGGACAGGGGCTTGGCCACCCGCTGTTGGCATGTAGATATCCCGCTGCGGCCATACCTCGTCTCTCGCTTTAATGTCGCGTCGTTTTTCGCCTCTTGCTGCCTTGTTGAATGATTTCAGCTTGCTGAGCTTCATTTCAAGCTCGCCGGCGAGAACGAATACGGGAAGGTTCGCTTTGATGGTCGCGTCCCACCGCTCGCCTTTTTCACCAAACCAGATAATGCACCTTGGATGCGGAGCAACGCTTTTATGCTTGATCAGAACTTCGGTATCGGCAAGGTGATTGATCGCCCGTAGGTCGAGATACTCTGGAGTGTCATGGACAGGAATTTCTTCACTTGCTGCACGGGCTTCTGATTCGTTGATTAACTGAAGCCGAATCTTTGCCACCGAAATCTTTTCGTTCCCTGTGGTATGGCCAGCCCACGTGAACGAGATCCGCCGCGGAGCTCCGTCGAATGCGTGGAGTGTTCTCTGCAATTGCTTTGTGCTGAAACCCGGACCGAGCGCCCTGCGCATAATTCGCGGCCGCATCTCGGGTGTTAGATTTTGTGCGACTCGTACTGCCTCGATCGCGTCGAGCACTTTTTTCTTGGCTATGTTGATTTCCAGCGCGAGCGGCAAAACCGATTCGCTTAGTTGGAAATAACCTGGCAGTCGCATCACTGTTCCTGGTGCTTGGCCAAGATCTCGTTCGAACGTGCCAATTGCTTCCAGTGTCACCTCAATGATTTCGTCATCAGCAACCTCTGACACGTCAATGATGTCGGGGGTCCGTTGCTCCTGCAGCACAGGTAGGCGCCACACCTTGCCTCGGACAACAACCGATGGCCATGTCGCGTTGAAGCGAGTGACAGCTCTCACCAGCTGCTGGTAAGCCCGCTCTATGTCGTCGTACATACGGCAGCCTCCATGGGGTTTGCATAATTATACCACCCCTGCATAGTGGTGTGCCTTTTTCACCCCGACTTTCTCTGTACACCCCCACTCCCCCACTGGGGCTGCCCGCTTTACCTTCCTCTCTTCATCCTTTTGACCTTCCATTCACCTTCCATCGCGCGCTACGCGGGCCGATCAGGCACGGGGGTAGGGTCACCCCGTGCATGCCTGCGGTAGCGCCGGTCTATGGGGCTCAGAGTGAGGGTTTGGCGGTCTTTCAGAGTACGCAGAAGGGAAGGATTGGTGTTTAGAGCGTTTCTATAGTGCAGGGGTGGTATAGATTAAATGCGTCCTGGGAGTTTCTTCCTCTGGATGTACTGATTTTTCGATTGTCGACCGATTGTCGATTATGAAGAGAACCTTGGACTGGGCTGCTCGTACTGCATTGGCAGCGCCATGGTTGGCCTGGTTTGAGGTTTAATCGCGTTTTTGCCTGAGTTGGTTACCAAGCAACAATTCGCCATGTAGCCGAATATTGATGCCCGACATCACAGCATCAAGTTGGAGGCGACTTAATTTCGAGACGATCTGCAGTTGGAGCGGGTTTGGCTTGTGGTACCTGGTTAAATCATACATTCCACGGTCGACGGTTTTGCTGTTAATTAGTGCCCTACCGGGTATCTATAGTGCCCATGCTAATTAGCGGTGCTCCTGGATGGTCGGCTCCTTGTCTGTTTCCTGCCTTTTATCATTGCCTCTCTTCCTCATTGTTTTTACCTGGATCTGTCGGCTTAAAATGATGTTCGCCACGGCTCACCGATTGGCTGGCCAGCGATTGTGCAAGCCGGCCGGACCCATTTTTGCGGTCTATGATGTGGTCCGTGATTATGGCTGCCTGCCTCTCGTTGGACTGGCTGCCCTCCTTCTTTACGCTAAAGCCCTATTGACCACAGTTGCTTCGCTCTAGCCGCAGTATTCAATATTCTTGATCCATGAAGATGCTTTGGTTGTCATTCGATCACTCAGTCTGAGCTCGTTGAGGTTTTGGCATTACGTCCCCTAATCGCTCGTCTGCTTAAATCTATACAACATGTTTTATGCGGGCATTCGGTCTTGCGTATCTACGCTCTCCTGTAAATTTGTTCACTACGCACCGAATGTTTGGTGATCATGTTGCATAGCACCGCCTTACCTTGGAGCTGGGCCTGGCGCTGGGCTGGAGCTGAAATTTTCGGCGATGTACAGCTTGAGTAAGCCTTTCCGTCATTTCCTAGTGACTGTTTATCTGTGATTCGAGTAGCCGTGCTCTGTTTAGATTTGGGCAAGGTCTAGCGTTTATCAGCAGGAAAAGAATCTTTCGCTCTTCGCCCTGACCCCTACCTGCCCTACCCTGCATACGTAACAAATATTGAGGTGTTCCGTGACTGAGAAACTTGTAGATGGCTTTCATGTTTATGGTGCTTCTGCTTCGGCAAAATTTGAAATCGTAGCCAACCGTGGTGGTGTGTTCGTTCTTGCTGTCGACATCGCTGGTCGTGTTCCCTCAAGGGATTCATTTGATTGGGAGAACAAGATCGCTATCCAGGTGACCGATCGTGAGATGCCTCAGCTCATGTGCGCGGTACTCGGTATCACTCCGTCGTTTGATTTAAGAAATCATGGCCCGAAAAAAAACAAATCACTTTCCTTAGCTAACCAGTCTGATAAGGGCGTTTTGTACTTACGCGTGACTGAGGGTCAGGTTGGCCACAGTATTCCAATTTCTGCGGACAAAGTTTTTCACCTTGGTGTCATCGGCATGAAGGTTCTGTCCCTTCAGACGCGAGCTGACACCCAGACGTGCCTTCTTCTATTACGTGGTACAACTGGCCGGCTTCTTCATGGTCTGCAATAGCTTGTGCTTTTTACGTTTAAAAATTTGAAAAAAGACCCTTCGGGTTAAAAGCGGTTATAAAGCGGTTAAGAGCGGTTATAGGGCTCAAGAATATGGCTGAAGCCCTTGATTTATAAGGCTTTCAACGATTGTTCTCTTACCTCACTAAGAGGTTTTGATACCTGATCATGAGGTAAACGTACCTCACTATGAGGTAATCGTACCTGATCATGAGGTAAGCCTATTTTTAAGCCTCTTTCCGACTTTAAATATCGTCTGTAAGTCGTTGATATATAAGGTTATTTGTCCCTGTTAGTCTCTTTCTGATTTTGGAGTAAGGCCAACTGATTATGGGGTATGGTTTCTGACTATGGGGTAAGCTAACGTAAGCTATTGATTTATATGGCTTTTATGTTGATGGCTGCTGACACGAATTTCAGCGAAACGACAGCCTTTTTCCCACTGATTATGAGGTAAAAAGTTCAAGATCTTACTGGTCCTCCCCTCCCCTTTAAGCGCTATCTGCACCCTCCTGAGGGCCGCGTATAACGTGGCTTGCGTTCATTTTTGTGTGATTTCTAAACGTATCCCCTCCCCTGCCATAACGTACGAGGTGACGTTTCACTGTTTACCCCTTAATCAGTTTTTTCGTCTCGGCCTAGGTCTTTTTCGCTGTTACCCCTTAATCCGGTACCTACGCGGTGGATTAACGGTGGGTAGCTCGTGTTCTTCTTGATCCTGGCTTACGCCTTAATCAGGCTTTATGTTCTGTGAGCAAAAAAAAAACCCCGCTTATGCGGGGTCTGATGTCGTGTTCTTACGTCGCTTCACTACGACCTTGTCCTTGGCGTCGATTGATCCTTCCAAGAGAAATCCAGATCTTTTGAGCTCGTCGAGAGCTTCGCGAATCATTTGTCTTGCCTTGCCGATCGATGAGACTCTCGATCCGGCACTCTTTATGAGCGTTTCAACCTTAAGATCGTATGGCTCTGAGTGTGAGGCATAAAACCCGTGCATCCATTTGGCGAGGTTACCTTTTAGGGAAAGTCGTTGCTCCCACTCAATCCTGGTACTGTAAAAGCCACCGCCAAAAAGCTTAGCAATTTCAGGTTCTAGTTCTATCACCCAGCTTAGGTCCCTGCCGGTGTTGTCCTCTTCAAGGTCGTCGCTGTATTCGAATTTCCGAATTAGAGAAAGAACGACCCCGCGGCCCAGTCGCTCAGAATGAATTGCAACCGCGGTTGCTTTGAGCCTGGTCAGAATGTTTTTAAGCCGTTCGGTGTGTTTCTTACCGTATGGCATTTTCAGGTCTTTTTTCATCGCCAGCGGGCTGAAGCAGATCGGGTGGCCGAGTTCAGCTTCCCTGGCCAGGTGAACCACTTGGAACCAAACGTCTAAATCGTCTTGACGAAGCTCTTCGCCGCTGTAGATCAGTCTTGAGTTACCGTAGGACACGACCTCGATATTTTTCATCTGCTCACGAGGTGTGTTACGGTTCCTTGCCGTGAATAACGCGCTTCGTAATGCTTCGTTTGGAGCTTCCCTGACCTCCTCTCCCCAGGCCTTCAGACGTATTTCTGCTGTTTTCTGTGCTTCTTTTTGAACGGCAGCTGCTCTTTCTTTTGCTGCACGAAGACCATCCCCAGGCTTTCTTTTGGAAGAAGCAGTCTTTCCTTCGCTTGTTTCTTCGTTTTTGAAGAGATCAGGAGTTCTGGGCTCGTCTGGTTTCTCAGTGCTCACATTTGGACCTATTAGGCAGTTTTCAGATTTTTGACGAATTCTTCGATCTGCTTCAATTGCTCTTCAGTAAAAGAAGTACGTTTAAGTTTCAGCTCGAAGTGAGTCTTAGTGGTCTTAACCTGCCCCATAGTTACACCATTCGATTCAATCGCTTGTGGCGTGATTTTCAAACCGCTTTGATTGAATTTAGCTTCTAGAGTACTTGCCAAATTTTTAAGTGGAGTATTACTAGTAATCGCTTTTTGTACGATAGAAATAAGCGCTTTATGTACTTGATCAGGTTCAATACCTTCTTCAACACGCTTCTTTATTACTTTAACGGTGTTCTCCGCTGTCAGTCCTGAAATCAGTTCTGGTTTTTTCTCTAGAAGGGTATTAACAGCTTCCGGTAGGTTTTCGAATGCCATCAAACGGTAGTAGACAGTTTTGGTTAAGCCGAATTCAGCATGTGTACCAACACTACTACCAAACTTACTTTTGTGTTTCAACAACGATCGAGCAAGTTCAAAGTCTGTCAAATCCTCGCGTCCAAGGTTCTCAGCTAGCGCCAGAGCCGACATTTCTTCTTCTGTGATGTTTTTCACATGTGCAAGAATAACTGTCTTACCAAGGTGTCTATGGGCGCGTACACGGCGCTCGCCAGATACGATCTGATACCTATTGCCATATGGACGAACTGTGATTGGCTGTTGGAGCCCTTGCTCATCTATCAGCTGCGCTAGCTCTTCAATTCCTATGAAACGTATCCGTGGTTGGTATGGATTCGGGTCGATGCTCGTTAGATCAATTGGACGGGCAGTCCATACCATTGTTTGGCTGTCGCCAGCCTCATCAATTGCTGCTTGGTGCTCCTGCATGCCTGCAACTAGTGATCCTGCCAACGATGCACCAAGCCCTTGGCGTCTACGGGGCGCTGGTGTTTCAGTTTTGGCACCAGTTTTAGAAGTTGCTTTTGCAGCTGGTTTTGCAGCTGGTTTTGCAGCTGGTTTTGATGTGGGATTTTTTTGTGTCTGGCTCATGCTTTAAGCCCCTTCCCTTTTGTTTCTTTTGCAACGTACACAGCTAGCTCTGCATATTGCTTCGCTACCTTGTTGTTTTTGTCGAAATCACCAACCGTTTGTTTTCTAGCAATCGATTGATTAACTCTTGTAGTTGGCGATATATAAACTGGAACTACGCTTCCAAACAAAATTACTGCATCATTTTCAGTTTCTTGGCAAAGAGTCATCCTCTTGTCGTGTTTGGCAAGAAGCGCACCTAGAAAGGTCAAATCAGGGTTGATCTGTTTAACTTTTGTGATCCTAGACTGGAGGTCTGCCAGTCCATACAAACCATAACTAGCGCCCGACTCAACTGGAATAATGTAGTGCGTAGCGGCGGCCAAGGCGTTCATTGTCAGCAGCCCTAAATTTGGCGGGCAATCGAGAATGATATAATTGGCTTTGCCAATCAGCGGCTTAATTCTTTCTTTCAATACCTCATTTGGGCGTGCAGCTTCGTGCCGGATGATGTCCGGTACGTTTTCGAGGCTCATCGAACCATAGATGAGACTTACGCCTTCAACGTGTGTTTCATCAAAAATGAACGCCGCAATATTTGCGGTTGGGTTCAGCATTAACTCGGCTAGGTTATGTGAAACTTTTGCCGGGTGCGCAACGCCAATGTGTTGCGATGCGTTCGCCTGTGGATCCATATCAATAAGCACTACTGTGCAATTCTCGTCGAGCTTTGCCAGGTTATCCGCCAAATTGATTGCAGTTGTCGTTTTCGTTACCCCGCCTTTGTGGTTGGCGATTGCAATAATGACTGTTTCGATTTCTGCAGTTTTGGCTTTTGGTGAGGCCATGAGAGCTCCTAATGGGTCGATGTAGTACTCGGTATGTCATACATCTTGTTTGGGATTATGCAACATATCCGATCTTTTTACCGCCCTTTCGTCTGTTTTCGTCTTCCCATTATTTTTTATTTCCGCTACCGATCGCATCACTATTGGGTGTCAGGATTCCTCGATTGTTCCCATAGTGGGAATCTCTGCATGCGTACTTCAGGTGATTGTTTTTTTTCCGATTTATCAAGTCTATCCCTTCACAGTAAAAGTCCCATAGTGGGAATCCAACCTTTGTTTGCTAGTGCAGCCGGCCTCGCTGTGCATCTCGCGTGATCAAATCGGCGTCCTAGGCTAGGGGCGTCGGTGTGGTTCTTCTCTACCTTGTTACGGGCTGTCCGAATCACCTGGTAGGGCACATCAAGCTTGAAAAGTCCCACTGTGGGAATTCGTCATTGTGTTTTTCACGGTGGTCCCCTTTTGGTTTCGTGTGCCTGTGATCGAGTTAGCGCCCCAGGCTGGGAGCGTCAGAGCTTGTTCTCGTTGACCGTGAACGGCCTGCGCTGTTCGCTTGGCAGGACGCACCAGTCATGAAAAGTCCCACTGTGGGAATTCGTAATTGTGGTTTTCAAGGTAGTGCCCTTTTGGTTTCGTGTGCGCGTGATCGAGTCAGCGCACAGGCTGGGAGCGTCGGAACTTGTTCTCGTTGACCGTGCACGGCCTGCGCTGTTCGCTTGGCAGGACTCACCAGCCATGAAAAGTCCCACTGTGGGAATTCGTAATTGTGGTTTTCAAGGTAGTGCCCTTTTGGTTTCGTGTGCCCGTGATCGAGTCAGCGCCCAGGCTGTGAGCGTCAGAGCTTGTTCTCGTTGACCGTGCACGGCCTGCGCTGTTCGCTTGGCAGGACGCACCAGTCATGAAAAGTCCCACTGTGGGAATTCGTAATTGTGGTTTTCAAGGTAGTGCCCTTTTGGGTTCGAGTGCCCGTGATCGAGTCAGCGCCCAGGCTGTGAGCGTCAGTGCTTGTTCTCGTTGACCGTGCACGGCCTGCGCTGTTCGCTTGGCAGGACTCACCAGCCATGAAAAGTCCCACTGTGGGAATTCGTAATTGTGGTTTTCAAGGTAGTGCCCTTTTGGGTTCGAGTGCCCGTGATCGAGTCAGCGCCCAGGCTAAGAGCGTCAGAGCTCGTTCTCGTTGACCGTGTACGGCTCGGCCAGTTCGCTTGGTAGGACGTACCAGTCATGAAAAGTCCCACTGGGAGAATTGGGATTTATGGATGTCACGGCGGGGCCCGTCCCGGCTCCGTATGCCACGTGATTGAATCAACAAACTAATTTGGCCGCGTCTCAGAGTTCATTCACTTCGGCGATCGTGGTGAAGCTGCCTTTGTCGTTTGGAAGCCCAATTCTGGGTGGGCAAAGTCCACCACTGGGAATGTGGATCTTGGCCATTTTTGGCGGTCGTACTTGAGGCACGATGTGACTCAAGTACCGATTGAAAGCCCCAAGCCGAAAGGGCTGATCTCCCTTTGATTTCGAAAGGGTTGAGGCCCAACCAGGCCGGCTGGTGTGTTCCTAACTGCGGCAGAATTCCCAGTGGGAATGTGTCTTTAGGGGTGGCTCGACGGCCGTTTTCGGGGCTCGGTCTGACTTGTGGAGCGATTGGAAAAATCAATCAGGGAACGTCAAAATTCACACAGACCGATGGGAGTTGTTTATTCAGGGCAGGTCTTGTGGTGAGCCCCTCAGGCAGGCAGAGTCTAAAGTTGATAGTTGAAATTCCCATGGTGGGAATTGGATTTACCGCCTAAATAAAAATGATAAGGCGAGGGGCGAATGGGATGCTGTTGAACGGCGTCCATCCTAATGCTGCAGCTGATTATGGGGTAATGAAAGGAATGTCGCTGACACACTACCGCTCAATCACCCTGACCATTCGTCGCCGCTATTAAGAATTATGGCGGATCCGATTTAATTTGGCAGCTTGATTGGGGGGGGGGCACGAACGGGCGAAAAACGATCGACTAGCGGTCGGCAATTGCGATGAAGGATTACGTGCAGATGCGCTGCCGAAACAACCGAGCTACTTTCGGTCGACAATCGGTCAACAAATGTCAGTATATAATTCCCATGGTGGGAATTACGAAGGAACACACATCGTAAATCTCAGGTACAAAAAAAGCCCCGGAGGGCTTTCTGTTAGATGTGGTTAAAACTCGGGTTGCAGCTCAACGCAGTACCTCGCTCGTGTGACCGCGACGTAAAGGAGATTAAGTTCATCATCTAACTGGGTGGGGGAGGGGGGCCTGAAACCGCTGGTTGATCGTGTGCGGAAATCATCTCTCACTACGACGTTATTGAACTCCCGACCTTTTGCTCTAATGCAGGTCATCAATTGAATTCGAGGGTTATTCGGGGGATGTCGATTCGAAAGTATCTTGTCCAGGTCGCGTTCCCTTTCCGAGTAGTCTCTAGCTAAATCATAAATCAGGCCAATCTCTGAAAGTGGGTTGCTCGCAGCCCATTGCGCTAGATCGTCATGGGTTTTGAAGAAGGCATATGCAGGATGCCTTGCCTCCCTTGATGAGTTTCTCATCAGGGCATACGTCGAATAGATTTTCTCCCGGATGTCACTTGTGTCCCCTGTTATTGCGTAAGACTCGGCCATATCCCCAAGGACCAAGGCGTCACGGATAACGCCGGTATTAGTGCGAAACAACCGAGTATGTGGTTCCTTTGATGGCACTGGTCCGATGCGGCCGGCTTTACCGGCCATTCCGCGAAGCGTTATTGGGGGAGGGGTGGACTTTTTCGAGAGAATTTCATTTGCAAGGTTCGCAATTTGTGGGCCGAATCTGAATGAAAGGGTTAGCGGGTATTGCCGACCAGGAACCTTGAGCATCGCATCTTTTGATCCACGAAACGAAAAGATCTGTTGCCCTGCGTCACCCACGTAGCAGGCACGGCGTGCGAATGCTAGACATGAAAGCATGACGTCTGTGGCGTCGTTTCCTTCGTCCATGTAGACCTGATCGAATACGGATAGCCCATTACATCCGTCGAGTTGCCAGGCTTTAACATACACGTCATGGGGGAGGTTTAAACGGGTTTTGGCGCCAGGCCTTAACGCATTGAAAAGGACCTGAGCATATTTTGCGGCAAGGTCACCTACGACAGGATCCTGAACCCAGGAAGGGATGTGATGGCGGCTGATCTCGCGGTTGCTGCTGTAACAGTAATTCGAAAGGACACCAATGATCACCTTTGCAAAGTGAACGTGATCAATTGGTAGCTTTTTACTATTTAAATCAAAGGCTTCAATGACATGTGCAGCGTAGATCTGACCGACGTTACGCCCAGTTATGCTATTGCGTGCCCATTCAAATGCCAGGCTATTGAACCTTCGCACAGCCGCAACATCACCAAATGTAGCCTGCAGGTCGGTAACCAGATTTTTACTGAATGCCAAAACAAGAAGCCGGCTTGCGCCGGCTTTACGGCAGTCTAAAGCTGCCCCTTTTAACGCGGTGGTTTTTCCGCAACCTGCCCCAGCGGTTGATTTAATAACACCTCGTGGAGCCTCTAGGAGCTCCACAGCGGCCCTTCTAAATGCTGCCTGCTCCTCTGTCGGCGCATGCATGGATTTACAGCACCTTTGAATGCACAGGCCGCGAACGGGAATCTTTCAATAGCGCTTTAACAAGAGAGTCACCGCTTGTGTACTTGTCGAGCACACCTTGAAGCTGCTGATCGGTGAAACCTTGGAGTTTTGTACAAGCATCAAATTCCTTTTGCGAGATTCCCAATTCCTTCTGAATTTCTGTAGGCGAATAACCCCAATTCGCCCACTGGGTAACTTTTCTGGATAGCTCGATCAACTCTGCAACTGACCGCTTAGAAACAGCTCGATCAGCGTGATCGCAATGGAAGCGGTCACGGACCTGGACACCATCGCATAGGGGGCAGCAATGTTTAGGACGATTTATGCTCACCACGAATTCAATATGGCAGGTGCTGCAAGATCGCATGGTTACTTCTTTGGAGCGATAGTCACGGGCGATAACCCACGCGTCATCGATCTCCAGAACGTTTTCTAAGTCGAGTTGACCGTTACGGAGTGCCGCATGGCAGTCGTAGTACTGTGAGTGAGCAGCCATAACAGCTTCGACGTCGATCGTTGTTCTCGGCGATTTGGCCGTGATCAAGTACGCCAGCATGAAAAGGCTTGCTTCTAGGGTTGCTTCCTTTTTGGCGAGAAGACTCTCTGCATTAGGAAGGGGGCCGGATTCGGATGGACCAACAATACCTTCTCGCTTACGCAAGCTCGTGACCTGCTTACGAGTCATGCCTGTGTGGATTCGGATGATTGCGGATCGAAACCCTACGTGAACGAGGGTTTTGGCAAGTGATTCGTCCATTTCAACGCCCTTTCATAATGCTGCAGATTAATTTGTTATGCAGAGATACTTCGCTGGTGGACCTGAGCTCTCGAGTGAGAATCCACGCCTCATCAAGTGAAAGAGGGGAGGGGGCGTTAACCCCAGCGCTGCCCAAGTATTCGCGGAGGTATGCCTCATACGCGTTAACCAGGGCATCAATGTCGATCTGTATTTGCCAGTCAACAGCCTTCGATGTGTAGAGCAGGAGCAAGGCTGCGCCATCAGAAGCCTTAGTTGCACTTTCCAGAATCTCTTCAAGGCGAGGAAGTGATTTAGCTGTGCTTACATCTCGGATCGAGCGTATTTTGCGCGTAACAGGTATCAAAACCTGGTCAGAAGAGAGGCCCGTTTGAATACTTACCAATACTGAGCTCATACCGGCTTTGAGAAGGCGTAGTGCCAGGTGATGTTTATTCACTGCGGCGGCCTCCTGACAATATCCTCATGACATTGGCAATCCTCACGTTGCTATCCGGAAAACCCACTTGAATCTTGCTGAATGGGGTTCTCGCCGAGAACGTAACGCGCCCTTGATCGGCGAGCAGCATCCTGTCTTTCATGGTGCTTTTCGTCAGCCAATCGGCTTTCTCTTCGCTGTTGATTCCCCAATTGATTCGAGCAACCCGGCCGCGTGTCTTTAGATCGTCCGCGACGGCACCTAGGATTTGGCTGATCGCAGTCACAGCTGGAGAGGGTGTGCGGAATACCGGAGTTTGGGCCCCTAAATCTCCGACGTTAACAAACAAGATCGACGTGGGTATCGCTGACACTTCAGAGAGGTCTGAGTCGGTGGCATTAACGATCCACAAGCGGTCCACTGGGGAAAGATCGAAGTATCGGCTAAAAGCTGGATCATTGTTGACGGCCCATTCCTTGGCAAGGCGTAGAGTCAGGTCTAAAGCAAATGCGTCCATCATTTGGCACCTTCTTGTTCCAGGACTATCAGGTTGCGCCACACAGCGATTACGTTGCGGCCATATTCGCGGGCTACGCTTTCCAGGTCTTTATTCGGTGTGTGATACCGACCCAGTACGAGTGGTAGATCACCTTGTCCACCCTTTAAGAACTCGCAGAGAATTTCGGTGCCGACACGAACATTTGTCCGGAGGTCTAAAAGCTCACTAGGGTTTGCCACTCGATGACCATTCCAGCGAAGACTGACCTGCATAGCACCCACGGCAACTGATCGAGTCTTTGTCAAAGCATTCGTCAAAAGGGTCGCAGCTTCAGTTTTGGTCGCTGGGTGGAATGCCTTTTCAGAGATGTTCAAAGCATAAGGATTCGGAGTGACCATCTGCTTTGCGTATTTCTTTGATTCAACAATTGCAAACGCATAGAGGAGCTTTGGGTCAACCTTGCATTGGCGGTTGGCCTCCTGCTCCCACACGGTCCCTTTCAGGCTGAATGCCGCGGCGTGCTGACTAACAATCCCAGTTAGGACTGCTGCTATCAGCGATTTGTTGAACCATTCCATCGCAATCTGACCCCATCCGTTGTGTAAATGTGACGCTGTTAATGCGGCGCATTCTACTCATGGTTCAGGATGTTTCAAGATGGTTCATCACGATGTGACCCCGATTTAGTGTAAACAAGGTCTATTTTCCGGACGAGCGGTAGGAAAAACCTTAGATTTTTGGGGAACTCCTAAGGTTTTCCCTAAAAAAGGTGAGGTTTTTGGATCCATTGCCCTTAAAGGCCACTATTGTGACGTCAAAATGATATTACTTAATCTGACACTGACATCAGGTAAATCTACCCTGATACGTATTTGAATTTCTGTTTTGATCTGAACCTATGAATAGGTGTAAATTGACCCGCCTATAAATGAAAATTTCCCTTTTGCGTACGCTGATCTACACCTAATCCTACGAAGTCTTGCATCGTCGGAAGTGACACCAGGGTCGCAATAGTCGAGGACCGCTCACAAATGCAGTATTCACCTGAAGCCGTAACTCATGAGGCTTTCGTTAGTCGAGTGCAGGAGCTGATGAAGAGGAAGGATCTTTCAGCGACGAAGCTGGCTCACTTGATTGAGGAGGCGGAATCGACGGTGAAAAATATGCTCTATAAGGGAACATCTTGCCCTAGGGAACGACTGATCGTTCTTGCCCGAGCATTAGAAACTACAGTCGAGTATCTAAGCACTGGATCCGACGTACCTGAAACCGGAGATGCTGTATCTTTATTGGTACAAACCCCGGAAAATTTGGCCTATACGCTGAATTTCATACCCCATGCTCCTGCTGAAGGTGGTGTAGATCCGGTGATGAAGACGTTGCCCATTCCTCTTAGATTGTTGTCTGAGTACGGTCTGACACCTGATAGAACGAGAGCGGTATCGGTAAATACTGACGCCATGGCAGGAGTAGTTGGCAGGAATGATATTGTCCTTGTAGACATAACAAGAAATTCACTTGACGAAGGTGTTTTTCTTATCGCGATGCGTAATTCAGTTCTTATTCGTCAGGTTTCTCCTGTAATTACAGGTTTTGCACTTACTTCAACCAATCCAAATATCATGGGCACAACAGTATCGGTTACGCCGGAAACGGGCGATCTTAAGAGTCCCGATACAATTGTTATTGGAAAATTGGTTTGTAAAGTTTCGTTAAGCGCACTTTAATTCACAAATATTTCACATTGTCTAGTCCTGAAATAGGTTTACACCTGTTTCACCCTAACGCCCGATGCACCGCATCGGGCGTTTTGTATTTCAAGGACAGGTGCGGGCGTTCCTGGTTGTAGATCAAGACTGCCTCCCGCACCATCTGCTCCGCTTGTGCCAAGTCTGTCGGCCGGTGGAGCAAGAGTTCGTTTTTCAAGATGCCGTTAACCCGCTCTGCTTTGGCGTTTTGATAGCAATCGTAACCATCGGTCATCGAGCATGTGATGCCATGCTTGGCATGGAGCTTTTGATATAGCGCTGAGCAGTACTGCACACCTCGATCGGAGTGATGAACCAGTTTCTGGCGTGTTCGACGGGTCTTCAGCGCCATGCGCAAGGCTTGGGCTACCGAGTCGGCATGCAGGCTGCCATGCACGTGATAACCGACAATTTTCCTCGAGAAATCATCCGTCACCAAGCTCAGGTACACCGGATCATCCCGCTTGGTGGATAGGTACGTAATATCCGCCACCCAGACCTGTTCCGGACCGGAAGCGGCGACTTGCTGCGGGCCAGGTTTCAGCAGATTGGGATGGCATCGAAAGTGATGATGGCTGTCCGTCGTCTTGTGATAAGCCCGTTTCCTGCGAACCAACTGCCGATGCTCGCGCAAAACCTCAAATAAACGATCCCGGCCAACATGCAACTCTGGCTTATCAAGCTTCTCATGCATCAATGAGTGCAGTTTGCGTGTGCCCAGGCAGGGTTGGCGTACGCGGATCTCCTGCACAAACTGCATGAGCTTCTGATCCTGCTCGATCCGAGCTCGATAGACCCGATCACGCTTGTAAAAGGCTTGGCGACTGATTCCCATAAACTGGCAAGCCCTGCTGACACTCAGGGTTTGGGTTTGCGCAACGACTTGCCGGGCCGCTTTTTTACGACGGATACGCCGTAGTCGTTCTTCAGAACATCGACCACATCTTCGAAGAATTTGGCTTTCTGATTCGCCAGCGCCAACTGCTCCTCAAGCTCTTTAATTCTCTGCTCGGGAGTTAATGGCAAAGTGGGCTCATCCATCGGTCGGACCCTCTGGGAGCGAATGGAAGCGCCTTGGCTCCAGTCCTGACGACCATGTTTGCGTAACCAAACCAGCACCGTCGACCGGCCTTGAATCCCATAGCGCCGTTGAGCCTCTTTATAACTCAACTCGCCTTTTTCGACTTGGTCGACTACCGACAATTTAAAAGTCAGCGTGTAATCGCGCTGACTGCGTTTTACGCCCGTATTCATTTGCACCTTCCTGATGAGAAGCCAGAAGGTGTAAACCTTATTCAGGACGAGACACATTTTAAAAAAAAGCCCGCAATATTTTGCGGGCTTTTTTTATGATGTTTTGGTTAGGTCTGCCGACCATCCGGGGGCTCGCCTTTGCCGAACAGCTCCGGCCGGTTCAGAAGCCCTGGGCCGGGAAGGCTCTACGTCAATGCGTACGACCCTTTCGGCTGGCAGGGCAGGGCCGACAGCGGTTTCACTGAATGGAGGTGGCAGATTGCCGGCGTGAGTCTGTTCTTCCTCCCGGATTTTTGTTGAGCTTTCGACAACACTGCAGACTCGTTCGCTAGAATTCCTCCCCTCGTCTAGTGACGTGCAGCCTGCTTTAACCACGACCTTTTCAGGGGTTATTGCTGGAGGACCAGCAGGAACCGAAGAGACTTGCCCTATGGGCGAATGCCCAGCTTCCATGCTTTTTTCAGCCATCAAGCCCATCTGAGCGAGATAGATGAGGCGTCGGGCCCTTCGCATTTTAGGTGTGGTCTGAAGGTCCTGGTACAGAAGCTTTGACTCCGCAGTGAGCTTCACAAGCGTTTTGAGGGTCGACTCGTCATCATCCATCTCACTCATCACCTACTCCTTACTGATGTTGTAGGAAGTAGCCATAGGCAACAGAAGCAACAGGGGCAACTGGCGCAGGAGGCGATAACACTTTGGAGCGAGGAAATACGTCCTTTGCAGCTTCAAGGTAGTACTCGCCGCCACCCCCTCCGGACAGCACATAGTCAATGGCCTCGCCTTCGAGAAAGCGCATCTGCTGCTTCATGTTGAGAAGCGCTTTCGGCGCGACGACTGAGGATGCTCGCTGTATGTAGGGTGCTAGTTCAACCGCGTCACCATACAGGTAAACGTATTGCTTGCCGCTCTGCAGGGCGATCTCGATTTTGTCCCGCCCTGGACCGTTACCGCCGAAGTCTTTGGCAATTTCGGCGTTAACGGCATCAAGGAGTGCACTCATCGCATCCATAGAGGAGTCCGACGAATCCCGCACAATGTCCCCACGGCGGAAAACTACCCAATCTACGGAAAAGAAGCCCGGATCGAGGACGAGAACGACCGACTCATCCAAAATTTCGGCGTCAGGATGGTATGCGTAAATGTGGTTGAGAATGCCCACCGGTTGAGGCAGCACGGTGACTTTGTGCACGGTTATTTCGCGTTTAGGCGCGACCACGTGAGTCCCCGAAAGCTGTTTGGTCAGTCGCTCAACCAGGTCCGGGTTGCGTGATTGATTTACAGGTAGGCCAGTGATGAGGTGATCGATTTCAGTCCGACCATCCTTGCATGCGTCGCTGATGGATGCGTTAAACAGTGCTCTGTACAGATCTGTCGCAGGGTAATCAGCATGAAGCTCTCGCTTCACTCCTGCCCGACCAGGGCTTACAAATCCAACCCATGGCACGTTATTGACGTGCACAAAGTGCTCACCTTCCTTAAGCGTCGAATTGCCGTTGAGGCTACTCATGGGAGCCGCTTGTGCTGGACGAACTACGACTTCGGGATCGTTATCGTCGGCATAGCCAGAAACGCGCTTGACGTTCGAATAGCCGATATCCAATCCCACGACAAATGGTTGGGTGCCTTTCTGTTTAGTGGCCATGGTGCTCCTTAGCGCCTTGCTTGGGTTAGATGCTCTGAAAAGTCGCGGTGACAATCGGTCGACAATCGTTCGTCAATCGACCACTCGCGATGGGTTTCAAAAAACGTATGCGCAACGACGTTGGCATTCCGGCAAACAACAAACGGTCTACAAACGTCCTACGTTCAAATCCTGCCATCGATTTCAGATATGCAACCCCCCAATTCGACCCCATGTCCGGGCGATCAAAAAATCAATCGAAATGCCCTGCTAACCCCTGAAAAAACGGTGGTTTGGTCTCGGCCGTTCAGCCTCAGCGCTTTGATCTATATTTCCCTTATAAAGGAAATGAAGATACGATTTGGTATCAATGATTATAGAGTCTGTTGAAATTTCCCTTATAAGGGAAATGTGACTTTAGAAATCGCAATAGTGTGTAGACCTCCTTTCCCTTGCTGCTCGGCGCCGATTGATGTCGACCCTAATAAGGGAAATGTGGGGCGCTGGATTTCTCTTATAAGGGTAGTGAAATGATCGAACCTATCACTGGCGCTGCCATTCGCGGCGAGCTGAGTGCCCGTTACCTGCCAATGATTAAGGAGTGCGATGCCATCCACGACCTACTCAGAACCGAAGCCCTCCGGTTGAAAGATGGTTTCATCCAAGATGCCAAGGATGAGGGCAAGCTTCTCTATCGGAGTGTCCAAGTGAAGACAAACAGAGAAGGCTCGGTGTCTATCGTATGGACGCGAATTATTTTTTCCGACAAGCCAGGTGGTGGTAAGAGGCAACGGCAGGAGGTGATCAGGAAAGGGGATGGCTACACATACAATCCGAATGCGGTCATCAGAAAAGCGGACTACTGGCTTCAGCAGCTGTTTCACCAATACGAACCAAAATTCGCAATGCTTCGGGAGGCTTTGGTCATGAACATGAAGGCGCGTAAGCAACTGCTCGAGCTGCAGCGCAGGGTCAATGCCAACCCTCCTATCTAGGGTTGCATTTCGCTGACATGTTGTAGGCTTTGGCCATCTCAAACCATAAGGAAAACAAATGTCCAACGAAGGCGATGCGGGCACCCCAATCACCATAGGTCGT
Source organism: Pseudomonas sp. PDM25 (assembly GCF_019219045.1). NCBI lineage: Bacteria > Pseudomonadati > Pseudomonadota > Gammaproteobacteria > Pseudomonadales > Pseudomonadaceae > Pseudomonas > Pseudomonas sp. PDM25. Next base: position 99,834 of record NZ_JAHUWL010000014.1, read on the forward strand.
AACGAGCTAAACCTGTGGGCAGACATTTACTGTGAAGCCAGGGTAAGTCGGATAACGAGCGTCCCCTTTGCGACGTTCATAGAAGCGCCGTACCGCTATCTGGAGGAGGCAGGTCAGGGTACCGCCCTGGAGTGTCTGGAGCACGGACACCAGCCATTAATGCCGGCACAAGTCCACGCGAAGCAACGTATCGAGGAGGCGTGGGGTAAGACTGCACCACAGCGGAACCACCTTGCTCTGGTGTTCAGTAAGAAGGACTGAGGTCGCAGCCCGAAGGGAAAATGGACAGGGACAAGCAGCTTGCTGCTTGCAGTAGTGCGCAGTAGTTCCTGTCAGTAAACCAATTTCAAGTCAGACACCCGGCACGAGAAAGCGGGGCTGACGTTTTTACCGCGACCTTCTGCTTCAGCCGACAGAATCGAACGACCAAGCTTTACGGTACCTCGACCGTATTTGGCATTAATCTGATCAATTGCCCCCATTACTCTCTCCTCCGCGCCAGCGTCATATCCGAACATGTCTTGCTGGTGCATTTCCGTTGCGGACTGCAGCCCCATGAGCAGAATCCCCACCTTAGAAAAACGAACGCCAGGCCTGTAAATCGATCGTGCGGCTTGTGCGGCGCTACGAGCGAAGACCCGAGCATCAGCCACCGGCTGAGAGAAAGGGACGGTCACCGTTTTAGCGTAGGGTGCCTGCTTGTTGTCAAAGGGGCTTGTTCGCGCATATACCCGCATGGCGGATGCCACTGAACCTTGCTGCCTCAGTTTCGCCGAAGCCCGAGCGGCAAAATCCACAGTGGCAGCAACCAGGTCCTTCTCTGACTCGATTCTCGCGGTGAAACTGCGGGAGACGTTGATCATGTCACGTACTCCGTCGTTTCCAGTCAGAGGGACAGCACAGACGCCATTGAGCTCTAGCTGGGTTCTCAGGACGGTGACAGGAAACTCCCTTTCAACAACGTGTCGCGGGAGCTGAGCGAATTGCGCCGCGGTGTTTATCCCCATCAACCGGAGCTTCTCAGTTACGGCAGGTCCAATTCCCCAAACCTCGGAGACGGGCGCGAGGTGGAGCATCATGAGCCGGTCTTCGGTTTGCATTAGGTTGACCAGTCCGGTTTTCGTCACACGCTTCGCGGCGTAGGACGCGAGCTTTGCCAGGGTGGGGGTGGGGCCAATGCCAGCACCAGTTCCCAGCCCACACCATGCCAAGACCCTTGCGCGGATCTGTACAGCCACCTGGTGTAACTGGTCATCGCTCATTCCATCGCATAAACAAAAGGCCTCATCGATTGAGTAAACCGTCAAGGCGGGTACAAGGGGCGCGATGGTGCGCATCATCCTTGAGGACAAGTCCCCATAGAGTGGAAAATTCGCGGAACAGATAATAAGTCCCGAGCGCCAATGTTCTTCCCGGACTAGGTGTACAGGGTCGGACATCTTGATTCCGAGAGATTTGGCCTCAGGGCTACGAGCAATAACGCAACCATCACCACTTCCAGCGACGACCACCGGTTTATTCCAGAGCTCAGGCCGCCAAACTCTTTCACAGGAGCAGTAAAAATTGTCGGCATCAATAAGTATGAACGCCTTGCGGGTCATATCGTGGATAGCTTGTGGAGGTTGAAGGTACAGACGCCCCACACCACTAGGTTTTCGATGTCTTTAATCACAATCGGAGAATAATTATTATTTTCAGGGCATAACAGAACGCTACCGGCGCTAAAAATTAATCTTTTACAGATGAACTCGCCCTCAAAGACAGCAACGATGATCGAACGATTCACAGCCTTCTTGGATCTTTCGACGACAATGACGTCGCCCTCATAGATCCCCGCATCAATCATTGAGTCCCCGGCGCATCGCACCAGGTAGGTTGCCGGTGGGTTCGAGATGGCGAGTTCGTCCAGCGAGCTCATTTCCTCGATCAGATCTTCTGCAGGAGACGGAAAGCCGCAACTCAGCGTCGATGTGAAGAAGGGAAGTGCCGCGGCGGGAAGTTCGAGGCGGACGCGCCCGAGAATGGCAATATCGTTCATGTTGTGCCTGTATGAATGTACAGTATATGGGCGAAGCATACACTGAAGGGCACTCGCCACAAATTCCACGCGCCGAAAGGCGCTTGCGCAGGGAAAAAATGGCTAGGGAGACGACCCGCGAAGCGGTGCGAAGCCGATCCCTCGAAATCGGGATATCTACCTGATTAAGGGGTAATTCCGTATGGTGAGAAGTCCAACTACGACCATTTTCATGCGCTAGCCGTATTATACGAACAGTGAGCCTCTGGCCTGCGGCAGCGTCACGAACAGACGCAACAATTCCGAAACCTAGAGTCAGAATCGGACGACCAATCGAGGAGCCGAGATGACAATCCATTACGGATTCGGGACCAGTTCTGAAAGCGTGTCTCCTTCAATCCGCCGAAAGGAATGCGTGCCCCGAGCTCGAACGTCGGCAGTGTTATGTGAGGTGGCATTTGCGTGAAAAATGATGAACCACTGAACCTGTTGCAATCGACGGTACCGGACGCCCTTGAGCGTGAAGTCCGATATTTGTGCGACCTGAAAATCACGTTGGACAGACTTTCCAAAAGCGGAGCGAGCCAGGCTCTTCAGGATGACTGGATGGCCTCAGCACGCGGTAACACGTGTGCATATTGGCCAAGCGACTTTATGCGGCTGGTATTACCTTTCTTGAATTGGGAGCAGGACCTGCAACAGCGGGCCTTGCGTGCCTACGTGGATCCTCGCTACGTCGTCGGCTCCAACATTGGGGGATTTCCTGAGGACGTCAGTGACGATGAAGTCTGGAAAAGGATCACCAAATACAAGAGCGACTTCTGCACATCTGATGATGTGCTGTACATCTGGTATCCCGCACTGGGGATTTTCTTTGCACACGAAGGCAAGCACCGTGTCGCGTTGATGCGAAGGCACGAGCAGTCATCAATTGCTGCCTGGGTCAGTGAAGCAAAATACCCTGCTGCGGAGCGGATGATGATCGTTGCGCCGAGTGATGATAGGGATGAGTGGGTCGTTGTGCTTGATCAGCGTTATCTTCAGGTCCTAAAACGACCGCACGTCTCGATTCGATTTCTCAGCGCTTATGGCGTCAAAACATGCCATTGGAATTCCGTACCAGGACTGCCTGACGAGTCGATAGTCCGGAAGGCAGTTTACGATCGGCGCTTACACCGAGAGCAGAATACGACAGCGGAAGACGAACGGACGCTAGACCTCGTTAAGTTCGGCGAGTCGATCAGACAACAGACCGCTGCAGGTGCGGAGGAGATCGAGCGACGCGTCGACGAGCTTGCTCCTCTTCAGTTGAAGGCCAAGCCGTTCTTCAGGTCGGTTGGTTGCGCTGCAATTGCAGGCGGGCTGGGCCTGCTCACGGACAGCCCCGCAATCGCTCCTGGCGCTTGGTTGCTGCTCGGCAGCGCGGTTGGAATGCTGGCAAGTTTGGTGGTGATGCGTTTTGTGGGGCCGCGCAACCTGCGGGACGAAACCAAAGGTTGAAAGCCAACCGGCACGTCAGGTCGCTGGCGCCGATGCATGGTGTGGGTGCGTTCCAGTCAAGTCGCGAGGTTGGTAGCGCTCAGAAACAGACATACGTTTCTTACTCCATAGTCAGTTTAGGGCTATACGCGATGATGAGCTGACTATGGGGTAAGTGTATCGTCCCGTTTGGACATACATGATCGATCCTGCGTGGCCGATCGTGGAAATGAAAGGCGGGTGCCAGCTGCCAGCTTTGCAACCTGTCCAATTACAGCTGATACACGGCCAAAATTGGAGTAGGCCTAGCTGGTGTACCGCGGGACTATGCAGACGTGTTTAGAAAGGTTTTATCGAACGCATCAACTGGTACCGATAATCCCCACCACTCAAGGGCCTTAGCACGAAACAGTTCCCAATCTTCCATGCTGGGCTGTCCGTGGGTGCAAAGGCGGCACTCGGAGGCTCCGGCCATCTGTTCGGTCACGGTGTTGTGAAGGTCGATGCCCATCCTCCCAAAGCGGCCAACCGTCGAACCATCGCTGGCATGTATCCACACGGCATTTCGAGAGGCGCTGAGCTGCAGTTCGTATTGAAGTTTCAAGTGCATGTCCAGGTTGAGCGTGGAAATTCCATTTGGTATCACGCGCGCATATTCGCAAGTCCCGAAGTGAAACGAAAGGTACAGTGCGTCTAGGCAATAGAGTCCGCGTGCTTACTCACCTGTGACAGATCTGGTTTGCCCCCCGTTGCACATCCCAAATAGGGTGAGAGGATGTTCTCAAGTTTGGTGAGCCCAGCTGACCGCCTACCTTGCATATCATGTCCATTTGAGGGGGCGGTGCCAGCAAGCTGTAAAAGGGAGCCAAATTGTATCGGCGGCATTTGAGGCTGCCCTGGTGCGATCGGTACCGATTCCTCCAGCGTGAATGCGCAGGCAGAGGAGCTGCATAATGCCGACGGCGAATACGCTGATCGGTTGCCGGTGCCTTAAGTCGTGCTTGTCCGAGATACCTAAGCTGCCACACATCCCCAAGTTGTTTATGATCGTCCCCGTTACGCCTGGTCTTTGAGCCGGGCATTCACATAGAGTGAGGCGGGGACGATTTTTCATGTTCAAGAAAAACCAAGGCCTTGGGCCCCTTATGAAGTTGATGCATTTGAACTTCAATACAGACGTGCTCGACGAGTTCCGAGATCATTTCTACCGTTCCATTTCCGCCCAAGAGCAAACCCTCAGGGAGTCCTTTGGAGGTGTGTCCGCTAGTGATTTCGAGCACGAGCAGGATTTCGAGGGCTTTGTGTCTTCTCTCGAGGATGACTACCACCAGGCTCAGGAGGTTAGAAGCCTCGGGGAGGAGCTTTCAATCGTCGGCCTTCACCGCTTGGTAGAAATCCAGATCAGCAAGGTTCTGAGAGGAACATTTCCGGGTCTAGCTCCCGCAAAAAAACAGGACCTGATTGCAGGCAAGTCTGGGTTGATCGATTGCCCGAGTTTGGCTGGTTATGACGCGGCCAATGAACTGCGGATGATTAACAACTGCGTCAAACACAACAGTTCAGTGGTCGATACGAAATTGGCCACGGCCTTTCCTGCCTGGGTCGAGCGTGAACCTATTGAGGATCTCGGTACGCACTACTCACGACTGAAACCGCGGGTTATTGAGTACATCACGGCATTTGTGAACGAAGCTCATGCGAAAACGACGGTGTTCACCTCTGCGCCTGCAGCTGCATCTCCCGGAGGTGCATAAGCGGGAGGGTAGGGCAGGAGGGGCGTGTCGTCCCGCGGGCAGAACCAATGTCCGTAAATGGATTCCAACACCTGAAGGCGTCCCCAGTCGGTTATGGACGCCCAATTGAGAATGGGGGTTAGACATGTGCAGCCACTTTCACGCACCAGAACCACGGCAGTTGGCGATCGCATTCGGTACGCAGCCTGAGGGCGACTACGTGACGGATCTGTGGCCTGGCTACACAGGCGCGTTTGTACGACGTCACCCTCATGCCGATGCCCAGGACGATGCAGTGCCTCGATACGACGTTTCGGCAGGCACTTTCGGTCTTCTTCCTTTTTGGGCGAAGTCCGCGGCACTGGCTCGGTCCACTTACAACGCGCGCAGTGAGACTGCCGCGGAGAAACCATCGTTTAGAAACGCTTGGAAAAAAGGCCAGCGGTGCATCATCCCAGCACAATGCATTTTCGAGCCTGACTGGCGTACCGGAAAGGCTATCTCAACGCGAATCGCCCGCGCGGACGGAGAGCTCATGGGGATTGCTGGACTCTGGGAGTGGAGGCGTCCAGAGGATCCATTGAAGGGAGAAGGCTTGAGTTTCACGATGCTGACTGTGAACGCCTCTGGGCACCAGCTCATGGAAAACTTTCACAAGCCCGGCGACGAAAAGCGGATGGTGGCAATCCTTTCCCCGGCACAGTTTGACGAGTGGTTGGACGCGCCCATCAGCAGCACTATGAGTTTTCTGAGGCAGTATCCGGCCGATCGATTGGTAGCAACCATCGGCTAGGACGCTCCTAATTGCAAACTTAGGGTGACCGGGACGGCTTGACTGTTACTCGGATACGTTGGTGGTTAACTCTACGCCGCCGTCCCACTCTGCCCGAACTTCGGCCCCGCAAGCGGAGCACGCTGTAGTCACCTCTGGCGAGGATTCAGGCAGTCTCAACTCGCCCGCATGGCCGCACGCGGTGCAGCGGTACACATACAGAACAAGCGGGATGTTGGTAGTCGGCATAATCGGAATGTCCTGCTTACTGCATCATGGTCGAAGATGCATCCAGATTAATGGTGTAGCGGCCGTCCCTCAACGTGGGCGCGCAAACCGTACCCCCAGATGTGACATAGCCCCGACATTGCGGGGCTAGTGGTGCAGCTGTATTTCGCCGGTGAGATCAGAGTGGAAGCTTCTGCTCTACCACCATCACCGTGGTGTTGAATTTCCTGCCGTTCCGGAATGCGTCCCCCATTGTCGTGATGGAGTGGCCACGAAGATCAGTTGCCTTTTTGTCCTCAGCCAGGAACCGCATGGCTGAGGCTACACGGTGCGCAAGCTTGCCAATTGCTTTGTTGTACCGAGCGGCATCACGACCGAAACCCAGAGCCGCATCCAGGGTGTCGCCGTGCAGCAAGGCATCAGCAACCCATTCCCCGACATCTTTCGCCGACTCGTGATCGTTCTTGCGATCAACTACCTTACCAAGCAGATAAAACAGAAAGTCATTGTCACGGTTCGCCGACCACCCATTGATGAACCGACACTCCATCTGGAATACATCGAACAATGAGTAGAGAGAGCCGTCCGACAGCAAGGACAGCTCGGGGTAATACGATCGCAGCTCCGCCAAGTCTTCCAGGCCGTACTCCGGAACCTCATCCGACGGGTCGTTCAGCGTTTCGATTCGCAGATCTGCCGTTTGAGCCCACAATTCGTCAGCCCGGTTTTGAACGTGCTTAGCTGCGCGGGCGATATCGTCACGCCAACTCGCTTCTGATTCCTTCACTCGATTGAACAGCTCTTCCGGGACGGGCTCAAAACCGGCCTCGAAGGTGATGCTACCCAACTCGGTGTAGACCCAGCTTGCAGGCTCCAAACCTTCACGGGTTACAGGCCGCGTCGGCAGCAGCGCCAGATCTAGGGGCTCACACAGCGTCATTGGCTGTCCACGATAGGTGAAATCACCGCTACCAGCCTGAACTCCACCTACTAGGAAATTGGCGAATACAGCTTTTACGTCGTTTTCGTCCTGGTAAGACCCTGGCAGGTAAGCGTTGAAAGGGCGGTGCCGGATTAGAAGACTATTCGCTGGCGTTTGGGCTATTTCTCCAGCAACGAAGGCTTTCATTTCGTAGGGAACTGGTACTACGCCCCAGGCCTCGACCGCCTCTTTTGCCGAAACGGTGGCCTCGTCGATCATACTGCAGGCCAGCTCGGCCAGTGGCGTGTCTGACTGACCTTCCTGGCGCTCCTTCACCAGTTGAACCAACTTATCGAAGACGAAAACCATCCCATCCCTGACCAGGTATTTGGCGTTGGGCACGCCAGCTATCTCGCGCAGGTCTTCCTTCAAACGATCGTTTAGGCCGCCCATGTAGCTGCTCATCTCGTCGACGAACAACACACGCGGATGTTCAGCTTTTGTGTTTTTGTCATCAGACATGATTTTTCCTTGTTACTTCAGGGATTCGCCGGTGAAATTGAAATACTGGCTCGATAGCTCCGCCATTTTTGTCCGCAACTCGGCAATTTCCTCATCGCTCAGATCGTTTCTGTATTCCGCTGCGACAACCTGGTCACGAATCGTTTCGAACTGCCCAGCAATGCTGTCGGCCTAAGCTCGTTGTTCATCGTTGGTCGTGTCAGCTACGACCCAGCATTTAGCGCCGTTGTACTCGTCGCCGCCTTCGGCAATGAAGACGTGGCCAGCCTCGTCAATGGCATACACGCCAGGGCGCTCGTGAGACGCGTCACGCAACGAATTCTTCCAGCCGTAAACGGATCGTTGCCATATCAGTACGACGCCGCCAGGGTGTTCTAGGTTGGCTGCTCGCCAATTGGTGGCTATTGCACGTAGCGCTTCGAGAAGTTCGCCCATTGATCCTTTCCTGCTCGATCCAGGGGAGCCAAAAGCACCCTCTTTTACGGACTTAACCCGAATTTAGTCCATGTCTTGATTAATTGCGCGACTTGTCCTGGTCGGTGCAGCATCTCCCATTGGGGACCATAGGCAATCCTTTCATCGCTTGTCTTCATCGTGAAGTCCAACCCAAAGGACAGCTTGAGCGCCGAAACCTACGATGCTAACGCATGCGCCAAGAGCGGTTAGAGGGCCAACCGAACGCCAGTAGCCAATCAGGGTCAACACGATTCCCAAAACGCCCAGCAGGGTGGGAATCCTGCGCACCCACCGCGTTTGATGTTCAATATGGGCGGTTAACTGCCGTTTTAACTTCTCCAGCTCGTTGTCATTCATTCTTGGTCTTTTCCCAGATCAATGAGCAGGATCCCGTTGTCTCGCGATTACAGACACGATCAAAACGCATGCTGCTATGCCAAAAATGGCAAATGGTGTTGGTACGCCAAACACATGGCTTTGTGCGATGGATTCAACCAGCGACAGCCACGGGCGATCGTTGGGTGCCATGCTTGGAAGGAAAAACATCCCAAGAGAAGCAATCCAGACCGCAACAAGCAAAAGAACCGGCTGAAAGACCATGCAGACCGATTCCCATATCTTGGCGAGCAATACGCCAAACAGGATGTACGGCAGCAGGAACAGAAAAATCAAAAACTCAAGTATCACTATCATCATCTGATTCTCTTGTTTGCTCACGCAGGCATGACGACTTTTCGGCGAATATACCTGTGTTCAATTCTGATAATACGGCGCTCTAATTCTTGCGCCTGATCGCCGAAAAAATGAGTCGCTTTTACTTCGCAAAAGGTATTCCACAGCAAGCCATAAAAGCCCACGGACCAAAAAGAACCCCATTGATGCTTGCGTGCTCTCTGGTAATTGAGTTTACGCAACACCTGTTCCACCTTGCGGGTCCATGACAAATTCTGCTGTTTGGGCTTGCAAGTTTTCATGATCGAAATTCCTATGCCTATGGATCTGTCAAACACACGTCGGGGGCGCATCAATCACACCACCTGAGCTGCTTTTGCAGCCACACCTTTTGCGGGTACATCCTGCTGGGCAGTGAGTTCATTCCCGCAACGGAGGATTGAGCGCTCACCTGTTCGGACCTGTTCTTTGCAACTGGTAGGTTGCTCTTCTGAGCGACCTTGACGCTGCCGCACGAACTGCCCATTGCAATCCAATATTTCATGCTGCCTTTTCCTCATTAGGTCGCTGCTTGGGCATGAGTTGAATTCGCAGCATCGACCTACGCAATCTTCCCACGACAAGAAATAACGCAACCTCGAAGTTAACCCCCCTTATGGGAGCAGTTAACCCCAGCGCCTCGACTGCCAGCGCCGATAGGGTTCGTGCTCGCCCTCCAGCTGGTCAGCGTAGACATGCAGAAACTTGCCAGAATCTATGCAGAACCCATTATTGGAGAAGTTTTCAGTTTATCGCGCCAGTGATACCGCCAGCAGAATGACTGCCTGAACGACACTAAAAGTACTGATGAGTACCTGGGCAGGGGCCAATCGGCAGTTCGTACATACTTCATTCCCCCAAAATGTCATTTTTTGATTGCGGAGCACCATATGGCCTATCGGCGCAGGACCTCGACCCTCGATGACCTTCTGAAAGTGGCGATGAAGATGCCTCTGTGGGCGAATTTACTAATCGCAGGCGGTTCATTCGTGACGCTGCGTTACTACGGTGGTTCTGAGTTACCGACAATGGGGGTCGTACAAACGGGCTATCTCGCTGAATCAATCGGCTTTTACATTCTTCGGCTGGCCGCATTCATAGGACAGTTTGTAATTCCGCCCATTTTTCTATTGGGCGGGATTTTGGGATGGATTAAACGAACGATCCGCGCGCGAAAATTTAGAAGCATCTCCCGGTCCTCTCAACCTGGCGTTCTAATCCGCAATCTGACTTGGGATCAATTCGAGCGGATGGTAGGCGAAGCTCTCCGCAGGCAGGGATACGCGGTCAATGAAACGGCGAAGGGACCTGATGGTGGTATCGATCTTGAGTTGCGCCGCGGAGGCGAGTTGTTCCTGGTTCAATGCAAGCAATGGCGCGCGGAAAAGGTGAGCGTTCAGGTCGTGCGCGAACTCTATGGCGTAATGTCTGCTCGAGGAGCGGCAGGGGGGTATGTGGTTACCTCAGGTGTATTCACCAAGGATGCTTGGAAATTCGCTAAGGGAACAAGCGTGCGCCTAATTGACGGAAATCGCCTTGTTGAGTGGTTTGGGACAGTTTCTACAGGTGAGCAGAATCCGCCGTCCATGAACGGTACGTCGGCTGCCGTAACAGCTGGTGTCACTGCTGCGCGAGGGGCAAATCAAGAGCTGGATGGGGACCAATGCATGCAAATGGAAAAGGCCAAGCAGCTATGCCCACGCTGTGGCGGTGGAATGAAGCCTCGTTTCTCTCAATCAAACAGTCAGGGCATTTCGAACAATGTTTTCTTGGGATGCCTTAACTTCCCTTCATGCCGTGGAACCCGGACGTTGGTCGAATGAACTTACTCGTCGTGCCGATGCGAGGGATCGTTTCGCCCAAGTCATAGTGGATAAGGGGCTTGCGCTTTGCGGTGATCTGAGAGACTTCGTGTATCGAGTTGGGCTTCGGTACCAGCCGATTCCCAAACCCAAAGACAGTCGAGCTGAACCATCATGAGCGCATATTTCGTCCCCTTAATCTCCCTAGTAGTGGTCGTTGATGGTCCGGGGGAATATCTCACCCGCGGCGGGGATCGCGTCCGCGTTGATCGTGCATCGACGCGGAACGATTTTGAATGTGTTGGGTATTACGTGAGCTGCAGAACGACGGAGAGCTGGCACAGAAGTGGTCGCACCCACGCCACTTCTGAAACTCGCAATGATATCGTTACACGCGCGTAATCGAGGCCAGCATTCGCATTCGTGGCTGTTGGAGCACTAAGCCTTGAAGATGCCCAATCGGCGTAATTGGCTGCGTTCCTCAGCCCTCGTAATGGCCTCATCAAACAGCCGTTCAGGCAGCCAATAATCCTCATCTTTGCGCGCTTGCAAACCTGAAGTAAAGAGCCACGAATTGCTTGCCTTCCGATAATACGGGCGAAGGGTGTAGACAGTCATGATCCCGTCCGGCCCGTGTCGTGCGACGACATAACGAGCACCGTCCTCCGGCTCTAGGGAGTTTTCAAACTCCGGCAGTAGGTCTTCGGCGGTAATGTAGCGATATGGGTCACGATTCAAATCCATGGTTTTTTCCCTCAACATCCAGCCTTTGCCGCTTGGCGGATAATCGCAGCCATCACCACAATGATTTCCTTCCGGGTGTCTTCATCCACCTTTTCCGGATGCAACGCATCGTTCATTGCAGCGCCGCGATCATCAAACTCACTTATGATCGCCCTGGCTGCTCGCTCGGCCCAATCCGCCGCAGGGGGAGGTGGTGTATCAACATCACTCCAACGCCAAGCATCAGGCGCATCGAAGGGATTCCGATCCCCATAGCCAAGCATGCGCGCTGCGTAATGCTCCAAGCTTTCATTTCGGTCCCATGTAAAAGCCATCGTTAATTCCTGCTTGATCCCGAGGACTGCAAAGCCCGCACGAGGCGGACTAATTGCGCATGAATTTTTCCTACGCCGCTGCCGGTGCAGGTCGGAGCACGCATTCGTTCTCAGCGAAGTGAGCAATGAGGGCGCCGCTCTCATCGAAATACTTCACGTTCCAGGTGGGGTGGCAGTTATGGCTGCGCTTGCCATGTTTGAGCTGGTTGGTGAACAGCACGTCCAGATTCGCGCTGCCGTTCATGCCCTGGATGGTACCCATTTCACCATTCACCTCGACCATCATGCCCAATCGAGCGAACTCGATTCCACGGCAGCGGATCATGTCCTCTTGAAACCGTTGTGCTTTGCTCGATGCAGCCATATCGTTATTCCTTGGATGGGGTTTTCTTACTGTCCGGCACCTCTGTGTGCGCCGTTCGCTTTATCCAGCCATTTCAGGGCTTGTTCTTTGAGCCAGTCTGCCATCACAAGCCCTTCAGAGCTTTCAAGGGCGCTACTGGTCCAATCCAGATGCAGATGCTCTGACGCCTCGTTTAGCGCCTCGTAGCGAGCTTCCATCTGCTTGGCTGTCAGCTTTTTGCCCATGGCGGGCATTCCTCGATCTTTAGGTTCCTGCACGGAATGCGAATACATCGCCACATACCGAGCATTTTTGGCTGTTCTCAGAGCCTGATAAACAGGCGTCTGAATCAACTTCGTTCTGCGCAGTGCAGTGCGTACAGTTTGCGTACCACCTCGTTTCCGTCCAGGCGAAAGCCTGCATGCTGGTTTTCGGAGTTGCTCTCGTGTCGTTGCTCATATTGATTTTCCCTCTTACTTAAATGAGTCGAGGCGAATGAGGATCTGGCAGGCTGGGCACTCATCATCGCGAACGGATTCACCTACAAATCGAAGGCCGACACGATGAGGGCATCAACTTCGCAATAGTCCTCAAATAGCAGCGACTTACCGGCGTACAAACCTTGCAGGAACCCCCGCAGGCGTGGCACGTCTGAATGGCTATTTGCAGCGTCTTCTTCGTAGGCCTCAAGCGTTTCAAGAGCGAGAGGCTGATCTTTGATGCATCGCGATACCTGTGCGAATACAGCCCGCAACGCCGCAGCCTCAGCGGCACGCTTGGCAGGAGGCTTGACCAGCAACGTGAGCAAGTCCTCATACAATTTGCCACGCTCGGTGTTCACCTGCTGCATTGCAGCCTGCTGCTCTGGTGTCGTTGGCTCAGACACGCGCTCACTCGCATCAGTGATGCCGGCCAACACATCAAGCGCGGAACCAACGGCAGTAATGCGCGGGAGCAACGATTGGATATCGATAACTACAGCCATTTGCTTTGCCCTCCTGGGCGTTGTCCTGCTCGTTCCGGGGGCCGAAAGTGGCCTGTTTCTACGTCCTCGGCCCCGGCTTTTTCAGTGCCGGGGCTTGGGGTGCATCTGAGCGACTTTTCTTTGATTTCACCAGCCCGGTGGGTAGGCCGGAAAAGTGATCCAAAACGACAAATAATGTCCGGTCTGGCCTTTGGGATCCCAGAGGTAGATTCCGGTGCCCTCAAGATAAAAAACCGGGGATCCCTCAATAGAACCAATCTCGGTAACGGGAGCCCCAATAGCTTCTATGATTACCTCGATATCTTCACCGCCATCCTCGAGGACGTTGTTTTGAATCAACTGTTCGGCCCCCTCATCGGAATTGATCATTGGATATGGATGCACGCCAGCAAGCTGATCCAATGCACGCCCACGCAATAGCCTCCACTCTTCTTGGGGCAGCTCTGCAATCACGTGGTTATAAATTAAAGCCTTGAACTCATCGCGCTGATTTTGTGATGTAAAATTTTTCACTAAAACCTCCCGATTTTCCATGGCCGGTTTTCTTATCAGGCGACCACATAAAAATAGATTCTGACAATCCTGAACCACGTTTCACCATTCGCAGGCTATGTTAAACGCAGCCGTCAGGCGCCATCGCCTTCCACAAACTGGCTTACAAAGGCGCCAACCTTGGCCGTCAGTTCGCGGTGTTCACTTTCCACTTCGGCGAGTCGCTTCTGGTAGTAGGAAATGCACTCTACGAAGGCATCCTGTGTCGTTTTTGCGCGCATACTTAGATTCATGCTGCGAGTCTTGTCATACAGCCAGAATCCGTCGCTGCACTCCGAGAGCGTTAGAGTCTCTGTGAGTTTGGTGCAGTTAATGTGTTTGCCCATCCCGTTCCCTCAGTCACTGGTAGCAAGGATAACGGCAGATCGCCAAATCCCAACTCGATGCGCTAATTCTCCCACAACTGCGGGGAATGCAAGCCCAAATCCAGGCTCTCAATACACCTGAAACAAGACCAAGGCCAATTCAAAGGCACTCCGAATGGTGGCTGGATCGACGGTTAGAAATGGCTTGCGGTGATCCAGGTACTGGTGACCAGCATGGTCTGACGCGGATCAGGTGGCGAAATTGACCAGGGCTAAGGGAATCAGCGCAGCGGGTAGCCATAAAAGTTTGCCCCTGCTTGGGTGTTGATTGAGGGGTTGCGCTTTTTGGCAGGGTGAGAAAATTGGGCATCGTCCAGAGATAGATGCCTGAGAGAACCCTCAAATGCCCCCTAGAACACTACCCACTAAACTCAAACCGGCACTGAGCCTTCTCAAGTGGCTGATCGTTATCATCGGTTCAGCATGCGCCGTGTACATAGCGGTGACCCCCAAGCCCCTGCCGCCTCGGCAGCTCCCGACAGCATATGCAGACAGCAGACACAGCGTCAGCTGGACCTGTGTGAAGGGTGTTCGATACTTGTATCAAATCTCATCGGTACCGACGTCGGCCGTAGTCGACCAATACGGCCTAGCGATGAGTTGCGATCAAGAAAACGATGACCTCGACAAGTTCGGCAGGCGTTACCGAATTGTTTGCTCGGACAACATTCAATTGGTTCGCTTCATCGAGCTACGTCATGAAGCGCTTTTCACCCTGTACGACAAAGAAACTCGTCGACCTAAAACGTGCACGCGGCCGGGTGAGGAGGGTGACCGACTATGAGACCGAGAAAGATTCATTTCTTCTGTCCTGAGCCAGAGCGGGGTATGCCCGTTGAGATCTCTCGAAATCACTACAGCCGTGGCGAGCGGGATACCCTTTGCGGCTACATGCGGTTGGTGACGTTCAACAAGTCGGAGGTGACTTGCTACTACTGCTTGCGAAAGCTTGGTACCCATAGTCTAAGTGCCATCGGAGGGACGTCGCGTGCCTGACTATTACTACCAGATCAAAGCACGTAAGACGTCCGAATACGACGGTGAGTCGGAATGGGCGTTTCCTCCGGCCTTCAGCGGCCTTGTCACCGCCGCAGACAGGAAAAAGGCAAAGGAAATTATTGAGGAGGAGTACGGCCGCCAGTTCCCGGTACGGGTCCTGAAAAAAGACCTCGATGAGCATCACTATCTTTTACGGATATCGGAGATTGATCCAAGTGATGAATACATCCTCAGGCGGTTCCGGGAAACGCAGTGCAAAGAGTGCGGGGCTAAATTTCGACCGATCGACAAATACAACGATCCCTACTCAGACAACAATGGTGCTGACTACTGCTCAGCAAGATGCGCCACCGCTGGAAAGGCACGTGATATTCATGACCTCAAGCTTGTCGTGGAGGGGAAAGTGCCGGCGGTCATCTACCAGGTACGGCAAATTTCAACCGGGAGGGTGTACGTAGGTCAGACCACGCAACCGTTTACGCTGCGTTGGTGGCAGCACGTGACGTACCCTGGAGAAAGTAAATTTCACGAAATTATCAAGTCCACCCCGATCACTGACTTTGATTTTTCCGTGATTGAAGTAATCGATTTTCCAGAGAACTGCACGGACGCTGTCAGGTTTATCACCGAACGTGAGCGATTTTGGATTGAGGAAAAAAACGCTGTGACCCTGGGCTTTAACACGGTCCGACCGACCGGAGTAAGTCCCCAGCAAACACTCTCCCTAGACACAATCTGATCGACAGGAATAACCGATGTCCACCCTTACGCTGGCCCTAAAGGGCGAATATTTTGACGCGATCATGGCAGGCGAGAAACAGGAGGAGTACCGCCTCGTTACGCCTTACTGGCGTAAGCGCCTGGAAGGGCGTAGCTATGACGCCGTTGTGCTGACTAAGGGGTATCCCAAGCGTGAGGATCTTGCGCGGCGCCTATCGTTACCCTGGCAAGGGTATAGAGAGACCACCATTACCCATGCGCATTTTGGAGAAGAGCCTGTTGCGGTATTTGCGATTAGTGTTCAGCTTCCTTCAAAGCCGGTCGCGGATTGGTCTACTGCCCCTGAGGATGCATCACATGTGCTTTTGACTCCTGGTAGCCGCGTGTGTTGGCTTAAACTGGGTGCTCCTCGAGAAGTAGCCTATTGGCGTTGGCCCGAGCGTAAAGTCTGGCAGCGTGGTGTGGACGACAGCGATAAATGGCTTGGACATATGCATGTCGAGGCTCGGCCAACTGAAGGCACTTGCATGGCTGGACGCTAAAGCGAAATGTCCGACGCGCTCGCCAGACATTTCTGATAGCGCTTAAACATTCTTTTTGGTGATCATGCTACCCCCCCCATCCTCATAAGGAAGCCAGGATGACTCGACTAGAACACGCGATAATTCAAGAAACCCGCGTCCATTTGGCCACGTTGCAAAGTTTGCTAGCTACTCCACCTGAGGAGCGAGTGACGGAGTGCGGTTGTGATTTGGAGTTCCTCAATGCTGATGCCAGGCTGTCTGCGCTTTTAAACTTGGGACACCTTCCGGAAAGTGGCATGAGCGAAGCCGGTGCACGTGCGTTGCTGGATATCGAGAGTGAAAGAGCGTTGCTACTGACCCCCGAGCAAGCGAACCATGACGCTTCTGTTCCATAGGCGGCAGGATGCTGATGAAAGGGACATCGTTCACGAACTGGACCCGGTCATAGGCCGGGTTTCTTTTGTGCTGGAAATGCACCCCAGTTGGAATGCAATTGCTGATTGAGTCCGATATTTTGTTTTGGAACGCTGGACATTCAGGACGGCGCAGTAAAATTTTTTTCGGGGTTTTATCTATGCATGCAGTTGTTCGATGCGCGTCTTTTCTTGCTTTTGCGGTGGTTGCTGGTTGTGCCGTTGGAAAGTCCGTCGAGAAGGAGTCAGCCGTGGTGACTGTGTCCGCGTACGGCCCCGATCTGTTCGGTCAGCAGTCGCGCGGTACTGGGGGAAGCTGGGATGTACGTGAGACCTCCAGAGGGGCGACCCCTCTCAGCTATCCAGCCATGGAAGTGCGTGCTTGTAACCAATCGCGCACTGCCTGTTCATTAGGTTTTGGAGTTGTCGATGGCTCAGCTGAAATCATTTCTTCGAGCCCAACAGCGGCGACTGTGGCAATCAACCTGAACTACCAGGTTGGGCGCAGCTACTCGCACATCGTAAACGGTCAGGAAATTAAGCAAGAGGTACCTGCTGACATACAGGCCCTGCAGGGCAACCAGCAGATCTCGAAACGGATCGAGGTGGCCTATGGTGATGTCGCACACATACAGCTTCCATACGGAGTAGATGTTGCCATATGTGCCCAGAGGCAGAACGCCGGCGAGATTGTGCTCGATCGTAGCGTGTGCCAAACGTTCTGACAGATTGACCTCTCAGTTCGACGCATCAGACGCCCCTCTTCACGGTGGACGATTGATTAGCCAGGGTCCCCAGCGGGCCCTGGCTCAATATCCTCATTGGTCCATTTACCCGAAACGATGACAACCTCTGACTCATTGAAGGCATCGCGGCTATTTTCGAAGCGTGTTAGCTCGCTCTTGAGGCCGCGAAGGTCTCCGGGCACCAGTTGCAGATACTCTTGGTATCGTCCTATTGCCAATAACGAAGCGCGGTATTTCCAAAGGGTGTATTTCTCTATGTGCCCGGCGCCTTCAATTGCCTTGAGGATCTTCCCTTGGATGGGGACATTGAGAGTCGCCGTCATATCCCGACTCACCTCGGCCAGTCGTTGCTCAACGCTCCTCAGTGTCCGGCCGATTTTGTAAAACGTGGTTCCGTCAGACGAGACCAATTCAAACAGGTAAAGCGTGGCTGAAAGGATTTGCTCCTGTCTGGAGGCTTCCACCTGAAAGTGCGCGGGATGGAGTTGCCCCGCAGCAACCAGTTCGCGCTTCTCGCTAAGTCGCTCTTGAAGACGCCTGCGTAGCCATGGATCAAACTTACTCAGCGTTAACATTCCTGTTACCACTTGAGCGGTATCGGTCAGCTGCCAATGTCCCATAAACCCATGCTCGATCAGTCCATAACGCTCCATTCGCCCTATCATGAGAGAAGGTTTTCGACTTAAGTAGGTGGGGAAGTATGACTTACTGGTTTGGTGTAACAATTCGTCGACGACGCTCGCCGAAAGCGAAAGGTTGAAATGATCCCATCCTGGTATCAAAGACAGGGGACGCTTGGATTCTCTGCAGGTTGCGCCATCATGCCGAAAATGGTGGATCCTCACTTGGCCACGCACAGCAACTAAGGCTCTCGAACAGAAAGGGCAGACTAGCTCGCATACTCCGCTGCGCTGGGTGTCGATGCTGACCAGCTCTCCGGTCCGGGCTTTTCCCACCGTCAAAAAAGGCTCACTGGCCATTTGTGAAGTAACTCCATAGCAACCGGTTCCATTGAACGAATTAGCTTTCGAGCTGAATGCTGATGGCATTTTTGTCATCCCGTAGGCCAACAAACACCGCGTGCCGCACTTTTCCTGACGGTGTGATTTCAGCGAATTTGATTTCGCAAAGCTGTTTTGGCTCCAGCCACACCACGCTCAAGCCCTTGCGAATTGTGGGCATCTTCGCCATCGGGCATGTGTCGCGTTGAAGATCGCCCAGGCGTGCGCGCAGGCCGGCGAGTTTGCGCCCGCTCAATCCGGACTGAACACGACCGGCATAGACCAGCATGTCGATGTCATCGTGCAGCGCGAGAAGTAGCGAGCCGATGCCACCAGCTGCGCGCGTATAGCCGACGATGACGAACTCCTGTCGATTACTGCATTTGAGTTTTATCCACGCACCGTCCCTTTCAGGGGTGTAAAGACTACCGGCACGTTTGCCGACTATTCCTTCCATTCCCATCGCGTCGACGCTGGCCAGAAGATCACGAGGATGTACTTCGAAGGACTCCGAGAAACGCACATGATCTAGCGGCACACGCTCGATCAGTAACTGCAGTAATGATCGGCGCCGCTCAATGGGTTCACCGCGCAGATCGCGACCCTCCAGGTACAGAACGTCAAACACGAAGTAAACCAGATCATCAGTTCGTCCGGAGCTGAACGCACCTTGCAGAGGGTGGAAAATCGGCCGACCTTCATCGTCCTGCGCCACGACTTCGCCATCCAGCCATGCCGAAGATAGCTCAAGCTGGCCAAGCTCAGCAGCGATAACTGGCAGTCGGTTTGTCCAGTCGTGGCCGTTGCGGGTGAATAGCCTGACTCGATCGCGAATACCAGCGGTGAACCGGTAGCCATCGAACTTCATTTCATAGAGCCAGTTTCCTGGCGGGGGAACGCTGGCCAGGGAAAGTAGCTTGGGTTGAATTTGTTCGGGCCACGGGTCGGTGGCCGGCGGTTTGCGCTTGCCCATTCCCCGGCTCCCGTCTGCGGACACCGTCAGTGTAGTTGGCGGACGCAGGGGATGGGGCGCGCATCGGGCGTCAGTGTAGCGTTAGTTGTTTTCACTGCTGGCGCGATACTTCAAGAAGGCGTCCGAGGCCTGCATCAGCACTGCCCAAGCATCGTCTAGGTCATGAAGCTGGGTGATATCTGGGTCAAGTTCGAGGAGGCTCAATATGAATTGCCAGGATCCTTCACCTTGGGAGTTTGTCATCTCGTACGAGGCAGCGTTGAAGATATCGGTGAGGTACTCACCGCTTTGAGATGCAATTATTTCGTTCCTTTCAGCAAGCTCCCGACCAAAGCCGGCTATGTGGGAGGCTGCCGACGAAAGCTGGAAAGAATGACTTTCACCAATGTCAGGTAATCGCTCATGAATCAGATAGGCAAGGTGGACGAAACGAAGTTTGTCATCGTATGCCTCGTCGCCCTCAGATCGACGGAAAGCCTCAGCTTCCCACGGTAGCGTAAAATAGAGGTACGTGGCGTGGGGATTATTATTGTAAAGGCCTCCATTGATGTCGTAGATGTAATCGATGGGATAGAGCGCTCCCTTCCATATCTGGCCTTCGTCGATGAGAAGGGTATCCCCGCGAACCGCTTGCTCAAGATGTACCAGTTCGTGCCTGATCATCATGTCTTGCTCAGATTCCGGGCACTCATTGAGAGTCGGTCCGATGATGAGTTTGGGGACCGGGTAAACCAGTACTCCGCATGGCTGAGTTAAGAAGTTTGCGGTAAGCGCCTGTTGGTCGCGCACCGAAAGTCCGGAGGAGGCAAGGTCCTCAGTCTTGGCTTCCCAATACTCAATTTCTGCACCTGCCAAGAGCGGAAATTCAGTCGCTAGGGCCTGAACCCGGTCCAAGTGCTCAAACTCCTGATGAAGTGAGTTTTGCATGACCCATTTGAAAGCACCTGGTAAGTCGGTATACGAGCCGGCGTCGACAGCGTCATGGGGAATATTTATTCCACGGTTGATTGATAGCATGCAGGCCTCAAGGGAGCGGGTTTGATCGGACAAATTTGTATCTTCCTTTGACCGTTAGTACCGGTCGATTAGCGGTTTTGCAGAGCTTCGATCTGGTGACTGTGCGCCGCGTCTGCTAGCTCGCGCAATTCACGCGCCTCACCTGCATCAATCAGCCCTTCAGTCTTCATCATTTCGATGCCATGGCGGAGCTCAGAGTGCCAGGCGTCGAGACTGCCATTGATAACCGTGCCCTCCAGCAGTTCGTGCCATTCGCTTAGGCGCTGTTCTTTTTCGTCAATCACAGTCACGGAATTGCTCCTTAGCGCTGTTTTTTGTTCGAACAGCATCATCATTGGTTGGTGATACAAGATCAATTGGTCCACGCCACACAAAGCCGCATTCGTCGAGCACCTTCACCTCATCAGTTGCAGGAAGCACTGCTATGACACGACCGACTCCATAAGACGTGAGATCGGTTTGAAACTCTACCTCCTCAAAAAAACGCAGTGACATGCTCAATTCTCCCTCGTGGCTGGATATCTACACGGTCGTCCGGGTGATTCTTCAGAGTCAATATTCTCATGAGTCCGCAGACCTTAAGGTGATGAACTGCACCCAAGCGGGGAGCTAAAACCTTGGAATTTGCGAAACCTGATATCACAGCGGTCGTCTAGGCCCAGGAATGAATAGGGCAAAGAGGCGCAGTCCCATTCAATAATGGCTTGTACGAATTTTGTTGGGCAGTGGCGTATGCGGTCCGTTTTTTACCCCTAAGTCAGGTCAGGCTACGTGCGGAATTGTGCCCATTTCATGAGGCCAATAGCGAGCTTGCACTTCGCAAATTGCAGATAGCTTTGAGTCATACCCGGCCGGTTGCGGCCAGCTCAAGCCAGGATCGTAAATGTTCTCCCAAATCCAAACCTTTTCGGCTTTCGTTTTTGTTGTTCTCCTCACAGGAATGGGCGGCGCATCTGCGGAGCCTACGCCTATGGGCAAAGGCAGTTCGCCAACCATAACCACCACAACGATTGTGCAACCGGCCACTTACCAGCTGATCACCAACAATGCTGGTCGGTCTGGCAGTGAACCGAAGCTGGTGCTCGTGATAGGCACTGACGAGGTAAAAATTTATGAAGTCAGGTCGATCGAAGTCATTTCTACCGGTGGAACCAGCCCAGCGCCTTCGAATTTTGAGCGCCTGCAGATGAACACCGAGCAGTCCCAACAGCCCACATTCCGTTTCTGACAATGGCGTCTAGGAGAACTGCCGCATGAAACCAATTAGAGCGAAACGCCATTTCTCCCCTGGCCAGGGTGAGCTGTTTGGTCTTGATCAGATCGCCAGTGTGTATCAATCAACACCTGAGACAGCTATCAGTAACGCTGCGCTTTACAGCCTTGTTTCACAAAAAGCAGGGGTGCCTTTTTCGGTCATTGACGAGCGTGTTCCGGTGGGTAAGAGCGGGCAAAAGCACAGCCTTGCTAGGAGGGCGATCCGTTGGGGACAGCAAGATCTCAAACGCCAAGGCATCTTGGAGAGGGTTAAGGGCGAACGAGGCGTTTGGCGGCTGACTGAGGCAGCGAAGCGCGACCTCCATGCCGCAAAATCAGGGGTAAAGCTTCTGGGATTTCGTACCGATTTGGGCATAGCGGTATGGGGGCCATCGGGCGATATTTTCAAGAATTTGCACGTTCCGATTTCCCTTGTCTACTCGTCGCCTCCCTACGCTTTGCGTCGACCGCGGGCCTACGGAAACCCTGACGAAAGGGAAATCGTCGACTTCATTTGCGACACGCTGGAGCCTGTTATAGAAGCGATGGCGGAGGACGCGTCCCTAGTCCTGAATGTGAGCAACGACGTGTTCCATACAAATTCTCCCGCTCGCTCGACTTACGTTGAGCGATTGACTCTGGAGATCTGCGATCGCTTTAATCCAATGTGGTTGATGGATCGTTTGATATGGGAAAACAAATCGAAGATGCCTGGGCCAATGCAATGGTGCAGTCGAACACGTCAGCAATTACAGGTCTCTTGGGAGCCTCTGCTGTGGTTCGCGCGGAATCCGTTGAAGGTGAAATCTGACAACCGTCGCGTTCTTGAACCACACTCTGAGCGTCATTTGAAGTTGATGCAGGCTGGTGGTGAGAAACGGGAAACAAATTATGGTGATGGTGCTTACCGTCTCAAATTTGGCAGCTTTGGTACCCCGACACCTGGCCGCATTCCAAATAACATCATCAGCAGGGGCCACCGCTGTCCACATGGCACCCGACACCGTAAAGCAGCAGTTGAGCTTGGGTTGCCAACTCATGGGGCAGGTCAGCCACTGAGCGTGCCTGAGTTTCTGATCAAGTTTTTGACGGAGGAGGGCGATTTGGTCGTAGATCCTTTTTCTGGCCGGGGAATTACTTCGTTGGCTGCAGAGCTAAACAACCGCGCGTGGATGTCGGGCGAGATCAATCTTGAGTACATTCGCTCTGGTGCGGAGCTTTTTCGGGATCGACCGGGTTTCTGGCTTAACCCACAGATCGAGCGTGCATTCAGTGCCGGCCAGAGAGGAAGATGAGCATCGAAAGCCTCTTGCATCTGGTCGAGTTATGCAAAAATGAATCACCAGTTAGGTAATGGGCCAAGCATGCTAATCGGCCAAACAATTTCTGAGGAGCTAAAAAATGGATGTTTTGAATCAGATCAAAGACGCGGGTTTGGAACTGCTGAATGGACGTCACCGCGTAGTTGCAGCGTTGAGTATCGGTCAAACAGTGACGGCCATCGACACCGAGGGCCGCACCCTCGAAATTGCCGTAGAAGACGGTCGCGTCGTCGCAAACATTGTTGCAGCGTCCAATTCCGTTAAATCGTCGGGGATCCTAGTTCGCAAAATTGGCGATGCCTTTTCCATACCGGCGACCGCCATTACCAACAATCCAGCCAATCCACGTGCGTAGGTGGATGCTGAGATGAAGCAAGTCACTGCTCTCTCGCCTAGTGAGAAGGGGCTGTTCAGCTCGATCATCGAGCATATTTACCCTGAGCCCAAAGCCGGTACCTCGCTTCCTATTGAGCGAGGTGAGGCACGTGCAGCTAAGGGGCTACAGCGGAAAGGACTGATTGTGATCACTCACAATGAGTCAGGCTCTCAATTTATGACGTTCACCGCCTTGGGCGCGGCGTCCTATGAGCACTATCGGCAATTTCATTTATCTAACTGATCCTTAGGCCCCGCTGCCGATATTCAAAGTTTTTCCATTTCATGAGGACAGCGCAGCTCGCTCTCGATGGCTAGCTTCGTCGTTCCGTTTGTTTTCTGCCCAATACCGACGAGCTTCCAATGCGCAGCACAGTAAAAGTAATGTCTCTGATGATCTGCGGCTTAGTCGCGGGCTGCAGTTCTGAACCATCTACTAGCCCTCTGGATTCGCAGGCGTACGCCGCGGCACTTGGAAAACAGAAGCACGCTGTTGAGACGGTTAAGGTTTACCAGGCGGTACCGTCGAACTCTCTTGCCGTGAGAACGGTAATGAGCGCCACGTGCGGCAGCGATAGTGTGCTCACCGGCGCCGATGAAAACTATGTTCTGACAGGACTAAAGGTTAAGGCTTTCAGCAGCGGCGCCGATGGAATAGCAGAGGTGGTTATCAAGCAGCTTCCGGATCCGGGGCGCCACTGTGAAGGGAATGTTGCTTTAGGCGGCACCGCAAAGGCCTTCACCGTCCAGCGCTAACCGTTCAGATTGCCGCTGTCGCACAACATTCAGGAAATAGAAATGCTCAACTTCATACTTTCCATCTCTTGGCAGGTGCTGGTTTTTTGGGTCGCTACACAGATCGGATTTTCGATGCAGGTTATCGATAGCGCGACTGTATTTGTGAAGCAACCTGAGCTTTGCCATTACCTCCAAATTCCTGTGCAGGATGGCCACTGTCGAGTTGTGGGCCGAGTGGAGGGAAATTTAGATGGGACCTGGACTGTTACACCAAAACCAGAGTTGCCAGTGACCTTTGAGCTACCTGCAGGTGAATGGCCCCTGATGTATAAATCGGATGATTGGCACATGGTTGGAGGAACGCCGGCAGTAGTCGGCCTCGCCATCGGTGCAGTTCTCTTCGCCGGTATCGGGATTTGGGGAAGCTTTTGGATGCAGCGCCGGAAAATCCGTAAATGCAGTACGAGTGAGGGGCGGCGGATGGCTATTTAACGCCGCCAGTTGCCTTCGATAGAGAACAATCTCGACCATACCATTCAGGAGAAAACTATGAGTCAAACCACCACAACTCAGCCACAAAAATACACGGTCGCGTGGCTTATTGTGTATCTGTTGACCTGGAAAACGTTCCTTTGCTTCAGCTCTTTCGCGCTACTCTTCATGGTGTTTAAAAGCTTCTCACTAGGTATGGCCATGTTTCTAACTGGTCTAGGATTTTTACTGCTTAATACCAAATTTGATAGCAATACCAAAAACTTATGCGGGCTTGGGCTCGCTTTTGCAGCTTATGTTGTGTGCCTGCCGGGCACCGTTAGACCAGTTGACCAGGTTGTCATCAAAAACGTGTATGCCGTTGGTTTTGGTGCAAATCAGGTGGTAGTTACGATCAACGCGGGCGATTGTGATTATGAGCTTTCGGGCACGTTCACCTGTGATGCTCACGTGGTACGGGCAGCCTTACCCTCAACGCTGACGAATAGTCCGGCCGAGTGATTTGAACACCGGAGCCATCCTGATTAGTGAGCAGAGATGAAATTTCAGAAGACGCTTCAGGGAAAACCAAGAGGATCTACTGCGCCAGACGTGCTGATGCAGCACCTCAATTTTCTGGCCAGGGAGAGTGTGAATATCGCCAGAGGTGGCTTAACGGTTAGGGAGACCATTCTTAAGAGCTGGCATTTTGACGGTGAGTGCTTCGATCTTGTTTTTTCTGAGCCGGCGCTCGAGTTCCTGCGGTCAACGGACGACCCACGAATTGAAATCGTTCAGACTGTATACGACCAGGTTGAACCGAATTTTCATTTCCACGATGACCTAAACGACGCCAAGGTACATTCGGCGGTATTGGCTCTCCATACGCTTGAATTTGGGGATCGTCGCTTCCTTCCACAGCCTGACGACCTAACAGGTACCGTCACGTTCATTCGCTATGGCGAGAAGTGTTACGCAGTTACAGCCAAACACGTGGTGACGTATTTGACTGGCCAGGCATCCGAGCGAAATCTGCCTGTTCGTTATTTTTGTCCAGTAAATAAAGGTTTGGTAATTCGCGGTCCTTTCGTGGCTCCACCAAAGGAATTTTTTCCTGATCACGAGCCGGATGTCGCCATTACGCCAATCGACGAAGCAGCTGTGTTGAGAATCGGTAAGCGACCCTTTGTAATTTCGGATAATGATCCTGTTTGGCCGCTTCCATATGCCATGGCCACCGGTTTTCCGACTGCAGAGAAAAAGGACGTTGACTCCAAGTTTGGGGGCGTTCAGCTGAGCATGGGTTTCGTCAGGGCTGTTGCTGCAGGAAATGGTGCGGATGGTAAGCATCACAGCGTGACCTTCTACAGCGATCTAGACTCTCTGCCTCCTATTTCGAAGCTGAGTGGAATGAGTGGCGGACCGGTGTTTTGGTCTGATGCCGATAGCTATGGTCTCGTCGGTTTTGTGAAGGAGGCTCTCGAACAAGAGGGCGGCGAAGTGAGCGGCGACTCCGCCAAGGTCCATTTCTGGGTGCAAAGAGTCGATCAAGTCATCCTCCGCGATTGGATTGACTATGTAGAGAAAAATTGGCCACACGAAAGGGAGAAACAGGACGATTCTGAATCGCTGCTATTCAAGGAAATTGAAGCGCGAAACCTTCGAAACCGAGAGGATTTTTTTAGACGATCGCGTCGCGATATTGCGTATCTTGAGTGGTGCGCAACATTGGGGCCGCGTGATCGCAAACCACGTAAGAAAAACGTCGAAATATACCTTCCAGAGTGGGTGTAGCAGGGAAGTGACCAGGCAATGATTTCCAAGGTCTTGTTGAATGACACTTGTTTTTTCATCATCTGCGTAGTTGTAACCCTTGTAGGCGTTTGCCTTGGGGTTTGGATGATCGGTTCGGGTGATACCTTCGAGACGGTTAAAGGCATCGCCCTTATTGTCATCTGCATCGTCGCCTTTAGGCATCGACCACGTTAGGACAGAATGGGCGCTGCGCCCCTTGGACTTATCCCAATGATCGTGCGCGATGAAACCAAACAACTACTTGTTATCGATGGCCCTTTTAAAGGTCAACGTATGGCTCGGCCTGGAGACTCCTTTACCGAGGTCATCGGATCGTCATCGAGTCGGATGAAAGTTCGCTTCACTTACACTCTTCGCCAGCATCGGCTTTTAGGATTGGCTTGGGCCTTCCCAACCAACAAAAGCGTTTCTATCCCGTCATAGCAAATTGCTGGCTCTTACATATCGGGGCAACGTCGCTACGGACGCACCAGCGATTTGCTCCGGACATCAAGTCATATCGCGCTGCACTGGTGCGCGATATAGATGCAACGCTTCTCAATGACGTGCTTCGGAACCGTCAGGCTGTCCGCATGCCAATCATGGCGCCGTCGATGTCTCTAGATTTCTGGATGCCGCTTTCTCTGAGTTCGCGGCAATGAGACATACGCTCAATATTCGCTTCCACTTGTTGTTGGTGTTGCTCCCGCTCTGCCTGCTCCTTAGCTCTTTTCTCGTTCTCAAACGCTTCGAGCAAATCCGCGATGCTGTCGTATGCTTCCTTGCATTCAAAAATCACGGCAGGTATTGCGCCAGGAAACTCACAAGCAACAGCTATCGCGATTGTGCAGTCGACGACCTCCTTGGTTGCTTGCCCGGCACCAAGAATCGCAGCCCCTGTTTCCAGCAGCAATTTCTTCGTTTCGTCCTTCGATTTGCCCTCGGCAAGGCACTGTTCCGCTTTGGCATTCAACTCAGTAAGCGCCCCTAAGGTGGCCTTAGCTTGGCTTGCGGGTACTACCGCGCTATACGTGACAGTGCCCCAGTTGATGTTCAGGCTGAAGTTCGGTGCTTGACCCGATACGAAGATGTTTACTGGCTGCTTCGTGGTCTCTTCGTAGGACGTTAGAATTGAATGAAGCAGAGCTCGCGGTATGACGGATGGTTTGGTTTCCAGCTCCATCTGGGCATACGGCGGTAACTCACCCATGGAGTTTCGGAAGGCCCACATTCGTTTGAGCTCGTCCCCCCAGAAACGAAACTCCTCGCTTGTCAGCTTCTCACCCTCAACACCGTCCGAATATTTAACGACGGTGCTTGAGAGCTGCTCGAACCGCTCCTGATCCAGTAGCACTTCGTAATCGACGTTGAACGTCACTATGAGCAAAGGTTTTCCGTTGATGTTCTTCCGCGTCTTAATCCGGTAGGTGGCATCTGACATGTGGGGCTCCTGTTTCGCGCCGGCGGCGCCGTGAGGAAGTGGACCTCACAAGGAGAATAGACAAGATGCGTGCCCTGAATAACTAGCTTTGAGCCTTCTGTCGGCTGATGTACACGCGGCACCCGAACTCTCCTCCTGGTAAGTGGGCCGGGGGCGGGCTTGTCATCGGTTAAGGCACGGATTGATGTGTGACCGGCCAATCTCTCCTCTGGCGGGGTGTAATGCGAACGATGGTTGACTGGCTTCGCCTCCACAACCCCGCTCAGGTCGCAATCAGGTGAGTATCAGCTTCACGGTGATGCCGTACACGTCGGCTGCATGATGCTCGGGCTGGAGGACATCCGCGATAACAGAGGGAAACCACTGGAGAACGTGATCGCACGAGCAATCACCCGTAATTTCGGGCAATCTCAAGCCGGTCATCGAGCGCCTTAGTAAAAACGAATGTGGCCCCCCCCTGTGACTTTCGAGGTGCAATTTGGGTGGTAGGCGAAGGCTTGCCATTTTTATTCCGCATTTACGAGGGATTGATCTAATGCGATATGCAAATGTTGAAGGCGTTAAGTCCGAGGCGCGACCAAAGGTTCGTGGCGTCTGCCGCTCCTGTGGGGGCGAGGTAATCTCAAAATGCGGTAAGCACGTGGTGTGGCACTGGTCTCATCTCTCGCTCATTGGGTGTGATCCTTGGTGGGAATCAGAGACCGAGTGGCACCGGCGATGGAAGGACCGATTTCACGAAAGCTGGCAAGAGGTCATCCTTAAAGATGAGCTAACGGGTGAAAGGCACATTGCTGACGTCCGTACCGGCCACGGCGTAGTGATCGAGTTTCAGCGATCGACTATTGAGCCCGCGGAGGTCACCGCTCGCGAGCAGTTTTATCAGCGGATGGTGTGGGTTATCGACGGCTCGAAAAACGAATTCGACTGTGTGAATTTTTCGAACTCTCGAAGCGGGGTGAATGAGAATGCCATGGCCCGGTTCAGATGGTCCGGTAGGAGCAAGCTGTTTCAAAGATGGCATTCGACGAAGCCAGTATTTATCGATTTTGGTGAGGATCATGGGTTCTGGAGAATCTGCAGATTCGACCCAAAATCAAAAGAGGGGATTGCACTGCTGGTTGACCGCGACATGTTCTCGGCAGCTTTGATCGGCGCCGAAACGGATTTCAGTAGTGGTGGTGGGCCGGCATCCACTTTTTGAGTTAAGGGGGCATTACATCTGAAAGGACCTCTCGTCTCTTAAATTTGTGAGAGGATATCTAAGGAAAAGAAATTTTTGTCTAGTCTCGAAATTCACCGGGGTCATACAAAAAAATGTTTGCTTAGCGTGCTTATTGAGATTTGCTGATATGGTTTCCGTTAAGAAAACAATCCTTTCTCTTCCAGTGGTTGGGAGAGGGTAAAGCAAAGAAAGGTTTAGCTTATGCGAATTCAACGATTAAGCGACGAAGCGATTGCCGATCAGCTGGGTAATGCTATTCGAGAGCGTCGCCTGCGTAAGGATATCAAGCAGGACGATTTGGCTGAGGCTGTTGGTGTGAGTACCCCCACCATACAGAAGCTTGAGAAAGGGAAGGGGACTATCCAGGTCCTCATTGCCGTCCTTCGAGAGCTGAACTGCTTGGAGCTTCTGATGAGCCTACTAGCGGCCCCACGAGTAAGCCCGCTGGCGGTTGCCAAAACCGGAAAAACAACGAGAGTCCGAGCGGTCGGCGCATCACAAGTCAAATCAAGAACCATCGCGACCAAAGTCAACGGTGGCGTAACGACAGGTAAGTTGGAAGGACAGACCCCTAACTTGCTGATCCCAAGGAGAAGCCGTGGCTAAGGTTGCAGAAATTTGGATGTGGGAAACCCGCGTCGGCGTAGTGCTCTGGGACGAAACCCAAATCCCTGCCACAGGTACATTCGAATTTGATCCTGAGTTTTGTGAAATCGGATTAGAGATTGCGCCGCTGACGATGCGGGCCGAGCCTGATGAAGTTTATGCTTTTCCAGGCCTCAACCCTGTGGCATTCAAGGGGCTTCCCCCATGTCTGTCCGATTCTCTTCCCGATGCTTTCGGTAACGCTGTCATTGACGCGTGGCTGGCGCAAAAGGGCCGCGATCCTCGTTCATTTTCTCCTGTTGAACGTCTGTTGTACGTGGGCCAGCGGGGAATGGGTGCTCTGGAATTTCGGCCGGCGCTGGACCGGGCAGTAGACAAGGTTGAGCAGCTGCAATTGGAGTCGCTTGTCGACCTCGCCGGACGCATACTTGAAGAGCGCCAAACGCAGTACGAAGATCTTCATTTGGAAATTAAGTCAGAAGAAGAGGATCAAGCCCTCAAGCATTTGTTTCAGGTGGGTTCTTCCGCTGGTGGGCAGCGTCCGAAAGCGATCATAGCGATCAATGAAGAAACCGGAGCCATATGCTCTGGGCAAATTGAGGCGCCCGAGGGGTACACCTACTGGCTATTTAAATTCGATGTGTCCAATGGGGCAAGCACGTTAGGGGATCCTGCAGGTTTCGGACGTGTTGAGTACGCCTACTACCTGATGACGCTGGCAGCCGGCGTAAAGATGACAGAGTGTCGTCTCCACATAGAAGGCCCTCGCGCCCACTTCATGACGAAACGGTTTGATCGTCTAGATGACGGAGACAAAGTTCATATTCAGACGCTCTGTGCAATGGACAGCGCAGACTTCACGCTGCCAGGTGCATACAGTTATGAGCAAGCTTTGCAGGTCTGCAGAGATTTGGGATTACCTCGGGAGGATCAAGTAGAGCTTTTTCGTCGTGCAGTTTTTAACATCGTGGCTCGCAACCAGGACGACCATACAAAAAATTTGGCCTTTCAAATTTGGCGAGATGGTGTGTGGAGGCTCACTCCGGCATACGACATGTGCTGGTCCTACAGGCCGGATTCTCCTTGGGTATCGCAACATCAAATGTCCCTGAACGGGAAGCGAGATAACTTTGAGCTCAAAGATCTCCTCGCCGTCGCAAAGCTGATTACAAACCTGGATGGTCGAAAGGTGGTTAAGGAAGTTGTTGAGGCAGTCCGTCGCTGGCGCGAATTCGCCGATGTCGCCGGGATGACGGATGACAATCTGATCGAACAGATAGAATCAACTCACCGTCTTTACCTTGGCGAAGGACTATAGAAGTCACACAAACCCGGTACGCCGGGTTTGTCACCCACTCCTGCTCCGACACTCTTCTGTGGCAGAGGAAATGTGCTGCTTTCCTGGATCGTAAACAAATGCGGTCAAGAGAGGGCGCCATGACACTCCGAAAAGGTTTTTCCGGAGCCGCAAGGACAATCCGCCGATCCATCCTCAACAATGGTCGGGAGTACTCCCTCAACTCGACATACGTATTGCACCTTGCAGTTATGGATGATCTTCAGTTGCTCCTGAATTTCCTCGCGTTGTCTTCTGGTGAATCCGGCCGAATAGGGCATTAGCCTGGCCATCTCCGCATCAGCGGCATCAAACTCTTCGCAATATGCCAAGAACACGGCGTATTGGCTCCTCACGCCGATAGCTTGATCTACCATGCCGTGCTCAGCCAGTAACGGTAGGAGTAGTCTCTCGATCACTTGCTTTGCTTCATCGAAACGGCCTCGTGCCGACATGTCGTCAGCTAAGTCTTGGCCCACTCGAATCTGTGAGTCGATGGCGCCAACCATTTCATACAAATTCAAGGCGCTAAACCTGTAAATCAATTGATCCGGTTCCATATCGGTACAGAGCTTTGCGCGCAGCTCTAACGCATCAGCGAGGCGTTTGATGTTGTCGCCTGCATGGCGGTGCCCGGATGTTCGCTCCCAGATCTGCTCTGGAGGGAGGGCGGCAATATCCGGGAGGTTGAAGCCCAGCACCGCGAAATATTCCTCAATGACTGGCTCAAGCATATGAAGCGAGTCCTCGCGGTTGCCTAGCTGAGAAAATGAGGTTGCGGCGTTGTACTGAAGCACTCGCCTTTCAACGGGCTTGTCAGGGAGCAGATCTCTTACGTGGGAAAAGGCTTCCTGGGCCAAATCGGCACGGCCAAACTGAGCATGATGCAGCATCAGCTTCATGTAATACGTCGCTTGAATTTCATTACCTAGGGAATGATCTGCGATAAGTCGCCGCATTTGATCAAATCGCTCAGCCAGATTCTCATGTCGTCCGTTTTTTACATCGGAGAAAACCAAGCCATCTAATGCCCAAAACCGCTGGGTAGGTTCTACCTGAGGTGAGATCGCGATTTGGTCCAGGTACGTCATAAACTCAATGCTGGGTCCCATCTCGTGAAATAACTCTTCTCCAGCAAATTCTATGATGGCGTCCACGTCCTCCAACTGAAGCAAGACTGAAATTAGGGTCGCCAAACGCGATGGTTCGCGCCGTACAGTCAGATACTTAAACAACATGGTCCTGAGATGTTGCAGGGCATCCTGGGTGACTGCTGGGGCGAGAGTGTGCAAATGCCTACGCCCTAAGAGCCTCAGTGAGTCGTGTATCTTCATCTGATCGGCATCAATGGCTTGGACTACCCCCTGGGCACGCAACACCCTTAGCAGTGCCAACGATTGTTGGTTTGTCATGCAGAGGCTTGCTTTCAACAGATTACAGACCTCATCTTTGGTCATGCCCACGTCTACCAGGCTCCAAACAGAAAGCGCGTTGCGTGACGCTTCTGAAAGTGAGTCGAATAATTTCGAAAGGATGATCTCTTGAGCTGTCTCAGCGACGTTGCTTTGTTCTGAGATCTCCAAGCAAAGCTTCGCTAGGTCGCCTCTGTAATGCGTCTTAGAGAGCCTGAGGGCGCTTTGTACGTAGAGAGGCAAACCTGCTGTCAGCGAATTGAGCTTTTTGAAGGTGCTTGCGCTTCCCTTAACGCCATGGAGCTCAGCCTCTGCAGCGATCGAATCTGCGTCCCACCCCAAAAGGGTTTCTTGAGTTAGCCCAAGTAAAGCAGCTATCTCATGCATGCTAGGGCCGGGTTGGCCTAGCAGGACAAATTTCAAATTTCTGGTGCTTTCTACCAATGCACGAAGATTTTCTACGGGAACACGGTGGGCGTTATCCAGCACCACCAGTGCCGGAATGTTGTGACGACCAATGTGCTCATCAAGCACCTGCAGAGATTCGTGTCCGGTACTGCCTAGGGTTAGCACCCTTCGGATTTCCGAACTATTAGCATCGAGCACTAGCGGCGCCAGCTCTCTCACGAGAGAAGAGGCAATCGCAGGTCCAGGCAGATCCCCTACATCGTAGTAAGCACAAGTGCTCGTGGAATGCATGGCTGAATCTGAAGCCCAAGACGTTTTTCCAGATCCTGAAAAGGCACAGATGATTCTGACTCTTTCAGGATTGTCCAAGGAGGGCTCATTTCGCTGCGGGCGGTACACAGCTGGCGGGTTAGGAAACGCCTGCATTTTAACTATCAGTTGCTCGAACAAGGTCCTCAAATCATCGCTTTTAAAGGTATGGGTCGAATAGGGTGCAGAGCCGCTTGACGCTAGTTGCACGCAACCTGCGAGCTTCCACACAAGCGATTCGGGTGAGATCAGGGAATAAGGTAGCTTTGCGGCGAGTTGGGCGCACCACTCCGCTGCTTGATCAATGCCGCTCCACGCTGGGGGTAACGCCGGAATTACGCGAGTTTCAGAGCCAGGCCAAACCAATTGCACATCCGCTGACATTTGCCCGGAATGGATATTTTGAAGCAGCAGTGGGCCAGGTGGTTGGTTCATCACAACGAAAAACTGGGCTTTACCTTGTCTATGGCCGGATACATGGTCTGCACGCAACGTATCGAAGCGAGCAAGCGCTTCAGCAATGTCACTGGGTATTATCGGTTTGATTCGGGTTTTTACCTGGATGTAAGTCCGCCCCACATGTTGGAGCTCGATGTCTTCGTCGCGCTCAACAGAGATAGCGGATATATCGTGCTTTTCTGCAAGCAAAAGACAGCCAACGGCGTATAGATGCTGGTAGAGAAAGCCACGATGAACTGCCTCAATACGCGTAGTCTGTCGTGGGTCTAGGGCAGCAGGTTGGCCATCAATCAAGTCCGTTTGAGGCGACATGGCATTTTCCTAGTCAGCAATATCATTAAGATCGAGCCGCATTTAGCTCGGCCAGCGCCTCACCCAGCGAGCCCGATCCATCAGCGGGCAATGCCTTAAGCAATGCTTGGGTTACCGCTACGGCGGCTTGCGCTCCCTGACCCGCGAGTAGTCTGCCTTCTTGGCCAAGAAAGGCGGATTGAGGCAATCCCATGTATGCCACTTGGGTTCGTACAAAGGCCTCCAAGCTGTCGAGGAGTTCCGGGTCGAGAGTGACGGTAAGCGGTGGATTGCTCATCTGCAGACTCCTTGGTAGGGGGGCGGTTTTCCTAGACCGGAATAACACTGGCATATGTTTGGAGCGGTTTATTCACTCAGCTTGATTCTGGCTGGATCGGGACGGGGTT
The DNA here is from genome assembly GCF_019219045.1 of Pseudomonas sp. PDM25. Taxonomy (NCBI): domain Bacteria; kingdom Pseudomonadati; phylum Pseudomonadota; class Gammaproteobacteria; order Pseudomonadales; family Pseudomonadaceae; genus Pseudomonas; species Pseudomonas sp. PDM25. Next base: position 134,017 of record NZ_JAHUWL010000014.1, read on the forward strand.
GCCAGTTTCCTTCACCAGGATATACTCCGGCCATCGCCTTATGGCACCACTCAAAAGTTTCTTTCAGATCGGATGTTCCGGCCTGTTTGAATGGCAGTAATTCTGCCACCTATAGCTGCATTCGCAGCACCTCACCTACCCTCGCGGGACGCCATCCCGCTTGGGGTAGCTCCGCCAGATTTTCTCCTAGGAGCTACGCCAATGTTTAAACCTGCACGCTATTTCACTGCTATCCGACGTGAGGCTGAGATATTAAATTCAACCTTTCTGCAGGAAGCTATCTGATGAGCACAAAGAACATTACCGACTGGAAAATTATTCCGACCACTGAAGATACGATTTCGTTAATCGGGATCGTTGACGGTCGTGAAATCCAGACTTCGCCCATCGTTGCTGCGCGTCGAGGCGAGGTGAAGACGAGAAACTCACATTACATTCTTGGAACCAAAAGACCTGGAATGTGGGAACTGCAATTAGAGATGCGCCGAAGAAAACAGTCTGAGACCCTTCGAGAGCAGGGCGTAATTTAGCCTTGCTTGATTTGATTCAGATGCTCGGCAACCTAGATCTACTGATCTAGATTTTTTGATTTAATGGCAACATCTGCCACCAAATGCTGCATTCGCAGCACTTTACTTACCCTCGCGGGACGCCATCCCGCTCGGGGTAGCTCCGCGAGTTTTACACAGGAGCTACACCATGCTTACTCAAGCCCAAAAATTCACCGCAATGCGTGGCGATGTGGAACTGACTGCCGAAGTCAGTCCATGCTGTTTCATGTACGGCAGTCCCCTGCAGATAACGGTGCGTTTGCCGAACGGTGGTGACACCATCGTTCAGAACAAGGAAATTGCGATCAAGGACGCTACAGAGAATGACTGTAAGTCTCTTCTGGAGACAGTCCAGATAATGCCTTGCAAAACTTGCCAGAAACCCGCGTTTGATCCTTCATCCTGCCGCACGAATCGAGATGGTGAGTGCGAGAGTTGCTTCATGAAAAAGTTGAATGAAGAGTTCGACGATTTTGAGAAGAAATATCAGGCAAAACTGAAAAAGGATGATGCGAAATACAAGGCTAAGGGGTGCACTCATCGCATTACGACTTGGGTCCACCCTACCAGGGGCGATGACTACCAAATCATCATGTGGATGACTAATCCTACGGCCGAGGAAATCGTTGCTCAGTTGAAGAAGAAAAGGGGCGCGGATACAACCGGGTATCAGCTGATTGCTCTCTAAGCGGTCTATTCAAGCGATCTCCTCACGGGGATCGCTCTCTAACTGAGGTGCCTTTTGATGTCCCTATTATTTAGCCTGTCAGCCGCCACAATCGGCAAAGGTGCAAAACTGTTCCACGTCAGCCTATTGGCCAATGGTTGGGATTCAGCCACCCTTTGGACGGTAGCGGCGGATGATCTGGATGCAGCATTTGATTTTGCTATGTCCGAATACCCTGACCAGGATCGGGCTGATTTCGATGATGGCCGTGACGGTTACGAGATCGGCGCGTACGTCTATAGGTCACAGCAGTTCGGCGTTTGCCGGACTTAGTTTCGTGTCTAATCAGAGGGCGGCCAATGGCCGCCCTTTCCATTTGAGTTGGAGTCCGCGGGTCAACTGCGTGTCACGAAGGTTGGTACCCGTAAAAGGATCCGAAGCCGCCCTTGCATGTGGTTCCGACAGGGGATGATGTATCGACGTTCTGGTGCAGCGATTAGCCTAGATGAACATCACGTACCTATTGTCAGATCAACAAGGTTTAAGGACTTAAAATGAAATCAAAGGTTGCGCTAATTGGGTTGATAGGATTGGCATTAATGGCTTTGGTTTTTGCTGGAAAGCCGATCGGAAAGCAATGGGAGGCTGCATCAGTCGACGAAATTCAGTCCGTAACAACCGGGTCGCCTTGTGCCAAAAAGATTCTTTTGGATGCGAACCGCGAGGGACAAGAAATCACACGAAGGGACTTGGATCGAGTAAAAGGTCAATGCATTACCGTTGACCAACAAGCTAAAGCATTTTGACCATCTAAGGGCGCGGTAGAGTGACCATGAAGCAAAATCAACACGTCATGACCTGGTTGGAGGCATTACGCGATGAGGCTGTATCCGACACCTGTAGCATGCTGCGGATGATCGAAATTATGGCCATACTTGCTAAGTATTCTCACGGGATGACCACCATATAACGCTCGCGATTTTCGAAACCATTTGGAAATGTACATGCTGATCATAAAACTTGCTGCGGTCATCGAGATCGCCGCCGGCATTTACTTGGGGGATGGGGTCATGGGTGGACTAGGCGCGATCGCACTGATCTGTGCTGCAATAGGTACAGTACCCAAGCAAGAGCTTGAAAGCAGTTTCTATGCTTAATATGAGTTTGGCTGGATCTATAGGCTGTATCGGTAGAGCGCTCATCGCCCACGCGAGTCGATGACAGGGGACAGTCGGTGGGCGTTCTACCAATGCACTTTAGAGATCGCATAGCGCCAGTTTGAGTGACAACAACAGGAGCAGCGGAATGTCCATCTACTACAGGTTCTACATCAAAACGCAGTCGCCTCGAAGGGTGGAACAACTGATCCTTCATACGCTCGGTGGAGATGGCTGGCTTGAACCTTATGGGAATGGTTACCTGCGTCCGATTCAAATCGCCGTGGTGCCTGGTGAAGCCCATGTGGTGCTACCTGACCGGAATAGATACGGTTCGCCGATCACCTCTGATGCCGACACCGGTTGGTTCTGGTTGGAAGCGCAAATAAAAATTTATAGCCCAGAGGCAGTTGCTTTAGCTAAAGCATTACTGCCGGACAGACGACATCGTTATCCACTAATCGAAGAGCTTGCGGTGGACTCTGAAGCCAACGAAGCGGGTGATTTTGCACGCATCGTCGACGACGAGCATTATCTCATCGATGTAGATCCATCTGAGTCAGAAGCCTGTTGCCCAGTATAAGGGGGCTATTTATCCCTTTAGTCCCGCAAATGCCCCAGTCCCCTGAGCACATTAGGACTATTCCTACATATCTTCACTGCCGATTCTGATAGGGTCAGCCAGCACTGCACCAAGTAAAACGGATTGAAAGACACAAGGACGATTCATGATTTCTTCTGCTCGACTGGGCGACAAACATGTTTGCCCGTTACCGGGACACGGCACTACGCCAATCGCCTCGGCCTCAGCTGATACCAACATCAACTTTATGGGCGCAGCGCGAGTAGGTGATACTTGTGGCTGTGGGGCGGTGATCACCACCGGCTTCCCCTCCATCCAGGTGAACGGTCGACCTATGGCTCATTTGGGGAGCCCAACCAGTCACGGCGGAACAATCATCACCGGATCTGGCGATGTTGGTGGTGGCTTTGTCATGGGAGCTGCACCAGGCGCAGCGATCATAAATTTTGCCGCGCTCGGAGCTTTCCGGGCGGACGGAACAGTTGATGATGAGAGAATGGCTACCTTGTTAGCCGATCCAAAACTCACAGAGAAAGCCACCGCTGCAAATGCTCTGATTGACCCCACTGCGACAACCACGCAGCTGGAGCTCCAACCTGAACAAAAGGCCGAGCCAATCACCTGTAATGACCCTGATCGGATGCCGGAGTTAGCCAGCTACATTGCTGACGAGATGAACCGAAATATCAATGACCCGTCGGTTCTGAAAATGAAGCAGCTCCTCAGCTATGACACGGCGGCAGAAACTCGAAGCAAAATGGAAATGCCATGGTTTGCCCAACTGGGTGCGACTAGTCCACAAGCAATTGCTGCAGCAAATGCCGCGGCGGCAATGGCGATATGGACTGAACGTGTGGGGCAGGATCGGCCTTGGGACCACAAGCCGAAAATCCTGCAGAAATTCGGCGGTGTTCGCCATAAACAAGGTGGCTACGATTATTTCTACGACATCTGGTCCAACATCCACTACGGGTACGTCGGTCGGGCAGGTGGGCTTTCGGAAAGCATACTTTCTGACGGCGCCGGCGCTGAGCAGATTGTTTCTGATGGAATCAGAAAATTATTTGACTGGGATGAGCGCAGAGGGCCACACGCGACCGAAGGCGTCGACGGCCTGAAAGCATATGACGATGCACCGGACCGCATTTCAATCGGGATAGGAATCGAGCTATTCACTCAACATCCAGATGGTGGCATCACCGCCGAAATGATCATGGAGAAAGTACTGGCAGTTAAGCCGGAGGATTGGGGGGATGGCGTTCGTGTCCACGTATGTAAGTAAACTCCGAAAGTGGCCAATCCTGTTAGCGCTCCTGTTTTCGCCACTCATTTTTTGGTATGCCGCAACACCGCGGGTGGCGGTGTACTACGCCAAGGACGGGAAGGGCGAGCTGCGCTATATCTGGAACACTCAACACAGGATAGACAAAGGCGGGATGCTTCCTGGCGAGGCCACAGCTGATCTTGGCCATATCTTCCCCAACGAGCATTTTTTCATGGAGTTTAACTGGAGGAGCAGGGAAGGGCGTGACCACTGCATCAGCATTGCGCCCAAGTGGCCAAAAACAAAAATCTATCTCGACTCAAACGGGGACATTGATTCTGGTAGTGGAAGCGGTACCGACGTCGACCGTTTGAAGCGATGCACTATTGATGATGCTAAACCCTAACATCGCGTTCGGCTCCGTACGGTCCAACAGTTGCAATCTCTGTTTCTCATGGAGAATACAAATCAAAGAGGCGCCGCAGAAGCTAAAGCTTGCCTGGCGCCGACGTGATCCTAGACGACCAAATAGTGGCCACTACTCAGTGTGGCGACGTAGAGATACGTCCGCGGCGATAAGCGTCACCGCCGTGGGGGTCCGCAGAAGGTGCCCCGAGCTCCAGGGATGAGAGAGTTCGCAAAACGTCTGCAGGTTAGATGGACTTGGGGTTTCTCCACTCAGTACTGGCGCTATGCGTTGGGAACGGCACGGGCTAACCACCTCCACCCTCATTGAGGGTCCGCTGCGGGAACGTAGCGTCTCGGAAACGGGAGAGTCCAGGCAAGCCCGACCGCCCCTCCAGTCAATGGGGCAATGTTTCTAAAAAGGCCCGGTCGATCATCGCTGGGCCTTTTTCGTGCCTGCACACTTCGAAATCACCCTTGCGAGATGATTCTATCTAGCAGCTCGAGCACATGAGTGGAGTCGATGAAATACAGCCAACCATTCCCTCCGCGGAGAGTCATTCCAACGTAATGAAATCGTGACTCGAATTCGGCAAACACTGGTCCACCACTCATGCCGTCTATATCTTCAAGCCCTGATGACTCGTATCTCATCGTGTAGAACCCAGCCGCTGAAGAGCCATCCAAGGTTCCCTTAAGGATAAGCGGTGTGTATTGAGCGGAAAAGTTCTCTGGATCGTACGCGCCGTCTGTAATTGGAAAACCGGTCGCAAATAATCGCTGGCCGGCTGAAAGATCTGTTGCGGGTCGAACCCACTGATCCATCATCCATGACCACCAGTCGATTTGGTTCTCGCTCTCAAAGTCTTGATTGATCTGCCAGGCGAATATGTCATCTGTCTCGTCCAGGGTGAGCCACGGCCCCGGTCTTGGGGTATAGGCGGCACGTATTGGAAGAATGGCTCCATACTCGGGCAGCACCAATCGAAAGTGGTCGGGATTAGCAGTCATGTTATCGATCACGTGTCGTGCGGTAACGGCAAACTGGTGCGGGCCACGTTGAACCAAAAACAGTGAGCCGGTCCGCCACTGGAGATTGTTCCAGTCTGACGGCCCGAACACTTCCTGAAAAAGCACCGGGTAAGATCCGGTTAACATCGCGGTGCGCTCCTCATGCTCACGGTGATGAGCAACGAGTGCTGCCATCTCGGCGGACACGTGAGAAAACTCTTGGTCGGTGAGTCCAAGATCAAAAGCTGAGTAATTTTTGCAGAGTTCATCCAGTTCAAAAAATGCTCGAGGATGAATTAATTTGTAGGCGCGATAGAGGTGATGAAATCCTACGGATGGCGAGGTCTCCTTCAAACTCATCCCGTCACTAAACTCTTCGTCTCTCAATTCTGTGTCCTGGGAAAGGCGCAGCCAGAACATGCTTTGTTTGAAATTACCCGCTTGGCTGTACGCGTGAGCAATTTTATCCGCGGCTCTCGCATCACCAGCATGCCACTCGCGTACTAGGCTTTCGAATTCATCACTATCGCCCGGCCAATCAAGGTCGTCACTCATTTGCGAGTCCAATTGCTCTGCCCTAAGTAATCTCGAGGCGTAATCTTACTTCAGGGCATGGGTTGTGTGATTTTCTTCTCCGCCTGCGCGCAGGTTTGGGCCGGCGGAGCTACGTTCCGACGATGAGTCGTACCACGTAACTGTCTATTTCATCGGCGATACCAGTTGAGCTGATAACATCTGGCATCCATTGGGATCTGATCATGGGGCCAGCGAAGGCAGTCGAGATACAGTCGTTGAGGCTTGCTTGGGCTGGACCGAGTTGCCTGCACCAGATAGGCCGATCTACCGGATGTAACGATGTAGTCGCCAGCGCTCAGGCCGTCAGCGCCGTCGATGTATAACTTGCACGGGGTGAAAGGTTGGCGGCGGCTAGCCATCTTTAATCCTAACGCGGGTTAAACATGTCAGTTTGCTTGTTCTTTGGGTCGGACTTTGGCGCATTCAGCGGATGACCCAGCTGACGGCGAATCTCGCTTAGCCAGGCCTTGTAAGGAGTGCGCTCTCGCTCACCCCAAGGGTAGGCATCGACCAATGCCTTACGCAGCACCTTCATGTCACTCCGGCCTACGCTGCGAATCACTCCTGCGACGATCGGCGCCGCAGCATCTGCCCATGACATGTGGAGACTCCTATGCAAGCAAATTGGGAGGAGAGGGCTTGATAAATACAATCAGACCAAGCTAAATCACAAAGAATGACCTGGTGTTGACCCGTCGGCACCGGGTATACCCGGAATCGCTCGCGACTCTGATTTCTGCCTGTTTCGAGCGCAAGTTAAAGATCACAACTCAATTCCCACTTAAATCCGCGCTCAGACAGTCTGCAATAGCCTGGTCATATGCCGCTTATTCACCTCGCGACGCTCGGCTGTACCATTCCCAAACCAGCATCAAACCTATAACGACGAGCGTGCAAACGAACCACTTAACAGCTGTCCACAAATCCGGCAAATCAGCCATAGCTTCGGCTAACGTTTGATAGTCATGATGTGCAGCGAAGGCAACCACACCAACAACACCCGCCAAAATAATCAAAAAGTATCCGCACGCGGCTACAAGTACTTTCATTGGTATTTCCTACGCAGTTTCACCTTATTTGAGGACGACGTATCCATGAATTTTGGCGGCTTGATCTAGGTTCTCATTGAAGGCATCGGCATCCGCCTCATCGCCGTAAGTTGGCCACGACCGGCCGATTAGTTTCCTGGACAAGGCATCAGCCAACATCCCGCGGATCTGTGTTTCTGCCTCACCGAATTCAGCAAGCGTTTTGTCTATGCCGTTGTCAACCATGAGCTCAACGAGCTGTAGCTGATTGAGCCGAATCCCGGATATCGACTCGAGCTGATCCTTTGCTTGGTGGATGAGCTCACGGCTCAGTACGGACCCGTTCGTAGTTCTGACCAGGGTTGCTTGCTCCGCCGGCTTGGTGCATCGTCGTATGCGATAGGCGAGGAAATCGTGTAGCGCTTCTTTCGAAGTGCTCTTGGGAGATGCCCTGCAAGGCCCTCAGAGTGCCGCCTGGCAATCTCGTATTCATATGGCCCTAATCCCGAGCCCTTCTCATCGCGATATGCCTTCACGTCGACGAATAAGCGGCCGGCAGTGCGAGCCTCCCGTTTTGCCCGCTCCGTAAAGATCGATTTTCCTTTTCCTGAGGTACCGGTGATGAGGGTGTGACCCGTTTGATTCAGGTCAAGGGTAAAAGTCTCGCCGGCGGAGGTTATGAAGGTATTGAGCATGTTCGTCCTGGTGGCAGTTTAAGTAGCTGTTGGTACCCGAATGCACTGGTAACTGGTCTGAGCCGATCTGAGAACTCTCTCACGAGGGCGTTATTGATTGCCTTCAGTCTGATCCTCCAGTAGGGGCAAACCGGTCGGTCGTAAAGCTGAGTTAAAAACTGAACTGCAACTGTCCATGAACCTTCAGGGGGGATAAGCGAGAGGTGCTAACCCCGAGGCTGTTTTGTAAGCGCGGATCATGGGATTGGTGGAGCAGTTTTTCGATCAGTGCATCCGGATCGTTGAGGATATTTCGAAGCCCTAAACGATGAAGCTGGTTACCAATTCTCAGCATTCTGTCCCACTCAGAGTGCCCGCCTTTTTTGATGGACACGACACCAAACCGCAGAAGGTAGTGCACGGCCTGGGAGGGGTAAACGTCCGTGTGGGGACCGTAGTATTCAAGCGCCCGGTCGAGCTCGAATTCATAGAATAAATGCACTGACTCATCATCGAGCTCGAACTCATTTGTTTCGTTGACGTTGGTGTAGTAAACCCCTTTTTTAGAAATGACGGACTGGCAAGAAAACTCATCGTCAACAGAGCGCAGGCCTTCAAATATTCCGTGGAATTCAGAGTCAACGAAAGGCAGCTCGACGGAACGGGAGATGTCCAGATCGGAACGCAGAAACTCTGTGTACTCCTCTGGGATGCTGTAGCGCTTCCCATTTTCGAAGATGGCCTTGTACTCAGCTAGGGCTGTGAATGGGCGCTGGTAGCTATGACGAGCCCACAGAAGATCAATCGCGAGAACCTCTTTCATGCCAAGCAAGTTGAACCGGGGTGACGTTTGATTTTGCATCGCCCATTCAATCTCGTTGGCATCAATTGTCAGGGCATAGCGTAGAAGCTCGAGGCAGAAATCTGGGGCATACGCGTTTGCCGCAATTTTGATTGTGCCGTCATCAGCGTTGACGGAACGTGCAAGCCAGTTTCTAGCACTTGGGTCGTAGTGCCGTGCCTTGAGATAATTTCGAAAGGAGGAAAGGGGCGCCATCCAAGAGTATTTTCCGTCCTCCTGAGCAAGCATGTTTTCCATGCTTTTGTCAGAGCTCACCCGCAAGCACATCCAACACCCATGCCTTGCACCGCACGACGTTTTACGTTCTGCCGCGCCGTCTCGCATGAAAATGTTGACCATACAGTCGCCTGAAGAGTCGCGATACACCTGAGTCAGCTGGCAGAAATCCGAGTAAGTTTCGATTCGGCCGTTCGTAACCCGCCCAAGAAATGTGAAGACATCCATGGTGGTGAAGTCAGCGATCGGGCTCAAAATCCAGCTGGCCTTTTCCCCCTCTTTTGCCGTGTTCACGGGGACTGTCGCGCTCTCGCCGCGGGAGGCCATGTTGCGACCGCGAACCGCCGATTCGTCACGGCGGGTACCGATCAAGGTTACGATCGAGTCATCAGAAAAAGCAGACCCCAACTCTTGCTTGATGATCGATTTTATTAGCCGTTTGGTGCGATCCATCGGTGACTTTTTCATTTGAATAGTGCACTTGGCCGAGTTGCCAGGCATCGATGCAACAGTTCGGCCGCCGATGAGTGAAATTAACCAGTTCTCACTGAGGTTGGGACTGCACACCCACATGCGCACAGGAAGGCCTTTTCTCTCGGCGTAGGCCTTCAGGGAGCGAATTTCCTGCTTGCTGAATGCATGAACCACTGGGTTTTCGATGAGCGTGTCAGAGTTCAAAACGTGAAGCTCAGGTACTTCTACACCTTCAGCTTTGAGCTCTTCCATTGCTCTAAGGGTGAGGGCCAAAACCACAGAACTATCTTTTCCAAAGGATGTAGCCGCAACGACCCGCTTGCCTGCGCGGATCAGGCTCTTAATCACCTCCACAGCGTTGACCACTTTTTCGTCAAATGAAGGCTCCTTCACTGGGGCGGTGACGGGTGTCGCGTCCTGGAAGAGGGAAGTGGCGATTAGTTGCATCATGATGGCCTAGGAATTGATTGATCTTCTCCACGGTATCTGGACGAAAAAAAATGCAAGCCATTGCACGAAGCTGAGCTGGGCGTAGGACAAGCTTCATGGTGCTGGCGCGTTCTCTCATTTCGACAAGTTGTCATCCGATAGCTTGTGAAACGTCGCTTACGGTTACTATCGTTAAGGGGCAATCGTCAGCAACGATCTGCGGACAGTACGATTAGGGGAGAGTCTTGATGAGCGAACACAGTGAAATGGTGATGGCCGCCGTGCTCGGTGTGATCAAGGACATGGAAGGCTGTGATACCACCGCTGAGGCAGATCAGCATCTAAGTGAGCTCAAGGGCTACATCCGAGCGATTACGGACCTGGGATTTGTACTGCCTGATACCCGGTCTGATCTGGTCAGCAAAGCTGAAACCGCCCGCCGGCAGTGGTTTTCGACCAAAAAATGTATCGACCGATCTGATGATTTCAGATTGCTTGAAAACTTTATGAGTGCGTTATCTGCAGCTGCGACCGAGGAGGACATGTACGAATGCATCCTTGGCGCAGGGCTGTTGGCGGGATCTCTTCATGAGGACGGTGCAGTATCAATTGCAGAAGAGGAAGTCCTTCGAACACGAATCTCTACCGCGGCTCAGAATGCAGGAAAGCGCTTTGGCATCGAGAATCCCTTACAGACACTAAATGAGCAGGAGCCACGCTGTACGGTCGTTACAGCTCGTGAAATGATCGGAATTCTGTCCACGTTACCTAGTGAGCATCTCGACTTGCCGTTGGCCCATGAAAATGGACTCAATTACTTCGATTGCTCGCGCGTACCGGAGCTTACGACACGTGATAGTCGGACCCACCAATGGAGTGAGCAGAAGGATCCTGAGCAGGTGATAGTGATTTAAAGGGGCGGCTTGCAACACCTAGTTGCGATTGAGTCTTCGCCGCGTTTCTCACCATCCTCTGTGTGCGCACGTGCAAAGCTGCTAAGCGTAGTGGATAGGGCTGGCGCTGCAACCGGAAAATATCATCTCCAAACTACTGGATATTTCCCCAGGTCGCCCCCATCTTGTGAGTTAACGCGCTTTCGAATCCCGTCGTCAGCGCTCTCACCAGGAAATACCAATGAAGCAGATGCATTTCGTTCTCGGGTCTTTGTCCCTCTCGCTCGCCCTCTTGGCCAGCGTAAGCGAAGCCAGTGATCACCGTCGCGTTGAATTCCCCTCCAAGGAAGGCAACTACGTTCAGATCTATGATCAGGACGGGCAAAAGACTTTTGAGATGGCCAGTGTGGACGTCAATGGCAAGGCCCTGATTGCTAAAGGGGCACTCACTCCCTCGAGCAGGCCGATGAGCTACGATCAGCCTCTGGAAGACGTCACCGTCGATTTCGGGCCATGCGGTCTCGGCAAGTTTTACCAAACGAGTCCATCCTTGGGAATTGTTAAGTTTCCGGGGTTTCAAGGCGAGACAGGAACCTGTGCAATCCAGAACCCAGCGACAGATTGGATTCGTCTTGCCACTGAGGTTAAGTGAGTGCGTATGAGCCAAGCTTAGCTGGCTTGGGGTCCTGCTAACTGAATCGCCCCCAGTTTCAAATGGCTACGTGATGAACAATCGCGAGTACTGCCGAATCCTGGTGGGCGTTTCAGTTAACAGCGAACGCTCTGAAGCTCGAGCGTATCTATACGCCGGACAACTCGTTCTAGAGTCGATGCAACCTCAGTCGATCGCACCGATGCCCTCTCTTCAGCCGAGAAGTAGGAGTGGACATCTGGTGAAGCTGACTCGAGCTCACCCGCAAGAGCGATGACAAAATTTACAAACACAAAACCTTCATCAAGTTTTTTCCCGATGCCAATTTTTGGCCCGTCTTCGAGTTCGATCATAAATCCAGAGCCGCAGGATGCTGATTCGCGCAGAAGCTTTACACGTCTGCCAAATTGCTCTCTGAGTCGCCTCGTGAGCGTGCCATGGTGATACGTGCATGCACTCTCAAAGAAGTCAGCCAACTGCTGGGTCAGGGCGTAGACGGACCTCCAATGCAAAACGCTGGCTTGTTCGTTCCGCGCTTCCCTAGCAGCGACGCGATCGTCATAGTCAGTCATTGAAATACGACCTTCCTTTACATCGCGCAGCCACTGCTGATCATCCTTCCAAAGAAACTTACCACGAAGGGCATAGACGTATTTGTCGAGGTAATGCATCTGGCCATGTTTGCGAAGTCGAGCAACCTGATTTTCTATTTTCGCATTGCGATCGAACATATCTGGCGCATCCAGTGCGTCCATCAGATCGTTTAGTTGGGCAGCCGCTGAAATTGCATCCTGGAGGCAGTGAAGAAAATTCACAGCTTGGAAGGTTCCCGCTCTGAATTCGCGAGGTCGCCGGGGGCCACCGTAGGGTATGGAGGCCGCTCGTTGGACGATGTCGGGAAAAGTGTTGGGCAGTCCGAAGATAAAGCTAAAGCGCTCTCCGAGTTCCACGCGTTTTGCCGCACACCACGTGCGGGACCTCTGCTGTACTTGGACAACCTCAGGTAGTGATTGGACGAGAGCTGATATCCGGGAAAACTGCCTGTGGGTGTAGCACCGATTTCTGCCTTTAGGTAACTCGAACCATCCATCATCAACCGCAGAGAGCAGTTCGCCTACGACATCACCACTTGGATGGAGAGGAGGTAGGGCCGATCTATTTCTCGTTACCGCCGCGGTGATGACAGTGTCAGTAGTATGAGCTTCGCTAAGGTGCATCGCATGATCCTGAAAGGGTTACATGCGAGGCATTCTCCTAAAACTTACATTTATGCAAGAACCGCAGGTTTAGACACTGTGATGGTGAACTGGCCGGTCCAGGATTTTCGGTCGGGCTCCCCGGTAACCTTGGCCTGTTCAAACGCGGTAGCCGTGTAAGTAGCATGTTCACCATGGCGTATAAATCCACCTTTACCTTCCACTACCAAAGGGATGCCACGGTCCGGATAGGGCGTTTTCGTAAGCTCCAACTCCATATCTGCTGCACCTCCTTGCTTGCAAACGAATAGGCCAACTCTCCAATCCCTTGCACGCTCGATGAGACGTTGAAGGCTATGATCCCTCGCCCCTTGGTATCGCTCGTCAAGTATTAAGATGTCACCGGCCGCAGGGTTGATCTGACTCAGATCGAAAAGATCGAAATCATAAAAATTACCTACTTCAATGCACCGCCCTGGGAAATCCTGGCGAAGAGTATCCCAAACTGCAGGTGGCCAGCCGGCGGGCTTTGACGTGAGGAAAAACAGTCTGGCTTTGGATGTGGCCATGGCCTGACCAGCTAGAACAAGTGCAGTCGTCGATTTACCGCAGCCGACTCTTCCGCAAATCATTATGAGAGGCTGTTCACTGGTCAAATTGACGATCTTGGTTTCACCGCTATCAAGAGGCAGGGAGAAGCTGGCGATAGCAGATCCTCTTTGGCGGGCTAGCCACTCGTTGACACGGTTCCACGGCAGGGCAAGGCCATGCTTAAGCGCTGCTGCATCCTGTGCTTGGTTAAGCGGAATATTCTGTGCCTTGGCGAGCTTTTTGGCGTCCTTCTTGACTTGATCAATGGTTGCGCCGGATGGGAATCGGTTTTCGTTGGACAAAGCATTCTCCTGCACGGCTTTAGCGCCACGCCCACAAGGCGCATTACCGATAGGCAATGCTTAGAAGGAAGTTTTTGCAGCCATGGCCTGATCCAGCCTTCGCCCAGGTGGGCGTGCAAGCGTTGGCGTACGCTCATCACAATCATGCCTGAGGCTTAAAATTTAGCAACTATCAGCATGACTGGATAAGGCAACTAGCTTTGGCCAGATGCTACTTTGGCCAACCATGCTGCCAGCAAGTATCGATATCGGGCAAAGTGCAGCTCGGATAGGGGAGTAGTAGAAGGTCCTCAATGACGCGAACGCCCTATACACAGGAGAATGTCTTGGACGATGTTATGCGTAGTGCGGTGGCGGAATTTGTTGCTGCAAAGGATCGGTTTGATGTCGAGGGTAGAACCTATATTCCTGGTGGATGGTTCTATCGGATTAGACGTTGGGTACAGGGATGGACAGTACCGGAGCGAGGATGGACAGCTACGTTTCCAAGCAAGTTTGTAGAGCTTACGATTCCATTTTCTGACGTCGTGTTTATTGCCAGTAAGGCACAGCCTATGACAATCGACTGTCGGATGATTGTCTCGGGAACGTTCAATTACTACACGGACGATGAGTGTTCTGTACTGGCTGTACAACAGACAATGGATCGGTCTGATAAATACGCGTGTCGCGAAATGCTGAGGAACCCATTTTCGCCGAGATCATGCCAGATTGGCTCATTGCCGCTGATCGTAGCAACGGAAGGAAAGAATCGAGTAGCGCTGTTTAAGGCCCATAAGCGTCCGATGCAGACTATGGTTGCAGCCACAGCCTATCCGGATGCCTCAGATCTGACGATTCATCATTCCTGGCCATGCAAGGTTTATAGTCTACGTTACGGGCAAAGTCGGCGTGTGCTCCCGCTTCCAGAAGCCGTTCTCCCAATCCTCAAAGCCTATGGTGTGAGGTCGTCGCATTCGTCGAGGTTTTCCATTCAGGATTATTTAGAGTTGCGGCGTGCGAGAGCCGATTTATGCCGCTCTCAGATGAGGGAGTGACTGGATTCAACTGGTCGGGTAGGAGGGGCGGCGAAATCCGAGATCAGTTGAAATAAGCCTTCATTACCAAGGCGCCAAGCGGCGTGGAATTCAGAAGCCAGATAGACGAAAAGCACAGGGCGAAAATTGAGATGCCGATCACTGCTACAGGCTCTGGATTTTTAAAAAGCACCTCCGTGCGCTTCCCGAGAATGCCGGGAAAGGTCACAACGAATACAAACAAACCGGCACTGGCCAAAATTCCTAGCAATTGCTCCAAAATCGGCATAGTCATGTCAGATACCTAGGCTTGTACGATTGGTTAGTTGAACAACATGCTGGAGCGATAGAGAGCTGACCAAGACAACAACGTCGCACTTGGTTGCTCCAATGCAGATTGAACCATTTCGTCTGCGCTTTGGCCTGTGCAGTGATGGACAGCTTGACCGAGCCGCAACAACTCAAGCGGAACTGCCTGAGCGTGAGCTTTGGTAGCGAATTCGTAGTCCTTGGCCTGGCCATAAACCACGGAGGCATTGAAGTTTGAGCGAAGCATTTCAACTGCCTGCATTTCGGCCTCGGGCAACATGATGGTTTCACCATCACAAAAAACCTGGCGGACGCCTTCCAGGGCGTCTATTGCCTCTATGTAAAGCGATGGCTCTACCGTGGCCAAGACAAATGGATACTCAGGGTAATCGTGTTTCATGACGTCATTCCTGATAGTGAAAGCGGAGGCTCGTGCCGGTCTTGACGATTGGGCGACACTCATCGCCTGGTGAGCTCAATCAACCCGGTTCAAAATTTGGGCCTCAGGGCTTGGACGATGAGTCAGGACTAACACTGAGGCCGCGCTTGAAAGTCACACGCAGGTGGCCGGCGTCCTGGATGCGCGATGAAACAAAGTCTTCATCGGCGGGATTCCACTCCAGCACACCTTGTGCACCTGTAAGTTGCAGCCGCTGCCATACAATCGAATAGGGGCCAAGATTGGAACCGGCTCGTACTTCCCCGACTAGCTTGGATTGCGCGGGGAGAGGCTGCCCCTTGATGACTTCGCAGGTCATGAGCTGAACCAATGCTGGATTCTCTCCTTGAAAAATTGAGGCTGATTTAATCGCCTCGATGCTGGGGAACGGAATACAGTCAGCGACCGTGCCAACTGGAATATCCAGTGTCGCAGCATGTACACCTGAGGCCATCAGCATAGTTACAGCTACCCGTAAAACTGTCTTGGAATCGCGCATTTCATTATCCTGTTGGTGTAGACGCTAATGGGCATCTTTTTAGCCCACGGCCCCAGCTTTCTAGAGCCAAGACTTAGGTGTTCAGTTGGAACTATTCTCCTTACATCGACTTGATTGCTTTTGTGGCCATCGCGTCAATTTTGGAAAGCTCGGCCAACTGCCGCCGCTCCGCGTCCGTTAGAAAAGCTGCCTTAAAGCTGGTGAGGCCGTTCGCCTCGATAGAGACGCGATTACCGTGACCAAGGGCTGGCAGGCCAACACGGACTTTCCCAGCTTCGTATTCTTTTTTTACGCTTTCGTAGAACATGGTTTTTCCTCTGTAACCTGATTCCTCAGATAGTGTGTACGCGGCTGTGGTTTTCGCTTGAGAAGGCTATCACCTCCCGTTCTCAGCCACTCGCAGGCCCTGAGTCCTCGTGCACTCACTTCACAAGGCTTTCATGACTATTCATCGGTATCGTCCGAGTAGTATTCGGACAGGTTTTTGTTTGCCAATTCCGGGTACACCTGTCTGATGCAGGTAAAAGCAAATTCTTGCGCTTCGGCTTCCGACTGGAAAAAATCAGGCTCGATGTAGGGAGCCACGGTCGGTCTGGAAATGCCTGCAAGGTGATCAAACGCGTGCCCGTGATCTACCTCAACAAACCATCGGCCATCCGCGCACTCCACAAGGTTCAACCCAGCGCTAGGGAATTCGCCCGTTGCCCAAGAAACAAGGCCGTCGAGATGCTCATGGCTGATCGTGTCGTACAAGATGTGGGTGTTTACGGCTATGCTGGTATCCATCGCGATTGCCCTAGCTTTGCTTGGTCAGTTTGCGGCCTTCCCATTGCAAGAGGCGCCGCTGTGGGGGGCAGTCCTCCAACGCACGTTAGGAAGGAGAAAATTTTTGGACAGCCAAATTATTGCAACGAGAGGCCAACCTTTTCACGTTGATCTGGCGTTCAGTCAACTACTTCAGCGGTGTGGGCGCAGGTGCCTTTTTTTTTTGCGGTGATTCAAACCTGCTCCAATTTGGCGCAATCATCCCATGACAAGAAATAAAGCAAACCCAAAGACTGCCCCCCTTAGGGGAGCAGATAGCCGTCAAGCTGGGAAAATCGGTTCACCTAATACGAGTCCAATCTGTGACCGGAGCGTTCAAAATTTTCCTGATGGAAGGGATGCAGCCCGGCGGGTACCGTTAGTCTCTCTGTCGGGACTGCACAGATACGTTTTGCTCCTGAGTGAGCGGCGGGAAAGTTGCCTGAAAACTCTAGCCATCGGCTCCGCTTGAGGGGATGTTACTAATCCGCGGCGGCACGGGTCAGGGCACTCTGCGTATATCCGGCGGCATCCATCCCGTACCAGCTCGCAGCGCCTTACGGCGCAGCTCGTTATATTCATCCTCGGTCAGAAGACCCAGGTCAGCCAGCGCTTTGGCATAGCCGATGGCCTGGCCAGACTGGTGCTCCGCATGGACGATGCTCGGTGCCGTGCTCACCTTATCCAGCAAATCGGCGACTTGGCGGCGGGCGGCGGCGACTTCATCAGGAGTGAACGTGGCCATGGCGGCGTTCTCGATCTTGTAGTTGGGGTTCAAGTTTAGTTCGCTCGTTGATCCCTCGCAGGACTACAAGCCAACCCCCCAAATGCGGGCTCCTCGTACTGGTTTTCTGAAGGCTCGTTCCAGGCCGAGTATGAGGAAATAAATTACACCTATCTGGAAAAACTATTCTGGTCCTTCTAAATCCTGCCCCTATTCTGGGGCTAATACGGACCTGGTAGGAGTGCGGTAGGGGATAGCCTCATTCTTCCACCCGAAGAGGTTTCCCTATGCCAACCAGTGACTCCATGCCGGCCGTCTCTCCAGCCGGCGACGCCGATCTGCCCTCGTACAAGGATTTGCTTGCGGAGACCATTCAGCTTCGGTCGCTTCTTGGCCAACAGATGGTGAGTGCCTGCCAGATGGTTGAGTTTGTTCGAACCTACGGGAGTCCGATTACGAAGGTGGCAGGCGGAGCCGCGCACCTTCTTTCAGAACTGCTCGGGCAGCAGTTGTATGAGAGTGATCCTGAGAATTACATTCAACTCAGCTTTGATAGTGCAATGTATCCAGTTGGTGGCGACATCGTGGTTACCCTGCAGCGTACGTCTGGCCTGACGCCTCATGAACTCCGACTTCTGGCCGAGGAGGAGAGCGAGCAGCAGAAACAGCGCTGCATTCTCTTGAAAGACGCTTTGGACAATCAACTCCGGCAGGTAGAAGGGAAGGTTGAAGGTCCTGTCTTTGTCGAGTCAGCCTTAGCCCAATTGATTGAATCGCCGGCGGTAAGTGATTGGCTGAAAAGCGCCCTCAAATCCGCGCTGAATCGTGACTGTGTGGATGCAGCGAATGATGCTGAAATCCTTGCCGATTTGTTGGGGCGTCGATGCAACGCGCTTTTGATGGGGGCGACGCAGAATCTACTCGGTCAAGGTTAGGTGATGAAGCTCTATTCCTCGTGCCAAAAGAATCTTTTGAAACCTACTCACCAACCTCTTGGCCTCGTGCTGTATGAGGTCCAAAGGAGGGATAATGCGGTATATGATTAGCGCTCTGTCACATTATCTAAGTGGGAAAATCACCACTCGTCATTTTGTCTATGCCCTTCACAAGAGGCCGCCGGCCGTTATTAGTAAAGGTCGCACGTGGGTAATAGATCCTGATTTACTTTTCTAGTGTTCAGTTGGTCTGGATGCCTGTCTATTGTGAGCGATGTTAAGAAGCACTTTTATGAACTATCAATGTCCGTTTAGAACATTTAACGAGTAGATTTTTTTTTAAAAAAAAACGATATTTATGGGGTTGCATGTCGGCGCTTGGGGGTTAACTTAGTTTCGTGAGCAAAGCAAATATGGCTTTGCAGAACTTAGTGAATATTAGGCCGTAGTGCCGCAAGGAGATGTAATGATGGGTATCAAGAAAACTGTATTGGGTTTCGCAATCGTCGCTCTGTTCGCTGCAACCAGCGCCAATGCAGGTAATGGCGGTAATGGCAGTGGTAACCCAAAGAACGACGCAGGCCACCCTACCAAGGAAGCTGTGGCTCGCTATGTTTGGAAAGACGGAAAACTTGTGCCTAACCCAAAACGTGCTGAAGATCGTCACGATGGTATCCAGGTTGCCGTTTCCAAGTAGAGCACTAACAAGTTAGCTCTAATCGCTAAGCCCCCGCATTTCTGAATGCGGGGGCTTTTCTTTGTGCGGAAACAAGTAGCGCCGTAGGCCGCCGTTCGAGCCACTTGCATTCTAAAAAGGGGTGAGACACTAGGAACGAATGCAATGAACAACCAACGATCTCCCAATCCCCATGAAACTCACATCCAGAATTTGGGATCTGGTGAGCACGATGGTTTCAATAGCGGTTGTGTGAGGCAGGCGGAGATCTTGCCCTCGCGAACAGAGCGTTGCATTTGCACACGTTCCGCAACGGTTGAACATCAAACCTAGCAGTAATTTAAGGGATGAAAAACTATCGATGAGTCCATCACATTAAGCGGCTTCCGCTCCGACTAAACGCACCTCCTTGACTGGGGGTTTCGGCAGTATCGAAAACTGTACGAGATCACCCCCATGACAGACCTATCCCACGCCAAAATTGGCGATATCGTAGAGGACGCTTCCGAGTTCTTCGCGCCCGCTTCCGCTGACTTGGTTGACGGTCTGATTGGCGGCTATCTCTCTGAACGTGGCCGTATCGAACAGCTGCATGAAATGATGACTGGCGGGGGATTCAGCGGCGCCCTCTGGTACTTCATGGAAGGGAATACGAGTGATCAAGGCCGCTACTACACCACCGATATCGCGCGCTTGATGCAGCTCGAACCCGCCATTGCCACGCTCAATGCATCCTACTGGGGCAAAGCCCTGTCGCTCACAGATGTCTATGAGTGCATGCCTCAAAAACGCCGTTCCGAGTGGCAAGAACAGATCCGCAATCCCATGGGCAAGAAGGCGTCATCTCGTCGACATAACAATGAGTCGCTGGATGAATGGGAGGTGCACCCACTGCCGGACTTTGAAGAGACGACGGTTCGTTCCACCCTGAACGACTTATTGCTGGCTCGCTCCAAGTTCTTCGCAGAGCGTGTGGACGGTATATTCCGGGCGTTATCGGGTGAGCACGTAACCAACAGCCCGGCCGCATTCGGTAAGCGAATGATCGTTGCTAACATGATAAACAGCTACGACTCCATTGATTACGAGCGTGCTGGCTACCTTAATGATCTGCGCTGCGTCATAGCTAAGTTCATGGGACGCGAAGAACCTCGCCACGGTGACACTGGGCCGCTGCTGGAGGTGTTCCGGCGTCGCACGGGGGAGTGGTACGAGGTTGATGGCGGCACCTTACGCATGAAAATGTATAAGAAGGGGACCTGCCATATTGAGGTGCATCCGGAAATGGCTTGGCGCCTAAATGCGGTCCTGGCCAGCTTGTATCCTGCGGCGATTCCGGCCAGTTTCCGTACGAAACCCAGCGCCAAGGGCAAGCGCCACAAGGTGTTCGGTCGTCCGCTTCCGTTTGCGGTGATTACTATGCTGTCCAAGATGCGCTCCGAGCCAAACAGGCCGGTTCGCTATGACCGCTGGGAGGAGCCACGGCCTCCGCTGACGGCCAACCCTCATGCCCTTCAGTTCGACTACGGCGATCGTAGTGAGGCAGTACAGACCGAGGCCGAGAAGATTCTGGCCATGATCGGAGGGGTACGTCACAACAAGAATGCACACGTCTGGTTTGAATTCGAGTTCAGTCCACGCGAGGCCCTGGATGAGATTATTGTCTCTGGTTGTGTGCCAGACCAGCGGGCTCATCAGTTCTATCCGACCCCTGATGAACTAGCTATCCAAGTCGCTGAACTGGCCAATATCGGCGACGAGCATACTTGCCTGGAGCCTTCAGCCGGGATTGGTGGCATAGCCGATCACATGCCCAAGAACAGAACGCGATGCGTCGAGATCAGCGACCTGCATTGTAAGGTGCTGGAAGCAAAGGGCTTCGACGTTACCCAAGCTGATTTCTTGAATTGGGCAGGTTCAACGGTTGATCGGTTCGACCGTGTTGTGATGAACCCACCATTTAGCGAAGGGCGTTGGCTTTCGCACCTGACCGCGGCTACGGGCCTGCTGAAGGCCGGCGGACAGGTTACGGCCGTGTTGCCCGCCAGTGCGAAGAACAAGGACGTGCTCCCAGAGTTCGATCTGGAGTGGTCACGCGTCATCGAGAACGCTTTCGCCGGTACCACCGTGTCAGTGGTAATCCTAGTGGCGCGGAAGCGTTAGGAAAAAAGTATTGGATGGGGTGCACGTACGCAGAAGTTCAGCGTGTGCCGATATTCTTGGGATTGAATACCTAGAATCCACGAGCTATTTTATCTGCCATTCAGGACATCAAATGTTTGTTGCCCTGTGGGAGCTGACCCTGGTCAGCACTTCAAGTACGCGGCCTTACCTTTAAGGTGAGTGACTGCGATCAGATATCCAGCCATGAGCTGGATTAAGCCTACCGGGCGCTCTCTCCCGGTGGGTGGGGGTGCCTCGGTGAACTGGAGGTACAACCTATGTCGAATCAACCATGCTTTTGTGGGTTCTTGTCTCTTGAGGATGCTCTACAACACCGAGCCACAGCTGGTGGGTGGGTATTTGAGGGTGAGGCGGGTCAAGTGATTTGGTTTGCTCACACATTTCGCCCGACAAGCATCTTCACGCACTACGCCCTCACAGGTATTTCCGGCAGGCTGGTGTGAATATGAAGATCTTAACCGTGGTTCGCCTGCCATCAGAGGACAGTGGGCTTCAAAACTCCATTGTTCGACTACACAACCGCAACATCGACTCGAAACGAAAAGATCGGAGCAGATTCTTTCGTCGTGAGCCGGTGATGATTTGCAACAGTGCAAATGGAGCCAGCGTCTTGAGGTATGTGATGGGCACTCCTGGTGGGATATCCATCACTAAAAATGCTGTAGCACTCGACTACGATGCGATTGACGTCCTGGGCGTCCGCTTTAATGATCAAGTCGAGTTAGAGCTGAAGAGAGCATCCTCCGCGGAAATCTATAAGTGGTTTTGGTTTCACCCTGACCTGAATGTTCGTATCTCCATTCGTTTAGGGATAACGGGCGGAGTGCTGGGAATTCTGGGATTCTGTGTTGGTCTGCTGCCCTTCATACATTTCAGTTTGTAACGTGGACAAAAAACCCGGCTTGTGGGCGGCGTTATTTGGTGGTTTTTCCCATATTTTATTGGGGGCTATAGAGTTTTAGTTTTTTGTCCCCCCATTTATCCCCCCACTGTGACGGTTCGTGCGCGCAACCTTGCACATTCAACGGTTGGGATCATCATGGCACATTGGACTGAAATTTTGCGCGGGTAGCAATCTGAGAGCTAGTAATCCGCGATATTCGTCGCAGCCTTCATCACGATCCCCTCGGCTCGCTTAAAGGCAACCCTTCATATGTGGAACTGATCGACAACATCAATAGCTCCGTCCACAACATCTTCCGCGAGTTCTTGGACGACGTAAATGAGGACGTGCTGCCTAATGATCGCACTGGCTTTTAGGACAGCCTTACCTGGTAAAAGCTGTAAAGCTTTCAGCGCGACGCGCATCCGTTTGAAAGACATTATCGACTCGACCGGTCTGGCTCGGTCGACCATCTATACGTACATTGACAAAGGTGCGTTCCCGGCGCCGGTGTCATTGGGGGAGCGCAGCGTTGGCTGGGTAGAGAGGGAAGTACACGAATGGATCCTGGCAAGGATCGAAGAGCGTGATCTGGCTGATGACGCTCCAGTCAGGCTTGGCCGCCTGAGTGTGGACAGCTAGGAAGCCACCGTAGTCGCCATGACCAGCGTGTTGTTGGTCATGGCGTTTATGCCGACTGGATGAGCCACAGCTCTCAGCTAACTCCCTCCGAGGGAGATTGGGTAAATTCCTCAGCTGGCTTGGGAGTGTGAGTCCACTTGACCTGATGGGAGCGTGAATGATCACTGGAGGCTGAGCTGCATCTAGTTATATAGGTTCTAAGTACTTAACTAGTTAGATGTATAGATCTGGTATTTAGTAGGCTTATAGGTTGAGGTGGTTAAGTGCTGGGCATATAGGTTCTAACTAATTAGTTGATGGGGTTAACTTATTAGCTTGGTTGGAGTAAGGATTGGATTTATAGCTATATGTGTTGGTAGTGGATTTTAGGTGCTAAGTACTTGACTAGGTACTAAGCTAAGCAGTTGATTAAGGTGCTTAGTTAAGTATTTAATCAGTTGGATTTATAGATCTAAGTACTCAGCTCGCTAGACCTATCAGTACTACTCATGCCTATCGCAGCGTCAGCTATCAAATAACACCAAGTGATAGACCCACAGACATCCAACAGCGTACTAGCACTCAATCCATTACAGGCTACAGGGAGTCAGCTCACCGGTTCTAAAATACTCATTCGGTATCTGGTATGAAAACACCACCAGGTACTCCAGCCATGACACATAACAACCGCTACACCGGACTCTCGCAATCCGACATCACCCTGCAGATCGAGCGACTCGTTCTATCCATCGAGAGGCACGACACGCCCGCCTTCCGATTCGAAGTGACACGTTCAGGTCTTGAGCGGATTGAGCGCACCCTACTGTCCCGTTACTTCAAATACATTCGACAGATGCTGAGTCTCTTCCAGGAGGACTTTCCATACCAATACAGTGAGCACCTGCGAGCCTTCTGGGAGGCGTGCCAGGACATTAGACTGGAAAGGAATACGCAAGGTC
>NZ_JAHUWL010000015.1:0-155027 GCF_019219045.1 Pseudomonas sp. PDM25
GCCGGGTGAGCGGCCTGCTGACATTACCGGCGCAGGCGCTGAGCACCGTGCTGAAGTGTTCTTGGGTCAAGTAACCCTTCTCGTAGT
This sequence comes from Pseudomonas sp. PDM25, assembly GCF_019219045.1. Lineage (NCBI taxonomy): Bacteria > Pseudomonadati > Pseudomonadota > Gammaproteobacteria > Pseudomonadales > Pseudomonadaceae > Pseudomonas > Pseudomonas sp. PDM25. The sequence goes on from NZ_JAHUWL010000015.1 coordinate 88, forward strand.
CTTCAATGGCTTTGGCGATGAACGTGCACTTGGCCAGCGCCCGGAAGTTGGTGCTGTGCTTTTCCCAGAATGTCGCGATGGCCGTTTTGTAGCGATCAGCGAAATTGATGTCCCAGAAGGCTTTCAGCACGTCGTTGCCGTGCAGGCGCACTTCATTGGTTTCATCGTAGGATTCGGCGTCCGCCCCCACACGATAAAAGCCGCCGTAGAGGTCCAGCAGGTCGGCATTGTCCTGGTCGTGGACGCTGAAACGTTGCATGACCAGTTGCGGGAAGGTCATGGATTCCTTGGGTTTTTCAAGGATGTGCTGCCAGCCGGTAAAGGGCGTGGAGCTGCTTTGGGCGCCATGGAACCGGTGCCACCAGACTTTGTCGGGTTCGATATCCGTGATGTCGTGCTGGACGAGAATGTCCTTGGCGACCTGATATGCCAACGCGTGCAGGTCGGGGCAGTCGGCAGCGAGATCAGTGATCAGGGGCTGGAGGGCCAACACATCGGCAGCGTCGGGCAGGGTAATTTCTTGGGTATCGTCCATGATGTCTTCCTTGAGAGGTGGTCGGGGCGCTCACTATCTCAAGGGGCATCGGTTCCAGCTGTAAGGCACTGGGTCGTTGGCGGTGGTCAGTTGCTGACGCAAGACGTAGGAAATGATGAGTACCAGAGTCAGGCTCAGCGCCGTGCAATGTCAGAAAAGTAAAACTTGTCCAGCGTATGCCGCGACTCGGTGTACTCGAACTGCCGACCATCCTGCAAAAACGTCTGGTTGCTGACCACGATCACATGGCTCTGGCCGTCGAGGTCCAGGTGTTGCTGGTCGTCCTTGCTGCGGGGCACCGCTTCGATGGTGCGCTGGGCGTAGGCGATTTGCAGTTGCAGGGTCTGCTCGATGAAGGCGTAGATCGAGTGCTCGGCAATGTCCCGGGACAGGCCGGGGATCACGTCGCTGACGAAATGGTTGATGTCCAGGATCACCCGTTTGCCGTCAATCCGCCGTACTCGTTTGATTCGCGTGATCAGGCTGCCGGCTTCGGCCTGGATGTGTTCCAGCAGCGTGCCCTCAAGCGGTATCTGAGTGAACTCGACCACCTCTGTGCTGACGTCATTACCCAGGCGTGGATACGTTTCCTGAAAGCTGACGATCCCGCCGAGCTGGAATTCGATCGGGTTGGTCGACAGCACGAACGTGCCTTTGCCGTGGACCTTCTGCGCGAAACCGCGCTCCTGCAATTGCTCGATCGCCTTGCGCACGGTGCCGCGACTGGCCTGGTAGCTGTCCATCAGTTCGGTTTCGGAAGGCAACCGGGCGCCGCGTTCCAGACGTTCGGTCGTGATGCTGGCAAGCAGATCGCTGTAGATCTGGTTGTATTTACTCATGGGGATGGCTCTATGCCGCGCTGTACTCAAGGCTTCGAACCTTAAGGGCAGGGTAGGGGTTTGTCCATGCGGCGTTAGGTTTCTTTGACTTTGGAGGTAGGAAACATCGCCGCCTGTCGGGTTCAGGATAAACAAAATCAAACTCGTCTGTACGAGTTGTTGCTTTAACTCGTACAGACGAGTACTTTTCGCTTCGGCGTGCTGCCAATAACAAAAAACTACAGCGCAAGGACAATCATGAGCCACGACTATCCGAATATCGCCAGCGAGCTGCTGCAAAGCCTCGGTGGCAGCGACAACCTCGAGCAGGCCGCGCACTGTGTCACACGGCTGCGCCTGGCCCTCAAGGACCCGAGCCTGGTCAACAGCGCCACGCTGAACCAGATTGATCTGGTCAAAGGCTCGTTCTTCACTGGCGGCCTGTTCCAGGTGGTCATCGGTCCCGGTGAAGTGGAAAAGGTCTACGCCGAACTGCGTCGTCAAACCGGTCTCGCCGCCTCGACCATCGCCGACGTCAAACAGAAAAGCGTCGAGAAGATCAATCCCATGCAGCGTCTGGTGCGGGTGTTTTCCGACGTCTTCATGCCGATTCTGCCGGCGTTGATCATTGCCGGCCTGCTGATGGGCATCAACAACCTGATCGGCGCCAAGGGCATGTTCATCGAGGGCAAGACCCTGCTGGACGCCTATCCGAAGCTTGACGGGCTCTGGAGCCTGATCAACCTCATGGCCAATACCTCGTTTGTGTTCCTCCCGGCGTTGGTGGGCTGGTCGGCGGCCAAACGCTTTGGCGGCAGCGAAATCCTCGGCATCGTGCTTGGCCTGATGCTGGTGCACCCCGATCTGCTCAATGCCTGGAACTATGGCAAGGCCGTTGCGGGTCTCGACGGGCAGAGCCTGCCGTACTTCGACATCCTCGGTTTGTTCCAGATTGAGAAGGTGGGTTACCAAGGGCAGATCCTGCCGATCCTGATGGCAGCCTACGTGATGAGCGTCATCGAAAAATGGCTGCGGGCGCGGGTGCCTAACGCGGTGCAATTGCTGGTAGTGCCGATCACCACCATCGTTGTGACCGGCGTGCTGGCGCTGGCGGTGATCGGCCCGGTGACCCGGCATCTGGGGATTCTCATCACCGAAGGCGTGGTCATGCTGTTTGACCTGGCGCCGATGGTCGGCGGGGCGATTTTCGGTTTGCTCTACGCGCCGCTGGTGATCACCGGCATGCACCACATGTTTCTCGCGGTCGACTTGCAGCTGATCTCCACCCAGGGCGGCACTTTCATCTGGCCGATGATCGTCATGTCCAACCTGGCCCAGGGCAGCGCGGCATTGGCGGTGTTCTACATGACCCGCAACGTGCGGGATAAAAGCATGGCCTCGACCTCGGCGATTTCCGCTTACTTCGGCATCACCGAACCGGCCATGTTCGGGGTCAACCTGCGCTACAAATTTCCGTTTTATGCGGCCCTGATCGGTTCGGCCCTGGGCTGCATTTTCCTGTCGCTGAACAAGGTCCAGGCCTCGGCGATCGGCGTCGGTGGCTTGCCCGGTTTTATCTCGATCATTCCGCAGTTCATTCCGATGTTCGTGATCGGGATGGTGATTGCCATGGTCGTGCCGTTTGTTCTGACCTGCGGGTTGAGCATGAAGATTGTTCGGCCTGGGTATCGGGTTGCCTGATAGATCGCATTCGCGAGCAAGCCCGCTCCCACATGGGAATGCATTCAACTGTGGGAGCGAGCCTGCTCGCGATGAGGCCCTAAGGGCCGCTACAAAACTTATTGAAGGAATAGCGCCATGCAAGACTGGCAACGTTCGGTGATCTACCAGATCTACCCGAAGAGTTTTCACAGCCACGCCGGCAACCCCACGGGTGATTTGCTTGGCGTTGTGGCCAAGCTCGATTACCTGCACTGGCTGGGTGTCGATTGCCTGTGGATCACGCCGTTCCTGCGCTCGCCCCAACGCGACAACGGCTACGACATCAGTGATTACTACGCCATCGACCCGAGTTACGGGACCATGGCCGATTGCGAATTACTGATCGCCGAGGCCGGCAAGCGCGGGATCAAGTTGATGCTCGACATCGTGGTCAATCACACCTCCATCGAGCACACCTGGTTCCAGCAGGCCCGTAGCAGCCTCGACAACCCGTACCGGGATTTCTACATCTGGCGCGACCAGCCGAACAACTGGGAATCCAAGTTCGGTGGCTCTGCATGGGAGTATGAAGCCCAGACCGGTCAGTACTTCCTGCACCTGTTCGACCACACTCAGGCCGACCTGAACTGGGACAACCCAAAGGTGCGCGCCGAAGTCTTCAAGATGATGCGTTTCTGGCGCGACAAGGGCGTCGGCGGGTTCCGTCTGGACGTGATCAACCTGATCTCCAAACCGGCGGACTTCCCGGAGGACAACACCGACGGTCGACGTTTCTACACCGACGGCCCGAACGTCCACGAGTACTTGCAGCAAATGCACCGCGAAGTGTTCGAAGGCCATGACCTGATCAACGTCGGCGAGATGTCTTCCACCAGCCTGGAGCACTGCATTCGTTACTCGCGACCCGAGTCGAAAGAACTGTCGATGACCTTCAATTTCCATCACCTGAAGGTCGATTACCCGAACCTGCAGAAGTGGATCCGCGCTGATTTCGACTTCCTCGAACTCAAGCGCATCCTCTCCGACTGGCAAACCGGCATGCAGGCCGGCGGTGGCTGGAACGCGTTGTTCTGGTGTAACCACGACCAGCCACGGGTGGTCTCGCGTTTTGGTCATGACGGCGAATATCGCGTGCTCTCGGCGAAGATGCTCGGCACGGCGCTGCACTTCCTCCAGGGCACGCCGTTCGTGTACCAGGGCGAGGAACTGGGCATGACCAATCCGGGCTTCGATCACATCGATCAGTACCGCGATGTCGAGACGCTGAACATCTTCCGGCTCAAGCGCGAGGCGGGTGCGAGCGATGCCGACAACATGGCGGCGATCATGCAGAAGTCCCGGGACAACGGCCGTACGCCGATGCACTGGAATGCCGAGCCCAACGCGGGTTTCAGCGCTGTCGAGCCGTGGATCGGGGTGCCGGCGAACGCCGGGCAGATCAACGTTGCCGCTCAGCTCGATGACCCGGATTCGGTGTTGCATCACTACCGTCAGTTGATCGCTCTGCGCCGCAGTGAAGCGCTGATGTCCGACGGTGTCTATCGGCAATTGTTGCCCGAGCACACGCAAATCTGGGCGTACGTGCGTGAGGGCAATGGCGAACGCTTGCTGGTGCTGAACAACTTCTACGGCACGCCATGCGAAGTCGAACTGCCAGATCAAGTGATCAGCGAAGACATGGCCCAACGTCTGGTCATCAGCAATTACCCGGACTGTCCGACGCGAAATCGGCAGGTCCGCTTACGGCCTTATGAGTCGTTCGTGCTGCATATGACCGACTGACCGACCGCAAAAAAACACCGACTCAAAAAAACACGCAGAACGCTGCGCGGGGGAGTTTTGCGCGCCGATTTTGCTGCTGCACACAATAAAAATAATGGGGTAGCTCTTGAACACAACAATAAATCGCAGCCTTGCAATGGCGGGCGTGTGCCTGGCCTTGCCTCTTTCGGCCCAGGCGCTGGAGTTCGCCGGTTACTTGCGCAGCGGCGTCGGCACCTCGGTCAACAGCGGTAAACAGCAGTGCTTCCAGCTGCCGGGCGCGCAGACCAAATACCGCTTGGGCAACGAATGCGAGCAGTACGCCGAACTGGAATTGCGCCAGGATCTTTACACCCTGGATGACGGCTCGGTGCTGAGCGTCGACGGCATGGCTTCGTTGTACAACCAGTACGACAAGGACCTGACCTTCAACGGTGACAACGGCTCGGTGCGCCTGCCGCAGGCGTATGCGCAGTGGTCGAACATGCCCAGCCTCAACGGCGGTTCGCTGTGGGCCGGCCGGCGTTACTACAAACGGAACGATATTCACATTTCCGACTTCTACTATTGGAACCAGAGCGCCACCGGCGGCGGTATCGAGGACGTGCTGATCGGCGATCTGAAATACAGCTACGCCTTCTCGCGCAAAGACAACCTGTACCAGAAGGACTACATCAACCGCCATGACTTCAACGTTGCCGGCTTCAACACCAACCCCGGCGGTGCGTTGGAATTCGGGCTGAGCTACATCGACAAACCCGACAGCCGCGACGCTCACCGTGGCTGGGCGATCACCACCCAGCATGTGCAGAAGGGCTTTTTGGGCGGCAAGAACAAACTGGCTTTCCAGTACGGCGAAGGTCCCGGCACCGGGTTGGGTTATACCGGTAACGTGAAGCTCGACGACAGCAACAAAAGCTATCGGGTGGTGGAGTTCTTCGACTGGCAAGTGACGCCGCGATTTGGCGGGCAGATCGAGGCGGTTTACCAGAAAGACATTCGCTCCGACGGCAGTGATCAGAACTGGATTTCCCTGGGTGTTCGCCCGACCTATGCGCTCACCGAGCAGTTCAAACTGGTGACCGAACTGGGTCACGATCAGGTCGACGCCACGGGCGGCACGCGCAAGCTGAGCAAGTTCACCTTCGCCCCGACCTGGTCGCCCAAGGGGCCGGAATTCTGGGCACGGCCCGAGGTGCGTCTGTATTACACCTATGCGAGCTGGAACGAGGCGGCCAAACGGGCGGCCAATGAACAGGCGCAGGGCTCAGCGTTGTCCGACACCGGCGCTTTCGGCACGGCGCGGCACGGTTCGAATGTCGGATTGCAGGTCGAGTACTGGTGGAAATAAGCGATGCTGTCGGAGCCTCGCGCTCCATCGGCACTTCAAAGAACAAAACAGCAGGTGACGTCATGGCCACACCCCAACAATTGCAACTGCACGCGCCCCTGTCCGGCGTATTGATGCCATTGGACCTCGTGCCCGATCCGGTGTTTTCCAGCCGCGTGATCGGCGATGGTCTGTGCATCGATCCGACTTCAACGACGTTGTGCGCGCCGCTGGCAGGGGTTGTCAGCAACGTGCAGGCCAGCGGGCATGCGATCAGCATCACCGACGAAAATGGCGTGCAAGTGTTGATGCACATTGGCCTCGACACGGTGAACCTGGCCGGGAAGGGGTTCACGCGGTTGGTGGAGGAGGGCCAGCAGGTTGACGTTGGGCAGTCGCTGATCGAGTTCGATGCCGATTTTGTGGCGTTGAATGCCCGCAGCCTGCTGACGTTGATGCTGGTGGTCAGCGGTGAGCCGTTCACTTGGCTGACGCCGGAAACGGGTGTGGTCGACAGTGGCCAGCCGTTACTGAGCTTGAAGCCCATCGAGCAGGCAACGGATGAGCCAGTGCCGGAAGCGGGCGAAGCAGTGTTTTCCAAACCGGTGACACTCGCCAATCCGAACGGTTTGCACGCCCGTCCGGCCGCGGTGTTCGCTCAGGCGGCGAAAGGTTTTTCGGCGAGCATTTACCTGCATAAACAGCAGGCGAGTGCGAACGCGAAATCCCTGGTGGCGATCATGGCGTTGCAGACGGGGCACGGTGACGTTGTGCAAGTCAGCGCGGCCGGCCCGGATGCTGAAGCGGCGATCAAGACGCTGGCCGAGCTGCTGATCAGTGGATGCGGTGAAGCGGTGGCGGCCTCGGCGCAGGTTGAGGCGAAGGCGACCGAGGCTTCATCGCTGACGGTGTTGCGTGGGGTTTGCGCATCGGCCGGGTCGGCGTTTGGCCAAGTGGTGCAGATAGCCGAACAACACCTGGAAGTGAATGAATTCGGCGCCACACCACAGGTTGAACGCGATCATCTGTCCCGCGCCCTGGCCGAGGCGCTGCTGGCCTTGCAAAAATTGCGTGACACCGCCATGGGCAGCGCGCAGGCAGACATCTTCAAGGCGCACCAGGAACTGCTCGAAGATCCGGGCTTGCTGGAGGTGGCTCACGTGCTGATCAACGAAGGCAAAAGTGCCGGGTTCGCCTGGCGCGCGGCCACCGAGTCGGCGGCAACGGTGTTCAAAAGCCTGGGCAATGCCTTGCTGGCGGAGCGGGCGGCGGACCTGGCCGATGTTGGCCAGCGAGTGCTCAAGCTGATCCTCGGCGTACAGGATCAGGCGATGGAGCTGCCTGAAGGGGCGATCTTGATCGCCGAACAACTGACGCCGTCACAGACCGCCGGGCTCGATACCCGCAAGGTACTGGGTTTCGCCACGGTCGGTGGTGGCGCTACCAGCCACGTTGCGATCCTCGCTCGAGCGTCCGGTTTGCCAGCGATCTGCGGGTTGCCCGTTCAGGTGCTGGGGCTGGCCAACGGCACTCAAGTGTTGCTCGACGCCGACAAGGGCGAGCTGCATCTGGACCCGGATCTGGCGGCCATCGAGCAGCTGCAAGCCAATCGTCAGCGCCAGCAGAAACGCCATCAACATGAGTTGGTGCATGCTGCGCTGGCAGCTTGTACCCGCGATGGACACCATTTTGAAGTGACGGCCAACATCGCCTCGCTGGCTGAAGCGGAGCAGGCCATGACGCTGGGCGGAGAAGGCGTCGGACTGTTGCGTTCGGAGTTTCTTTATCTGGATCGCAATCATGCGCCGAGCCATGACGAACAGGCCTCCACCTACAGCGCTATCGCCCGCGCCCTGGGGCCGGCGCGCAATCTGGTGGTGCGGACTTTGGATGTCGGCGGCGACAAACCGTTGGCCTACGTGCCGATGGACAGCGAAACCAACCCGTTCCTCGGCATGCGCGGGATTCGTTTGTGTCTGGAGCGCCCGCAGCTGCTGCGCGATCAGTTCAAGGCGATCCTGAGCAGCGCCGGGCTGGCCCGTCTGCACATCATGCTGCCCATGGTCACGCAGCTGTCGGAGTTGCGCCTGGCTCGGGAGATGCTTGAGGAAGAGGCGCTGGCATTGGGCCTCACTGAACGGCCGAAACTGGGGATCATGATCGAAGTGCCGGCAGCGGCGCTGATGGCTGACCTGTTTGCGCCCGAAGTGGATTTCTTCTCGATCGGCACCAACGACCTGACTCAATACACCCTGGCCATGGACCGCGATCACCCGCGCCTGGCCAGTCAGGCCGACAGCTTTCATCCGTCGGTGCTGCGTTTGATTGCCAGCACCGTGAAGGCCGCCCATGCCCACGGCAAATGGGTCGGTGTGTGTGGCGCCATGGCGTCGGAAACGCTGGCGGTGCCGTTGTTGCTGGGACTTGGGGTGGATGAACTGTCGGTGAGCGTGCCGTTGATTCCGGCGATCAAAGCGGCGGTTCGCGAAGTGGATTTGCTGGACTGCCAGGCCATCGCCCAGCAAGTGCTGGGCCTGGAAAGCGCCGAGCAAGTGCGCGAGGCGTTGCGGCTGTATCACGAGGCGACGGTCGATACTTCACTGGTACTGGAGAACTGAACATGTTCGAGAAAATGCAGCGGGCGTTCTGGAAAGCGTTGACCCCGGATCTGGTGGTGGATGAGCCGAAAGTGGTGGCTCAGCCTGTTTCTGGTCTGGCTCCGGATATCGTCGCCGCATTGGGCGGTGTGGATAACCTCAAGGCGCAGCAGCCGGTGGCGCTGACCCGGGTTCGGGTGGAGTTGCGGGATGTGGGGCGGATGGATCGGCAGGCATTGAATGTGGCCGGTGTGCCGGGCGTCATGATGCTGGATGACGGCGTGGTGCACCTGATCACCGGCCTCCATTAACCCTGTGGCCTTGGGTCACCCTTACTGTTTCTCATCCGCAGGTGTATCGTATTCGCCTTTTACAGGCTCCATGCCTGTCGCTGATACGTGAGGTAGTTGAGTTCATGTCCTTTACCCGTCGCCAAATCCTCGGTGGCCTGGCCGGTCTTGTTGTCGTTGGCGTCGGAGCGGGGGGCGCGTCGCGGTACTGGTTGGGCAAGATGGCCGACGCCGACGCAGGCCACGACTACGAGCTGATTGCCGCACCGCTGGACGTTGAACTGGTGGCCGGGCACAAGACCGAAGCCTGGGCGTTCGGCCCGTCGGCGCCGGGCACCGAGTTGCGCGTGCGTCAGGGCGAATGGCTGCGGGTACGTTTCATCAACCACCTGCCGGTTGCCACCACCATTCACTGGCACGGCATCCGCCTGCCGCTGGAAATGGACGGCGTGCCCTACGTCTCGCAGCTTCCAGTGCTGCCGGGCGAATACTTCGACTACAAATTCCGCGTGCCCGACGCCGGCAGCTACTGGTATCACCCGCATGTGAACAGCAGCGAAGAACTCGGTCGCGGGCTGGTCGGCCCGTTGATCATCGAAGAGCGCGAGCCTACCGGCTTCAATTACGAAAAGACCTTGAGCCTCAAGAGCTGGCACGTCGATGAAGAGGGCGCTTTTGTCGCGTTCAGCATTCCTCGTGAAGCGGCCCGTGGTGGCACGGCCGGGCGCCTGTCGACCATCAACGGTGTCGCGCAAGCGGTGATCGAATTGCCCGCCGGGCAGATCACCCGGGTGCGCCTGCTCAATCTCGATAACACCCTGACCTACCGACTCAACATTCCTGGCGTCGAAGCGCAGATCTACGCGCTGGACGGCAACCCCATCGAACCGCGCCCGTTGGGCAAGGAATACTGGCTTGGCCCGGGCATGCGCATTTGCCTGGCGATCAAGGCACCACCGGCCGGTGAAGAACTGTCCCTGCGCAATGGCCCGGTACGACTGGCCACGTTCCGTTCGGTGGCGAATACCGATGCGCCGACCCAGTGGCCACCCGCACTGCCCGCCAACCCGGTGGCCGAGCCTGACCTGGCCAATGCGGAGAAACTCAACTTCAATTTCGAATGGGTAGGCTCAGTGTCGGTGAATGTCGATAATGGCAAGCCGCCAAGCCTGTGGCAGATCAACGGCAAGGCCTGGGACATCACCGACAAGACTTGCGCCGACCGCCCGATTGCCAAGCTCGAGAAGGGCAAGAGCTACATTTTCGAATTGAAGAACATGACTCAGTATCAACACCCGATTCACCTGCACGGCATGAGCTTCAAGGTGATTGCGTCGAACCGGCACAAGGTTATTCCGTACTTCACGGACACCTACTTGCTGGGCAAGAACGAGCGCGCGCAAGTGGCGCTGGTGGCGGATAACCCAGGGGTCTGGATGTTCCACTGCCATGTGATCGACCACATGGAAACCGGCCTGATGGCCGCCATCGAGGTGGCCTGATGCGTCAGATACGCCCGACAGCAATCATCGACCGCAGCCGTGATCGTGACTTCATGCGCGAAGCCCTGGCCCTGGCCGCCCAAGGCGCGGCCCTGGGTGAGGTGCCGGTGGGCGCAGTGCTGGTGCAGGACGGTGAAATCATCGGTCGGGGTTTCAACTGCCCGATCAGCGGCAACGACCCGAGTGCTCATGCCGAAATGGTCGCGATCCGCGCTGCTGCGTTGGCCGCCAGCAACTATCGTCTGCCCGGCAGCACGCTGTACGTGACGCTTGAACCGTGCAGCATGTGCGCCGGGCTGATCGTGCATTCGCGGATTGCGCGAGTGGTGTATGGGGCGCTGGAGCCGAAGGCCGGGATTGTGCAGAGTCAGGGGCAGTTTTTTACCCAGGGATTCTTGAATCACCGGGTGCTGTACGAAGGCGGGGTGTTGGCCGAGGAGTGCGGGGCGGTGCTGAGCGAGTTCTTCAAGGCCCGAAGAGCCAAACCAGCAGACTAAAACACCAGTCCAGTGTGGGAGCGGGCTTGCTCGCGAAAGCGTTGGATCAGTCAACATCTCTGTTGAATGTTAGTCCGCATTCGCGAGCAAGCCCGCTCCCACATTTTGATCTCCATGGGGAAGGAGATCGGTGTTTTACTTGCGGGCGACGATGACGGCGCGCATCGGCGCGGGCAAGCCCTCGATGGTCTTGCTGTGATCTTGCGGGTCAAGGAAATCGCTCAGCGACTGATACTTCATCCACTCCGTCCCGCGCTGTTCCTCGACCGTCGTCACGCTCACATCCACGCAACGCACATCGCTGAACCCGGCACGGCGCAGCCACAGTTCCAGCGCCGGCACCGACGGCAGGAACCACACGTTACGCATCTGCGCATAACGGTCTTCCGGTACCAGCACCTGCTGCTGATCGCCTTCAATCACCAGCGTCTCCAACACCAATTCGCCGCCCTTGACCAGGCAATCCTTCAGCGCCAGCAAATGCTCGATCGGCGAGCGGCGGTGATAGAACACGCCCATGGAAAACACCGTGTCGAAGCCTTCCATGTTCGGCGGCAGGTCTTCGAACGGGAACGGCAGGTGCCAGGCATTGGGTTCGGACAGGTAACGCTGCACTGCCTGGAATTGGCAGAAGAACAGCCAGTTCGGGTCAACACCAATCACACTGTCGGCCCCGGCACCGAGCATGCGCCACATGTAATAGCCATTGCCGCAGCCGACATCGAGGATGCGTTTACCCTTCAGATCCAGATGCGGTGCAACCCGCGACCACTTCCAGTCCGAACGCCATTCGGTGTCGACATGCACGCCAAACAGATCGAACGGCCCTTTGCGCCACGGCGACAAACCCATCAGTGCGGTGCGCATCTGAACGCGGGTTTGGTCATCGCAATCGGTGTCCAGCGTCAGGCCATTCAGTAAATCGACGACCTTCGGCTGAATCTTCGGCAAAGCGTCCAGCGCACTTTGCCAGCGCTCCAGATCGCCATGACCCTTTTCCATTTTCTTGTCGAGTTGCGCCTGCAGAGTGTTCGCCCAGTCGGCCAACGGAGTACCGGCCAGACGGCGGGCGAGGGGAGAGAGATCAATCATGGCAAGGCAATCAACGAGGCAAAGTTAAGACACTGGAACCACGGCACGACTTTCGAGAACCCGGCGGCCAGCAGGCGCTCGCGGTGTTCTTCGAGGCTGTCGGGCTTCATGACGTTTTCGATGGCGCTGCGCTTCTGGGCAATCTCCAGTTCGCTGTAGCCGTTGGCGCGTTTGAACGCGACGTGCAAGTCAGTGAGCAACGCATGTTCTTCGAGATCGTTGAAGCGCAGCTTCTCCGACAGAATCAGCGCGCCACCGGGCAACAGCGATTGGTGGATGCGCGAGAGCAATGCGGTGCGCTGCTCCGGGGCGATGAATTGCAGGGTGAAGTTCAGCGCCACCACCGAGGCTGGCTGGAATTCGAGGGCCAGGATGTCGCCTTCGATCACTTCCACCGGCAGCAGCTCCTGGAACATCGAGTCCTGACCATTAAGGTATTCGCGGCAGCGTTCGACCATCGCCGCCGAGTTATCCACAGCGATCACGCGGCAACCGTCAGTGCGTACGTGTCGGCGCAGCGCCTGAGTCACGGCGCCCAAGGACGAGCCGAGGTCGTAGAGCACGCTGTTTGGCTGGGCGAACTGCGCGGCGAGCACGCCAAGGTTTTCAACGATGGTCGGATAACCCGGCACCGAGCGCTTGATCATGTCCGGGAACACCCGCACCACGTCCTCGTTAAAGGCGAAGTCAGGCACCTGGGCCAAAGGCTGGGCGAAAAGGCGATCGGGTTCTTTGCTCACGGCGGTTCCAGCGGCATAGGTGGAAAAGGTCGGCATTTTAGCCAAATTGACGGGGCGATGCGCGGGTTGTCTGATAAACGCTGGGTAGGATCCGAGGTTTGCGTGTTCAGTGAGACCGCTTTCGCGAGCAAGCCCGCTCCCACAAGTACAGCGCTATTCCCTGTGGGAGCGGGCTTGCTCGCGAAGGATTCAGCGCGGTTTCTGAGTGAATGCCGACGCCGCAATCCCCCATTGCCCCAACCAGTAGCTGAGGATGATCATGTAAGGCGCGGCATGAAACGGTGCGACGAATCGATTGATGCCAATCACGCTGTCCGAAAACACAAACGCCAATGCACCGCCAGCCGCCAGCAGCGCCGAGCGTTTGGGCACGTCAGTGCCGAGTCGAGCCAGCGCCCGCCAAAGCATGGCGCTGATGGCCAGGCCGTAGACGATCACCGGGATGAGCAGCGGACCCAGCCCATTGGAAATCAAGATCCCCAACAACACCGCGCCGACGCCCAAAGCGATGATCAGCGGTAACAGCGCCAACCGCCGGCAATCACTCAAATAGGCCTTCAGATACGCCAGATGCGCGACCAAAAATGCCCCAAGACCAAACACAAACAAATCCCCCGGCCATGCCAGCAACACATCGCCGAGCAGAGAGAAAATCAATCCAAGGCTGATCCAGCGCCGATATTCGCTGGGCGCTGAGTCATGCAACCAACCAAGCAGCGCCAATACCGGCAGCGGTTTGACCAGCAGGCAGAGCAACGCCGCATGCACACTGACGCCGTAGAGGAACGTCACCGCGCCCATCAGCGCCAGAATCAGCCAGCCCACGATCAGTTAACCGAGATCGCACAGTCGAACGTTTCCACTGCCGGTACTTCCGGTGCCCATGGCTGTGAGTAGGTCAGACGCAAACGGCCAGTGCCCGCGGCGAAGGACTGGAAGCGCCAGGTGGAGAGGCCGGCGCTGCCGACGATCCCCGCATCTTGCGGGTTGCTGTAGACCTCGGGGCTGAGCGCGCGCAATACGCCACCGGCCGAATCCTGGATCGCCCAGCGGTAACCCGTGGTCGGGTTGCTTGGCAGGGTCAGGATCAGGTTTTGCCCGCTGTGCAATTGCACTGGGCATTCGCTTTGTTTTTCCACGGTCACGTTCTGTTTCGGTTGCGTGGCGCACGCGGCCAGCAAGGAGAGGGCGAGGGGGACAAACAGGCGGGTGGGGGACATAAGGTCAGTGGCTCCGGCATTCACGACGAACGGCGAGCATAACTGAAGATGAGACAAAGTGTGACAGTCGAACCGCGGCAGGCGGAGGTTTGGGGGCGTTGGTATCAACGCCTTCGCGAGCAAGCCCGCTCCCACAGGTTCATCGCAATCCTTGTGGGAGCGGGCTTGCTCGCGAAAGCGGCCGCTTGAGCACTACACCATTATCAGAACAGAATTTTCGCCACATCCGCAAAGCGCTTGGCAAAGTGCACGGTAATCCCTTCCTTCAGATAATCCGGCAATTCCTCGAAGCTGCCGCGGTTAGGCTCGGGCAGGATCAGCTCGAAGATCTTCTGTCGCCGCGCCGCAATCACCTTTTCACGCACGCCGCCAATCGGCAGTACATGCCCGGTCAGCGTCAGTTCGCCGGTCATGGCGATGCCTTTTTTCGGTGGCTGGTTTCGGGCGAGCGAGAGCAGGGCGCTGGCCATGGTCACGCCGGCGCTCGGGCCGTCTTTCGGGGTGGCGCCTTCCGGGACGTGCAGGTGTACGAAGGCTTCGTCGAAGAACTTCGGATCACCGCCGAACGACTTCAGGTTGGAGCTGACGTAGCTGTAGGCGATTTCCGCCGACTCCTTCATCACATCGCCCAGTTGCCCGGTGAGTTTGAAGCCACGGTTCAAGGTGTGAATGCGCGTGGCTTCGATCGGCAAGGTCGCGCCGCCCATGCTGGTCCAGGCCAGGCCCGTGATCACGCCAGTCCCCGACAGCACTTGCTCGTTGCGGAAGACGGGATGACCGAGTGAGGCTTCCAGGTCTTTCGGGCCGAGCTTGATGACCGCTTTCGGCTCGTCGATCAGTTTCACAACGGCTTTGCGCACCAGTTTGCCCAGTTGTTTTTCCAACTGTCGCACCCCGGCTTCGCGAGCGTAGCCATCGATCAACGCCTTCAACGCGCTGTCGCTGATCGACAGGCTGCCTTTGGACACGCCGGCCTTCTCAAGTTGCTTGGGCCACAGGTGACGTTTGGCGATGGCGATTTTTTCTTCGGTGATGTAGCCCGACAGGCGAATCACTTCCATCCGGTCCAGCAACGGGCCGGGGATCGAGTCCAGGGTATTGGCGGTGCAGATGAACAGCACTTTCGACAGGTCCAGACGCAAGTCCAGGTAGTGGTCGAGGAATTCGACGTTCTGTTCCGGGTCGAGGGTTTCCAGCAGCGCCGAGGCCGGGTCGCCCTGGTAGCTCTGGCCCATCTTGTCGATCTCGTCGAGCATGATCACCGGGTTCATCACTTCGACATCTTTCAGCGCATGGACGAGTTTGCCCGGCTGCGCGCCGATGTAGGTGCGGCGGTGGCCCTTGATCTCGGCTTCGTCGCGCATGCCGCCGACGCTGAAGCGGTAGAACGGCCGACCGAGGGATTCGGCGATGGATTTGCCGACACTGGTTTTACCAACGCCCGGCGGGCCGACCAGCAGCACGATGGAGCCGCTGATCTCGCCTTTGTAGGCGCCGACCGCGAGGAACTCGAGGATGCGGTCCTTGATGTCGTCGAGGCCGGCATGGTGTTTGTCCAACACCTTGCGTGCGTGCTTGAGGTTGAGTTTGTCCTCGCCGTACACGCCCCACGGCACCGAGGTTGCCCAGTCGAGGTAGTTGCGGGTGACCGCATACTCCGGCGAACCGGTTTCGAGGATCGACAGTTTGTTCATTTCCTCTTCGATGCGTTTTTGCGCCTGAGGCGGGAGAACCTTGCCGGTCAGCCGTTGCTCGAACTGCTCGATGTCGGCGCTGCGGTCGTCCTTGGTCAGCCCCAGCTCTTGCTGGATGACCTTGAGTTGTTCCTTGAGGAAGAACTCGCGCTGATGCTCGCCGATCTTGCGGTTAACTTCAGCGGAAATCTCTTTTTGCAGGCGCGCGACTTCGACTTCCTTGCGCAGCATCGGCAGGACTTTTTCCATGCGTTTGAGCATGGGCACGCAGTCGAGCACTTCTTGCAGCTCGCTGCCGGTGGCCGAGGTCAGGGCGGCGGCGAAGTCGGTCAGCGGCGACGGGTCATTGGGGCTGAAGCGATTGAGGTAGTTCTTCAGCTCTTCGCTGTACAGCGGGTTGAGCGGCAGCAGTTCCTTGATCGCGTTGATCAGCGCCATGCCGTAGGCCTTGACCTCGTCGGTCGGCTCGGTGGGCTGGTGCGGGTATTCGACTTCCACCAGGTACGGCGGGCGATGGTGCTTGAGCCAGGTCTTGAGGCGTACGCGGGTCAGGCCCTGGGCGACGAATTGCAGTTTGCCGTTTTCGCGACTGGCGTGATG
This sequence comes from Pseudomonas sp. PDM25, assembly GCF_019219045.1. Taxonomy (NCBI): domain Bacteria; kingdom Pseudomonadati; phylum Pseudomonadota; class Gammaproteobacteria; order Pseudomonadales; family Pseudomonadaceae; genus Pseudomonas; species Pseudomonas sp. PDM25. The sequence goes on from NZ_JAHUWL010000015.1 coordinate 16,447, forward strand.
CACCTTGACCAGCGTGCCGTAGAGCGGCAGGGCCGAGGTGTCGAAATGACGCGGGTCTTCCTGGGGCGTGTCCATGTAGAACAGGGCCAGGGAGTGGTGATCGGATTTGCTCACCAGATCCAGCGTTTCCGCCCACGGTTCTTCATTGACGATGACCGGCAGCACTTGGGCCGGGAAGAACGGGCGGTTGTGGATCGGGATGATATAGACCTTGTCCGGCAGGTTCTGGCCTGGCAGGGCGAGGCCTTTGCCGGTGGAGTGGTGTTCGGCGTTCTCTGGGTCGGCGTAGTCGCTCGGGTCTTCGGGGAATTCTTGCTGGTCGGTCATGGGGCACCTGCGCAATAGGGTATGGGTCTTAGATGGGGCAGGTGGGGGGTGGTTTCAATGGCTCGGGATATTTCTGGGTGTGTGTTCAGGGTTTTGACAGGTGCGTTTGACTTGGCGGCCTTTGGGCCGACCCTGTTTTGGGTTGACCGGGTACATATCCATTGCTGCGCGCCACTCCCCGGACGAACACCTCCACTCAGACCCCCGAAGGGGCGGGTGGATGAAGATCAAGAGCTGCAGGCGAGCTAACGCTCGGCCTGATGAGTGGTGAGGGGCGAAAGGCGAACACGGATCCCCTGTGGGAGTGAGCCTGCTCGCGATGACGACCTGACAGCCGACCAATCATTCGCAGATGTACACCGTTCCACTGTGGGAGCGAGCTTGCTCGCGATGACGGAGTGTCAGACGACATCAATGTCGGATGTTAGGCCGCTTTCGCGAGCAAGCCCGCTCCCACATTTGTTCAGCCGTGTGGCAAAAAATAGCAGCCACAAAAAAGGCGACCCCCTCGCAGGAGTCGCCTTTCCTTTAACCGCCGCTAAAACTTACTCGGACAGTTTGTACGCAATCACATAGTCACCTTGCTTGGTGCCCAGCGACCCATGACCACCTGCAACAACAAGCACGTATTGCTTGCCGTCCTTGCCGGTGTAGGTCATCGGCGTGGTTTGCGCGCCGGCTGGCAGGCGGCCTTCCCACAGTTGCTTGCCGTTTTTCACGTCGTAGGCGCGCAGGTACTGGTCGAGGGTGCCGCTCAGGAAGGCCACGCCACCGGCAGTGGTGAAGGTGCCGCCCAGGCTAGGCACGCCCATGCTCAGCGGGATCGGAACCGGCGAGCTGTCGCGCACGGTGCCGTTTTTGTGTTTCCAGATGATTTTGCTGGTGGTCAGATCGACCGCTGTCACGTAACCCCAGGCCGGTGCCTGGCACGGCAGGCCCAATGGCGAGAGCAGGGGTTCGAGGATGACGCCGTATGGCGCGCCTTTGTTCGGCTGCACGCCTTCGGTTTCGCTTTTACGCGGGCCTTGGGCAGCGATTTCGGCGGCCGGGATCAGTTTCGATTTGAACGCCATGTAGTCCGGGTTCATGAAAGCGATCTGACGCACCGGGTCAACGGAGATACCGCCCCAGTCGAACACGCCGAAGTTGCCTGGATACACGATCGAACCTTGCAGCGATGGCGGCGTGAACGGGCCGTCGTAGCGCATGGATTTGAAGCCGATCCGGCAGATCAGTTGGTCGAACGGTGTCACTCCCCACATGTCGCGTTCTTTCAGCGGCGGCGGCATCAGGTTCAGGTCGGATTTCGGTTGGGTTGGCGAAGTGTGATCACCTTCGACAGCGCCTTGAGGCACTGGCACTTCGTTGATCGGTACGATCGCTTTACCGGTGCTGCGGTCCAGCACGTAGATGCTGCCTTGCTTGGTGGACGCGAGTACCGCTGGCTTCACGCCGTCAGCGGTTTTCAGGTCCATCAGGGTTGGCTGGCCGCCGACGTCCATGTCCCACAGGTCATGGTGGGTGAACTGGAAGTGCCAGCGCACTTTACCGGTGGCAATGTCGAGGGCGGTCAGGCCGGCGGCGTGCAATTCCGATTCAGGGGTGCGCGCACCACCGAACTGGTCCGGGGTCTGGTTGCCCATCGGCAGGTAAAGCATGCCGAGTTTTTCGTCGACCGCGAACATGGACCACATGTTCGGCGAGTTGCGGGTGTAGATCTTGCCTTCGGCAATCGGCGTGGTGTCGTCCGGGTTGCCGCTGTCCCAGTTCCACACCAGTTTGCCGGTGTGCACGTCGAACGCGCGGATCACGCCGCTAGGCTCGTCGGTGGAGACGTTGTCGGTGACGTGGCCGCCAATCACTACCAGGTCTTTAGTGACCGCTGGAGGCGAGGTGGAGTAGTAACCGCCCGCCGTGAAGCCGCCGATGTTGGCGCGCAGATCAACCTGGCCCTTGTCGCCGAAGTCTTCGCACATCTTGCCGGTGTCGGCGTCGAGGGCGATCAGACGGGTGTCGGCAGTCGGCAGGAAGATCCGGCGTGGGCAGACGCTGCTGACCGGCGCAGGGTTGGCGGTGCCGGTCGGGCTTTGTTCGGACGCATAAACGGCGTCATCGTGATAGGTCACGCCACGGCAGGTCATGTGTGCCCAACCCTTGAAGTTCGCCGCGTTTTGCGTGGAGAGCTTCGGATCGAAACGCCAGATTTCCTTGCCGGTGTCCGGGTCCAGCGCGATCACCTGGCTGTGCGGCGTGCAGACATAGAGCATGCCGTTGACTTTCAGCGGGGTGTTTTCAGCCGTGGTTTCACCCGGGTCGTTCGGCCCTGGCAAGTCACCGGTGCGGAAGGTCCAGGCCGGAACGAGTTTGTTCGCGTTCTGCGGGGTGATCTGGGTCAGTGGCGAGTAACGATCGCCGTGTGCGCTACGGCCGTAGGAGTTCCAGTCACCGTCGGGCATGGCCGGGGCGGTGTTGGTCATGCCCGGCACGCTGTCGCGGTCCAGTTGGCCTTTGATTTCACCCGGGTGGGTGAACAGGCTGGCCAGCGCGGCGATACCAGTGATGACCACGGCAGCGCTCAGTACGCCGGTACCGACCGGGTTGAACTCACCGCTGCGCAACGGGCGACGAAACCACGGCAGCAGCATCACGATCCCGAGGGTAAAGAGCAGCGCCAGACGTGGCACCAGTTGCCACCAGTCCAGGCCGACTTCCCACAGTGCCCAGACCGTACTGGCGAACAACACCACGGCGTACAGACTCAGCGCTGCATAACGGTCGGCAATCAGCAGCACGCCGGTCAGCGCCAGGCCGATACCGGCCAGCAGGTAATACAGCGAGCCGCCGAGCATGCTCAGCTTGATCCCCCCGGCCAGCATGGCCAGGCCCATTAGCAGAAGCAGGATACCGAGCAGGCTCGGCAGCAGACGGCTTCGACTCAAAGCACCATCAGTGCTCATAGTGTGGTTCTCCGTGACGTTTTAAGTAGTCCCGCGCAAGTTCACTGTAGATGATGATCCGGTGCGGGCAGGGTTCAGATAAAAACTGTTGGGTTGACGCATTACCCTGTGGGAGCGGGCTTGCTCGCGAAGAGGCCATCACATTCAACATCCTGGTTGCCTGATAGACCGCTTTCGCGAGCAAGCCCGCTCCCACAGGGGTTTGTGGTGTTGGTTAGAACGACGACTGGATCTTGATCCCGCCAATCAGCGCGTCATCGACCTGGTCCACGCCACCGGGGTGGCGGATGTATTGCAGGTTCGGGCGCACGGTCAGCCAGTTCGTGACGTGCACGCCGTAATAGAGCTCGGCGCTGTATTCAGTGTCCTGCGGTGGCAGGAAGGACGGGTCGTTGTAGTCGAACACGGCGCGGGCCTGATTGGTCGCCTCGGCGTTCTTGCGATAGGCCGGGTTGACGTGGACGCGAGCCAGGGCGAAACCGATGTCGTCCCTGGCGCGTGCATCGAACAAGCCTTTGTAGACGACGCCTGCCTGGACATAGTTGTCGATGGCGTTGGTCTTCTTGTCGTGCATCGTGCCGTTGGCGAACACGCTCAGGCCGCGGGAGTTGTCGCTGGCGCGGCTGGTCAATTGCTGCTGCACACCGAGCCACACACCGTGTTTGCTCGACGCGCTGCGGTAAGCCTCGCCACTCAGGGCGGCCGGCTGACCGTTGCTGTCCTTGTAAGCATCGGTGGCGTTGGCACTGCTGTAGTAATAGCCTGCGCGGTATTCACCCGGCAGGCCGTTGAGCTTCGGCGACCAGACCAGTTCCACCGGCAGGATCGCACCCTGGGTGCCACTGCCGCTGAGCTTGAAACCATTGTCGCGATCAAGGTTCGACGGGTTCTGCTCATAGGCGCCAATTTGTGCATAGAGCTCAGGCGTCAGGTGATATTTGACCCGCATCGCCCATTGGCTGACCGGCCAGTTGTACCAGATGCCACCGACCCAGTTGCCGACCTGCGAGCCGCAGAACGCCAGGTTCTGGAAGTCGCAGGGGAAGCTGTTGAAGTCTTCGCCTTCGCCGAAACGGCCAACTTTGATGTCGAGCTTCTGATCGAAGAATTTCTGCTGATACCACATCTGCGTCAGGCGCCAGGTCTGGCCACGGCCCCAGACTTCCTGAGCCGAGGTGAATCCGCCCACACGGGGATCATTGATGCGGTCGTTGCTGATGTTGTTGCCGTTGCGCTCGGTGATGGTCAGCTGAAATTCGGCGTCGTCCCAGCCCAGAATCTTCTGCAGGTCCAGGTGCGTGCCGAGGCCAAACTGGTCGCTGTAGCGAGCGGTGCGGTCATGGTCGTAACCGCCGTGCAGATTGCTGCCCATTTCGCCGGTGTAATCGACTTTGAAGTCGTAGCCTTTTTCCGAAAGTTCGGTGCGCGTGCCGTTCCAGTCGCCGAGCATCCACGGCGACTCACTGTCGAAAGCCGGAGCGGCCTGGGTGCAAGTGGCGAGGCCCAACGCGGTGAATCCGCCGATCAGGTTCAGGGCTTTTCGATGAGCAATAGGGGTGCAGACAGCGCTGTCTCGCGGAGTTGGGAAGTCGGACATATAAGTAGAAATTCTGATCTTTTTCTGGGGGTGAACTGAAGGCAACGAGATGGATCGGGCAGTGAAGCGTTTCAGCTTAAGGGCGGCAGGATAATGATCTGTTACAAAGAGAGAAAGCGCTTTTACTGACATGCAGCTTTTCGGAATTGGTAACAGTGCATTAACCGGCAAAAAAATGCACAACCTGTAGGAGCAAAGCTTGCTCGCGATGGCGCCGGCTCAATCCAACATCTATGTTGACTGGCAAGACGCCATCGCGAGCAAGCTTTGCTCCTACAGGGTTCTATTTGCTCCTACAAATCGCTGTCGTTGGCCTACAGTTAACTGAGTCCTTCCCCCCATCGAAGCCCTCGGCTAAGGTGCGCGGCTTCTTTATTCTTTCTTCGCGCAAAGGCCCGGCATGACCGAACAGAACAACAACCCGCTGCACGGCGTGACGCTGGAGCAAATCCTCAACGCCCTGGTTGATCACTACGAATGGTCGGGGCTGGCCGAGCGCATCGATATCCGCTGTTTCAAGAGTGATCCGAGCATCAAGTCGAGCCTGACATTCCTGCGTAAAACCCCGTGGGCGCGGGAGAAGGTCGAGCGCTTGTACGTGAAGTTGATGCGCACCAAGCGCCCGGTCTGAGCATGGTTAGCCTCTCGACGCCGGGGTCTGCCGCGAGGCGTCGTTTTGTGGCCGTGGCGGCGGTGCTTGGCTGGGCGGGACTGAGCATTCAGCTGTACCTGATTTTCTACTCACGCTGGACGCTGGCGGCCAGCCTGCTCGGTGGGCTGGTCAGCTTCTTCAGCTATTTCACCGTGCTGAGCAATACGCTGGTGGCGACCGTGCTGACGTGTGAGCTGACGTCCAGCGAGTCGGCGACGCGGCGCTGGTTTTTGCAACCGTGGGTGAGTAGCGGCATTGCCGTGAGCATCGCTGTGGTCGGCCTGGGGTACAACGTGTTGTTACGCCATTTATGGCATCCGCAAGGCTGGCAATGGCTGGCCGATGAGCTGATGCATGACGTCATGCCACTGCTGTTTCTGGCGTATTGGTGGTGCTGTGTGCCGAAAGGCGCGTTGCGACTTCGGCATATCGCTGCGTGGGTGATCTATCCAGTGGTGTACTTCGCATATTCGTTGTGGCGCGGGCATCTGCTGGCGGTTTATCCCTATCCGTTCATAGATGTCGAGAAGCTGGGTTATCCACAGGTGTTCATGAATGCCGGGGGGTTATTGGTAGGGTTTGTGGTGATTGCCTTGTTGGTGGTGGGACTGGATCGCTGGCGAAAACCAATTTTATAAACGCCAAAAATCCCCTGTGGGAGCGGGCTTGCTCGCGAAGGCGGTGTGTCAGTCATATCAATGCTGAATGACACTCCGCCTTCGCGAGCAAGCCCGCTCCCACAGGGGGATTTTCGCTGAGGTTGTCACTCTTCGTCGCTGTCATCCAGTCGCCAGTAACCCACGGCTTTGACGAGCTTTTCATCCAGCCCGTGCTCATCCAGCAACACCCGGCGTATCTGCCGCGACACTTTGCTTTCGGTCGCCACCCAGGCGTACAGGTTGCCGCTGGGCACTTGCAGTTGTTTAACGGTGTTGAGCAAGTTGTTCTTCCCGCCTTCGCGCAAGACCCAGATCACATTCACCTGTGCAGCGCTTTCCAGCTTCTGTTGCTCGGCACCGTTCTCCACTTCGATGACCGCCAGCACCCGGCGATTGGCCGCCAGGCTTTCCAGGCGTCGAGCGATCGCAGGCAGGGCGGTTTCGTCACCGATCAGCAAGTAGCTGTCGAAGATGTCCGGCACGACCATCGAGCCCCGTGGCCCGCCGATGTGCAGGAATTGGCCGGGTTTGGCTTGCTCGGCCCAGGTCGAGGCAGGGCCGTCGCCGTGCAGCACGAAGTCGATGTCCAGTTCCAGCGTGTTCAGGTCGTAACGACGCGGTGTGTAATCGCGCATGGCCGGCATCGGCTGATCGGTTTTGCCGGCACCGAGCACCAGGGTTTCCAGCGCCGCTTGTTCCGCCGCGGTTTGTGGAAACAGCAGTTTGACGTGGTCGTCCGTGCCGAGGCTGACGAAGCCTGCGAGTTCCGGTCCACCCAGCGTGATGCGGCGCATGCGCGGCGTCAGGTCGACTACCCGCAACACTTCCAGACGACGGCGTTTGATCTCGTGGCTGACACGGTGGATGGTTTGCACGATCACTTCGGTCATTCGGCTTGCTCCTGAGCGGGTTGAACGACAGGGCCATCGACGATGGCTTTGGCGGTGTTGTTGAGCAGGTCGCGCACCCGCAGGATTTCTTCCGGGCTCCAGCGGCCGTGATGCATCTGCAAGGCATGACGCAAGTTGTGCACTGCTTCGTGAATCTCGGCGGGGCGATCATGGCCGCGCAATGAGCGCTTGCTGACTTCGATGCGCATCCGCACACCATCCAGTGCGATCGCCTGATCGCTTAATGACAGACGTCCGGCCTCGGTGATGGTGTAGCGTTTTTTCCCGCCCTCGGCGTCGCCCAGGATCATTTCGCTTTCTTCAAGGAAGGTCAGGGTCGGGTAGATCACACCGGGGCTGGGGCAGTAGGCGCCGTCGAACATGCTTTCGATCTGGCGGATCAGGTCGTAGCCGTGGCAAGGCTGTTCGGCGATCAGCGCCAACAGCAGCAGTTTCAGGTCACCGGGGGCGAAAACCCGGGGACCGCGTCCACCGCGTTCGCGGCCGGGGCGTTTCTCGAAGCCGTCGTGGCTGTCACCGTGTTCACGGTGGGGGGAATGATGGTCTCTCATTTTTTGCTTTCTCTCGTCGTGTTTAGATACAACTTAAGATATATCTTAACGAGAGCGCAAGGACTCCCGACCAGTGGCCACCCCGAGCGTCGCGTCGGGTCGAAGCCTGCAATATCAAAAAAATGGTGGTTTTTAATTCAGTGAAAAGCCAGAAATTAGTGTTAACTCTCTAATGTTATGTGCGTGCCTAATGTTTGCTGGGTATGTAGTGTTAGTCCTACAGAAGTGACTTCCTTAATATCTCGTTGTTATCGCGGATAGAGCAAGAATTGTAGTCTGTGTCTTACAGCCAGACAGTCACTTTTATGTTATTTCAGGTTTTTTCTTTCCTCGCTAATGCACTCTGGCTACGCGGTTGTCGGAACTTGCCTGCTTACTTTCCAGAATAATTGGCCGATCATCTTTCGGCGTTGAAAGTTCATCTGGATAAAGGGGCTGCTCGTGACGGTTCCACTTATCCAGTAACTTTCAACGAATCGATTATTTTAAAACGACAGGTACTGACTAATGTTCAAGAAAATCGCGTTTGCTGCTCCTTTGGCTGTTCTGGCACTGAGCTCCTCGATGGCGTTTGCCGCTACCGAGGCCAAGCACTCCATCAACATTGTGGCCCACGTTCCGGCCGACGATTTCTACGCGGTGCCGGTCGATGCGGACCTGGTCAACAAGGACCAGGACATGAGCTACAACCCGTCTACCGACTCCATGAGAACAGTTGACGGGCACTTTGACGTGCTGCACACCGCCGGCAAGGTTCACGCCCGCCTGGAAGGCGTGCCGAAGCTGATTGCCGGTAACAAGACCATCGACCTGAAAGTGGAGCTCAACGGCAAAACGCTGACAACCACTTCGCAGGAAGTTGTTGGCGAAACCGAGTCCAACGTCCGCTATCGCGCACCGTTCAAAATCAGTGCAACAGGCGGCAAGCCTGATGCAGGTGATTACACCGGCGTTGTCCTGCTGGTAGTTGAACCTTCCGTCTAAGTAAGACTCGCGGCAGAACGTTTACTTATTCAAAGTAACGTAACCGGTCGGCAAACATTCGGTTTGTCGGCCGGGTTTTGACTTCCTTGTAATCAGAGTACTTGTTCATGTTCCCGATGACGCCCATCGCGGCAGCGCTTGCGTTGCTGTTATGTAGCAGCGCATTTGCGGCGCCGACTTCTATTGATAATACCCCCAGAAGTTTGCTGGCCCAGGCCAAGGGTCTGCCGGCGGATTTCGAGGAGCATTTCTTCGATGTGCCGTTGGCCGTTCGGGTCGAGCTCGATCAACAGCCCCTCGGCGAGGCGATGATTGTGTTGTCCCGCGACGACCGGGTGACGTTGCTCGATTTCACCGATACCAGCGAAAGCCGCTTCGACGCCAGTGAGCGCCAAACCTGGGCCGATGTGCTCAAGCCCGGCGTGGCGCTGGGCGCCTGTACCGGCCAGTGCCCGGAACAGATGCTGGCGGTTCACTACAACCTGGAAAGCTCATTGCTGTCGATCGTCACCGAAAATGCCGAGCGCGACACTCAAGCCAAGCGTTTTTACGAACAGCCCGAAGGCGGCAGTAGCGGCTTGATGGTGCGCAACCAGCTCAACCTCAACGGCGGCCAGGATCAGGATCTGGGCGGGCGTTTCGGCCTCGAAGCCAGTGGTAGCCTTGGCAACTGGAGCCAGACCATCAACATGCAACTGGCACGTCTTGGCGGCCCGGACACCAAGACCTACCACGCGGTGCATGAGCTCTACACCCAGCGCGAACTGCAAGGCAGTTTTTTTCGACTGGGTTATTTCACCCCCAATTCCGAAGGCCTCACTCGTCAGCCGCGCTCGTTTGGCACCAGCCCTGATATCGCCGTGGGCGTGATGTACGGCAGTTCTGACAGCCTGGCGATCGACAGCCCGAAACCCAGCGTTTATCCGATTTATGTCACCGCCAATCGCCAGGCCTCGGTGGAGATTTTTCGCGATGGTTTACTGATCAACACCCAGTCAGTCCCGGCAGGTTTGCAAACCCTTGACACCCGGCCATTGCCCGGTGGTATTTACGAAGTGGAAGTGCGATTGATCGAAGACGGTCAAATCACCTCGACCACCCAGGAACTGATCTACAAACCGATCAACTGGCGCAATCTCGATGAGCGCTGGCGCTACAACCTGTTCGCCGGGCAGGAAAACAAACTGCTCAGCAACTGGGATCAACAGAGCGACGGTGACGCGACGGCGGGAGCTGCGATCAATTACCTGCTGCATCCTCGAGCGATTCTAGGGTTGTCGGCACGTCAGGTCCGCAACACGCTTCAGTACGGCAGTTCCATCGACTGGAGCCTGGCCAACAGCATCAACCTCTACGCCAATCTGTACCAAACCGAAGACCACGGCAGCGGCGCCGATCTGCAAGCGCTCTACAACTATGGTTCCGGCAGCCTGGTAGTGAGCCATAACCGCAGCTGGCTCGACACCACCAACACCTACGACACGTTGCCCGACGGCACCCGCGTGCGCCAACGTAACGTGTTCATCGGCGAGACCAGCAATTCATCGCTGGCATTGAACCACCGGATCAGCCGCAAAAATTCGCTCAACGCGCGGGTGTCTCACAGCGACGGCAACGTTGAAGGCGTCGGTCTGGATCTGGGTTGGACGCAACGCATGACGCTGCTGGGCAGCGATGCCAACTGGCGGCTGTCGCTGTTCGATCGTCCGGGCAGCTTCAGCAGCGGTGATGCGCGTAATCGCGGGGTCGATCTAAGCATCAACATGGCATTGGGCGGACCTGGCCAGCAGGTATCCGGCAGCATCGGCTCGCGTACGGCCCGTGACGGCAGCCGCGACAACAACGCGTCACTCGGTTACCGCAAAGACCTGCAAGACCATGTGCTGCAGAGTGTCTCGGTGACTGCGCTCACCGACACCTACGGCGTCGGCTTATCGAGCTTGACGAACTTTCGCACCGATGCGATCAACGGCGACGGTTTTGTTCAGCGTTCATCCTTCAATGGCAACTTCACTGGCGGCGTAAACCTCGACAGCACGGTGGTCGTTGGTGGTCAGCGCATGGCCCTGACCAGCCAGCATCAGGGGCGCGGCGCCGGGATGATTGTCGACATCGAGTCCGATATCGACGGCATCGCCCTGCGCGCCGACGACCTCAGTGGCGGCAGCGTGGCGTTGCGCCCGGGGCGCAATTTCATTCCGTTGACGGCCTACAGGAACAGCTCGGTGAGCTTTGATTTCGAAGGCAACCATGTGCCGGCGGCGAGCATCGAACCTTCCCGTACCCGCTATCACCTCAACAAGGGCGGCGTGGATTATCGCCAGGTGCGGGTGATGAAAACCCTGACCGTGCTCGGGCGCTTGCTCGACGCACAAGGAAAGCCGCTCAAGGGGCATCACGTGATCAACCATGCCAGTCGTGGGGTGACTGAAGTCGACGGGTTTTTCTCGATGGAAATGAACGCCGGTTCACCGACCCTGGAGGTGCGTTACGCCAATCAGCTGTTGTGCCGTTTCCGCCTCGATGCCAATCGTCATCGCAGTGAAAACAACGTGTTGATGATCGGTGATCTGCAGTGCACGCCGGACACGCTGGCTGATGCCAGTTCCTTTGATCAGAAGGCAGGTTGAAGCCATGAAAATCTCTACTATCGGCCTGGCGCTGGCGATGACGCTGGTGGCTCCATCGGTCGGGGCGGTTAATCAGGAGATCCGGGCGCTGTTCACCCCCGATCCCTCGCAGCCGCAAAAAAACGTATTCATCAACAAGACCCCGAACAGCGGCTATTGCGCGACTTACCCGGACCAGTGCCAGGACAACAATATGTTCAGCATTCGTTTGCCGATTCGCTTCGGACCGAGGGTAAACATCGGGCGTCTGGATCTCATCCCTGTGAAAGTACCGGCCAACTGGCGGCAACTGACGGTGACGAACAGGCAAACACTGGAAACCGAAACGGTCGAGGTGCGCATTACCGGTGTTGGTTCCGAATACGTCCTGAGTCATTCGGCCGCCAGCCTGGTCGGTGTGACAGACATTCTCGAGGGACATCAGAAACTGTGGTACGGCAATAGTTGGGTATATGCGCCACCTCCTTGCGAGTACAGCGGTGTCGGGGCGTATACACCCAATACTTATCGATTCTTCTGGAAAACCCCGATTGAGGCGGCCTGCAACAAAAGAACCTACTTTGCTATCCCGCACATGTCCTTCGACACTCTGGATATTGCCTATGAACTGCGCACGCCCAACCCGCTGGGAATGTCGAGCGGGCTCTATACCGGTTCGATGACCTATCGGGTCGGCCCAGGCGCCGATTTCGACTTGGGAAGCATGCCTGCGAACGACAGTAACCTGACCCTGGACTTCGTGCTCGACGTACAGCACACCCTCAAGGTCGATATCCCTCCTGGCGGGGAAAAAGTCCGTTTGACCCCGGCAGGTGGCTGGCAAAGCTGGTTGCAGGAAGGGCGCAAGCCTGTACGGCTGTTCCGGGATCAGAGTTTCAATATCTCGGCGTCGACGCGTTTCAAAATGCACCTGGAATGCGAAATCGCCATAAACCCTTTTGAATGCATGATCCTGGACCGAAAGAGCGGGCGTGCGGTTGAGGTGCAGGTCAGCACCACACTGCCAAATGGCCTGACCGACCTCGCCGGCCAACCGGTCAAGCAACGCCGGCTACGTACCGGTGCAGCGAATGCCCAGCAGTTTCAACCGAGCTTTTATGTGGAAAGGCGTCCAGGCGTACTGCACTTCGAAATTCCATCCAGTCAGATGGGTTTCATGCTCAGCCCCGGTCAGGCGGGCTACTACGCCGGCAACGTCACGGTGATCTGGGATTCGGATCTTTGATGGGCTGCGTATCGCCAGGTGCCATCCGTGTTGTGTTCAATGTCATGAGGTTCAAGGGTATGAAACGTCTGTGGTTGCTGTTGGGTTTGAGCGGTTTTTCATTGGGTCTTCAGGCCGGGCCGCAGATTAACGTCGGAACGGTTTACGACTATCTGGATGGTGACAAGAGCACCTACCTCAAGCGTGTGTTCAACCGCGGTGACAGCACCGCGTTCGTCAAAGTCAACATCCTGGAGATCCTCTACGACGACGATGGCACGTCCCGTGAAGTGCCGGTCAAGACACAAGCGGATGAGAGTGGCCGTGATGGCTTGATGGCCAGTCCCGCGCGCTTGATCGTGCCGGCCAATGGCATGCAAGGCACACGCTTGCTGCTGATGGGCAATCGGGACACCGAACGATATTTTCGCGTGCGCTTTGTGCCGGTGGTGCCGGAAAAGGAAGACGACTTTGCGGTGTCCAGCGAGGAACGTGATGAGTACAAAAAGAATCTGTCGGCGGGGGTCAACGTCATGACCGGGTTTGGCACGGTGTTCTTCGTGCGGCCAAAGGACACTCGTTTCGACAGCGTGATCAATGACGCAGCCGAGCGTTACACGCTGCGCAATAACGGCAATACGGTCGTAGTGGTCGACGAGTTTCGCAACTGCTCGCTGAAGGATGAAACCGAGTGCGAGCCGACTACCAAACACCACATCCTCGCGGGCAAGACGTTCGAATTCGAGAAAAAGCCCGGTCGCGAGTACCGCTTCACTCTGGTCGAGGGCAACGCGAAAAAAACGCTGCGCATCGCCAGCAAGCAATGAAGAGGTGATCGGTGATGCAACAGATAACTGACATGATCAAGCAAGCGACCGTCGCCGGATGCGTGGGGGCCTTGACACTGATAAGTGCTTGCGCTTTCGCGGCGCGGGAGGAGCACACGTTCGAAGTGTCGGCGGATATTCCGACCCTTGGGTTTTATGTAATCCCGGCCGAGTCGGACTGGATTCACCGACCGCAGCGGTTGAACTGGAACCCTTCCACAAAAACCCTGAGCAGCGTGCGCAAGTATTTCGATGTGCGGCATGACACCAGCGCCATTGAAGCGCGCCTGGAGGCCACCCCCTACCTGTCGAACGGCAGGCCGAGTGACAACATGGCATTGCGGGTCAGTTTCAACGGGGTGGAGTTGAGCCCGGACCTTTCTGCGCGGCTGGTGGTGTCGGCGGCCGAAGCGGCGGCAGGCACGCGGGTGTTGCTGGAAATCGCGCCAGTGAAGCCGCCCGGGGGATACCGCCCGGGGGATTACGACGGCAACGTACTGTTGTTGTTCAACGCCAGGGCGCCGGGGGAGTGAGCGCAAGCAGGCGCTTCGGTTTTCAAGGCGCACGCGCATCGGCCGCCACCATTGAACTGAATGTCTGAAACTCACAGTCGCGATGTCGGAACCGGCGCACACGCGACACTGCTACCCGGTTGCAGGTACGGCATCAGAATCGGCGCCATCCCCTTGAGCACTTGCACTGGCAGGGCCGAAGTGAACTTGAACGCTTCGGCCGATTGCCCGGGCACGAACGCCGTCATTGTGCCGAAGTGACGATCGCCGATGTAGAACACAAAGGTCGCGGTGCGGTTAATGGATTTCGAACTCAGAATTCGCCCACCCGAACCGAAGGCTTCGATGCGGTTATCGCCCGTGCCGGTTTTGCCGCCCATGGCCAACGGTTTGCCATCAGGCGTTACGAAACTGCCGGAGATACGTTTGGCTGTACCGGCATCCACCACTTGCGACAACGCTTCGCGCATGGCTGTGGCTACCTCGGAAGGCATCACCCGTTTACCGACATCCGGGTTATTGATCAGTTTGGTCTCATACGGCGTGTTCGCCGCGAAGTGCAGGCTGTCGATGCGCAGTGTCGGCATGCGCACGCCGTCGTTGAGGATGGTACCGATCAGCTCCGCCAATGCTGCCGGACGATCGCCGGAACTGCCGATGGCGGTGGCCAGCGACGGTACCAGGTGATCGAACGGATAGCCGACTTTCTGCCAGCGCTGGTGAATGTCGAGGAACGCCTCGATCTCCAGCATGGTGCGAATGCGGCTGTCGCGGGCAAGCTTGTGACGGCTTTTGAACAGCCAGCTGTAGACTTCCTGGCGTTCGAACTGGCTGGCTTTGACGATCTGGCTGAACTTGGCATCCGGGTTGTTCAGCAGGTAGCCCATCAACCACAAATCGAGCGGGTGGACCTTGGCGATGAAGCCCTGGTCCGGCAAGTCGTAGGCCCCAGGGCCGTAGCTTTCGTAAAGCCGTTGGAGACGTTCGTCGGTCAGCTTTTCGGTGAGCTTGGCGCCTTTGAGGTGCGAGCGCACGAACATGTTGAAGCTTTCCTGACTGGCCTGTGGCAACAGATACCGATGCACCGCGGCCATGCGAATCGGGGTCGGGCGCATGCTGTCGAGGAAGGTCTCGAGCCGCGCCTGGGTGTCCTTGTTCTTGTACTTCTTCCAGAATTTCAGGAGGAACGATGTGCCTTCCCGGTCGGCAAACGAAGCCAGGTATTCCTGACGCCGAGGGTCGCGGTCGTCCTTGAGCAATTCGGCGCTGCTGTTGGGGCCTGAATAGGTGGTATAGCGCACCAGATCACGCATCAGCCGAATGAACGGCAGGTTGATCGACTCACGTATTGCATCGCGAAGCGTCGGCATGCGGCCGTTGTCTTCCTTGCGAAAGTTATGGAACACATGCAACCCGCCACCGGTAAAAAAGGCTTCGCCGGGGCTGGCGGAGTATTTGCGGTCCAGCGCGGCGCCAAGCATGGCTGGCAGGTTGCGGTCTTTGTTCTGGATCAGGTAATCGACGGCCCAGCGACTCAGATGGTCCTGCTCCGGGACCTCGACTTTCTTCAGTTCCGGGACGGTCATCGTTGCGTATTTATCGTGCAGCTCGGCCATGATCTGCAAATAGGTGGTCAGCACACGCATCTTGGCGGTGGAGCCCAGCTCCAGCTTGCTGCCTTCATTGATATCGAACGGCTGGTCGGTGCTGTCGGTCTGCACCCGCACCCGCGAGCCGTCCGGGGTCAGTTCGAACAGCGTGAAGCTGTAGCGCACCTGGGCGGTACTGGTGGGGGTCAGCAGGCGTTCGCCCATCAAGCCGATCTGCGTTGCAAACACAGGGTCGGCCAGATGCTTCAGGTACTCGGTAGCCTGGGTTTGCAACTCGCCTTGCAGGGTGCTGGTGGCGGAAAGATCAAGGCGATCGAGGTCGTACAGCGGACGGTTGAGCAACCCGCCCAGACGACTGCGTGCCACGCTGATGCCCTTGTTGGTTTCGATCGGCTGAATGGTTGGCTGTGTCTGCCAGTCGCGATAGGTCACTTTGCTGGCCAATGCCGCTGCCGCGAGTGGCGCATCGATCACGTCATTCTGTGCCAGCAGGCGAATGTGGCTGTCGGTGAGGTCGGCCAGTTCCTCGCGCCCCTTGGTCAGGTAGTGGGAAGGGCGGCGCTGGGCAATCATCAAAGACAGCATCTCCCGCAGGGCCAGACCTTTTTCCGACATGCTTTTCGGATCTGTCTCCTTGCTGGCCAGCCGCTCGTTGGCCTGGTTGAAATCGGCGCCGTACCAGACGCGCAAACCTTCGGCCATGCCATGCACTTCACCGTGACCCGGTACTGCCGACAGGGGCACGCTGTTGAGGTAATCGCGAATCACGTTCTGCCGGGCTTCGAGGGTCTCCGGTCCGGCCTGATAGGCGCGCACACTGGCAGAAATCATCTGCCGGATTTTTTCCGCGCCCGACACGGTCAGGCCATCGGGCGAATGCCGGTACTTCTCAAGTTGCGTTGCCAGGGTACTGCCGCCCGCCGACTGGCCCGGCAGGTGCATTAACTTGGCGACCTGGGACCACGCTGCCATGCCGAACCGAGGCCAATCCACGGCAGGGTTGGCCCGGGGCTGACGGGGATCGAGCAGAAAGCGGTTTTCGATGAACAGCAAACTGTTGACCACCACAGGGGGGATCGCCGCAAAGCTTGAATACAGTTGTTGTGGGTACTTGTACTGGTAAAGCGGTGCCGCACGGCAATCGGTGATCACCAATCCAGCCTGGATTTTCTCCGCGTAGGGCACGAAAAAGCCCTTGTCGGTGTAGTCCATCAACTTTTGCGAAAACCGGGTCTGTGACGCCACAACGTAATCACGCTTGATCAAACGCGGCAGGAACTCACCCAGAGAGCTGTAGCCCAGGCGCAGGTCGAAAGGACCGGCACCGGGATAGCGAATGGCATCGCTGGGACCGGGTTTGAGCTCGTAGCTCAGGGTGGCCGCGTATTGGCTGAGTTCCCGGGATTGAAACTTCGATGTGCGCATTTCCTTGGCCGCAGCCAACCCCAGGACAATCAGGATAATCAGCAACAACAACCAGAACGCCCACCAGCCGTGCTTTGTGCGACTGCTTCGGGGTTTTTCAGGTAAAGGCGTTTCGTCCATACGTCCAGTCGGAACCACATTTTTACTCGAATCGGTTTGCCACAAAACGCCCATAGTCGACTGATCCATTTACGCAGATTGAGAGGACTTGTCTGAAGCTTAGACGGTGGTTGGCGTTGGTGAAAAAATTGTGGATACACAAATATCATGGATCCACTTTGACTTGTGGCGAGGGGATTTATCCCCGTTGGAGTGCGAAGCGCTCCCTTGTGTCCTTTCAGTCACACCGCGTCCTCAGGTTTTACGGCTGCTGCGCAACCGAACGGGGTGGTGCGGCATTCCGATAAATCCCCCTCACCACATAAAATCCCCTCACCACAGGGAGTTCGGTAGCCACAGAAGAGGAGTGACGTTACAACCAGCAGACATCCCATAGCGGGTAATCGCCGATTTTGTCTACGAGCCCTGCTCTCAAGGGATTTGCAACGATGTATCGAGCGAACGGCAGGAGTTCTTCTCCATCGCGGATTGCCCGGTCGTGGTAGCCAGTTTGCCAGAACGCGCCTTCACGGTTTAACGCCCGATTGATGGTGAGCGTGCTACGAGACTTGGTGGTCTGCATAAGCTGCGCCAAAGTGCATTGTTCGAGTTGTAGCAGCCAATGAAAGTGATCAGGCATAACCACCCAGGCTATTGAGTTGACCCAGCCCAGTTCATGGGCCCGTCGGAGTTCTGCAACCAGCAGGCGTCCCAACCGCCAATCAGTGAATATCTGTCGGCGTTGATGTACTACGGCCGTAATGAGATAGGCCCGTCCTGGTTCTGAGTAACGTCCTTGGCGCAGCAGGTGAGAGTTTGGGCGAGAGAGCATTCCTTTGCGTCCTTAAGCAGTGGTCCCCATTCACCCTAGCCATCCAACTGCCTACACATCGCTGCAACTCCTGCGTGAATATTCTGAAAATATTGAAGGATCCAATTTGAAACGCAATTTCCTGTGGCGAGGGAGCTTGCTCCCGCTGGGCTGCGAAGCAACCCCAAACCTTGCGACCGCGGTTCGTCTGATAAATACGGTTTACAGGCTTTGCGACTGCTACGCAGTCGAGCGGGAGCAAGCTCCCTCGCCACAAGGATCTCATCAAGCTGTAAGTAGTGTTCTAGACGCGTGTAAGGGAAAGTACAGCCTATTCAAGAACATGACGATGCACCATTACCGTGCAATACTCCGCGCCGTTTTAGTTGCGAATAATCTGACGTAAGCCAGGTAATGCCCCTCCGTAAACCGGACTTTTACCGAGAGTTCTCGCTAAATGTTGTGGTTTATAGAGTGAAAAACCCTATAGGAAGCTTTTTATACTGCACGCCCCGCTGATCTTGCAGGTTTTGTCCTACAAGACGGGTTTGCCCACGAAGCAGGCCTGGTTTCAGACAAGCATTGGCTTACCGGTCAGCGCTTCGACACTCGGTGGTCATATCCAATAACAAGACGAGGTTGTACCCCTATGCCAGGCAATCACCTGTCCAATGGCGAGACCGCTCAAGGCGGCCCGCTCAAACGCGAACTCGGCGAACGGCATATTCGTTTGATGGCGCTCGGTGCCTGTATCGGCGTCGGCCTGTTCCTCGGTTCGGCCAAAGCCATCGAGATGGCTGGTCCGGCAATCATGCTTTCCTACATCATCGGCGGTCTGGCGATCCTGGTGATCATGCGCGCCCTCGGCGAGATGGCGGTGCACAACCCGGTCGCCGGCTCCTTCAGCCGGTATGCTCAAGACTACCTCGGCCCATTGGCGGGCTTTCTGACCGGTTGGAATTACTGGTTCCTGTGGCTGGTGACCTGCGTTGCGGAAATCACCGCGGTGGCGGTGTACATGGGCGTCTGGTTCCCTGATGTACCGCGCTGGATCTGGGCACTCGCCGCGTTGATCAGCATGGGCTCGATCAACCTGATCGCGGTGAAGGCCTTCGGTGAGTTCGAATTCTGGTTCGCCCTGATCAAGATCGTCACCATCATTGCGATGGTGATCGGCGGTATCGGCGTGATCGCGTTCGGCTTTGGCAATGACGGCGTGGCGCTGGGGATTTCCAATCTCTGGGCACACGGGGGCTTCATGCCCAACGGCGTGCAAGGCGTGTTGATGTCCCTGCAAATGGTGATGTTCGCCTACCTCGGCGTCGAGATGATCGGCCTGACCGCGGGTGAAGCGAAGAACCCGCAGAAGACCATTCCCAATGCGATCGGCTCGGTGTTCTGGCGGATTCTGCTGTTCTACGTCGGCGCGCTGTTCGTGATCCTTTCGATCTACCCGTGGAACGAAATCGGCACCCAGGGCAGCCCGTTCGTGATGACCTTCGAGCGTCTGGGCATCAAGACCGCCGCCGGTATCATCAACTTCGTGGTGATCACTGCGGCACTGTCATCCTGCAACGGCGGCATCTTCAGCACCGGGCGCATGCTCTACAGCCTGGCGCAGAACGGTCAGGCCCCGGCCGGCTTCGCCAAGACTTCGAACAACGGCGTGCCCCGTCGCGCGTTGCTGTTGTCGATCTTCGTGCTGTTACTGGGTGTGCTGCTCAACTACATGGTTCCGGAGAAAGTGTTCGTCTGGGTGACGGCGATTGCCACCTTCGGCGCGATCTGGACCTGGGTGATGATCCTGCTGGCCCAGCTCAAGTTCCGCCAAGGCCTGAGCGCCAGCGAACGTGCCGGCCTGAAATACAAGATGTGGCTGTACCCGGTCAGCTCGTACCTGGCGCTGGCGTTTTTGGTGCTGGTGGTCGGCCTGATGGCGTACTTCCCGGACACTCGCGTGGCGCTCTATGTGGGGCCGGCGTTCCTGGTGCTGCTGACGGTGTTGTTCTACATGTTCAAGCTGCAACCGACCAATGTGTCGCAGGGGGCGGCGGTGCGTGCTTCGTAAGGTGTAACGCCTGAAATGAAAAAGCCCCGGTCGTGATGATCGGGGCTTTTGCGTTTGTAGGGGCAAAAGATCTTAGGCGGCCGCCACCGACATTTGCCGATTCAACTGCTTGTTGAATTCCAGCCACGCCCCCAGCAACGCCATCACCCCGGCCCCCACCAACGCGGTGAAAACCTGCATGGCAAACGCATCGTCGGTCAGGGCGTTGAGCATGTCCGCCAAGGGCGCCAACAGCACGCCGAGGCAGAAAACTTCCAGTGAATAGCGCCCCATGCGACAGCATTGCTGCGCCAGCCAGTTTTGCGTCCAGCCGTTGCCGGGCAAGAGCCTGGCGGTGACGTAGGCCAGCGCCAGGAAGTGCAGCAGACGGACCGGCGACAGATCGGTCTTGCTGATCGGGTACAGCAGGTTGCTCAGGCTGGCGGGCATCAGGGCATCGTGTATTTGCGGCCAGCGCAAGGAGACAGTCATCACCCCGGTCACCACCACGTACACCGCTGCGCTGACAAACAAGGGCTGGCGCAACAGCGGGCGAGTGTCGGGCAACCGTGGCCGCTGCCCGTGAATCGCCATAAAGCCGCCGAGGATAAACAGCAGTTGCCAGGTGACGGGGTTGAAGTACCACACACCGTCCTTGATGGCCGCCAGGTTCCAGCCAAACCGCGGTGCCAGCAAGTACACCGCCAATGACACCGCTACAACCGCCCACGGCTTGCGCACCAGCAACGGCAAGACCAGTGGCAATCCCGCCAGCAGCACGATGTACAGCGGCAGCGGGTCCATCAGGTTCGGCTTGAAGCGCAGCAGTAACTCATCAGTCAACGCTTGCTGGGGGTTGCTGATGAAGTGATGCATGCCCATTTCCTCCACCAGATCGCGGGTTTCCACATGGCTGTTGGCGAAGAACACGATGCCCATCAGCATGGCCAGCAGGAAAATATGGACCACGTAGAGCACCCAGGCGCGCCGCAGAATCTTCACGCAGGCGATCAGGTAACCCTCGCGCGCAAGGATTTTGCCGTAGGCCAGAACGGCTGCGTAGCCGGCGAGAAACACGAATATTTCTGCGGCATCGCTGAAACCGAGATTGCGCAGGGTGATTTGACCAAGGGGGTTGTGAGGCACGTGATCCCAAAAAATGAAGATCAGTGCCAGACCGCGAAAAAAGTCGATTCGGTGATCGCGCTCAAACGTCATGACGGCAGGCTCGTGAACGGGTGTCGGGATAAGGAGTAGCCGAAGGGGCCAAAGGAGTTGCGTGCCGCACATCGGCGGCGCGCAGGGTGGCGTGATTCGCGGGCAATTGCAAAACCGGGATATTACGGGATGTCTCCTGGCATTCAGGCAAGCCTTGACCGCTGGTCTGAAAGGTCCGCCCACCTGTGATTTCTGACAGTAGACAAGTTCAAAGTTTTATGACGTGAAACGGGAGAATCACCATGAGATTTTTGTGGAAAGGATTTTCCAGCTACACGGTAGTCGGGGTCGCCAACACGCTGATCCACTGGCAAATTTTTTTCCTGCTGAGCGTGGGGGCCGGCCTCAGTCAGGCGGTCAGCAACCTGGCTGCCTTCTGCGTTGCCGCCTCGTTTTCCTTCTACATGAACGCGCTGTATACCTTCGAAGCCAAGGCGTCGGTCGGCGGTTATCTTCTATTCTTGGGAGCTATGGGGGCGCTGAGTCTGGGCGTCGGCCATGCCGGTGACGTATGGAGACTTCATGGCCTGCTGACGGTGTTTATCTTTTCGGCATTGAGCCTGGTGCTTGGCTTTCTGTTTTCAAAGTACGTGGTCTTTCGCGAGCGTAGTGCATGAGAGTCTCGTTGATCGTTCCGGTATTCAATGAAGAACAGGCGGTCAGCCTGTTTTATCAGGCCGTGCGTCGCGAGTTGAGGCTTGACCCGGCCGAGGTCGAAATCGTGTTCATCAACGATGGCAGTTCCGACCGCACGGCTGAGGAGGTCAAGGCCCTGGCGCAGGCCGATGAACAGGTCTTGCTGATCAACTTCTCGCGCAACTTCGGCAAGGAGCCGGCGTTGTTCGCCGGCCTGGAATATGCCACCGGCGATGCGGTGATTCCCATGGACGTCGATTTGCAGGACCCGATCAGCGTCATCCCGCGGTTGATTGGCGAATGGCAAAAAGGCGCGGATGTGGTGCTCGCCAAGCGCCGGGATCGCACCACCGACAGTTACCTGAAACGCCACAGCGCTTCGCTGTTCTACCGTGTGCTGAACCGCATCGCTTACACCCGCATCGAAGAAAACGTCGGCGATTTTCGGCTGATGGATCGCAAGGTGGTCGACGTGATTCGCGCGCTTCCCGAGCACCAGTTGTTCATGAAAGGCGTGCTGTCATGGGCCGGGTTCAACACTGTGGTGGTGGAGTACGAGCGCGCCGAGCGAGTGGCGGGCACCAGCAAGTTCAATGGCTGGAAGCTCTGGAACCTGGCGCTGGAAGGCGTGACTTCGTTCAGTACGGTGCCGTTGCGCTTATGGACTTACGTCGGTGGCGGAATTTCGATCTTCGCGGTGCTCTACGCGGTGTACATGGTGCTGGACAAGATTTTCTTCGGCAACAGCGTCCCCGGTTACCCGTCGTTGATGACGGCCATTCTGTTTCTCGGCGGCGTGCAACTGATCGGCATCGGCATCCTCGGTGAGTACGTCGGCCGCATCTACATCGAAGCCAAGCATCGGCCGCGTTATGTGGTGAAAGACATCGTTGGCGGCAAAGACCGGCTCGGGTTTTAGCATGGGCAGGTTCAGCGACTTTTTCGGCAAGGAACTCGGGCGTCGGCAGGTCTGGCTGTTTTTTCTGTTGGCGACCTTGGTGTATGTGGTGCCGCTGCTCCTCGCGGACTATCCGTATATCGATGACAACTGGCGATCGTTGTCGGCCGGTTTGGCTTGGACGGGGCAGGGGCGGTTGTTCAGCGAGCTGTTCTACAACCTGCTGACGTTCAGCAATGCCGCGCCGAACATCTTTCCGCTGCCGCTGTTGATCGCCACACTGGCCATGGCCGCGGCGCTGACCAGCCTGACGTTTCATTACTACCCGCAACCGACGATTGCCTGCTGCCTGGTGACGCTACCGCTCTGGTACAACCCGTTCTTTCTGCAAAACCTGTCTTATCAATACGACGGGCCCGCCATGGCGTTGAGCGTGGTGGCGGTCATCTATGCGATTACCTTCCGTCCCCCCTCGCGCATTCAGCAGTGGCTGGTGCCGTCCTTTCTGGTTGCCTTGGCGATAGGGCTGTATCAGGTGAGCTTCAATGTGTTTCTCGGGTTGTGTTGCGTGGAGGTACTCAGGGGCGCCAATGACAAACTCGCCTGGCCGCAATGGTGCGGGTTGATCGGCTGGAAAATCGCTCAGGCCTTCCTGGGCTGCCTGATTTACGCCGTCAGTGCTTATCCGTTCACTCAACACAATCGCACCCTGCTGCTGAACTGGAACGCGGAGCCGTTGCTGCAACTGCACGTCAACATCGCCAGGGTGCTGGAAAAAGTCGTGCTGCTGTTTCACGGCGGATTTACCTGGGTGTTCGCCGGGTTGTTGCTGTGCGCCATAGCTGGCGCGGTTCGCCTGGGGCTCAACGTCGTGACGCGTCAGGACAGCACCGCGAACAAAATGCTGATCGGCCTGATCTGTGTGCTGGCATTACCGGCAGTGACCTTACTGGTGTCGGGTATGGCGCTGTTTTTCCGGGACTTCAATGAAGGCGCCAGGACCTTGATGGGCTTCGCGGTCCTGTTGGTGCTGTTGTTCTATTTGAGCCATCTGGCGCTGGCACGAATCCACCAGCGGCTGCCGCTGTTGTTGGTGATTCCGTTGCTGGCGATGCTTTCGCTGTCGTACGCCTACGGGCGCGTGCTGACGGTGCAGAAAGCCTTCGCGGCCAGCGCGCTATTGAGTCTTCAACACGACATCGTGTCGAATCGACAGCTGTTCGAAGCCAAGCGCATTTACATGTCAGTGACCTATTCCGATCACTGGTTGCTGGGGGCAGCAGGCTCGTTCAAGCAGATGCCGGTGTTGCACTATCTGCTGAACATCGACTTCTACATGCTGGCCGAGAACCTGCCGAAAGTGGGGATCACCAACGTCGTTGCAGAGAAGGAGCGACGTAACGCGACCCGGGTGGGGTATCAGGGTTATCCGCCGCTGGTGGAGAGCCAGTACTACCGGATTTATCTGATCGGCGATTACGGTTTTATTGTCATGAAAGAGCCTGCGCCGATTAAGAGGCTGCACTGGTGAAAGGTGAGGGGCACTGTTCGCGACGATATCGTTAGATGTGACCGTTGGTCTGGAATCCTCGCCTGCCTGTTATTTCTGTCAGTAGACCGCTACAGGGCAGTCACCTAGTTTGAAAGGCACCTGAAACAGGGATATTGGCAGGAGTCAGCATGAAAGCGTTATTGAAAGGATTCTGTAGCTACATGTTCATCGGCGTGATCAATGCGCTCATCCATTGGCAGATTTTTTTCGTACTCACCGTCGCCGCCGAACTCAGTCAGGCGATCAGCAACTTTGTGGCGTTTTGCATCGCGGTCACCTTTTCCTTCCATGTGCATGCGCTTTACACCTTTGACAGGAAGGCGATGGTGCTGGGCTATCTGTTGTTCAGCGCTGTCATGGGCGTCGTGAGCTATGGCGTCGGACATATTGCAGATCTGTGGCAGGTGCATGGTTTGGTGACGGTGACATCGTTTTGGTTGTTGTACCTGATTGGCGAGTTCTTCTTTTCCAGGTTTGTGGTGTTGCGTGGATGTGAGTCATGAGGGCTTCTCAGCCGACGATCCCGATGTTTGGGCCGCTTCACGGGCGAACAGTTTCAGTGTATTCGGGTTTGATGAAATCCCGAGCGATGACTTTCAGCATGCTGTCCTTCCTTGGTGTTAAGCCAACCTCCCGATGAGGTTGGCGTTCAATCGTTGTTTACGCAGCAACCACCTCATTCGGCTCAAAACTGTCCGCCCGCGCCATCTGCCACATCCGCGAGTAAAACTCCCCATTCACTTCCCCAGTCAGCAACTCCCCCGGTTTCAAGAACACATGCAACTGCGAGAACAATTTGATCTCGGTCGCCGACATGCGCCGTACCAGATGCTTGGCCGATAGCTGCGAAGGATGTTCCAACCCGGCAGCGGCGAGCATTTCGGCCAGGGCCTTGAGCGTGTTGCGGTGGAAGTTGAAGACGCGTTGGGCCTTGTCCGGGACGACGAGTGCGCGTTGGCGCAGTGTGTCCTGGGTGGCGACACCGGTCGGGCATTTGTTGGTGTGGCAGCTTTGCGACTGGATGCAGCCGATGGCGAACATGAAGCCACGCGCCGAGTTGGCCCAGTCGGCGCCGATGGCCAGGACGCTGGCGATGTCGAAGGCGCTGACAATCTTGCCGCTGGCGCCGAGTTTGATTTTGTCCCGCAGGTTCAGGCCGACCAGCGTGTTGTGCACGAACAACAGGCCTTCGCGCATTGGCACACCAATGTGGTCGGTGAATTCTACGGGCGCGGCGCCGGTGCCGCCTTCCTTGCCATCGACCACGATGAAGTCGGGGAGGATGCCGGTTTCCAGCATGGCCTTGGCGATGCCCATGAATTCCCACGGATGCCCCAGGCAAAACTTGAAACCCACCGGTTTGCCGCCGGACAGTTCGCGCAACTGCTGGATGAAATGCATCAACTCGATCGGTGTGGAAAACGCGCTGTGCCGCGACGGCGAGATGCAATCTTCGCCCATCAGGATGCCGCGGGTTTCGGCGATTTCCCGGGTGACTTTGTGCTTGGGCAGGATCCCGCCGTGGCCGGGTTTGGCGCCCTGGCTCATCTTGATTTCGATCATCCGCACTTGCGGCGTCTGCGCTTGTGCGGCGAAGCGTTCAGGGTCGAAGCGCCCGTCAGCGGTGCGACAGCCGAAGTAGCCGCTGCCCAGTTCCCAGGTCAGGTCGCCGCCGTTTTCCCGGTGATAGGCGCTGATGCTGCCTTCACCGGTGTCGTGGGCGAAGTTGCCGAGTTTCGCCCCCTGGTTCAACGCCCGAATGGCGTTGGCGCTGAGGGAGCCGAAGCTCATGGCCGAGATGTTGAACACCGACGCCGAGTACGGCTGCGTGCACTGCGGGCCGCCGACCGTGACGCGGAAACTGCTCGGGTCGCTCAACGGCGCAGGGCGCATGGAGTGGCCGATGAATTCGAAACCCGACTGATACACATCGATCAAGGTGCCGAAGGGTTTGTCGGCGCTTTCGTTCTTGGCCCGTGAATAGACCAGCGAACGCTGAGCCCGGGAGAAGGGCAGGGCGTCGCTGTCGGACTCGAGCAGGTACTGGCGGATTTCCGGGCGAATACCCTCCACCAGATAGCGGATGTTGCCGAGGATCGGGTAATTACGGCGCACGGCGTGAGGGCTTTGCAGCAGATCGAACAAGCCCACGAGGCTGAGAATGCCGGTGGCGACGGTGATCGGCCAGAGCCAGTCGTGCTCCAGAAAGGGCAGGCTGGCGAGGGTGAAAATCACGCAGGCAGCAAAGAAGGCGTAGCGGCTCAGGAGTGACAGGCTCATACGGTTTCCTTGGGTTCGGACTTGGTGGGGCAGTCCGCATTCTGCGCCCGTAGGGAACCCGTGAAAAGAGAATGACACCGCCCCGGCATTCACATGGCTGAAGTCTCGCGCAGCATCCGCGGTATGGCTGAACCGAGCCCCGGCAATCGTTTACCGGACGTTACCTCGAAGCTCGCCTGATTGTCCGTGGCAGAACTGCCGCCGACAAACACCGTAAACGTTCCGGGCTCAACCACTCGCAGAAAATACTTATCCAGCAGCGCAAAGTCCTCCTCATCCAGCAGGAAACTTACTGTTCGTGTTTCTTCCGGAGCGAGCCTGACCCGCACAAATCCACGCAAACTGCGCACCGGACGCGTCACGCTAGCGACATCGTCGCGCAGGTATAACTGGATGATTTCCTCTCCCGCTCGCTTGCCGGTATTACGGACCGTCACCTGCACCGACAGTTTTTCACTCGCTGTCAGCGTCGTTGCACTGAGTCTCGGGGTGTCGTATGTAAAGGTCGTGTAACTCAGGCCATGTCCGAAGGGATAAAGTGGCGTCCAGGGTTGGTCAACGTACTTCGAGGTGAAAACCGCCTCTTTGCTCGGTGGGCGGCCGGTATTCTTGTGCTCAAAGTAAATGGGTACCTGCCCGACCGAGCGCGCAAAAGTGATGGGGAGCTTGCCACTTGGATTCACGTCACCGAACAACACATCGGCCACGCCGTGGCCCATCTCGGAACCGAGAAACCAGGACTCAAGGATAGCGGGCACTTTCTCGGCCATTCTCGGAATGGCCAAGGGTCGACCGTTCATGAGAATGACCACCAAGGGTTTGCCTGATTCGATCAACCGCAACAACAGTGCATCTTGAGCACCAGGCAGGCCCAGGGATGCACGACTGCGTGCTTCGCCACTCATATCCGCACTTTCGCCGAGAACGGCAATCACCACATCGGCATCCGCGGCGGCGCGTTGTGCCTCGTCGACCCCTGAGAGTTCGGCGTTGTCGGGCGAGGCTCCTGGTCTGTAGATGACCTGTGTCGCGGGCGATACCGCGCGCTTGATTCCCTCAAGAACTGTAATCGAGTCCTCGGGGCGGCCGTCCCCTGACCAAGAGCCCAATGTGGCATTGGCGTCAGTAGCGAGCGCGCCTACCACCAAGAGTTTGTGGATGTCCTTGGGCAGCGGCAACAATTGGTTGTCGTTCTTCAACAGCACAATGGATTTTTGCGCCGCTTCCCGCGCCAGCGCGCGCATCTGGGGCGAGAGGGTCAGCTGACGTTCGCGGACCGGGTCGCTGTAGCGATAAGGGTTCTCGAACAGGCCCAGTCGTTGTTTGGTTTGGAGTACACGCCGCACAGCGTCGTCCAGCAAGCGCTGTGGAATTTGCCCGCTGCGCACCAGTGCCGGTAATTCCTTAGCGTAGAGACCGCTGACCATGTCGATATCCATCGTGGCCTCGAGTGCGAGATTGACCGCTGTCGTGGGGATTGCAGCGACGCCGTGCTCCATCAGTTCCGGTATGCCGCAGTAGTCGCTGACAATGACCCCGTCGAAGCCCCACTGATCGCGCAGTCTTTCCTTAAGCAGCGAGCGGTTTGCATGCATCGGTGCTCCCGCGATCTCGTTGAATCCAGGCATGATCGCATCTGCCCCTGCCTCTACAGCGGCACGAAACGGCGGGAGATAAACCTCTCGCAAGGTACGTTCCGAGATATCGGCAGTGTTGTAGTCACGCCCACCTTCGGCGGCCCCGTATGCAACAAAATGCTTGGCGGTGGCCAGCATCATGGACGCATTTTTCTCATCGGTATCCCGAAAACCTCGTACACGCGCAACCGCCAGCGAGGAACCCAGAAACGGGTCCTCGCCTGCACCCTCTACCACCCGACCCCAACGTGGGTCACGCGCGATATCGACCATGGGCGCGAAGGTCCAGTGCAATCCGCTGGCGGTTGCTTCGACGGCGGCGGCACGGGCAGTGCGTTGTGACAGTTCAGGATCCCAGGCCGAGGCCTCGGCAAGTGGAACTGGAAAAATGGTGCGAAAGCCATGAACCACGTCGAATGAGAACAGCAACGGGATATGCAGGCGGGACCCTTCGACAGCCCTGCGTTGCAGTTGACGTGTGGTTTCGGCGCCATAGACCCCGAGCAGAGAGCCGGAGTCTTCAACACGAACAATGTTTTCGCCTTTGTTATCCACAATGGGGCCGGTGGGCGTCGCTTGCATACCCAGTTGTGTGAGCTGGCCGGCCTTTTCTTCGAGTGTCATCTGCGCGAGCAATGTTTCAATCAGATTATCGTTACCGGACGATGAATCCGCATAGGCGTGAACCCACGTTCCCGTCACGAGCGTAGTCAGGATGGCGTTTCTGATGAGGCGTCGGACATCCATGGCCGGTAGTCCTCTCAGGAAACGTTAAAAGTTTCGGAAGGATGTTGCAGCGCTATCGCCCCAGATTGTGAATCGAATGGGTGATACTGATAGAGCCATGTTTCCGACAGCGTCTTGCCGTCCAGGAGTAAGAACAAGCGCAGTTCCACCGGATCTTTCCCATCGACGCTTAAATCGAACTGAGCACGCCAGTGACCTGGCACGCCATCTGGTACGGCCTCTGTAAATACATTCGAGAATGTTCCTCTCGAGGAAGACAGTACGGCTTGCGGTTTTACCCCGAAGGCGAGCTTCTCCAGCGGTGTGCCTTTGAACTCTACGACGAACTTGCGCACGCCTTTGGGGCGCGGTTGGCCGGGTTGGCCGCCATTGCCCAAGCGCGTCGCCACGCAACGAGCCAATTCAGAAGGGTAGGGTTCATCCGCCAACCAATGAAGGCGATAACGTAGCCGATAGGTATTGCCTGCCTCGGCAGGTTCAGCAGGGACCCACATGGCGACGATATTGTCGTGAATTTCATCGTCAGTGGGGATTTCCACCAACTGAACGCTGCCTGCCCCCCAATCGCCAAGAGGTTCTACCCACAGACTGGGGCGACGTTCGTAATGCACGCCGTCCTCAAAATTGTTGAAGTCCCGATCCCGCTGTAATAAACCAAAACCTCGTGGATGGTTGTCGCTGAAAGCCGACGCCATGGTGCGCCCTGGGTTGTTCAATGGTCGCCAGATGCGCTCGCCGTTCCCGGTCCAAAGCGCCAGGCCATCAGAATCGTGTACCTCGGGGCGCCAGTCGGCAGCGGTGCGCTTGGCGGTTTCGCTGAACCAATGCATGGAGGTCAGCGGGGCGATGCCAAAACGTCCAACATCCTGGCGCAGAAATAGCGCGCACTCGACATCCATGACCACACCTTTGGTCCGGTGAATGGTGAAGCGATAGGCGCCACAGATGCTGGGGCCGTCGAGCAACGCGTACAGCGTCACGCTCTCATTGCGATCCTCCTTGGGGGTTTCAAACCAGATGTGCGTGAAGTTTGGAAACTCTTCAGCCGTATCCGGTTGCGCGACGTCCAGCGCGATGCCGCGCGCTGAAAGCCCATATTGGTACAACTCGCCAATGGCGCGAAAATACGAGGCACCGAGAAAGGCCACCCAGTCATTGTGCTTCCAGTCGCGTTTTTTCTGGTCACCCCGGCGACTTTCCTGAAGACGAAATCCAGAAAAACCACTGTCCGGGGGAAGTGCATGAGCCGGACTTTCGGCAGGCATAGTGAAGTAGCTCGGGTCGTAGATTATCTCTTGAGCAATACCTTCTTTAATCAAATGCAGGCGGACCGGTACACGAAAGTAGGTGCCCAAGTGAAAAAAAGTGACAGGGTATTGTCCTGACCCTTTTGAAAAAAGCGCATGTTGCGGGTCGAACTTTATTTTTCCATGGGCTTCGTAGTCGATCTTTGACAGGAGTTGTGCAGAAGCTGTTGCTGGAGCGATATAGGGCTTCAACACTAAGGCTCGCGCACGTTCAATCAAACTGTCGAAGGAGAACACCTCAGACGCACCCAGCTTCAGATGTTCTTCTGCGATTGCCGCTGACTTGATGTTCAGAGCGCAGAAAGCCGTTGAGAGTGACGCGAATGTCAAAAAGGAGCGGCGTGTAAACATAAGGAAACCTGTCCGTGGCTGATGAGTAAAAACGTTTAATTACCTTAAACGTCCAATTGCAACGCGCTGATCATGCAAGAGCACGCTTAGATCAACGAAGTGAGTTAGTTACTCAGCTAGATCCAGGACAGGCAGTGCGGGCATAACCGCATTGATTGAACATCAACGTCAGACGGATTGTTTAGCGGGGAGGTGGGTCGGGTCTACTGTCAGAAATAACAGGTCTCTTCTGTTTCCGATAAGTGGTAACAATCAATGAAGTGACGGGTGCTCAGGCATTTTGTGCCTGCAGAAAAATCGAAAACAGCTCCGACTGGGATTTGATCCCCAGTTTGCTGTACATGTGTTTCTTATGGACTTTCACGGTTTCAACAGAGATTTCCAGCTTGCGGGCGATTTCTTTACTGGAGCAACCGCTGAGCATCAAGCGTCCGACATCCAGCTCCCGGGCGGTCAATTGCGCGCCTTTGAGTTGCTGCACCGACGTCTCCAGCTGCACGCGCCAGTCGACTGGCGGTGGTGCTGGCGCAAGGGCCACGACTTCGTTGATTTCGTAGGGCAGGCGCTGGCGTAACAGGCCGAGCACCCAGGGCTGGATCAGCGACAGCAAGGCAATCTGTTGGCCGCTGAAACGTTGCTTGCTGCCCAGTGACAGGCACAGCGTGCGGTCGCCTTCGAGTTGGCAATTGAACTGGATTTCATCGGCCACCACATTCAGACGAAAGTAGCGCTGGTAATACTCGGTCAGCTCGAAATGCTCCGGCGCCACTTCCGACAGGCGATAAAGCCCGGTGCGCGACTGCTCGCGACAGGCGATGTAGAACGGATCGAGCAGGTACAAACCGCGCAGATAGTCCTGGAACAACTGATCGGGACTGCCGTCCGCGCCCGGGCATTCGGCGAACACTTGCGGGTGCTGATCAGCGCTGAAAAGCAGCGCCACCCAGCTGTCGAAGGTCACGTACTGATCCAGCAACCGTACCAACTGCGTCCAGAAATTGGGCTTGTCCAGGGCGTCGATCAGTTGCCCGACCGAGCGGTGCCACGCGATGTCGTCTAACGAAAGTGTCATGCCTCTACCCCTATCGGGTTACCCCAGCGGCGTGATTTCCCGGCCGGTGGCTTGCTGCGCATACTGGCGCACAGACACCGACCGGGCAATCTTTCTGCCAGCCTGGTCAAGAACAAGGAATACCCATGAAAGTCGAACTCGCCCAGTTGGCGGGCCGTGACAACGACACGGCTTACAACCTCGACCGCGCGCTGAAGGCGATGGCGGCCTGTGCTGCCGATACGCAGCTGATCGTGTTTCCCGAAACCCACCTGATGGGCTTCCCGACCCTCGAGGCGTTGGCCGAAACCGCCGAACCGCTGGACGGTCCGACCGTCAGCGCGGTGCTGGCTGCGGCCCGTGAACGCAATATCGCCGTGGTGATCGGCATGGCCGAAAACGACAACGGCCGCTTCTACAACACCACGCTGCTGATCACCCCCGAAGGTATCGCGCTGAAATATCGCAAGACGCACCTGTGGGCGTCGGACCGCGGTGTGTTCGAGCCCGGCGACCGTTACGCCACGTGTGAGTGGAACGGTGTGCGGGTCGGCCTGCTGATTTGCTACGACATCGAATTCCCGGAAACCGCCCGGGCCCTGGCGCAATTGGGGGCCGAACTGCTGATCGTCACCAACGGCAACATGGACCCTTACGGCCCGACTCACCGCACCGCGATCATGGCCCGCGCCCAGGAAAACCAGGCGTTTGCGCTGATGGTCAACCGGGTGGAAGAGGGCGATGGCGGGTTGGTGTTCGCGGGTGGCAGTGCGCTGGTGGATCCGCTGGGGACTTTGTTGTTCGAGGCCGGGCGGGAGGAGGGGCAGTTTGCAGTGGAGCTGGACCTGAATCAGTTGACGGCGGCGCGGCAGGATTATCGGTATCTGGATGATCAGCGGCTGCGGTTGCCGGGAGAGATTGTTGAGCATGCTTGTGGATTGCGGGAGCTGCTGATTCCAAAAGGTTGATCCAAATTCTCTGTGGCTTGTACTGGCCCCCTTCGCGAGCAAGCCCGCTCCCACATTGGTTGTGTGAACTCCCGAGATCAAATGTGGGAGCGGGCTTGCTCGCGAAGAGGCCCTGACAGGCGACACATCTGTGTCGGCCAATAACCAGAACAACAACGAAACACCCGAAATTTAGCGCCGAACTCGGCTCTGCCATAAATCTAATAAATTCGGAGTAGTCGCTCATGGCTCATTTGCAACGCACCCTGTCATTGGGGTCGGTGGTGCTGTTCGGCATCGCCTACATGACGCCGATCATCGTGCTCGGCACCTTTGGCATCCTCGCTCAATCCACCGCCGGCATGGTCCCGGCCGCTTACCTGGCGGCGCTGGTGGCGATGTTTTTCACCGCCATGAGTTACGGCCGAATGGCCTCGGCGTTTCCCGTCGCTGGCTCGGCCTATAGCTATGTCCGCAAGGCGATCAGCCCGAAACTCGGTTTCATTGCCGGTTGGGCCGTGCTGCTCGACTACCTGTTCCTGCCGATGGCGATCTGGCTGATCGGCGCGGCCTACCTCAACTCCGCGTTCCCGGCCGTGCCGCAGTGGATCTGGGTACTGGCGTTCATCGGCATCACCAGTGCAATCAACATCGTCGGCCTGAAACTGGCCAACGGCATCAACGCGTTACTGATGCTGGTGCAGTTCCTGGTGCTGATCGCCTTCGTGGCGCTGTGCGTTCATTACGTCGGTGGTGATGCGAGCACGCCGTTGTGGTCGGTCAAACCGTTCTTCAACGGTGATATGCAGATGCCGCTGATCATGAGCGGTGCAGCCATCGCCTGTTATTCATTCCTCGGGTTTGACGCGGTCAGCACCCTGACCGAAGAAACCCGCGACCCGCGCCGCACCATCCCGCGAGCGATCATGCTGATCACCCTGATCGGCGGGTTGATCTTCGTCGGTGTGTCGTACTTCGTGCAGATCGCGCATCCGTCGTTCCAGTTCGACAGCGTCGACTCGGCAGCCTATGAAATTGCCCGCAACATTGGTGGTGACCTGTTCGTGTCGATCTTCCTGATCGGCCTGATCGTCGGCCAGTTTGCGTCGGGCCTGTCGGCGCAGGCCAGCGGCTCGCGGCTGTTGTTCGCCATGGGTCGCGATGGCGTGCTGCCAAAATCGTTCTTCGGCACTTTGCATGAACGCTTTGGCACACCGGTCAACAGCATCCTGCTGTGCGCCGTGGTCGCGTTGCTGGCGCTGAAACTGGACGTCACCACCTCGACCTCGTTCATCAATTTCGGCGCGTTCCTGGCGTTCAGTCTGGTGAACCTGTCGGTGATCTTTCACTACTGGATCGGCGGTGAGCACAAAGGGCTGCGTGAATTCGTGTTGTTCCTGCTGTTCCCGTTTATCGGTCTGGCGGCGGATTTGTGGCTGATGGTCAGCCTCGATCACCTGGCGATCTATCTGGGGTTGAGCTGGCTGGCGATTGGCGTGGTGTACCTGGCGGTGCTGACTGGCGGCTTCCGTCGCCAGCCACCGGAGATGGATTTCCAGGAAGCCACATAACCCGTATAAACCCGTAGGAGCAAAGCTTGCTCGCGATTGCGGTGTGTCAGTCGACATTAATAGTGAATGACACACCGCAATCGCGAGCAAGCTTTGCTCCTACAGGGGTGGGGGTTCAGAGATTGGATTGGTGAATCGGCAACTGGACCCGAAACGTGGTTCCCACGCCGACTTCACTGCGCACCGTAATATCCCCCCGATGTTTTTTCACGATGCCATAGGACAGGGACAACCCCAGCCCCGTCCCCTGGCCCACCGGTTTGGTGGTGAAAAACGGGTCGAAGATTTTCAGCAAGCTGTCCGATGCGATGCCGGAGCCAGTGTCCGCGACCTCGATCCACACCGTTTCCGCTTCAAGCCCGGTGCGCAAGGTGATGGTGCCGCGCTCCGGGCCGATGGCCTGAGAGGCGTTGACGATCAGGTTCATGATCACCTGATTGATTTGCGAAGGCAGGCATTCGATGTCGGGCAGGTCCTGGTATTCCTTGAGCACATCGGCCTTGTACTTGAGTTCGTTGGCGACAATGTTCAAGGTCGATTCGATGCCCTGTTGCAGATTGGCCCACTGCCATTCCTGATTGGAGTCCACCCGGGAGAAGTCCTTCAGGTCCTTGACGATCTGCCCGACCCGGTTGATGCCGTCCTTGGACTCCTTGATCAGCAGCGGAATGTCCTCGCGCAGGAACTCCAGCTCGACCCGTTCGCGCAGTTGGTTCAAACGCTCGATGAGCTCGCTGGAGCCGATCGCCTCTTCCGCATCGCGATAGGCGTCGAGCATTTCCTGCAGTTGTTTGAAGTAGCCGTCCAGGGTGCCGAGGTTGGAGGAAATGAAGCCGATGGGGTTGTTGATTTCATGGGCGACGCCAGCCGCGAGCTGCCCCAATGAAGCGAGTTTTTCCGATTGCACCAATTGGGTTTCCAGCTGTTTGCGCTCGTCGACTTCCCGCTGCAATTCAACGCTGGTTTCTGTCAGTTGCCGGGTTCGGCGTTCGACCATTTGCCCTAAATGGTCCATCTGCACGCTGGCCCGTTCGGTCATGTCCCATTTGGTCAACAGGGTGTTGGCCATCTGCTGGACTTCAATGTTGTCGAACGGCTTTTTCAGGATCAGCAGCCGGTCATGTGCGTTCAATCGATCGAGCAGTTCATCCCAGGAATAGTCGGAATAGGCGGTGCACACCACCACTTGCAGGCGTGGGTCGGCCTGCCACAAATGTTCGATGGTCTGCGCACCGTCCCAGCCCTCGGGCATGCGCATGTCGACAAAGGCCAGGGCGTAGGGGCGGTTTTCCTGCAAGGCCCATTTGAGTTTGCCCAGGCCTTCCTGGCCGCCATAGGCCGAGTCGAGCTCGAACAGTGCACGGGTTGATTTCACTTCGCTGCCAAACAGCTCGGCCTCCATCTCGTCCAGTTCGACGGTCTGTTCCGGCATGGGCGTGAGAATCTTGCGGAAGTCCACGTGAATGGACGGGGTGTCATCGATCAGCAGAATGCGTCGATTCGAAAGCTCGCTCATGCTTCCTCCTTGACGGTTTTCAGCGGTATCTGCAACGTGAACAGCGCACCCTTGCCCGGTCCGTCGCTATGGGCGGTGAGGTGGCCGTTCATTTCGATGGCGGCCAGGGCGCAGCTGTGCAGGCCGAAGCCGTGGCCTTCCTTGCGGGTAGTAAACCCGTGGGAAAAGATGCGCGTCATGTTTTCCTCGGCGATGCCTTCGCCGTCGTCCTTGACGCTGACTTGCAGGATCTTGTCTTCGACGATTTTGACCCCCAGGGTCATTTGTCGCGGGCGGTTGCTGAGGTCGGACATGGCGTATTTGGCGTTGCTGATCAGGTTGATCAGGATCAGCAGCAACCGGTGCTTGTCCCCCATGACCTGCGGCACATCGCTGTACTCCTTGACCACCGTGACGTGGTGTCGGGTCAGGGCGCCAGAGTTCATGCGCAGGGCGTCTTCCAGCAATTCGCTGATGTGCAGCGGTTCCATCAGGCTGTTGGCGCCTGCGTAGGACTGCTGGGTGGCGACGATGTCCTTGATGTGGTCCACGCTTTTGGTCAGTTGGGCCAGTTCGTCGGTCATGCCTTGTTGTTCCAGGGCTATCGCGTCCACCAGTTGATTCAGGTAACCGGGTAGCAACTTGCCTTTCGGGTCCTCGGTCAGAAAGGTGCCGAGGTCACCTTGATGGTCGTTGATCAGTTGCATGGCCTTGCCCAGGCCCAGTGCCTTGCTGCCGCGCAGTTTGCGGGTCACCAGGTCGGCCGAAATGTTCACGCTGTTGAGCACGTTGCCGACATTGTGCAGCACATTGGTGGCGATCTCGGCCATGCCGGCCTGGCGCGCGGTGTCGAGCAGTTCGCTCTGGGTATCCTTGAGTTCGCGGGTGCGCTCTTCAACCCGCAGCTCCAGGTCTTCATTGGCGGTTTGCAGGGCTTTGTTGACGCGGTTGATCACCGTGAAACTGCGCATCAGGTGAAT
The DNA here is from genome assembly GCF_019219045.1 of Pseudomonas sp. PDM25. Classification (NCBI taxonomy): domain Bacteria; kingdom Pseudomonadati; phylum Pseudomonadota; class Gammaproteobacteria; order Pseudomonadales; family Pseudomonadaceae; genus Pseudomonas; species Pseudomonas sp. PDM25. The sequence goes on from NZ_JAHUWL010000015.1 coordinate 52,920, forward strand.
CGCCAGGTACACCAGTAACAGCACCAACAGTACGGAAAACACCAGCATGTAGAAGTGATAACGCTGATCGACCGCGTCGGTCCGCTGCTGGTCGGTGTTCAGCAGGTTGGTAATGTCGTCCAGGCGTTCGGCCACGGGAACGGCTTCGATGTTTTCCAGTAACCGATTGACCACGGGTTGTTCGCGCACAATCAGCGCGATGTGGTTGCTCATAATGTCGATCGGACTGTGGAACTGTTCAGGCAGACGCTGTTTGTTCACCCCCAGTTTGTTCAACCCGAGCAGGATGTCGGCGGCCCTGTCATCGGAGGTGACCTGGGCGAACTCCAGGCTGCTGAGCAGCAAGTCATAGGTGTCGGTGGCGATGTTCTGAAGTTGCAGTTGGTCCTCACCCACCAACCCGGACAGCTGTTCCTGAATGTCGTCCTCGGCGGTGGGCAGGAACGCCAGTGAGTTGCGCAGCACGGCGTTGTGAGACTTGAACTGCTCCACCAAACGGGTCTTTTCCTGAATGGCGCTCAGGTACGCATCATGGCTGGTGCGCCAGACGGGCGAGTCGTTGCGGCCATGGCTCGACTCCATGGTGTCGAACCGCTCCCAAAGGTCCGTTATCTCGGTCAGTGGCGAGACCAACGGATCGTAGTTGTGACTGATGGCGATCCTGGCCTTGAGGATCTCGGTTTCCCATTGTGCGTTCAGCTGTTTGATCCGGCCGATCAAGTCCCGGGATTCGGCGTAGGTTATCGTCTGGTTCGAGCTGGATTTGAGGTACAGAAACAGCAGCACTGAAGCCAGCATCAGGGCCACGACGCCGAGCAACGCCAGGTTGCGGCGGTTAGACGTTTTCATAAGGGCTTGCCTCCCCATTCACCGGTCAGGGTCTTGAGGAATTTGATGATCAGCGTCTTGTCGTCGGCAGAGGGAATACGACCGAGCTGGAACTTGAACATCACATCCACCGCCTCTTCGAGGGTTTTGGCCGAGCCATCGTGAAAGTACGGCGCGGTCACGGCTACGTTGCGCAGGCTCGGGACCTTGAATACGTTGCGGTCCTCTTCGTCTTTGGTGATCAGATAGCGGCCCAGGTCGGCTTCGGTGGGGTTGCCTCGAGTCTTGAAGTAGTCGCCCATGACCCCGAACTTCTGGAACATGTTGCCGCCGATGTTGACGCCCTGGTGGCAGGCGATGCAGCCGTAGTCCTTGAAACGTTGGTAACCGTATTTCTCGTCGAGGGTGAGAATGTCGGTATCGCCTTGCAGGTATTGGTCGAAACGCGAGTTGGCGCTGATCAGCGTGCGTTCATAGGTGGCCAGGGCATTCTGCACATTGTTCATGGTCACGCCGTCCGGGTAGGCGTTGGCGAACGAGGTCTGATAAGCCGCATCGGCGGTCAGCATCTGCACTACATGCTCCCAGTTACTGCCCATTTCACTGGGGCTTTGCACCACGCCGTGGATCTGGGTTTCCAGTGTGTCGGCGCGGCCGTTCCAGAATTGTCGGAAATTCAGGCTGGCGTTGAACACGCTGGGGGTGTTGATCGTCACTGGAACGCCGTTGAACCCGAGGGAAAACGCCTTGTTGTCGGCACCGCCATTTTCCAGTCGATGGCAACTGGCGCAGGACAGTGAATTGTTGACCGACAAGCGTGTCTCGTTGAACAACTGGCGACCGAGCTCGATCCGCAGCGGATTTTGCTGGGGCACCGCCGGCAGTGGTTTGAGCGGCTCATCCAGCGGTGCGGCGCCAGCGCTCAGGCAGAAGCCGAACAACGGCGCCAATAGCAGACGGTGAAAAGAAGGCGACATCTGATGATTCCTTGGCTTGGGCCTGCGCATCGCTCACGTGGCTGCGGATGAAGAGGGCTTCACCGACCCCAGATACCGGACGAAGGCGTCCGGCGCCACGGCTTTGCTGAAGTAGTAACCTTGACCCTCTTCACATTGATGTGACTTGAGGAAGTCCAGTTGTTCGAGGGTTTCCACCCCTTCGGCAATGATGGTCAGCTTGAGGCTCCGGCCCAGGCTGATGATGGCGCTGACCAGCGCGGCGTCGCTGCTGTCGCGGCTTAAGCCGCGAATGAACGACTGGTCGATTTTCAGCACGTCGATGGGAAAACGCCGCAAGTAGCTCAGGCTGGAATAACCGGTACCGAAGTCATCGATGGCCAGTCGTACGCCCATCACCTTGAGCCGGGCCAGAGCGTTTACCGTGGTTTCGACGTTCTGCATCAACACGCCTTCGGTGATTTCCAGCTCCAGCAAGGCCGGTTCCAGACCTGTTTGTTTGAGGATCTGTTCGATGCCGTCGACAAAGTCTCGCTGACGGAAATCGATGGCCGACATGTTCACCGACATACAGATTTTCGGCAGCCCCGCGGCCTGCCAGGCGCAGGCTTGTCGGCATGCCTCGGCCAGCACCCATTTGCTCAACGGCACGATCAAGCCGCTGTCTTCGGCAATACTGATGAAGTCCGAGGGGTAGACCAGGCCGTGCCCCGGTTTTTGCCAGCGGATCAGCGCCTCGGCACCGACCACCTGGCCACTGACCAGGTCCAGTTTGGGCTGGTAATGCAGGACAAATTCGTTGCGTTCCAGCGCCAGGCGAATGCCGCTCTCGATGCTTTGCTGATCCCGGGCGCGCTGGTTCATCTCGTCGATGAAAAACCTGAAATCGTTCGGGCCGCTTTCCTTGACGTTGCGCATCGCGGTTTCGGCTTTCTTGATCAGCGCGATGGCATCGAAGCCGTCGTCCGGGTAAATGCTGATGCCCAGGCTGGCGGTCACGCTGAGGTCGTGGCCGGCAATGTGCTGGGGCGCGCGGATGGCGTTCAAGAGTTTTTCGGCGATGCCCTTGGTCTGCTGGGGATGGCGGACGTCGGCGAGGATCACCACGAATTCATCGGAACCGTAGCGAAACACCGAGTCGGACTCGCGGATCGTCGCCACCAGATTGCGCCCGACCTGTTTAAGCATTTCGTCACCGGCCGGATGACCCAGGGCATTGTTGATGCGCTTGAAGCGATCGAGGCCCAGAAACATCACGGCCAGTTGTTTGTCATGGCGCCGGGACAGGGCCAGGGACTGGTTCAACCGGTCACCGAGCAAGGTGCTGTTGGGCAGCTCGGTCAGTACGTCGTACTGCAACAGGTGCGACACCTTGAGCAGTTCGTGGACCCGCGCCTCGATGGTTTGCTCCAGGCTCAGGACCTTCATCGCCGCGTCCTGCGCCATCTGCCATTTCCAGGTCAGGGCACTGGCCATCTGGCGGATTTCCAGGCTGTCGAAGGGTTTTTTCAGCACCAGCAACTGGTCGCCGAATTCCAGCCGTTCGGCCATGTCTTCCCAGGTGTAATCGGAAAAAGCGGTGCACAACGCGATTTGCAGGTGAGGGTCGGCCTTCCACAGTTGTTCGATGGTTTCCAGGCCGTCCCAGCCCGGTGGCATGCGCATGTCGGTGAACGCCATGGCATAGGGGCGACCTTCGGCCAGTGAGCGCGTGACCAGTTCGAGGGCTTCCTGGCCCTGGTAGGCCGAGTCGAGCTGGAACGTCAGCCGATCAAGCTGCACGGTGCCGAACAGGGCTTCTTCAGCGCTGGCGAGGGTCTGTTCGCCGCCGGGTTCCTCACCTTCGATCTCGGCGCCAAGAATCTTGCGAAAATCCTCATGAATCGAGGGCGTGTCGTCGATGATCAAGATGCGCCGGTTAGTCCGCACGAAAGGCGTTTTCATCCTTTGCCCTCCGTGGAGCGCGGCGGGTTCTCCAGAATCGGCCCGATGTCATGGTTGGGGGGCACGATGCTGCCGGCCTTCAGCAGCTCGGCGGCCTGCTGGCTGCTGACCGCTTTGCTGAAGAAGTAACCCTGGGCGTTCATCGGTGAACCGGTGGCCATCAGCGAGCTGCGCTGCTCCTGGGTTTCGACGCCCTCGGCAATGATGCCGATCCCGACTTCACGGGCGAAGTTGATGATGGCGCGCAAGGTGTTCGCGCTGGCCGGATCGCGGGCGGCGGTGTCGATGAAGGCCTGAGCGAGTTTCAGGTGATTGACCTGGTAGGTCTTGAGGTAGTCGAACGAGGAGTACTCGGTGCCGAAGTCGTCGATGGCGATCTTCACCCCCAGTTCACGCAGGCGCGGCAGCACATCGTTGTGGGTCCATTTGGTCTGGGCCAGTGTCGCTTCCGTGACGTCGAAGCGCAGGTCCCAGGGGCAGAGTTCCCAGCGCGCGGTGGTGCGCAGCACGTCATAGATCAGTTCGGGGCCACTTTTAAGTTGCGCCAGGGACAGCTTGATCGCAATCACCGGCGGCGCCATTCCCTCATCGCGCCATTGACGCATTTGCCGGCAGGCGCGATCCAGCACCCAGTGACCGAGCGCGACGATGGTGCCGGTCTTTTCCGCCGCGGGCAGGAACGCCGGGGCTTCCAGCAAACCGCGCTCAGGGTGGTTCCAGCTGACTTGCGCTTCCATGCCGAGGATTTTGCCGCTGGTCAAGTCCACTTCCGGCCAGTAATGCAGTTCGAGTTCTTCGTGTTCGATGGCCGTTCTCAGGTCGCTGGCGATGGTCATGCGTTCGACCACCTCCTGATTGATCTCCTCGGAGTGGAAGTGGTACTGGTTGCGGCCCTGTTCCTTGGAGCGGTACAGCGCCATGTCGGCTTGGGTCAGCAGGCCGTCGGCGCTGGTGCTTTCCGGGGTGCAGCTGCTGATGCCGATACTCACTGAGACCCGCACATCATTGCCGGCCAGGGAATAGGGCAGTACCAACGTATCGCGGATCTTGGCGGCCAGGGCTGCGGATTGGGTCGGGTCGCCGACGTCCAGTTGCAAGATCGCGAACTCGTCACCGCCGAGGCGGGCGACCACATCGTTTTCGCGCACACAGTCCTTGATCCGGCGGGCAACCTCTTGCAGCAACAGGTCGCCCACGGGATGGCCGAGGGTATCGTTGATGCGTTTGAAGTGATCCAGGTCCAGGTAAAACATGGCGAACGGTGCCGCCCCCCGACGCGCCGAGGCGAATGCCTGGTGCAACCGCTCGATCAGCGTCGCCCGGTTGGCCAGCCCGGTCAGCCCGTCGGTGCGGGCCAGCAGGGCGATTTTCTCTTCGGCCAGTTTACGTTCGGTGATGTCGATGATGATGCCTTCGACTTCCAGCAAACGGCCTTCATCGTCGCGCACCGGGATATAGCGGTTTTCGACCCAGCGCCAGGCGCCTTCGCCAGTGCGCATCCGGAATTCGATGGAAGCGCCTGCCGCATGACGGTCCAGCACCCGGGCCATGGCGGTGTCGACCTTGGTTTGATCATCGGGATGGATCAGTTCCTGAGCCCAGTTGGTCGAGGCGACCAGTTTCGCCGCGACATGACCGTATTTGGTGATGTTGTGCGAGATGTACATCAACGGAAACGACGGTTCGCCGCGTAACCGATACAGAATGGTCGGGCTGTTCTGCACGATGATGTTGGCGTCGGACAGTTCTCGGGTGCGTTCTTCGACCGCCTGTTCGAGCAGCGACATCTTCAGCTCTGCGTCTTCGGTCATTTGCCACTTGGCCGTCAATGCGCTGGCCATCTGGCGGATTTCGATGGCATCGAAGGGTTTTTTCAGAATCAGCAGGCGATCGCCCAGTTCCAGGCGTTCGTCGATGTCTTCCCAGGAATAGTCGGAATAAGCGGTGCAAAGCGCCACTTGCAGCTTGGGATCGACTTGCCATAGCCGTTCGATGGTTTCCAGCCCGTCCCAGCCTGGCGGCATGCGCATATCGATGAAGGCCATCGCGTAGGGCATGTCGTTGGCCAGCGCCGTCTCGACCTTGTCCAGGGCTTCGAGGCCCTGAAACGCCGAATCGAGCACGAAGCTCTGCAGCGATAGCGCCGCAGGAGTGCCGAACAGGGCATTTTCGGCGCTGATCAGGCTGTCGTCTTCGATCGATGGGGGACTAAGGATCTTGGCAAAGTCCGCATGAATCGAGGCTGTGTCGTCGACGATAAGAATCCGTCGGTTGGTCCGCGCCAGCAGCGTATTTATCGACATACGCCAGTACCGGCGGCAGCTTGATGCGGTTTTCGCATGGGGGCTTCCTTTCCCTGATCACCTGACCGAACGTGCAGATTTGGATCCGAGTCAGCTCAGCATAGTCGCCTGTCCAGCACTTCGCGCAACTCAATGAGCTGAATCATTTCTGTTGGCGGGCTGAAAATCATCTAGCCTGTAGGTCAGGCTCCGGCAATAGGGGATGTTTGCCTCGGGGCCTGCCACAACGATGTGCCCGTTTTTCTTGAGGTGACGCCATGGAAGAGCAACTCCCCACGACTTTGAACGATAAACCCAAGGTGCTGCTGGTCGATGACGAGGAGTCAATCCTCAACAGCCTGCGTCGCCTGTTACGCGGCCAGCCCTACGAGTTGCTGCTGGCCACCAGCGGTGGCCAGGCGCTGGAGATCATGGAGCAACACTCCATTGACCTGGTGATGACCGACGCACGCATGCCCAATATGGACGGCGCCACGCTGCTGGCCCGCATCCATCAGCTTTACCCGACGACCACCCGGATTCTGCTCACCGGCTACGCGGACATGCCGACGATCATCAAAGCGATCAACGAAGGGAAGATTCACCGCTACATCAGCAAACCCTGGAGCGACGAGGAAATGCTCCTGACCTTGCGCCAGTCCCTCGCTCATCAATACTCCGAGCGCGAACGCCAGCGTCTGGAGCAGTTGACCCGGTTGCAGAACGACCAGTTGAAGTCGCTCAACATCACCCTGGAAAAACACGTCGCCGCCCGCACTGCCGAACTGCAGCAGACCGCCGACATGCTCGACCTGGCCTACGAAGAGCTCAAGCACAGCTATGTCACCGGCACCGAGGTGTTCTCGCTGCTGGCCAACCTGCGCCTGCCGCCGGCCAAACAGACCAACCGCCAGATCATCGAACTGGTGCGGGTGTACTGCAAACTTCATGGCCTGGACGAGGGCACCAGTCGCGACCTGACCATGGCCGCGGCGCTCTACAACATTGGCAAGCTGAGCTGGACCGACAGCATGATGACCGCACCCGCGGACCTGCTGCACCACAGCGATCGGGAGCGTTATCGCGGTTATCCCAAGCAGAGCGAATCGCTGTTGATGACGCTCGATCCGATGAAGGACGCCGCCCGTCTGATTCTTCATCACCAGGAGCGCTGGGACGGCAGCGGCTTCCCCGACCGGCTCAAGGGCGAGGCGATTCCGTTCGGTTCGCGGCTATTGAAACTGGCGGTGGATTTCATTGAGTTGCAGCGTGGGCTGATCCTCGAGCGGCAGATGAACAGCGATGAAGCACTGGTCTACATCCGCAACTATGCCGGGCGACTCTACGATCCCGAGTTGGTGGAGGATTTCATTCAGGTCTGTGCCGCCTACCTGAGCGATGTCTCGTTGGCCGATCCGTCGGTCAAGGTGCTGACCACACGGGAAGTGGCGGCGGGCATGATCCTGGCGCGCAACCTCAATGCCGACAACGGCATGCTGCTGCTCAATGCCGGCAAGGTGTTGAACGGGCCACTGGTGGAGAAGTTGATCGCCTTCGAAGCCATGGAAGGCGCGAAATACAGCATTTTCGTGAAGGTGCCGGAAGACGTTGCGGTTCTCGAGGCCAGTTAGTTTTCCAGACTCTAGACAATCCCCTTGTGGGAGCGGGCTTGCTCCGGGCGGCGTTCCGACGAAGGCGGTTTTTCATTCAACATTGATGTTGACTGACCCGCCGCCTTCGTCGGAACGCCGCCCGGAGCAAGCCCGCTCCCACAGGGGATTTGCGGATGTCTGCAGAGATGTTTTTCGGCGTGACGAGGCAGCGGAGCCATGTGATCCTTGCGCCTTTTGCCAAGGGCGATCCTGATCCATGACGCTGTCATCCGCTGCTTCACCCCGCCTCATCCGCATCGCCGCTGCCCTGTTGATCGGCCCGGACGGGCGCACGCTGTTGGTCCGCAAGCGCAGCACCGAAGCGTTCATGCAGCCGGGGGGCAAGATCGAAGCCCATGAGCAACCGGTCCAGGCGCTGGCCCGTGAACTTGAAGAAGAATTGGGCCTGGTCATCGATCCGGCACACGCCACTTATCTCGGGCAATTCTCGGCACCGGCCGCCAATGAGCCGGGTTTTACCGTCCAGGCCGAACTCTTTCAGCTGACCATCGATTCAGACGTATCGCCGGCGGCGGAAATCGAAGAGGTGCGCTGGATCGACCCGGCCACTGACGGCAATGTCACGCTGGCGCCATTGACACGGGACCTGATCCTGCCGTTTTATCGAGCCTTGTTAACCGAAACTGCCTGATTATTCCCGGACAAAGGACTGCCCATGATCCCGCTTCAAGACTTGCTGATTTTCGCCGCTGCCGCGTTGCTGATGGTGCTGACGCCGGGGCCGAACATGATTTACCTGATCTCCCGTTCGATCTGCCAGGGCCGCAAGGCCGGTGTGACGTCGTTGCTGGGTGTGGTCGCGGGGTTTTTCGTGCACCTGTTCGCGGCCGCTGCCGGTTTGACCGCGGTATTTCTGGCGGTGCCGATGGCCTACGAAGTGCTGAAGTGGGCTGGCGCGCTGTACCTGATGTGGTTGGCGTGGCAAGCCGTCAAACCGGGTGCGCGTTCACCGTTCGAAGCGCAGCAGTTGCCGCCGGACTCGTCGCGCAAACTGATCACCATGGGTTTTCTGACCAGCGCCCTGAACCCGAAGATCGCCGTGTTTTACTTGTCGGTGTTTCCGCAGTTCATTACGCCTGAGCATGGCTCGGTGTTCACGCAAAGCATCACGCTGGGGCTGACTCAGATCGGCGTCAGTTTCAGCGTCAATCTGCTGATCGCGCTGTTCGCCGCGGGCATCGCCTCCTGGTTCGTCAACAACCCGTCCTGGCTGGCGGTGCAGCGCTATTTCATGGGGTTCGTGCTGTCGGCGCTGGCAGTGCGACTGATGCTGGAACAACGACGGATGGCTTGAACATGTGGATTGAACGGCTTGATGCCAGTCATGCTCTGGATTATCGGGCGCTGATGCTCGAAGCCTATGACCTGCATCCCCAGGCGTTTACCTCCAGCGTGCGCGAACGTGCTGTGATGCCATTGAGTTGGTGGGAATCACGCCTGAGCGGCAAACTGGACGTGGTATTCGGCGCGTTCGAAGGCGGTGAGTTGGCGGGCATCGTCGGGCTGGCCTTCGAGCCTCGGGAAAAGGCCAGGCACAAGGCGACATTGTTTGGCATGTACGTATCGGGCAAGGCCCGGCAACGCGGAGTCGGTTATCACCTGGTACAGGCTGCCCTGGCTGAAGCGCAGGACCATAAAGGTCTGAGGCTGATCCAGCTGACCGTCACCGCTGGTAATGAGGCTGCGTTCAAGTTGTACCAGCGTTGCGGTTTCGTCCAGTTTGGCCTGGAACCTTTGGCGGTACGGGTCGGTGAAGACTACTTCGACAAAATCCACATGTGGCGGGAACTCTGAACCCACCGCAATCCCTGTGGGAGCGGGCTTGCTCGCGAAAGCGGTGTCAAATTCAACAATAATGTTGACTGAAACACCGTATTCGCGAGCAAGCCCGCTCCCACATTTTGATCGTCGTCAGGCTCTAGCGAACTGCGCTGACGCCATCCAGTGTCGAGAACGACGTGTCCTTGGCCGTCAGCAGGAAGTCGCGCATGTACGGCGCATCCAGCATGTCGGCGCGAATCCCCGCGTACAACGTCGCAAACAAACCTTTCTCGCCCAGCCGCTTGGCCTTCACATAACCCCGTGAGCTGTATTCATGCAGCGCCCAATGGGGCATGCCGCACACGCCGCGGCCGCTGGCCACCAATTGCATCATCATCACCGTCAGTTCCGACGTGCGGACCTGAGCCGGTTCGATATCGGCCGGTTCCAGGAAACGGGTGAAGATGTCCAGCCGATCACGCTCCACCGGGTAGGTGATCAGCGTTTCCGTGAGCAAATCTTCCGGGACGATGTAGGCCTTGCTCGCCAAACGGTGCTGATTGGCGACCGCGAGCATCGCTTCATAGGTGAACAACGGCACATAAGTGATCCCGGCCAGTTCCAGCGGGTCGGAGGTCACCACCAAATCCAGATCGCCACGGGCCAGCGCAGGCAGCGGGGCGAATGAGAAGCCTGAAGCCAGGTCCAGCTCGACTTCCGGCCAGGCATCGCGGAACTGGTCGATGGTCGGCATCAGCCATTGAAAGCAACTGTGGCACTCGATCGCCATGTGCAAACGCCCGGCAGTGCCACCGGCCAGCCGCGCGATATCGCGCTCGGCGCCGCGCAGCAACGGCAGAGTGGCGTCGGCCAGTTGCAGCAGACGCAAACCGGCGCTGGTGAAGCGCACCGGTTTGGTCTTGCGCACGAACAACGGCATGCCCATGCGCTCCTCCAGTTCCTTGAACTGGTGGGACAGGGCCGACTGCGTCAGGTGCAAGCGGTCGGCCGCATCCACCAGGCTATCGGCTTCGCGCAACGCGTGCAGGGTCTTCAGGTGACGGATTTCAAGCACCGGGGGCTCCATGAGGAAAACTTGTGATCAACACGAAAAGGTTGAGTTTGTCTCATGTTGGGTTAGCTGTCGACAATAGCGCCATGTTTTACAGCAACTTTTAGAGGGAGCAATTTCACATGGCCTTGGCACACACACTGGGTTTCCCGCGCATCGGCGCTGACCGCGAACTGAAAAAAGCCCTCGAATCCTACTGGAAGGGCGATCTGGATCAGGACGCGCTGAAAAGCGTCGGCCGCCAATTGCGCGCCACCCATTGGCAATTGCAGAAAGACGCCGGCATCGACCTGCTGCCCGTGGGCGACTTCGCCTGGTACGACCAGGTCCTGACCCACTCCTTGACCTTCGGTGTGATTCCCGAGCGTTTCGACAGCGCCAAGGACTCGCGCGGCCTGCCAACCCTCGACACCCTGTTCGCCATGGCCCGTGGCGCCACGACGGCCTGCTGCGGCGGCGAACACAGCAAAGCGCAATACGCCCAGGAACTGACCAAATGGTTCGACACCAACTACCACTACCTGGTCCCGGAGTTCAGCGCTGATCAACAATTCAAACTGAGCTGGGAACAGCTGTTCGACGAAGTCGACGAAGCTAAGGCCCTCGGCCACAACGTCAAACCGGTGATCATCGGTCCACTGACTTACCTGTGGCTGGGCAAAGCCAAAGGCAATGACTTCGACAAGCTCGACCTATTGGAACGCCTGCTGCCAATCTACGGTGAAATCCTCGGCCGTCTCGCCGCTCAGGGCGTGGAATGGGTGCAGATCGACGAACCGATCCTGACCCTTGACCTGCCACAGGCCTGGAAAAACGCCTTCGAGCGCGCCTATCACATCCTTCAATATTCGCCGCTGAAAAAACTGGTGGCTACTTACTTTAGCGGTCTGGAAGACAACCTCGGCCTGGCGGTCAGCCTGCCAGTACAAGGCCTGCACATCGATGCCGTGCGCGCCCCGGATCAACTCGGCCAGGTGCTGGACCGTCTGCCGACCTACAAGATTCTCTCGGTGGGCCTGGTCAACGGTCGCAACGTCTGGCGCTGCGAACTGGAGCAAGTGCTCGCGCAACTGCAACCGGCCCAGGAACGCTTTGGCGACAACCTGTGGGTCAGCAGTTCCTGCTCGCTGCTGCACAGCCCGGTGGATCTGGATCGCGAAGACAAACTCGACCCGGAACTGAAAAGCTGGCTGGCATTTGCCGTGCAGAAGTGCGGTGAAATCGCCGTGCTGCGCGATGCCCTGAACGACCCGCAATCACCCAAGGTGCAAGCCGCCCTCGCCAAAAGCCGTGGGATTCAGGCCAGTCGCGCCGAGTCGCCGCGTATCCACAAAGCCGAGGTGCAGGCACGGATAAGCGCCATCCGTGACAAGGACAGCCAACGGCACTCGCCGTTCGCCAAACGCATCGAACAGCAACGTGCGCGATTGAAACTGCCGGCCTTCCCGACCACCACCATCGGCTCGTTTCCGCAGACCGGTTCGATTCGTCTGGCGCGCCAGGCGTTCAAGCAAGGCAAGCTGTCGGCCAACGATTACACCGACGCCATGCACAGCGAAATCCGCCATGCCGTGCAAGTCCAGGAACGCCTGGGGCTGGACGTGCTGGTGCACGGTGAAGCCGAACGCAACGACATGGTCGAGTACTTCGCCGAGCAACTGGACGGCTACCTGTTCACCCGTTTTGGCTGGGTGCAAAGCTACGGTTCGCGCTGTGTGAAACCGGCGATCATCTATGGTGACCTGAGTCGGCCGAACGCCATGACGGTCGACTGGATCACCTATGCGCAAAGCCTGACCGACAAGGTCATGAAAGGCATGCTCACCGGTCCCGTGACCATGCTGATGTGGTCGTTCCCGCGTGAAGACGTCTCGCGCAAAATCCAGGCGCAGCAACTGGCGCTGGCCCTGCGTGACGAAGTGGTGGACCTGGAAGCTGCCGGTATCAAGATCGTGCAGATCGACGAAGCCGCCTTCCGTGAAGGCTTGCCGCTGCGCCGTGCGCAATGGCAGGAATACCTCGACTGGGCGGTAGAAGCGTTCCGCTTGAGCGCCTCCGGTGTGCGGGACGAAACCCAAATCCACACTCACATGTGCTACAGCGAATTCAACGACGTGATCCAGTCCATTGCGGCGATGGACGCCGATGTGATCACCATCGAAACCTCGCGCTCGGACATGGAATTGCTGGAGGCTTTCGAGGCCTTCGACTACCCGAATGACATCGGGCCGGGCGTGTATGACATCCACTCGCCACGGGTGCCGGACACGGCGGAAATGGTGAAGTTGATGAGCAAAGCCGTGAAGCGCATTCCGGCTGAGCGGTTGTGGGTGAACCCCGATTGCGGGCTGAAGACCCGGGCGTGGCCGGAGACTGAGGCGGCGTTGGTGAACATGGTGGCGGCGGCGCGGCAGTTGAGGAGTCAACTGGCTTAAGTCCTCGTTCCGTAAATGTCGCCCCGGCAAAACAAAACCCGCTGACCGGTTAACGGTCAGCGGGTTTTTACTGCTTAAGTCACTTTGCTCAGAACGACCCAGGCCATGTCGTAATCATTGCCGTTGCCACTGGGCTGGCCGCTGTCGAGATAAAGCGTTACCTCAGGAACGTTCGGCGTGAAATACAAATCCAGAACCATCCAGTTAAAGGAGCCAATCGTCTGATAAGGCGATGCGGCACCTGTGCTGGTGCTTAAGCGAAGCACCGGAGAGTCGTGACGGCCATCCATTCGGGCTACGGCAAATTGGTATCGGTACATGGCCCCCGGTTGCAAGTTATAGAAGGACTTTTGCAATACCGTACCGTGTGAACGCATCGTATAGGTGTAGTTGTTCAGCGCGTAAAAGCCCCTTCCGGGAGCCGCGTAAAATGAAAAGTCACTCGCGCCACCACCCGCCCCGCCCGGGGCCCAACCTTGCCAGGCCACGTATTTGAAATCTGCAAGATCGCTTAACAACCCTTGCTGAACGGTGAAAGCGTGTGGCAGCGATTGTTTGGAACCATCGATGGTTCGCGCCGTGATGACATGCCTGGTCACTGCGAACCACCGCGCAGGGACCGTCCACACGCCGTTGTCTGCAACCGGGAAGCGCCCGAGACTGGCGTCGCCATCATAGACGTCGACCTGCTGTTTCGGGGTTGCCTTGCCTTGAATGATGATGTTGCTCTGGTAGTAGGTTGCGCCGTTATTGGGTACCTGGCGGTCACCAGTCGTGACGGAAGTAATGGTAGGCGTCTGCGCTTCCTGCACAACAAAGGCCCAGATGGCGGAGGGCCGGTTTGTGCCGGGGTTCTGCACGGTGAAACTGTACGAGCCCGGCGCCAGGGTGGTGAGGGTGTGTGACCAGGTTTTCCCTGCGGTGGAGGTTGGTGTGGCCACGATCACGCCATGGTTGCGCAGTTCTACGGGGACACTCACTCCAGCAGTGCCCGTCAGCGTTGCCCGGGTGGCAAATGTCTGGCTGTTGCGGGGGATATCGCTGCCATTGCCGTCCTTGACTATCGTGATGTCCGGGTTCGGAATCGGTGAGCCGATGTTCAATCGCCGCCGTTCCGAAACCCGTTGGGTTTTGGTAAAGGGGTTGGTGACGGTATAGACCAGCTCGACGGTGTTGTTTCGATTGGCCAGCAGTTTCTCGAAGGGCACGGTTCGCGTAATGTCTTTGCCCACCATTTCAGGCTGCACCTCTATCGGCGGTGACGACCAGGAGTCCTGCTGGTTGGCCCCAATGAAGTCGAGCCTGACGATGTGCAGGGCACGCATGCCGGGATAAGGCTCGATGGTGACCGCTGCACCGTTGGGTACATTTTCCGGGATCAACACATCGTCTTTCGCATCGATGACTTCCGGTCGCAGCAATTGGGCCGTGATGTCGCCGATTTCCAGCACCAGGGTTTCGGAACCCACGTCTTCAGTGTCTTTGCGGCGGACGGTGTACTCGACCAGTACCTTGGCCCCTTCCCATTTTTCAATATGGTCTTTGGGGACGGTGAACTCGATGTCCTTGTCCACCATATCCGCGCTGACGGGGCTGGACGCCGCGTAGAAATCCTCTATTCCTGCCGCCGTTATGACGTACCAGTAAATGTAAACGACATCGTTGAGAATGATGGCCCCTGGCTGGCTTTTCACGATCACGTGGGCCGGGTCGGTGTCTACCGCGACAGACCCCCCTTTGGCTTCAGGCACCACAGGTGCAGCCAGCTTCAGGGGCATGCCGATCATCTTGGCGTAGGTCGTGCGTGAGTAGCGCGGGGTGGTGGGTTTGGCGGCTTGGGTCAGTCTATAGTCAACTTTGACGAAACCCCGAGCGATCAGGTGGACCCGGTCATAGGGAATCATGAACGTGTGCGAACGGCTCGACGCTTCGGGTTTCCATTGCATATCCACGGGCACCTGACGGCCACCAGCGCTGACGCCGCGCCAGCTCAGATCCACCACGTCCCCAGGTACAAAACTGACTTTGGAGGAGAAGATATGTGTTTCGACGTCCTCCCCCAGCAGTGCATCAAGGTCGAGCTGTTGTTCGCCATCCGCCTTGTCGATAACGGGGGGTTCGAGTAGCACGAGCGTGGGGTCGAACAGGAAGAAGATCGGAGGCGCATCGGCAGCGCTGTGATTGTCCACCACATCCTTAAGGTGATAAGTGAGCCGCAAAGGATTTACGGGGGGCAGATTCGTCAGGAGGTTTTTAGGGATCGTGAACTTTATGGGCTTGCCAACCTGGCTGGTAGTGACCAGGGGCAGCTCGATCTTTTTATCTCCCCACAGGACAAAAATGGTGGAGTTCTTGCGCATGTTCTCGTAGGGCGCGATGGTGATGGGCACCCCGTTGTTGTCGTCCAGATAGTCCTTGGTGACGCCGTTATCGAGGATGTCCCGCTCCACCTCGATAGGCGCCAGTCCCTGATGGAAAGCCTCCGTCGGATCCGGGTCCGGTCCGCCGGGCAGGGTGGTTTTGATCAGTACTTTCAGTGCCGGTGAGCGTTCGTAGTCGCCCCCGACATTGCTGATCCTGCGTACGCCGACCACCAGATCGCACACGCCGTCGGGCAAATCATTCTGTGAGATGACCTGGAGTATCCGTAGATTCACCTGTGTATCACTGACAGTGCCATTCGCAAGTGTGATCGGGATCCCAGACGAGTAGATCGCTTCAACTATCCAGTGATCACCTGCCGACATGCTGCTCCACGGGTCGATCGCCGTTATCAGCCCTTTTAGCTGGTTTATTTCTTCCTGGAACGCGCGTCTATTGATACCGTATTCGGCCTCATCATCCGCCAGCAGGCTGATCAAGCTGGTTATCACGAGCACAGGAACGCTATTGACTCTGATATCGCCGGGTTTTGGCAGCGGTGGAAGCAGGTCAATTTGCCGTGCTTTGACAGGGGGCTCGGGTGTGTTGAAAACGCTCATGGCGGATTACCTCTGAACAGGTGGGTAATGGGAGTCAATCGATCCTGCGGGTGTTGCCGACAATGAAGACCTGGACGTACTTCGAGCGTCGGCGTTCGCCGCTGGCGGTGACTTGCGTGTACGCCACGTTGGCAAAACCACCGGCCAGGCGCTGGACCACGGCGTTGGACACCTCGAAGGTCAGCGCTGTCTGGGAGGCAACCGTTCGAGAGTCGGTGAACAGCTGGGGCAGGCCTGTGCGGGGTTCGCCTCGCCAGTCGAGTTCCACCACATCCGTTGGGGCAAAGACCGAGGCCGGGGTCGCGACCGTCACGATGACGGACTTGGCCCCTAGCGCAGTCATGTAGATGGCGTTGTCCTGATCGGTTTCGGACACCACCGGGGCGGGCAGGCGTTGTGCGTGATTGGCGTCCTGGATATAGACCATCAACCCGATCGAGTGGTCAGAGGCCATGTTGCCCACCTCGTCAGTTACCCAGTACTGAAGCAAGGCCTGGCCACTGCCGTCGGCCGCGATCATTTCCTGGGAAATCGTGAGCTCGACCGGTTGACCGATCTCGGACTTCAGAACCTTGTGTGCGATGCGCCAGCCGACATACTGAATCGCCACGGTATCGTTGGGGCGCATGCCCTGCCAGGGCTGCACGGTGACAATGACGTCCTGTGTGCCGTCGATGATCGACGGCGTAATGACGGGGGGCCGCAATAACCTGTGGCCCGGGTATTCCGGTTGTGGGTCGATTCCCCCGGGCAGTTCGGTTTTGACGAACACCTCAAGATGCCCCGACTCCACGCTATTGACCCGGTAGAACCAGGTACTGAAGCCCTCGGGAATGTCCTTGACCTGGACTCTTCTCAAGAGCGGCTCGCCGTTATAGTCACTTGGCACGGTGAACCAGATGATCGGCAGGGCGGGCGAGGTCGGGTGGCGAATGAACACTTCCACCCGGTCACCGACGAAGATTTGTGTGGGGGGAATAACGATCGCCATACCGTTGATGTTGCCTCGGGCCAACGTTCGGTTGATGCCCACATCCGCGTCTTCGATCGCCGTGAGGGCGCCGGGAATATCAAGCCTGCTTTCGCTCACGATCGAGGTGGCAAACCGGGCGGGGCTATTTTCCACCAGTTGTTCGTCAATATTCATGATGTGTCCTCAAGTCAGAGCGAACTGATGCCGCCAGATCACAGCGGATGGGCTCTTATTTAAGGTTCCGGCGTTGAAACCGGCTACTGTCAAATGTGACAGGTCAAGGCACTTTTCAGACGGGTGGCAAGCTTCGCCTATACGCCGCAGGGGCATTACCGCCCCCCGGCGCTGGTGGTGTCAGAGGTTCTGGAAGTGCTGCAAGGCTAACGGCCTGCCGATTTCACCACGCCAGATAGAGTCGACCGGCGCACCGGTTTGCGCCTGTTTTTGTTGCCATTGCAGGCCGAGTTGGCGTTGTTGCGCTGTTTTGAGATGGGCTCTGACGAACTCGTCGAAGCGCGGTTGGGGCTTGTTGTAATGAAAATGGGCATACCACAGGGGCTGTGCCGGAGTTTGCGTCAGGTCGAGCACTTCGTACTCCTGCAGGAAGTCCCTGCGCCCGTTCTTCGGGCGTGCGAGCTCGGTCAATTCACCGTTCTTGCGAATCTGCACCGCACCCTGTTTGAGCAGATAGTCCAGATACCCCTCTGTGGGCGTCTGGCTGATGAGGGAGTGCCGGATGCGTAAGTCTTGTCCTTTGCGCGTCAGTTCGGCAGCCTTTTCGCGCAGTTGCCCGATGAGAGGGGCCTGGGGGTCGAGGCGTTCGATCTGGCTGGCGCGCAGGCGAAGCTCGGTGGCTTCAGTCAGCATCATGTGTTCAAGGTCGACGGGCAGCATTTTTTGCCTGGCGTAGGCTTCGACCTTGTCCTGGTACGCCGCCTGGGTGTTCAGGCGACTCTTTGCCTCCGCCAACAAAGGCCTGACATCCGTGGGGGCATGCTGTTGGCTGACCCGCAGGGGATTCTCCTGCAGACGGTATTTGCCGTGTAACCCTGGCAACCAGTTTTCGGTATAGCCATCGATGCCCTTGAGTGTGAATCGATCCTGGCCGCTGATCACGTCACCGATCAACAATTGACCTTGTTCGGTTTCAAAGATCTTTTTCACGATAGGCCCGGTCGGCCGTGGCACAGATGTTTGCCTGATGGCCTGGCGAGCTCGTTCGGCGGTTTTTTCTATGCCGTCCAGGAGCAGCGGGACATAGGTGAGATCGAAATGTTGAGGATAGCTGGCTGTCCATGCCGTCAGCTCCTTGCGAAATTGATCGTAGGCCGCCAGACACTCTTCAAGAATCCTGGTGCGTTCCGCGGGGCGGGCGTTCACTTGGTGAAGACAGTGTTGGGTAGCCAGGACCCGATCGATCCTGGCCCGTGCGTCAGCCATCTGGGTTTGCAGATAAAACCAGGAGACATCATTAACCGCATCAAACCGACTGACGACTTGCAAGTATTGACCCGTTTTCAGGTACTGCCGGTTCTCCGGCAGCAATGCGGCTGCCATTTTGTTTTTTTCTGTCGCTACGACTCTTCGTTGAGCGTCATTGGTGATGCGTTTGCTCCATTCATCAATCTGTGCGCTGGTCGCGTCGATCAATTCGAGCGCCTTGACCATCCCTACCCGTGCATTTTTGCGCTGTTGCAGAAGGCTCAATATGGGCTTGAAGTCTGTGTTGGGCAGAGTATCCGACTGGTTTGCAAAATCGTCGAGTTCCTCCAGGTGCTGAGCGATGCGCCTGGCGCCAAACCTCAACCGGTGCAGTGAGCGGTCCACTATCACCCAGGCCATTCGGCTTTTTACGTCGTTAATACCTGCCCGTTTGTTGCCATGGCTCAACGGCAACAGTTCTTCGAGTTCCAGGTAACCGGTTTTGGCCAGTTCTATTTCTTTCAGGCAAGCGGCGTCCAGGTGCTTGATTTGTGCCATGTGGGTTTGAGGTGGGCTGATTTTGTAGCGCTCCAGCGCCTCATTTGTGCGCTTGCTCAGGGTGCTCAGTTGCTCGATCCTGGTATCGGTGCTGGCTGTCAGTGCTTGTTGGCGCCGAAAAACCCGATCGACCCACCAACGCGGCAGTCGCTCGCGGATGACCGTCGGCCAGATCGGATCAAGCCTGTTGGCCAGGTAACTTTGTACCCCACCCCCTCCCGCCAGGCCGCCATTGAAGGCAGTCCCGTAAACGGCGAAGTGAGTGTTCCATTGCCCGCTGGCATCGAGGGCTACGGGTTGTTTATAGCTTTTGAGCTGAGTCCCGCTCAGCCGCCAGGCCCCGTCATGCAATTCCACCTTGTAGATGATTCCGTACCTGACAATGAAGTCACCGTCGGCGTGTCGATAGACATTGCGATAAACGCCGTCCGTACCGGGTTGAAGGCCCGCCAGGGAAACTGGTTTTTCGTAGTGATAGCCAGCGAATCGGGCTGCGATGTGCCGGGCCTCTCGTGCCGATATCAGCGGTGTGGACGAAGCGTCAGTGCCTCTGAACATCCTGCTCAACTGGCGATGAAACGTTCGTGTGCGGATCGCGCTGAGTCGCAAGCTGAAACCCGAGAGAAAGTCCATGCCTGCATCGATCAACGCCTGCAACACCATGGTTATTTCAGCCATGCCTTGCACGTGATTACCTTTGCGAAAGGCCGCGACGGCTTGATTGGCGCTGTTCCAGGCATCATAGAGGCCGACACCGGTACCGATGATGGGCAAGACGCCAATGGCCATTTTCAAATAGGTGAACACCTTCTCGCCCTTGACTGCGTATTGCTCCAGAAAGAGTTCGCTGTTGGAGCGTGAGGTGTTGCGATGAGCCAGGATCAGGCGGCCCATCTCGGCATGCAATAGATGGGCTGGTAATGAAGTGCTTTTGGGCCACGGGCGCCCGACGCCGATGATCCCGTCGAAGTTTTTCAGCAAGGCTTGCGTGATGCGGCCCAAGTGATTTGCCTTCAGGCCATCAAGGGCGCGCTCTGCCAGATAGTTGGCCATTTCACTGCCAAGGCACAGATCGAACAACGCCTTTCGGGCTTGCTCCAGACTGTCGTATCGGCGCAGGAACACGCCGTCCGGGGTGTCGGGCAGGTACAGCAGCGTGAGTCCGCTGATTTTCTCCTCAATGAAGGTAATGCCCGACAGGGTGGTTGGCTTGTAGTCCGTATCTTTGCCTCCCGCGCTCAACAACGCGGGCAGCAGTACGATCTGCTGGCCATTGGCGGACCAGTCCTGCGCCGTCGCAGCTTCAATCGCGACGTTGAGGATTTGCCACTCGGTGGCGTTGATTGCACCTCGCAGGAGGGCAAAGCGTCCCTGAATGGCGAGTTGCAAGCGGTAGGGTTCGAGCAGGCATTCGTGGTGGTATTCACGTTCGAACGCCGATGCTGTCGCAGGTCCGCTGTAGGTGCTGCGTATCAGCTCTTCGTAGTGACGCGCCAGATCGAGTTCCGGCACGAGGGCGCACAGGTACGACAGGGTGATGCCTTTGACCAGCGCATCGCGCTCGGTATCGGAGCTGGCGGTGACTTCGACACGCATGAAGCTCAAGCGCTGCTTGATGCTGTCGTCGATGTTCAGCAGCGCCAGCTCATGGATCGACAGTTTGCTGCGGCTTTGGCTGGCGACCCATACGGTTTTGGTCGGCGTTCCCGGTGCGCCTGGGGCCACGGTGAAGTGTTGTTCGGATGTCACTGCATCAGGCAGGTCCAATTGCACGGCGAAGCTGTGCTGGAGTGAGAAATCCTTGCGCAGCCGGGCATCGATGCGTTTGGCGGCGAAGTCACTGACCAGCGGCAAAGTGAGCTCGTGTAACGCGTGGGCGCGTTGCAAGGCTGGTACATAGCGTTCGATCAATGCATTGAGCTGCAAGCGTTCACCCGGTGATGCCTGGGTGAGCCATTGGGGGAACTGGCGGGTCAATCGTGCGCTCAGGTTTTGCTCGACGATTTGTGCGAAAGCGAGGTCGCGGTTCTGGTGGCTGGGCACCTGCAGGGCGGCAAGCGTCTGCTCGCGTAACTGTCCCAGTGCGTTCGCGTGTTGTGCGGGTTGGGAATCGATGGGGTATTGCTGGCGGATCTCGGCTGCGCGGCGTTCGAAGGTCGTAACTTGTCGATGCAAGCTGTACTCGAAAGGGTCGGTGGCGATCGGGGTCAGGTGCAACGCCGCGTGCCCGTCGGCGGCATGCAGTTTAAACAGGGAACGCTCCATTTCCCGGCGATTGGCGAACCGTTGCAAACCTCCGCCAGCACCGGTGCAGTAGAGCAACAGGCTTTGCGTTGAGGACGGGTCTTGCAGCGTCGCGGTGTCGGCGAAAACCAGCAGCCCCTCCAGCTCCTGGCGCTGCGCAACGGTTTCAACGTCGCCGGTTTCGCTGACCGATAAGGTCACGAAGGCAGCGGCGCTCTGATCGGAGCGATCGGCGCTGGCAGGCGTTTTCAACACGGCTTCAAGCAGCTTGTGTTCGGCGGTATCGATCTGCTCCAGCTTGAGTTGGATGTTGGCCTCGGCTTGCAGGGCCTTGAGTCTCGCCTGATAGAGTGCGGTGTATTGAATGTTGATCGTCGACGTATCGAAAACGCGCTCGCGTTCCAGCAGGGCGGATGCCGCGGTCATGGCGGCCTGGTCGGCCTCGTCCAGGGATGCAAACAGGGCCTTGAGCGCTGTCACCTGTGGATTGTCGAACGTCTCCTGATCGTGTTTTTTCAGCATGTTTTCGATGGCGCTGTATTGCTGCCTGAGTGCGGCCTTGCGCACGAACAAAGAGAATTCGTGCCCGGGATTACCGAGCGGGAAGGAGGGGGCGAGCGCCTGATCGTCCTGCTCGTGTACCGGTGCGGGGAGGTCCGGCGCTTCGCTAAAGCCTCCTTTTGCGCGGCGTTGCGCGTCGACTTGATTGACAGCGAGCAGTGCATAGGCCGCCTGTTCGGCAATGTCGTCGCCAAGGCCGGTGCATACGCTTTCCAATTGAATGGCATGCAAACGCTCCAGTAATTGGGCTGCACCGACCTCCAGCGGGGCACTCGGGTTGTTGTAGTCGACGACGCTGTGACCGTCAGTCGTGACACTCCAGGGGATTTCGTGTTGATGCCTGATCAGCCAGCTGTCCAGCTCGCTGCGCTGACTGAAGTGCAACAGCGCTGGCCGGTGGGTGGGCAAATACAGCAACTGCTCGGTGGATTGTCCCCCGTAAAGGCTGATGCCCAGCACACCAGGAAGTTTGGCGAAACGATTGTCAGCGCGTTGCAGGGCCAACTGTTCGGCGATGACTCGCTGGCCTGCCACTTCGGACTTTCCGTCGACAGGATCGAGGATCGCCAGCAGCGGCTTTAACTGCTCGGCACTTAACGCACCCTCGGCGACGGCCAGCTGGCCTGCAGCGTCAACGTGTGTGCGGTACAACCGGGCGGCCAGGTGCCGTCTTGATAATGGCGAGCCATTGGCTCGGCCGTTCCAGTACGTGTTCCAGCCGTCCGTCAGGCGCTGCTTCAGACCCAGGGCCTTGAGTTGTTTGAGCAGCTCGACGGCAGAGGTGGCGAAGTGTCGATGGCTGCGATCGATCCCCGTCACCCGACAGGTGGGGATATGCCGCGGGTCCAGATCCGGTTGTTGCAGCAGGAAGGCGCAGGCTTCTGTCAGGCTGCAACGGCGCGAAGAGCGCTCGGCGGTGGCCGGAAAAAACAGGCCGACCCGCTCGCCATCCAGATCCAGTCGTTGCTTGAGCGTTTGCGTCAAGAGGCTGTGAACGCTGGGGGAGGTCGCCATGAGCTTGAGCATTTGCTGCTGGCTGTCTCGCCAGCGCTGCGAGGCCTGGAGGAACGAATGTTCATTCTGCATCGCCGGGATGGTGGCGAGTGCGAGGCCAAAATCACTGAGGGTGATTGGGTCAGTGTCGTGATGTTGTTCGAGCATGGTGTGCCTGGCTTCAAGGTGGACGGTTGGCAGGCATTGAATGCGAAGGGGCTCGGGCGGTGGTGGTACATAGTTATCGCATTGACCGTTCAGCGAACTTCATCAAACTGTCATGTAACTGTGGCAGCGCGCTTGAACAAACTTCATCAGACTCGCGCTCTACTGGAGTCCTGCGTTTCGGTGTTTTTCATGCGTGCACGATTTTTTTCCACAGCGGTTTTCCTGGCCGCGCTGTTGTTCGGCCTGCCGTCCCTGGCGGCGTCTCGTTGCGATATCAATGTTCCGACCGAACGGGTCGATCTGGCACAGGTGAGCCTGGCGTACCAGAGCATCGGCCGTGCCTCGGACCCTGCGTTGTTGCTGGTGATGGGCCTGGGCGGGCAGTTGATTCACTGGCCGGACGAGGTGGTGGTTGCGCTGTGTCAGCAGGGTTTTCGGGTGATTCGCTATGACAATCGCGATGTCGGGCTCTCGACCTGGCGGCAACCCCCCCCCTGACGCCAACCTGACCTTCGAAGTGCTGCGCTACAAACTGGGTTTGCCGGTGTCGGCGCCGTACACCCTGACCGATATGGCAGACGATGCCTTTGGCTTGATGGATGCGTTGCACGTCGAGCAGTTCCACGTGCTGGGCGCGAGCATGGGTGGGATGATCGCCCAGCACATGGCGGCGATGGCGCCGCAACGGGTCGAGAGCCTGACCCTGATCATGACCAGCTCCGGGGCCGAAGGCTTGCCGGCGCCGAGTGCGGCGTTGGTGCAACTGTTGTCGCGTCGTGGGGCGCCCAATCGCGAGGTGGCACTGGAGCAGCAAGCCGATTTGCTGGCGGCGCTGGGCAGCCCGACGGTAAGCGATGATCGGCAAGTGCTACTGCATCAGGCGGCACTGTCTTATGACCGGGCGTTCAACCCCGAAGGCGTGAAGCGCCAGATCATGGCGATCCTCGCCGAGCGCAGTCGTGTGGCGCTGCTCAATCAACTGCGCGTACCGACGCTGGTGGTTCACGGCACTGCTGATCCGTTGCTGCCGGTCATGCACGGCGTTCATCTGGCGGCGCATATCCGCGGCAGTCAGTTGAAGCTGATTCCTGGGCTGGCGCATCGATTCCAGGAAGCGTTCAAGGCGCCGTTGCTGGCAGCGGTGTTGCCGTATTTGCAGGCCCATCGCGAAGACACCTCGCATTGGGCGCAGATTGATCCGGTGGCTGAACACAACCTCCTGTAACCCCCCAATCCAACTGTGGGAGCGGGCTTGCTCGCGAAGAGGGAGTGTCAGCTGGCATTAATGTTGGCTGAAACACCGCCTTCGCGAGCAGGCTCGCTCCCACAGTGATTTGCGCTCAATTCTGGAAGTGGACCCAAACCGAAACCAGCACCGTAGCCGCCATCAACCAAGCCACCGCTGCCACAGCGAGCGAAGCCTCCAGCCGCATCCGGTCCACCATCACATACAACGTCGCCAGGTAGATGAAGTAAGGAATGATCGACCACATCCCAAACACGATGGTGGTCTTCAAATCCTCCAGCGAGCGACCCTTGCCGACGATGTAATGCGCAATCAGCGCAAAGGTCGGAAACAGCGGCACCAATCCTGCGATGTAATAGTTTTTGGTCTTGGCCAGTGCGGCGAGGATCACCACCACGGCTGCGCCCAGGGTTGCTTTGAGGATCAGGTCCATCAGTGGCTCAGCCCGTACTTCTTCACTTTGTCGAACAGCGTGGTCTTGGCCATCCCGAGTTCCAGACTGGCCTGGGTCAGGTTGCCGCCACTGCGCTGCAATGCGTCGCTCAGCAGGTTGCGTTCAAACGCTTCTACCGCTTCGGCGAAGGCCAGGCCCTGATTGCTGCCGCTGGCGCCGGATTTCTTGAAGGCCGGCAGACCGAGGGCAAAACGCTCAGCGACGTTGCGCAGTTCGCGTACGTTGCCCGGCCAGTCGTGGCTCATCAGGTTCGACAGGGTCTGGTTGTCCAGGTCCGGCACGGCACGGTCGAAGCGCAGGGACGACTGCTGCAGAAAGTGTTCGAACAATTGCAGGATGTCTTCGCGGCGTTCGCGCAGCGGTGGCAATTCGAGGGTCACCACGTTCAAGCGGTAATACAGGTCGCTGCGAAATTCGCCCGCCTTGCTCGACTCGTCCAGATTGGACTTGGTCGCCGCGATCACCCGGCAATCCACCGCCACGCTCTGGTTCGACCCGAGGCGTTCCAGGGTGCGTTCCTGCAACACCCGCAGCAGCTTGATTTGCAGCGGTAGCGGCATGCTTTCCACTTCGTCGAGGAACAGCGTGCCGCCGTCGGCGTGTTCGATTTTGCCGATCCGGCGCTTGCCGGCGCCGGTAAAGGCGTTGGCTTCATGGCCGAAGATTTCGCTTTCGAACAGGTTCTCCGGCAGGCCACCGCAGTTCAGCGCGACGAACTGCTTGGTGTGCCGCCGACTGAAATCGTGCAGGCAACGCGCAACCAACTCTTTACCGGTGCCGGTTTCGCCTTCGATCAGCACGTTGGCCGACGTATCGGCGACGTTGGCGATCAGTTCCCGCAGGTTCTGCATGGCGGGCGAGCGGCCGATGATCCGGCCTTCGAGGGAATCCCGTTCCGCCAGTTGCCGACGCAACGAAGAGACTTCCCGCGCCAGGCTGCGTTGCTCCAGCGCACGGCGTGCTACATCGACCAGACGCTCGGGGGAGAAAGGTTTCTCCATGAAGTCATAGGCGCCTTTCTGCATTGCGCCGACGGCCATGGAGATGTCGCCGTGACCGGTGATCAGCACCACCGGCAGGCTGCGGTCGCGGGCCTTGAGACGGGTCAGCAATTCCAGACCGTCGATGCCCGGCAGGCGGATGTCGCTGATGACGATGCCGGCGAAGTTGTCGCCGACCCGCTCCAGCGCTTCTTCGGCGCTGCCGACGCCCACGCAGGGAATGTCTTCCAGGGTCAGCGCCTGTTGGCAGCCGAGCAGCACATGGGGGTCGTCTTCGACGATCAGCACACTAAGGTCGTTGTTCATATTGGCTCGGCGTGAGTGGGGCTTACCAACGGTAAACTGAGGACGAAAGTGGTACCACCGCTGGCCGGGTGCTCGACACCCAGGTGCCCGCCAGTGGCGGCGGCCAGGCTGGCGGAAAGGGTCAGGCCAAGGCCCAGGCCCTGTTCGCCGGGTTTGGTGGTGAAGAACGGCTCGAACAAATGCTTGCGCGCTTCGGCGTCGATGCCGTGGCCGTTGTCGCGTACACGAAGGCGATATTTGCCATCGTACTCTTCGCCTTCGAGCCATAGTTCTGGCAGCGGCTGTGCCTGCATGGCGTCGAGGGCGTTGCCGACCAGATTGACCAGAATCTGCTCCAGACGGGTCTGGTCGATCTGCACCTGCACATCGGCGAAGTCTCGGTGCAGTTGCAGATGCGCGCTTTCCACGCGACCACCGAGCAGCTGCAAGGCTGCATCCACCCCTTTGCCGAGGCTGGCCTGACCTTTGTCGTCTCCGCGGCGAGCGAACGAACGCAGGCTCGCGGTGATCCGGCCCATGCGGTCGATCAATTCGTTGATGGTCTTGAGGTTGGTGCTGGCAACGTCCAGTTGACCACGTTCCAGAAACCGCACGGTGTTGCCGGACAAGGTCCGCAACGCCGCCAGTGGCTGGTTCAATTCGTGGGCGATGCTGGTGGACATCTGGCCGATGGCCGCGAGTTTACCGGCCTGCACCAGTTCATCCTGGGCACGGCGTAGCGTCTCTTCAGCCACACGTCGTTCACGGATCTGGCCCTTGAGCCGTTCGTTGCTGGCGCGCAGGTCGGTGGTGCGTTCGGTAATCCGACGCTCCAGTTGATTGTTGGCTTCCTGCAAGGCTTCCCGGGCGGCGAGGCGCGTGGCAATGACCTTGCGCCGCTCGTTCCAGGCGATCAGCAGGAACGCCACGAGGGCAAACGCCACCGCCACCAGAATCCCCTGATTGATCGCTTCGCGACGCAAATCCTGCAGGGGGGTGAGCAGGGTGAAATTCCACGGGGTATCGCTCAATGGCCGGGTTTGCGAGAGGTAGCTGATGTCCTCTTCATCGGATTCCACTTCGCTGTTGGCGGGGAAGGTCAGTTTTTCCTCGCCTTCGGCCAGTTGTTCACGGGCCAGCGGTTGCAGTTCGTTCAGTGGGAACCAGTAGTACTGAAGGCTGCGGGCCAGTTTTTCCTTGGTCTCGTCGCTCAGCGGCACAACCGATTTCAGGCGCCGTGCCGGATCGCTGGAAAGAATGATGATGCCGTTTTCATCGCTGACGAACGCTTCCAGCCGCGCGCGCTGCCAGCGTTCTTCCATGGCTTCGAGGCGCACCTTGACCACCGCGACGCCAATGATCTTGCCGTGTTCTTCCAGGCCATGAGCCAGGTAATAACCGGGCTCGCCGTTGGTGCTGCCGATGCCATAGAAGCGCCCCGGCTGACCGCGCACGGCATTCTGGAAATAGGCGCGAAAGGACAGGTCTTCGCCCAGGTAACTGTCGACATCGCGCCAGTTACTGGTGGCCATGACCCGGCCAGTGGTGTCCATCACGTAGATAGCCCGACTGCGGCTGCGCCGGTTCAGGCCTTCGAGGTATTCATTGACCGTCTGTCGGTGTTCTGGCGACGGGTCGGCCAACAGCGTTGAAACGCTGGATTCGAGTTCCAGCAGGCTGGGCAAGTAGGTGTACTTGCTGATCTCGCTCTCGACGGCGCGGGCGTGCAGTTCCAGCTGGCGCTGGCCGTTCTCGCTGAGGCTGCGAATCCCGTAGTGTTCACTGACCCAGAAGCCGAGGTAACCCAATCCGATCATCAGGGCGATGACCAGCGGCGGCAGGAACAAATGGCGAATCAGACGGGGTTTCACGGCGAGTGATGGCGGCGCGGCGCGATAGAGATTGGTGTCGCATTTCATCACAGATGCCTTGGGTCAACCACAACACAAATCTCCAGACCACCACCGGCCCCTGTGGGAGCGGGCTTTTGTGGTGAGGGGCTTTAATGGTGAGGGGGTCCTGTGGTGAGAGGGGATTCTGTGGCGAGGGGATTTATCCCCGTTCGGCTGCGCAGCAGTCGTCAACCCATCGCATACGGTTTGACTTTGAAGTGCTGGGGCCGCTTCGCAGCCCAACGGGGATAAATCCCCTCGCCACAGAATCCCCACTCACCACAGAACCACTCACCCCCCCAAAAAATCCCTCATCACAAAAGCCCGCTCCCACATTTGGGGAGCGGTGCCTTTCTTAGTGCTGCAGAATCTTGGCGAGGAAGTGCTGCGTACGCTCGGCGCGGGCGTTGATGTCGCCGAAGAACTCCTCTTTCTTGCAGTCTTCGATGATCTTGCCCTGGTCCATGAAGATCACCCGGTCCGCCACTTTACGGGCGAAGCCCATTTCGTGGGTCACGCACATCATGGTCATGCCTTCGTGGGCCAGTTGCACCATCACGTCGAGTACTTCGTTGACCATTTCAGGGTCCAGCGCCGAAGTCGGTTCGTCGAACAGCATGACGATCGGGTCCATCGCCAGCGCACGGGCAATCGCCACACGCTGTTGCTGGCCACCGGAAAGCTGGCCCGGGTGCTTGTGCGCATGGGCAGACAGCCCGACGCGCTCAAGCAGTTGCAGGCCTTTCTTGGTGGCTTCTTCCTTGCTGCGGCCCAACACCTTGATCTGCGCGATGGTCAGGTTTTCGGTGATGGTCAGGTGCGGAAACAGTTCGAAATGCTGGAACACCATGCCAACGCGCGAACGCAGTTTCGGCAGGTCAGTCTTCGGGTCGGCGATGGACGTGCCATCGACCACCACGTCGCCTTTCTGGAACGGTTCCAGGGCATTGACGCATTTGATCAGGGTGGATTTGCCGGAACCGGACGGCCCGCACACCACAATCACTTCGCCTTTTTTGACCTCGGTGCTGCAGTCAGTCAGTACCTGGAAGTCGCCATACCACTTGTTGACATTCTTGATAGAGATCATACGGCAAACCTTTTTTGCAGACGCTTGACCAGCAGCGAGGCGGCAAAGCTGATTGTGAAGTACGTGAGACCTGCAAAGATCAGGAACTCGTTGGAGCGACCGATGATGTCGCCACTGGCACGGGAGGCGTTGAGGAAGTCCACCAGACCAACCGCGTAGACCAGCGAGGTGTCCTGAAACAGGATGATGCTCTGTTGCAGCAGCAGCGGGGTCATCTTGCGGAACGCTTGCGGCAGGATGATCAACCGCATCATCTGGCCATACGTCATGCCCAGGGCTTGGGCTGCACCCATCTGACCCTTGGAAATCGACTGGACGCCGGCCCGGACGATTTCGCAGAAGTACGCCGCTTCGAACATCATGAATGCCACGATGCACGAGGCAAATGCGCCGATCGGGGTGTCTTCGCCGGTGATCCAGCGCAGTACGAACGGCACCGCCAGGTAGAACCAGGTGATCACCAGCAGCAGTGGAATCGAGCGGAAGTAGTTAACGTAGGCGCCGGCAATGTTCGACAGCAGTTTGCTGTGGGACAGGCGCATCAGCGCCAGGATCGTGCCGAGGATGATCCCGCCGACGACGCCCAGCGCCATCAATTGCAGGGTCATGACCATGCCGTTCCACAAGCCCGGCAGGGACGGGATGATGCCCGAGAAGTCGAATTCCATCATTTACCCCCTACGGAGATCAGGCCCGGTACGGCGACTTTCTTCTCGACCATGCGCATCAGCAGCATCAGGCCCATGTTCAGGGTGAAGTAGATCAGCGTGGCCAGGGTGAAGGCTTCGAACAGGTTGGCGGAGAACTCGGCGGTCTGTTTGGTCTGCGCGAGCAACTCCATCAGGCCGATCAGCGACGCCACGGAAGAGTTCTTGAACACGTTCAGGAATTCCGAGGTGAGCGGCGGAATGATGATCCGGTAAGCCTGGGGCAGCAGCACGTTCCAGTAGATTTGCGGCAGTTTGAAGCCCATGGCGCGAGCGGCGGATTCCTGGCCGCGAGGCAGCGCCTGGATACCGGTACGCACTTGTTCGCAAACACGAGCGGCGGTGAACAGGCCCAGGCAGACGACGACGCTGAGGTAAGCCGAGGTGGTCGGGTTCAGGTCCTGCTTGTACCAGTCTTGCAGGTTCTGAGGCAGCAGGTCGGGCACCAGGAAGTACCAGATGAACAGCTGAACCAGCAGTGGCACGTTACGGAAGAGTTCGACGTAACAGGTCGCAATGCCCGATACGATGCGGTTCGGCACGGTGCGCATGACGCCCAGCATCGAGCCCAGCAGCAGTGCAACGATCCAGGCCACGACGGCGATGGCGATGGTCCAGCCCAAACCGGAGGCGTACCAGTCGAGATACGTCTCGCTGCCCACTCCGGTGGACTTGAAGAACACGCCCCAGTCCCAGTTGTAATTCATTAGGGTCTCCCCTCAGATCGATCGATGTACAAGTGCCCGCCTGGGGAAGCTCCGTTCCCGCCCTGATCGTGAAGACCGGGCACACACGAGCGGCTCGACAGCCACCGGTTCGAGTGTTTCCAAAAATGCCAGCAGGGAGTGACTATCCCCCGAAAGGGCAGTGGCCCTTTCAGGAGATAAGGTTAGTCAGAAATCAGGATTTCTTTTCGTCAGCCGCTTTATCGGTCGGATTGGCGATCAGGGCCTTGAGCTCGTCGCTCATCGGGAACATGAGGTTCAGATTTTTTGGCGGGATTGGCTGCATGAACCATTTTTCGTAGATCTTGTTGATCTCGCCGGACTTGTAAGTCGCGATGATTGCGTCATCCACAGCTTTCTTGAATGGTGCGTCGCCCTTGCGGACCATGCAGCCGTAGATTTCGTAGGACTGTGCAGTACCGGTCACGGCCCAATCGGTTGGCTTCTTGGCCTTGGCCATTTCACCGGCCAGCAAGGCGTCGTCCATCATGAAAGCCACGGCGCGGCCGCTTTCCAGCATGTTGAACGACTCGCCGTGGTCTTTGGCGGAGATGACGTTCATGCCCATTTGCTTGTCGGCGTTCATCGACTTGAGGATGCGCTCGGACGTGGTGCCAGCGGTGGTCACGACGTTCTTGCCTTTCAGGTCCGGGAAGTCCTTGTAAGGCGAATCTTTCTTGGACAGCAGCTTGGTGCCGATTTCGAAGATGCCGACGGAGAAGTCAACTTGCTGCTGACGTTCGACGTTGTTGGTAGTGGAGCCGCACTCGACGTCCACGGTGCCGTTCTGCACCAGCGGGATACGGGTTTGCGAAGTCACGAGGTTGTATTTGACCTGGAGGTTCGGCATGTCCAGGTCTTTTTTGATGGCTTCAACGATTTTCAGCTGGATATCGTGGGAGTAGCCAACCGGTTTGCCGGAAGCGTCCGCGATGTAGGAAAACGGAATGGAAGCGTCACGATGCCCGAGGGTGATAACGCCGGACTCTTTGATCTTCTTCAGGGTGCCGGTGAGTTCGGCGGCGAAAACTGGAGTGCTGATCAGAGCGGCAGCAATGGCTGCGCCCAGGAGATGGGGAACGATGCGCATCAAATTTTCCTCGACATTGTTTTTATATGGAGCCAGTTCATCGGCTCTTTTTTGTGCTTCGAATGCTTGCCGGCTCCTGAAGGGTTGGCACAGCTGTCATTCGTCCAAGAGTGTAGAGCATGACTCGTGCCAGGCCAGGCTGAATAGATCAACCTATTGATTTATAAGGGGATTAAATATTTATGGCGAGATTTTTGATGGTGGGTAAATACGGTTATCCGAATCGACCGACTGGTCGCGTTCGGAAAACCGAATGGTGTTCAGGCCTGCTAACGCCACACCGGCAACCAACCCAGTGAAAACAGGACATGTGAAACCGCGCTGATCACGCCGAAAAACAGCACCAGGGCAATCATGGGCTGGCCTCCCCAGACGCGATACCGCGGGCTGCCAAAGCGTTTGCGTGAGGCGCTGGCCAGCAATGCCGGGGTGATGACGGCCCAGAGGGTCGCCGCCAGACCGGCGAAACCGATGGCATGGATAAATCCTTCGGGCCACAACAACCCGCAGAGCATGGGCGGTAGAAAGGTGGTGGCCGCAGTTTTCAAGCGACCTCGCGGGCTGTCATCAAAACCCAGCACATCGGCCAGATAATCGAAGAGCCCCAAGGTCACACCGAGAAAGGAGCAAGCAACGGCGAAGTTGGAAAAAAATGTGAGGAACACGTCGATTTTTGCGCTGTTGAGCATTGCTCCCAACGCGCTGATCAGTACGTCGATATTACCGCCACGCTGAGCGATATCCTTGAACCCGTCCCGGGGAATGTTGCCCATGCTGCAAACCATCCAGACGACGTAGAGCCCAAGCGCGATGAGGGTGCCGCTGACTAGGCAGGCACGGATACGCTGCGGGTCTTTGCCGAAGTGTTTCACCAGGCTTGGAACATTGCCGTGAAAACCGAAGGACGTCAGGCAGAAGGGCAGGGTCATCAGCAGGTAAGGGAGGTAGTGGCTATCCGTGGCGTTTCGATTGAGCAGCGTCGCCGGTTGCACATGACCGAGCAGCCCGCCGAAGGTCAGGAAAAACGCGATGATCTTTGCGCCAAAGATCAGCGTGGTCACCCGGCTCACCGCTGCCGTGCTCAGCCATACGATGAGCGCGACCGTCAGCGTGAAAAACCAGCCCCCGGTACGTGCCGACAGATTCCATTCCAATGATTGGGCGCTGTGATGAATCACCGAGCCGCTGGCCGAGATGTAAGCGTAAGTTAGCGTGTACAGGACAAACACGATGCTCAATCCGTTCAACACATTCCAGCGACGACCCAGCAAGTCTTTGGTGATCGTTGAAAAACTGGCGCCCGGACGATAGTTGAGGTTGGCCTCAAGAATCATCAACCCGGAATGCAAGGTGCAGAACCAGGCAAACAACAGGACCGCGACAGAGCCATAAAACCACAGGCCGGACATGACGACCGGCAGCGAAAACATGCCGGCGCCGACAATGGTGCCACCGATCATCATGGCGCCGCCGAGCACCGAAGGCGACCGTTCGAGTGCGACGGGGGTAGTGGATGAGGTGGAAGAGGACGTAGAAGTGCTGCGCATGGCAAGGCCTGCATTTGAATTATTAGAGGGCTGTTCTTTCGGCGGGCTGTGCTGCCGGCCGCGCGTGCGAAAGGATCAGCGCCATTCAGCGTTGCTGATGAATGGCGCCGACAGCGCGTTAGTGCATGGCCAGCAAGCGTGATAACTGACGGGCTCTCTCCAGCAGCAGGCTGTCCTGACCGGGCAATGCGTCGAACGAGAGTCCGACCGGCAGCGAGTGTTTTTCCGCTACGGGAACGGTGACACTGGGAGCTGCCAGATTGCTGGCCGGGTCGGTGTTGCGCACGAACGTTTCGAAGTTGCTTTCTGCCTCGCAATCGGTGAGCAACGGTGCCGTGCAGCTGACGGTGGGGTACGCAATCACATCCAGTTGATGGACATTGAACAGACGGCTGTATTCCCGACCCAGCTGCAGCTTGCTCATCAATGCCTGCACATAATCCTTGTAGGAAATCGCCGGGCTTTCGAGTTGTGCCGTCAGTATTTTCTTAATGCCCGGGTCCTGGATCTGCGCCAGGATGCTCAGGAAGTTGTCGCCCCAGCCTTCCTTCATCAAGAAACGCGGGAAGTCGATAAAGAACTCATAAATCGGCAACGGGAACTGAATGCTCTCGTTGATTTCCCCGATCAACAGGTCATCGACTGGAACCAATTCCACGCCCTGATCTGCCAGTACTTCGATCGCTGCGAAGCAGTCGCGTCGGACTTTCTCTTCGAGATCGGCCCAGAGGAATTTTTCCGGAATGCCCACCCGTAGCGGTCTGGTGTCGTCCGGGGCGGCGGGGGGGGACCCGATCAGTTGATGGTGGATGAACTGGCAGTCTTGCAGGGTGCGGGTCAGTAGCCCCGGCGTGTCCTTGGTCTGGGAAACGGGCACGATGCCATCGACCGGGTAGCAACCCGTGGTGGGACGGAATCCGACGATCCCGCAGAATGCTGCGGGGATGCGCACCGAACCGCCGGTGTCGGTGCCCACGGCGCAGGGCACCAGACCGGCGGCGACGGCTGCCGCACAACCGCCGCTGCTGCCGCCGGCGCTGTAGCGTTCGTCGACCGGGTTGACCACGGCGCCGTGGGTTCGGTTGGCCGACGTCACCCCGAACGAAAGTTCATGCATGTTGTTTTTACCCACGACTCTGGCGCCCAGCTGCTTGAAGCGCTGGACAATCCCGGCATCGGACGACGGGTAGTAGGCGGCCAGCCCCGGCGTGCCTGCGGTGGTCGGCATGCCGTTGACATTGATGTTGTCCTTGAAGGAAACGGGCATGCCATACAGGCCGGCCTCTCGGTCCGCGCCGGGGGTGCCCTCGAACGCTGTCGGATCGAATGTGATGAAGCTGTTCAGGTGTTGATGATCACGCTGTTTGTCGCGCTGGGATTGGTGCCAGGTGTCCAGGCAGTGACTGCCACTGCGAAATCCGCTGACGAGTTCTTCAATTGAATGTTGGCTGTACATAAAACGGGTCTCGGCTATGGGGATGGAGGCTTGCGATGAAGGCATCAGCAATAGCGGTATTGAGCGTGCAGCCCGTCCAGCGGATTGTCGGCAATCAAGTCGCCACCCAGACTGCTGATCACCGCACAGGCACCGTTGAGCGCTGTTTGAATGGCGCCTTCCGCCCAGCCTCCGGTGAAAGAGCAGCCGCACCCGGCGAGGTACAACCCCGTGTCCTGTTGTGAGTCGAGGGCTGTTTTGAATTGGTAGAACAAACGTTCCGAGTAAATATCGTCACCTGGAAAGTTGAGTTTGAAGGCCCCCAGTGAATGCTTGTCGGTCAGCCAGTCATACTCCAGGACGTATCGCTGGTAGTTACCATTGAGCGGTAAAAGGTGGCCGGCAAACTCAGGTGCACTCATGGCCAGTTCATCGACAAGACGCAAGCAGCGTTGAACTTTGTCGGTCATTGAAACCATCTTGTGGGAGTCGTCTTCCCAGGTGTAACTGATCAATACCACGCCCCAGGAATCAGGGTCTTGCGGCGCGTAATCCAGGCAATACACGCCCTTCACCAAGGTGTCCGTCTGGATGTTCTGTGGCAGACCGTGTTTCAACCAAAACTTGTCTTTGGTCAGGATGAACAGCTTGGACGAACCGACCATGTGGGTTTCGTTGATCGCCCGGGCGACATCTCGATTCACGAAGGCCTGGTTCTGTGTGAGCTTCATGTTCACTTGCAGCGCCCGGGTTGTAGTCGTGGTGATCACCCGGTCGCAGGCATAGGTCTCACCATTACTGCCGGCCAGCAGGATTTCACCGTTATCGCCCTTGTTGATGGACTCGATGCGGGTGCGGCAGATTCGGTCGCGCAATGGCATGCCGTTGAATGATGTATCGGCAATCAACTCCGACAGCGACGAGATGCCCATTGGCACCAGTCGTTGATTGACTTCGAGGCCATTGACCACCAGCCGCAGGATCTCGGTAAAGGAGGCGCGGTAAACCGATTGGAAACCGCCCGAGCCAATCCCCAGAGACCCGAATAGATGGAAGTCTTCGGGTTTGCGCCACTGTTGTCCGCCGGGCGGGTTGCTGCCGGTGAAAATCCGCACCATGGCCGAATAGAACGAGCTGTCGCCGAAACAATCCAGATAGCGCTGCCATTCCGGCTGCACTTCCGGGTAATTGTGTTGCTTCAGTAACTCGGTCAGTAATAACGGTGGCGCCAGGCAGGTGCCGTCATCGAAGGTCACGCCCTCTTTCAAAAAGGCATTCCAGCCCCGATGGACCGTGCTGAAGATGGCCGGTGGCGGCTGCATGGCGGCCCAGTGGTAAGTCTCCCCGCGGTAGTGAATTTCGGTATCCACCACACCGGGGTCAGGAAACGCTTCAGTGGTTTCGATGCCGAACCGGTTCAGGTAGTGAAACAAACCGACCTCGCTGGGAGGAAAACGCATCGCCCCCATTTCGGCGATGAATTGCGGGTGGTCATCGTCAAAGCGTTGGGTCAGCAACCGACCGCCCAAGTGTTCCTCGGCAGCCTCGAACAGTGTGACGCGGTGGGCGCCGGCACGGAGTAATTCATAGGCAGCGACCAGCCCGCTCAATCCGGCGCCGACAATGCCAATGTGTTTGTCGGCCGCTCCGGGTGGCAAGTAACCGATTGCATCAACGGCATTGCGCAAAAACTGGCCGTAGTCGTACAACAGATCGACATACGGAAAAGAACAGGGAAATGTGGCTTCGTCGAAGCCGGTACTCATAACGTTCACGTGTGATTCTCGATAAATCAGATGATTAACTGCAGGCTTTCAATCGCACGGGAGGGATTGAGCAGAAGTACTTTTTTGCCTTTGATTTTCCAGGTGCCTTCGACGTTAATCAGTTGATGCTCGACGGTGACCGGGTAATGCCATTCGCTGTCACCGCGGGCTTCGCAATAGAGCATGTTGGTGCTGCTCGATGCGCTCAGTTCGTCGTCTTCCATACGGATCAACGAACACTGGGCAATATGCAAGCTGCGGCTCTTGGGCTGTTGCGAGTAGTTGCGCGCATTGGCCAATCGGTTGATGCGCAACGTCGTCAGAAACCGGTCTTCATACAGCAGCGACGACTCATGAAGGGGGCTGGTCTGTTCTCGTCGCAACGGTATCCAGTAGGTGTACTCGGGGGTCAGCAGTTGTTGCCAGGCACCGAAATCTTGTTGGTCCAACAGCTGGATTTCGGTGGCGATCAACTGTTCGATGGCGTGTTTATTGTTCGGATCGAGTTGCATTGTTTCCCCGCATCAAGTGCTGCCAGCTGTTGTAAAAGTTGCGCATCGCCATTTCGCTGGTGCCCGAAACCACCTGCGTCCGCTCATAGGATTCGTTCGATTCAAAGAGTCGCGCCACGTTGACCCACTCGTTGGCGTCGCTGCGCAATCCCTCCGTCGCCCGCTCGTACATTTCCACATCGTCGTGGGCAACCATCGAGCAGGGGGAATTGATCAGGTTGTTGTACTGGACGGTTCTTTCCAGCAACTGGATGGGGGCACCCAACAACTCGAAGATCCACGACTCGACCACCGTCTCCTGGGCGCTGATCGGCTTGATCACCCGCAACGTCTGGATCGGTCCCTTGACCATCAGGTTCGGGAAATAGACGGTGTTGTGTCGGGTGTCTTCGAGAATCTCGGTGGCCTGGCGCTCGCCATAGCTCTGGACCATCAGGTCCCAATAACCCGGAATATCGGCATAGGCTTTATGGATTGAGTTGCTGACGCCGGTATGCCCATGGCCGTTGGGCCAGGTGCGAATGCCCATGTTGGCGAAAAACTCGTAGGACGCCATGAACGGTGCAAACAGTTCGACCGCCATGGGCGAAGGGCTGCTCTGGTCGCTGGTTTCCTTCCACAAGCGAATTGCCTCGCCCGCCGAGGACTCATGGGCAATCATCGGGTGACAGGTATCGGTCTGGTTATCGACGACCATTTTCCAGTTGCAGTGATGTCGGTGCAGGAGCGGCTGGCCAACGACGCGAAGCTGACCCAGGGGCGAGCGCAGCACCATGTTGTCCAGTGTCGATAATGACTCGCCGAAAAACGTGTTGAAGTCGATGCCTTCCACCTGGAGGCGGACAAACACAAAACCGCGATAATTCTCCACCGCTGCGACGGCTTGCATCCCCTTGTGGGCGGAGCAGGCGCTGAGGTCGCAATCGTCGTATTCCTTCTTCACCGGAATACTCAACAGTTCGCCATCGGTCTTGAATGTCCACGCATGGTAAGGGCAGCGGATGAACCGGCCGACGTTGCCGCGAGGCTCGGCCAATACTTTCACGCCTTTGTGCGGGCAGCGGTTATGCAGGACAACTATCTCGCCATTTTTTTGCCGGACCATTGCCAATGGTTGTTGGGCAATGTCGGTGGTGAAAAAGTCACCAGGCTGCGGGATCAGACTGTCGTGCCCCACGTAGCACCAACTGGCGGCGAAGACGCTGTGTTGTTCTTGTTCGAAGAGTTGCTGATCAAGGAAGAGCGATTTGTGCACTTCTCTGCCGTTGAAGTAATTGTCCAAACGGTTTACCTCGTTAGATAGCCAGCTTCAGGCGTTGGCTTTTGGCTCGCGAGACGCAGGGATAAATCCTTGCGCTACAGGCAGCTTCTTTTTCGCTCATGATGAAATCGCGATGGTCGACTTCGCCCTCAAGGACCTCTAGCGCGCAGACGCCGCACTCACCGCGTCGACAGTCGTAGAGCGGGTCTAGACCGGCAGCCTCCAGCGCCTCCAGCAAGGTTTGATCTTGATCGACGTTGACGCTGATACCCGACTCGACGGCGTCAATCACAAAGGCCGACTCATCGTCTTCCCGGACCACATTGAAGATTTCAAAATGGATGCGCTCGCGCGCCAGGCCATTGGCTTCGGCATGGCAAAACACGTCGTTGAGCATCGATTGCGGACCGCAGACGTAGAGCCGGTCGTGTGGCGAAAGGTCTGCCAGGACCTGGCTGACGGAGCGGCGGCCATCGGGTTGACTGGAGAAGTGGAAGTGCAGGCGCTCCTGCAACAGTGCCTTCATTGGCAAGGCATAGGCCGCGTCGTCGTCGCTCCTGGCGAAATAATGCAGATGTGCGCTTCGATTTAATGACGCCAGGTGATGAAGGATCCCGGTCAGTGGTGTAATGCCGATGCCTCCGGCAAGCGCAATGTCTCTGCCGACGCTTTCAACGAGCGGGTAGGTGAACGTATTGAACGGGCCATCGAGCTGCACCGTGTCGTTGACGGCCAGCGAACGAATGTAGCGACTGCTGACCGAGTCGGCAGTGAGCCGGATGGCAAAGATGACGCTGCCTTGCGGCGTAGTGCGGTCTGCCAGCTGTACCGCCGAGTAGTGCCGCCATTCATTCAGTTCGGGGATGAACCATTTGAAATGTGCGCCCGCTGCTGGCGACGCAGACCCCGCTGCTAGCGGGCTGACGGTGATTTCTTTGATAGACGCCGAGAGCATTCGGCAATCAGTGATGGTGTAGTTCATACGATAATCAGCTTCCCTGACTTAGCGGCGTTTCATGCAGGTAGATCCATTGGGCGTTGTGGTGATGCATGCCAATGATCGCCACCGAAACCCGTGAGCTTTCGCGCTGGGCGAGGTGATGGGTTTCCTTGTAGCGGATCGCCACGCTGTTGCCTTCCTGCCAGACCGTCTGCAGGTCGCTGATGACGATCTCCAGGCCTGGCTTGGCGCCGACTGCACCTTTGAACATCTGTTCGACCGTCGCCCGGCTGACAATGGCGGCCGAGGTGGTGACCAGGGTGAAGTGCTCGGCAAAGGCCGACATCAGCGGTTCAAGCACGGCCTGCCCCTTGCCGTTTGCGTCGGTGAACAGGGTGTGGATCAGCTCGTGCACGTGATGAATGCTGTGGTGCGCCTGTTCAACTATTTTGTTGTGCATGACAGTCCTTTTGAGTGTTCAACTGACTCAGTTGAAAGAGTGGGAACAGGCCCACCAGCGCGGCGATAGCAAAGGTCACGTGGTAGGCCTGGGTGGTATCGAAATGCTTCAAGAGCAGGTTGAAAACCATCAGGAAGAGGGCGGCGCCGATGCTGAATGACATCTGTCGGTTGATGTTCCAGATGACACTGGCCTTGTGGGTGTCATTGCCCTCGAAGTCCATCAGCGACGTGGTTTGTGCTGTGTTGGCGCCGATGCCGCCGCCGATTCCCATCAAGCTGTAGGCGATGACAATCACCATAAAATCTGAGGGATCGTTCACCAGTAACAGGGTGGCGATGCCGGCGCTGTGCAAGAGCATGCCGAGGGCAAACAGCCGCTTCGCGCCCATCCGGTTATAGACCCGGCCACAGATCAGCATCGCGATGAACGCGCCGATGGCGTACAGGATCATGAACATCCCTGTCAGTCGGGCACTGAAGTGCAGAGTGTTTTGCAGGAAAAAGATGCTCATCAAGTTGACCCCCGTGAACACACCGGGAATCGCGTAATAGATAAAGATGGAGGTGCTGAGTTTTTTGCTTTTGAGCAGGCTCAGTTCAATGATCGGGTTTTTGCAGGTGCGGTAGTGCAGCCCGTACAGCACGACGAAAGCAACGCCGGCCATGACGAAGAGGGCGGCCACCCATGCCGGAGCGTCGCCGCCATACAACGACATGCCCATCAGCAGGCTGCCGAGTGCCGCGCTGACCAGCAGCAAGCCCTTGATGTCGGGCCGGGGTAAACTCGTCGGCCGCGCTTCGTTGATCCAGAACCAGGACAGCAATGCCGCGATCAGCGAGAACGGGATGTTGCTGTAGAACACCCAGCGCCAGGAGCTGCTGTCGACGATGACACCGCCGATGGTCGGTGAAATGGCGGGCGCTATCAGGGCAACGGCCATGACCAATGTGGATATTTTCGCCCGCTGCTCGCCCTTGAACAGGTTGAACGTCAGCGCCTGGCCGACAGGAATCAAAAGGCCGCCACCAATCCCCTGGACGAAGCGCCAGATCACCAAATCGTTGAAGCTGTTGGCCAGTCCGCACATCCACACCGAGGCGGTGAACACGATCATCGAGGCGGTGAGGATTTCCCGGCTGCCAAGACGACCGGCCAGCCAGGTGCTGACCGGGATGATCAGAGTCAGCCCCAGAATATAAGCGTTAGCCACCCAGGCAACGTCTGAAGTACTAACGTGCAGCGCCGCCGAGATACTCGGTAATGCGACCGCCGACATAAAGATGTTAATGCAGTCTATAAAAAAGCCGATCAGAAATATCAGTGCAACTTTGTAGCGATAGGTCATGTTGTTTCCCCTTTGCCACAAAGCATAGGGGCGGTGGACTTGAACTGTCGATACGACTATCCTTGAAACAATGTTTGACGGGATTTAACAGTGAGCCTTATTGCTATGCACACTCATCTTAATCGGGTCCAGACATTCCTGGCCGTGGTCGATTTTGGTTCTTACACCAAGGCTGCCAATTACCTGAGCATCAGCAAAGCCATGGCCAGCCTGCATGTCAAGGCGCTGGAGGACGTGCTGTCAGCGACGTTGTTGATTCGAAATACCCGAAATATATCCCTCACCGAAATCGGTCAGGACTTTTATGAAGAGTTCAAAGGTATTGTCGCGGACATCGATAATGCCTTCGATAATGTATTAAAAGGGCATGATCGGGTGTCCGGCAAGTTGCGCTTCAGTTCCACCAGTGAATACGGCGAGGCCTATATTCTTCCGTTGATACCGCAATTTATAGAGCGTTATCCGGAAATAAAACTCTGTTATAACTTCAACTCGTCACTCAATGATCTGGTGGCGGAAAAGTTAGACCTGGTTATCCGTTTAGGTAACTTGGCGGACTCGGCTTTCAAGAGCCGTAAACTGGCGGATTATGAAATTGTCCTGGTGGCTACCGAGACGTTTCTTGCACGTCACCCGGTGCAGAATCCTCAGGACCTGAATTCGGTACCCTGGATCGCCAACAGCAACCTGCAGGCACCGACCCAGTGGTCGTTGCGCCATCCGCAATTGGGGGCTGTCGAGATCAACGGAATCAATCAATTTGAATCCAATTCTTCCACGGCCATCCGCTCCATGACGTTATCGTCGCTAGGCGTCTCGGTGCTGCCCGCTTGGATGGTCAAGGAAGACATTGCCAGCGAGCGGCTGATGCGGTTATTGCCCGACTATTCGCTGCCCTCTCAGTCAGTCAACGTGGTGTTCCCCAACAGCCCGCATTTGCCCCACAAATCGAGGGCGTTCATTGATTTCCTGTTGCTGCATCTAGCGCAGTAAGCACGTACAAAAAAAGCCCCTGAATCGTGAGATTCAGGGGCTTTCGTTTAAGCGGATCAGGGATCATGCCGCTTCGATCTTGCTGCGGTTCTGCTCGACCTTGCTCAGGTAATCCTTGAGCTTTTCCTGTTCCGCCGGAGTAGTGAACAACCCCAGCTTGCTGCGGCGCCACAGAATGTCGTGCGCGGTGGTTGCCCATTCTTCGCTGCACAGGTAATCGACTTCACGGGTGTAGAGCCCGCCGCCGATGTGTTCGCCCATATCGCCGAGATTCTGCACGCCTTCGAGCATGCGCCAGGTGCGGCTGCCATAGGTGGTGGCCCAGCGGCGGGCGATTTCGGTCGGCACCCAGTCGAACTTGTCGCGGATCAAGGCGCACAAGGCTTGCGGGGTGGTCATGTCTTCGCCGCCCGGCAGGGGAGCGCTGGCGGTCCAGCTCGGCTTGATGTCTTTGAAGTACGGAGCCAGTTGCGCCAGCGCCGACTCGGCCAGTTTGCGGTAGGTGGTCAGCTTGCCGCCGAACACCGACAACAGCGGCGCTTCTTCGCCGGTGCCCGACAGCGCCAGGGTGTAGTCGCGAGTGACAGC
This sequence comes from Pseudomonas sp. PDM25, assembly GCF_019219045.1. Classification (NCBI taxonomy): domain Bacteria; kingdom Pseudomonadati; phylum Pseudomonadota; class Gammaproteobacteria; order Pseudomonadales; family Pseudomonadaceae; genus Pseudomonas; species Pseudomonas sp. PDM25. The sequence continues at coordinate 95,111 of NZ_JAHUWL010000015.1, forward strand.
CGACGGGTTATCGGATTCGTCGTTGCACAGCGGGCGAACGCCGGAATAGCTGTGCAGGATGTCGTCGCGGCTGATGCGTTTCTTGAAATGGGAATTGACCACTTTCAACAGGTAATCGGTTTCGCTTTCAGTGATCGCCACTGCTGCCGGATCGCCGGTGTACTCGCGATCGGTGGTGCCGATCAGGGTGAAGTGGTTCAGGTACGGAATGGTGAACACGATGCGCTGATCTTCGTTTTGCAGAATGTGCGCGTGTTCGCCTTCGTACAGTTTCGGCACGATCAGGTGGCTGCCCTGGATCAGGCGGATGCCGTACGGCGATTCCATCTTCAGGTCGTCACGAATGAACTTGGCGACCCAAGGGCCGGCGGCGTTTACCAGTGCCTTGGCGCGGATCGAAAACAGACTGCCATCGGCGCGTTCCAGATGCAGGTGCCACATGCCCTTGGTGCGGCGGGCGCTGACGCAGCGAGTCTGGGTGTGAACGTGGGCGCCTTTTTCGCGGGCGGCCATGGCGTTCAGCACCACCAGACGAGCATCGTCGACCCAGCAATCGGAGTATTCGAAGCCTTTGGTGATTTCGCTTTTCAGCGGGCTGTCCGGGCCGAACTTCACGCTTTTCGAGCCTTCGAGTTTTTCCCGCTTGCCAAGGTGGTCATAAAGGAACAGACCGGCGCGGATCATCCAGGCTGGACGCAGGTGTGGACGGTGCGGCAGCACGAAGCGCATCTGCTTGACGATGTGCGGGGCCTTGGCCAGCAGCACTTCGCGTTCGGCCAGGGCTTCGCGCACCAGGCGGAATTCGTAATGTTCAAGGTAGCGCAAGCCGCCGTGGATCAGCTTGCTGCTGGCTGACGAGGTGTGGCTGGCCAAGTCGTCTTTTTCGCATAGAAACACCGAAAGACCGCGACCGGCGGCATCCGCTGCGATCCCCACGCCATTGATCCCGCCACCGATGACGGCGATATCGTAGATCTCAGCGAGAGGGGGCGTAGGCAAGGTAGAAGTGGGCATCGGCTAGCCTCGGGCTTTTATGATTTTCTGTATTGGAATTCGAACATTAATGTTCATTTGCGAAAATGGTAGCCCATAAAGTCGCCCACAGCCAGTTAACTTCGATTGAAAATACTGATCGAAGGGCCGTGAAAGGAAAATTTTCGAACATTGAGAGAGTGAAGAGGGGAGATTTGCCGCGACTTCTGTAGGAGCATGGCTTGCCCGCGATGGCATACTCGAGGCCGCCATCGCCGGCAAGCCGTGCTCCTACAGGTTATTTAACCGCTTTCGCGGTTAAACGACTTCTAGCCGAATCTTGTGCTGACTCAACAACTGCGCCAGCGCCGGCACAGGTTGCTGATCGGTTACCAGGCAATCAATCAAACTGATCGGCCCCAGACGAATCATGGCGTTGCGCCCGAATTTGCTGGAGTCAGCCGCCAGTATCACCTTCCGGGCATTGGCGATGATCGCCTGGGACACCCGAACTTCCTGATAGTCGAAGTCCAGCAGACTGCCGTCTTCATCGATACCGCTGATGCCGACCAAGGCGAAATCAACCTTGAACTGGTTAATGAAGTCGACACTGGCCTGACCGACCACACCACCGTCGCGCCGCACGTTGCCACCGGTCAGCAGGACATCGAAGTCGTCCTTGGCGCTGAGCATCGAAGCCACATGCAGGTTGTTGGTGATGATCTTCAGGTGATTGTGATTGAGCAACGCCCGGGCGATGGATTCGGTGGTGGTGCCGATATTGATGAACAGCGAGGCGTGATCGGGGATTTGAGCCGCAATGGCTTCACCGATACGCTGCTTTTCATCACGCATCTGATCGGCACGCATGGCGTAGGCGGTGTTTTCGACGCTGGAATCGTAGGCTGCGCCGCCGTGGTAGCGACGCAACAAATTAGCTTCCGCGAGCTGATTGATATCGCGGCGGATGGTTTGCGGTGTAACGACGAACAGCGTAGCCATTTCCTCGATGCTGACATAGCCGCGTTCGCGGACCAGTTCGAGGATTTGCTGCTGACGGGGAGGCAGATTCATGGGGCTTCCTTTGGGCTGCCGTGCAAAAATTTGCCCATGATGACGCAGGAATCTGCTCCCTGCCAGTTTCCAAATAACGTGAAAGCTACTGCGCTCGGCAATCCTGCGTTAAAAACAGGCTCGGACTGCTCATTTACAACCTCGTAAAGTCGGGTGCGACCCCAGCCGGTCCTCGCCTGTTTTTGCCTTGTCTTGCCTTCGCTCGCTACGCTTTCACGCTATTTGGACATACAGATACGAGTACTCAGCCCGGCTTATTCAGCGCCTTCATGCGGTTCCCAATCGCGGGTGCGGCTGACGGCTTTTTTCCAGCCGGCGTAGAGTTTTTCCTTCGCGGTTTCGTCCAGGGTCGGTTCGAATTCGCGCTCGATCACAGCCTTGCCGCGCAACTCGTCCAGGCTGCCCCAGAAGCCACACGCCAGACCAGCCAGGTAAGCCGCACCGAGTGCGGTGGTTTCGCGCATTTGCGGACGCTCGACCTGAGTGCCGAGGATGTCGGCCTGGAACTGCATCAGGAAGTTGTTCGCGACTGCGCCGCCGTCGACACGCAGGGATTTCAAGCGTTCGCCGGAGTCCTGTTGCATGGCATCGAGAACGTCGCGGGTCTGGTAGGCAATCGACTCCAGGGCTGCACGAATGATGTGATCCACGCGTACGCCGCGAGTCAGGCCGAACAGCGCGCCACGGGCATACGGGTCCCAGTACGGAGCACCCAGACCGGTGAAGGCGGGTACCAGGTACACGCCGTTGCTGTCCTTGACCTTGTTGGCGAAGTATTCGGTGTCGTGGGCGTCGTTGATGATTTTCAGTTCATCACGCAGCCATTGAACGGTGGAACCGCCGTTGAACACGGCGCCTTCCAGCGCGTAAGCCACTTCACCGCGCGGGCCGCAAGCGATGGTAGTCAACATGCCGTGCTTGGATTTCACCGCTTTGTCGCCGGTGTTCATCAGCAGGAAGCAGCCGGTGCCGTAGGTGTTTTTCGCCTGGCCTGGCTCGACGCACATCTGGCCGAACAGGGCCGCTTGCTGGTCACCCGCGATACCGCCGATGGCGATGCCGCTTTTGGTGTGGCCGTAGATTTCGGACGAGGATTTAACTTCCGGCAGCATTTCGCGCGGAATATCCAGCACCTCCAGCATCTTCGCGTCCCACTCAAGCGTGTGGATGTTGAAGAGCATGGTGCGCGAGGCGTTGGTGTAGTCGGTGACGTGCACTTTGCCGCCGGTAAATTTCCAGATCAGCCAGCTGTCGATGGTGCCGAACAACAGTTCGCCTTTGCGCGCGCGTTCGCGGCTGCCTTCGACGTTGTCGAGGATCCACTTGAGCTTGGTGCCGGAGAAGTACGGGTCGGTGACCAGGCCGGTGGTGTCGCTGATGTATTGCTCGTGACCGTCGCGCTTGAGCTGCTGGCAGATCTCGGTGCTGCGGCGGCACTGCCAGACGATCGCGTTGTAGATCGGGCGGCCGGTGGTCTTGTCCCAGACCACGGTGGTTTCGCGCTGGTTGGTGATGCCGATGGCGGCGACCTGGTCGTGATGCAGGCCGGCTTGAGCCAGGGCCTCGACCATCACGGCGCTTTGGGTGGCGAAGATTTCCATCGGGTCGTGTTCAACCCAGCCGGCTTGCGGGTAATGCTGTGCGAATTCGCGCTGGGCGGTGCAGACCACGTTCGCGTCGCGGTCGAAAATGATCGCGCGGGAGCTGGTCGTACCCTGATCGAGGGCAATGATGTAGTTCTTATTCTGAGTGTCGGTCATGTCGATTGCCTTGGACGAAAAAAGGGGAGTGAGGTCCGGCGCGTGATCTGATGGGCAGGATCACGCGCCAACGGTATCAAGAAGTTCTTGGTTTGCCGTCAATGGCCGGTACTGCTTCCTTTGTAGCAGGTAGGGCGCTGGGCAGATGACGGGCAATCAGCCCGCGATACGCTGCAGCACCGAGGCAGGCACCGACAATCGGTGCAAAAATCGGAATCAGGAAATACGGGATATCGCGCCCGCCGGTGAAGGAAATTTCACCCCAGCCAGCGAAGAAAGTCATCAGTTTAGGACCGAAGTCGCGCGCCGGGTTCATCGCAAAACCGGTCAGCGGCCCCATCGAGCTGCCAATCACGGCAATCAGCAGGCCGATCAGCAGCGGAGCGAGCGGACCCTTTGGCAAGCCATTGTTGTCGTCGGTCAGGGACATGATCACGCCCATCAGGATGGCGGTGATGATCACTTCAACCAGGAAGGCTTGCGCCGTGGTCAAGGCCGGATTGGGGAAGGTGGAAAACACCGACGCCAATTCGAGGCTGGCCTGAGTACCACGAACCATATGGTGAGTTTGTTCGTAATCGAAGAATAAATTGCTGTACAGCGTGTAAACCAACAACGCTCCACAGAAGGCCCCAGCGATCTGGGCGAGAATATAGAAAGGCAGTTTGCGCTTTTCGAAGTCAGCGAAAATGCTCAGGGCAATGCTGACGGCGGGATTGAGATGAGCCCCGGAAACGCCGGCGGTCAGGTAGATCGCCATGCTCACGCCGACCCCCCAGATGATGCTGATTTCCCAAAGGCCGAAGCTGGCACCCGCGACCTTGAGCGCGGCAACACAGCCTGTACCAAAAAAGATCAGCAGCGCAGTGCCCAGAAATTCGGCCATGCATTGGCTTGAGAGCGACGGTTGTTGTAAAGCAGTTGTCATTGAAAACCTCATTTTTGTTGTTGTCTGGCGCTTTTGCATCATGGTCAAAGCGCGATTTTCGCCGAGACAGGATCCCCATCCTGTTCTCGGCCTGCTGCTGGGTGCTGCGATAGGAACATTCGTACAGTATTCAGATTCGAAAAAATATAGACAAGAAACGCTGCTGTCAAAGGTCGAAAGTGAACCGTCAGTCACAATCGAACTATTAGTCACGTGAATGACCGCATCGTTCACGGGGCAGACCGAAGGTGGACGAACGGCATAAGGCGCCGCCAAGCCTTTGAAATAACGCCGCAATAGAGCCTTTTATGGAGCAATGGCCTAGAATCCAGCACAGTATTTTTCTACTGCCGCCCAGTCTGGAGCTGTCATGACCCCCGCATTGGATTTGTTGAAAAAAGTTCGTGCCGAACATCGCGTGCACAGTTACGAACATGATCCGAAGGCCGCGTCCTACGGGCTGGAGGCCGCGGAGAAGTTGGGGCTGGATCCGGCGCAGGTGTTCAAGACCTTGCTGGCGGCCAGCGAAAAAGGTGAATTGTTGGTGGCCGTCGTGCCGGTCGTCGGAAGTCTGGACTTGAAAGGCCTGGCTCATGCCGCAGGCGTGAAAAAAGTCGAAATGGCCGATCCTGCCGCTGCGCAACGATCCACCGGATACCTGTTGGGTGGGATCAGCCCGCTGGGACAGAAAAAGCGCTTGCGCACCTTTATCGATAATTCGGCTCAGCCCTTCGCCAGCATTTTTGTCAGTGCGGGGCGACGAGGGCTGGAAGTCGAATTGGCACCCGCGGTGCTGGCCGAACATACCCAGGCGAAGTTCGCTGATATCGGCCGCGCCTGACGCGGACTATTAGCCCGGCGCTGTATGGTGCAAATGTATGGGCTCTGTCACTGGTGCCGGGGTGTCGGCAGCTTCATGCTCGGAGGTCTGACAAAGGGAGAAGGTTATGCAGCTTGAGTTTCATCAGGTCGATGCGTTCAGTGATCGGCCGTTCAGTGGCAACCCGGCGATGGTCTATCGCCTCGATGCCTGGCTTGCCGATGAGTTGATGCAGAAGATCGCCGCCGAGCACAACCTCGCCGAAACCGCTTTTGTGGTGCGCGAAGGGCAGGGCTGGCACATCCGCTGGTTTACCCCGACCACCGAAGTGCCGTTGTGCGGTCATGCGACCCTGGCCAGCGCTTACGTGCTGTTTGAAATCTATAAGGAACCGGTCGAGCGGCTGGACTTCATCTGCAAGTCCGGCCTGCTAAGCGTGAGCCGTGAAGGTGAGCGCTTGTGGCTGGATTTCCCGGCGCTCATTGCGTCGGAAGTGGGTGTGACCCTGGATGTCGAGCGCGCGCTGGGTGTGGAGGCGGTTGATGTGCTGGGGTCGAACGAGTTGTTCGTGGTGCTGGAATCCGAGCAGGCGGTGCTCGAATGTCAGCCGGACATGGCGGCACTCGCGAAACTGCCGTGGCCGGGGGCAATCGTCACGGCCAAGGGCAGCCAGCATGATTTCGTTTCCCGTTACTTCGCGCCGGCGATCGGCATCAACGAAGACCCGGTGACGGGGTCGACTCATTGCAGCCTGATCCCGTACTGGTCGAAACGCTTGGGCAAGTTGAGCCTGACGGCTTGTCAGCGTTCGGCTCGAGGCGGGGAGTTGTTCTGTCGGCTGGAAGGGGATCGGGTAAAAATCGGCGGGAATGCGACGCTCGTTGCGAGCGGAACGCTGATGCTGGGTTGATGCTGATCTTTGTAGGAGCAAAGCTCGCTCGCGATGAACGATGACGCGGTGCATCAGTTAAACTGCGGCGATGCTATCGCGAGCAAGCTTTGCTCCTACAGAAATGGGGTGTCAGTGGGCGCTGCTGTAACGGCGGACACCGGACTCGACGACCGGAATCTGCGCCGCCGTACTGCCCGACGCCTGAAACAGCACCAGGTGTTCAGCCGCGACACGAATGCCGACCTCTGAACCCACCTGATGATCGGCATGGCTCGGGAAAATCGATTCCAGCTGCGCGCCGGTCGGCAACAGCAAGCGATACAAGGTGGACGCACCCTGGAAAGACTTGCCGACAATCTGCGCCTTCAGCGTGCTGTCCGGTGCATAAACGATATCGTCCGGACGCAGCAACACATCCACCGCCCCGCCAACCGGCCAGGTGTAGGCACGATTACCGCGTAACTCACCCAGCTCGGTCTGCACCGACTCGGGGCTGCTCAGCTGACCGCGAATGAAATAACCCTGACCGATGAAACTGGCGACATACGGCGTCAGCGGTTCGTGATACAGGTTGTAAGGCGTGTCCCACTGCTCCAGGCGGCCTTCCTTGAAAACCCCCACATGATCACTCACCGCGAACGCTTCTTCCTGATCGTGGGTTACCAGAATTGCGCTGGTGCCACGGGCCTTGAGAATGTCGCGCACCTCATGGCTGAGCTTGCGTCGCAGCTCGCCATCAAGGTTGGAAAAGGGTTCGTCGAGCAGTAGCAGTTGCGGTTCCGGCGCCAGGGCACGGGCCAGTGCGACGCGCTGCTGTTGACCACCGGACAGTTCATGCGGGAAGCGCTTGCCGAGGTTTTTCAGGTTGACCAGTTCCAGCAGCTCTTCGGTAACGCGATCCTTTTGCGGGTGCTTGCGGATCCCGAAGGCGATGTTCTCGGCGACGCTCAAGTGCGGAAACAGTGCGTAATCCTGGAACACCATGCCGATCCGGCGTTTCTCCGGGGCGAGGGTGAAACCAGCGCGGGAGATTGTCTCGCCCGCCAACTGGATTTCACCTTCGTGTACCGGTTCGAAACCGGCAATTGCCCGTAGCGTGGTGGTTTTGCCGCAACCCGAAGAGCCCAGCAGGCAACCGATGTCGCCGGCATTCAAATGCAGGTTGAGGTTCTGCACGACGCGCTGGTCTTGATAGCCGCAGGCGAGATTGCGCAGGTTCAACAGTAATGGATGGCTCATGCGTGGTGGTACGCCGGTTCGACGAGAAACTCGAGCAGGGCCTTTTGTGCGTGAAGACGGTTTTCGGCTTGATCCCACGCGACGGAGCGCTGGTCATCGAGCAGGTCGACGCTGATCTCTTCGCCACGGTGGGCCGGCAGGCAATGCATGAACAGCACGTCCGGTGCGGCCAGGTCGAGCAGGGCGCGGTTGACTTGAAACGGCGCGAACAGTTTCAGGCGCTTGGCGGTTTCCTCTTCCTGGCCCATGGAGGTCCAGACGTCGGTGCTGACCAGATGGGCGCCGCGTACGGCATCCTTCGGATCGCGGACGATGGTGACCCGATCGCCGGCCTTGGCCACGAATTCAGGGTTGGGTTCAAAGCCTTCCGGGCACGCGACTCGCAACTGGAAGTCGAACTGGATCGCCGCTTCTATATAGCTGTTGCACATGTTGTTGCCGTCGCCGATCCAGGCCACGGTTTTGCCCTGGATCGAACCGCGGTGTTCGAGGAACGTCTGCATGTCGGCCAGCAACTGGCACGGGTGCAGGTCATCGGACAGGCCGTTGATCACGGGCACGCGGGAGTTGGCGGCGAATTCGGTCAGGGTGCTGTGGGCAAAGGTACGGATCATCACGGCGTCGAGCATGCTCGACATGACGATCGCGCAGTCGCCGATCGGCTCGCCACGGCCCAGTTGGGTGTCGCGCGGCGACAGGAAGATCGCCTGGCCACCGAGCTGGATCATGCCGGCTTCGAAAGAAATACGGGTGCGGGTCGAGGACTTCTCGAAAATCATCCCGAGCACGCGGTTTTTCAGAGGCTCGAACAGTACGCCGCGGTTACGCAGGTCTTTGAGCTCAACGCCTCGACGGATCACGCTGACCAGCTCTTCGGGCGTGCAATCCATCAGGGAGAGAAAGTGCCTTGCGCTCATCATTGACTACCTTTTTGCAACAGACCGCAGATACTCAAAGCCTTGTTTAACTGAAAAACGGGCGAGACCTGCGGCGTAAGCCGCACGGGGCGACGAAATAGGGGAAGGCGCGATCTTATAATTAAATGTCGCGTCTTACCAATAGGGCTACGGTTTTTAGGGGATTTCAGAGGGGCTACGGGATGACCGCAGTAGCGCTTTTGAAGCCTGTTTCCTGACAGCAGCCGGTCATTTGTACACTGGGGTCACGGGGCTTTGCAATCAAACGGGGCGCAGACGGCATAGCCGCGGTCGGTTTCTGGCCTGTCATTTGAAGCATTTGTGCTCGGGATCGATCGATATGTCTGGTCTGAAACATTTGCTAAAGCAAAGTGGCGGGTTATAACTAACGCACGAACGACGCAGGAAGCCTTCGGAATGGAATCGAAAGAACGACAGTTAATGGAATTACTCGGCCTCACGGCTCGCTCGCTGACCCACCTCACCGCGTCCATGACCTCGATGTCCTTCGAGTTGATGCGCAGTGAAGACGAAGTGACCAAGGCCGCCGGCCGGCGGATGATCGACCGCATGGCAACCATCAGCACCGGGCTCGACGAGCACTGGCGGCTGATCGGTGAACTCACCGGTGTTCATCTCGCTCAAGAGCAGATCGAAACCATCCAGGAGATCCAGTTGCAGACGCCGCCGAAGCTGCCGCCCAACTGATCCCCTGCGGTCATCGGCTGGCCTGATGGCCGCCGATTCACAAGATGAACGTCGCTGGCGCAGCCGTGGATCAGGCGCCATAGTTTTGTTCCCGCGGCCGATATTGCCCGCCCAGAACAAGACAGAGACTGGCCATGACCAAGACTCTCCATCACCGTGCGTGCCACTTGTGCGAAGCCATCTGCGGCTTGACCATCGAAACCACCGAGGTCGAAGGCGCAGTGCAGATCACGTCGATCAAGGGTGACGCTCAGGATACCTTCAGCCGAGGGCACATCTGCCCCAAGGCCGTCGCCCTGCAAGATATTCAGAACGATCCGGATCGTCTGCGTCAGCCGATGCTGCGGGTCGGCAGTGAATGGCAGCCCATCGAGTGGGAAGACGCCTTCAACCTTGTAGCCGAACGTCTGGCGGCGATTCAGGAGCGTCACGGACAGAACGCGGTGGCGGTCTATCAAGGCAACCCCAGCGTGCACAATTACGGGCTGATGACCCACAGCAATTACTTTCTCGGCCTGTTGAAAACCCGCAACCGGTTTTCCGCGACCTCGGTCGACCAGTTGCCCCATCACCTGACCAGCCATTTGATGTACGGCCACGGTTTGCTGTTGCCAATCCCGGACATCGATCACACCGATTTCATGCTGATCCTCGGCGGCAATCCGCTGGCCTCCAACGGCAGCATCATGACCGTGCCGGATGTGGAGAAGCGCTTGAAGGCCATTCAGGCCCGCGGCGGCAAAGTGGTGGTGGTCGATCCGCGCCGCAGCGAAACCGCGGCGATTGCCGACCAGCATTTGTTCGTGCGCCCCGGTGGCGATGCGGCGTTGTTGTTCGGACTGCTCAATACCTTGTTCGCTGAAGGCCTGACCCGCGACAGTCATTTGCCGGTGGACGGTCTGAATGAGGTGCGCGAGGCGGTCGCGGACTTCACCGCCGAGGCCATGAGCCCACTGTGCGCGGTGCCCGCCGAACAGATCCGCCAACTGGCGCGGGACTTTGCGGCGGCGCCGACAGCGGTCTGCTACGGCCGCATGGGCGTTTCTACCCAGGCGTTCGGCACCTTGTGTCATTGGGTTGTGCAACTGATCAACCTGGTCACCGGTAATCTCGATCGCGTGGGAGGGGCGCTGTGCACCGAACCGGCGGTGGACTTGGTGGCATCCACCTCAGGTGGGCATTTCAATCTGTGGCAGAGCCGGGTCTCCGGGCGTCCTGAATACGGTGGCGAACTGCCGGTCTCGGCGCTCGCCGAAGAGATGCTTACCGAAGGGGAAGGGCAGGTCCGCGCGCTGATTACCGTGGCGGGTAATCCGGTGCTGTCGACGCCCAATGGCCGACAGCTGGAACAGGCGCTGGACGGTTTGGAGTTCATGGTCAGCATCGACCTGTACATCAATGAAACCACGCGGTATGCCGACCTGATCCTGCCGTCCACATCGGCCCTGGAAAACGATCATTACGACACGACGTTCAATATGTTCGCGGTGCGTAACGTCACTCGGTTCAATCGCGCGATCCTGGCCAAACCTGAAGGTGCGTTGCATGACTGGGAGATTTTCGTAGGGCTGGCCAAGGCGTTTGCGGCAAAGACCGGTAAGGAACTGAAACCAACGATCCCGCCAGCGCAGATGATCGACCGTGGCTTGCGGATGGGGTTGTATGGCGATACTTCAGAACAGAAATTATCACTGGCGACCTTGTTCGATCACCCGCATGGTGTCGATCTCGGGGCGCTGAAATCCAACCTGACGCCTCGCCTGAAAACCGAAAACCAGCGCGTCCAGGCTGCGCCGCCAGCGATCCTTGCTGACCTGGCGCGTTTTGCAGCCCTGCAAGCACCCCCGGCCGATGAATTGCTGATGATTGGCCGCCGTCATGTGCGCAGTAACAACTCGTGGATGCATAACTATCACCGCCTGGTGAAGGGCAAGCCGCGCCATCAATTGCTGATGCACCCGGATGACCTGGCCAGCCGTGGGCTAAACGACGGGCAGCGCGTGCGGGTCAGTTCGCGGGTCGGTGTGATTGAAGTTGAAGTGCTCGGCAGTCTGGATATGATGAAAGGCGTGGTCAGCCTTCCGCACGGTTGGGGCCATGCGCGGCCAGGCGTGCAGATGACCATTGCCAGTGGTCAGCCGGGCTCCAGCGCCAATGACCTGACCGACGAATGTCTGCTCGATGAGTTGTCGGGCAATGCGGCGTTGAATGGCGTGCCAGTGACCGTGGCGGCGGCTTGACTGAGTCTGTCGGGGAGACCGAGCATGGCGCTCGGGTTTCCGTTACAATGCGCCACCGTGCCGACCCCTGAGTCGGAAAGTTCAGCCGAGGTGCTCCATGGATATCATCGAAACGATTAAAGAGCAGATTGCTAACAACACCATTCTGCTTTACATGAAAGGTTCGCCGAATGCCCCGCAGTGCGGCTTCTCCGCGAAAGCCGCGCAGGCCGTGATGGCATGTGGTGAAAAGTTTGCGTACGTGGACATCCTGCAGAACCCGGAAATCCGCGCCAACCTGCCAAAATACGCCAACTGGCCAACCTTCCCGCAACTGTGGGTGGGCGGTGAGCTGGTCGGCGGTAGCGACATCATGACCGAGATGGCTGCAGACGGTTCGCTGCAGACCACCATCAAGGCTGCTGTCGAAGCTGCTGCTGCCAACAAGACCGAAGCCTGACCCGCTCTTTGTAGGAGCAAAGCTTGCTCGCGATGCAGGCGCCGCGGTTTAGCAAGAACACCGCGTCATCGTTCATCGCTGGCAAGCCATGCTCCTAAAAGAGCAGGCATTAAAAAGCCCCGCCTCTTAAAAGAGAGCGGGGCTTTTTATTGTCTCGAGTTTAGCGGGCGCTAACTTACTCTTCGCCCATCTGCGATTGCAGATAGTTCTCAAGACCGACTTTATCGATCAGACCCAGTTGGGTTTCCAGCCAGTCGATATGTTCTTCTTCGGATTCAAGAATATCTTCGAGCAGTTCACGGCTGCCGAAGTCACCAACGGTCTCGCAATGAGCGATAGCCACTTTGAGATCCGCGTGACCGGTGCGTTCGATACGCAGGTCGCACTCAAGCATTTCCTGGGTGTGTTCGCCGATCTGCAGCTTGCCCAGGTCCTGGACGTTCGGCAGGCCTTCAAGGAACAGGATGCGCTTGATCAGCTTGTCCGCGTGCTTCATCTCGTCGATGGATTCGTGGTATTCGTGCTTGCCGAGCTTGTTCAGGCCCCAATCTTCGTACATGCGTGCATGCAGGAAGTATTGATTGATCGCGACCAGTTCATTGGCAAGGATTTTGTTGAGATGCTGGATGACTGTAACGTCGCCTTTCATGATGGGGTCCTGCCCTAAGTAGCTGTCAATGAGGCAGAGTCTGAGCCGCGACATTAAGAGTGTCAAACCTAAGTTATTGAAACTTAAGTGAAAATTAATCTGAATAAGAATGTTTGTGTTCCGCGTCTAGCGCGTAAGCGATTGATTTTCAGACATAAAAAAACCGGACATCAAGTCCGGTTCTTTGAAATACGTTAATTACGCGGCAGTAAATTCTACAGGGTAGGGAATCGCGGCCTGGGCCGATTGCAGTTTGGTCAGGGTTTCGCGGACCACTTCCTTGGCAAGGCAGGCACATTTACCGCATTGGCTAGCTACGCCGGTGGCCTGACGGACTTCCTTATAGCTGCAGCAACCTTCATAGATCGCTTCGCGGATTTGACCGTCGGTGACGCCAGTGCAGAGGCAAACATACATAAGTGAAAACCGTCGCTGGTTGTGACTCAATTGCGATGGATCTTAATGTTAACGAGAATGATTGTCAAAGTGGTTTCTGAAAGCTTTGATCAGGGCTGACGAACGGTTTCCTCTCAGCTTCGATCACGAGGACAACCCGTCGACTGCATTTCCCTTGTCAAAAAAACCGTTAAGGACAGGGTAAAAACGCAGTGTATGATGGCCGGTCCTTATGAAGCGGGTTCGTGTCACAGGGCTGTCGCCTGAAGGTGGCAAGCTGGCGCAAACCCGGAACTTCACGTTTTTACACCAGGAGATATCCAATGAGCGTACTCGTAGGCAAACAAGCCCCTGACTTCACCGTACCGGCTGTACTCGGCAATGGCGAAATCGTAGACAGCTTCACCCTGTCGTCGGCCATCAAAGGCAAATACGGCCTGGTGTTCTTCTACCCACTGGACTTCACCTTCGTTTGCCCGTCCGAGCTGATCGCTCTGGACAACCGCATGTCTGACTTCAAGGCACGCAACGTTGAAGTGGTCGCCGTTTCGATCGACTCGCACTTCACCCACAACGCCTGGCGCAACACCCCGGTCAACAATGGTGGTATCGGCCAGGTCCGTTACACCATGGCTGCCGATATCAAGCAGGAAATCATGAAGGCTTACGACGTTCAGTCCGCTGACGGCGTAGCTTTCCGTGGTGCGTTCCTGATCGACGACAAAGGCGTTGTCCGCTCGCAGATCATCAACGACCTGCCGCTGGGCCGTAACATCGAAGAGCTGGTTCGTCTGGTCGACGCGCTGCAATTCCACGAAGAGCACGGTGAAGTCTGCCCTGCCAACTGGAAAAAAGGCGACAAAGGCATGACCGCTTCCACCGAAGGTGTTGCGGCTTACCTGACCGAGCACGCTGCTGCGCTGTAAGGCACGTTTGAGGCATAAAAAAACCGGCCGTTGAGGCCGGTTTTTTTATGGGCGGGGTAAGTCCAGCGACCGGGATCAGTCGTTGAAGTCTTCCCAGCCGCCCATTTGTTTCCAGCGATTGACGATGCCGCAGAACAGCTCGGCCGTCTTCTCGGTGTCGTAGCGCGCCGAGTGAGCCTCGCGACCGTCAAAGTCGATGTCTGCTGCCTGGCAAGCCTTGGCCAGTACAGTTTGACCGTAAGCCAGACCGGCCAGGGTCGCGGTATCGAAGCTGGAGAACGGATGAAACGGGTTGCGTTTCATGTCCAGACGCGCGACAGCGGCGTTGAGGAAACCCAGATCGAAGCTGCTGTTGTGCCCGACCAGAATCGCCCGTTTGCAGCCGTTGGCTTTCAGGGCCTTGCGGATGCCGCGGAAGATATCGGTTAGGGCCGTTTCTTCGCTCACCGCCATACGCAGCGGGTGATCGAGTTTGATCCCGGTGAATTCCAGCGCGGCCGCTTCAATGTTCGCGCCTTCAAAAGGCTCGACGCGGAAGAAATAGGTGTGATCGGGATACACAAACCCTTTTTCATCCATGGCGATAGTGGTTGCGGCAATTTCCAGCAAGGCGTCAGTGGCAGAGTTGAAACCACCGGTTTCAACGTCGACAACGACTGGCAGGTATCCACGGAAGCGCTCAGCCATCGGGTGGCGCGAACCACCTCCGCCGCCTTGACCGTCCTGTTCGTCGTCGAAATGGTCTTCACTCACGCGTGTTCCTCCAGCAGGCGCCAGCGCAGTTTTTCACCGGCGCGCAGCGGGATTACGGTCAGCTCGCCAAATGGCAGGCTGGTTGGGGCGGTCCACTCTTCGCGGACCAGGGTGATGCGGTCGGTGTTCACCGGCAGGCCGTAGAAACGCGGGCCGTTCAGGCTGGCGAAGGCTTCGAGCTTGTCCAGCGCGTTGCGCTGTTCGAAGGCTTCGGCATACATCTCGATCGCTGCATAAGCGGTGTAGCAACCGGCACAGCCGCAAGCGGCTTCTTTGGCGTGCTGGGCATGGGGCGCCGAGTCGGTGCCGAGGAAGAACTTGTCGCTGCCGCTGGTGGCGGCGTCGAGCAGGGCTTCCTGATGGGTGTTGCGCTTGAGGATCGGCAGGCAGTAGAAGTGCGGCCGAATCCCGCCCACCAGCATGTGGTTGCGGTTGTACAGCAGGTGATGCGCGGTGATGGTCGCGCCAACATTGGCCGAAGCCTCGTTGACGAACTGCACGGCGTCGGCGGTAGTGATGTGTTCGAACACCACTTTGAGGCTCGGGAAGCGCTCGACCACACGACGCATGTGCTCATCGATAAAGATTTTTTCGCGATCGAACACGTCGACATCGCCACGGGTGACTTCACCGTGAACCAACAAGGGCATCCCGACTTCGGCCATGGCCTCAAGTGCAGGGAAAATCTTGTCGATGCTGGTGACGCCAGAGTCCGAGTTGGTGGTCGCGCCGGCCGGGTACAGCTTGGCGGCGTGAATGAAGCCGCTGGCCTTGGCCTCGCGAATTTCTTCGGGCTGGGTGCGGTCGGTCAGGTACAGCACCATCAACGGTTCAAAGCGGCTGCCAGCCGGGCGTGCAGCGAGAATCCGCTGGCGATAGCCGTCGGCTTCAGCGGTGTTACGCACCGGAGGTACCAGGTTGGGCATGATGATGGCGCGACCAAAGGTGCGCGCGACATCCGCGACTGTATTGGGCAACACAGCACCATCGCGAAGATGAATATGCCAGTCGTCGGGACGCAGCAGGGTCAGGCGGTCGGACATGAGGGGATTCCAGGCGGGTCAAACTGAGGGGAATGCTACCGGAAAAGACTCTTCCAGGCACTCGCTATCAAGTTTTGCAGGAAGCTTCCGATATCCAACAGGTATGCCGTAAACATCTGTGTGTCGGTCTTTTTGTTGTAGAAGCCAGTGGAGCCTCCCGTGCGCCAGCGTTATTTAGCCTTGCTCAGCGTGTTTGCCAGCCTTCCTGCGATGGCGCTCACTTTCCAGACCCGTCTGGAGAGCATCGAGTGGACGGTCGAAGGAGACAAGTTCGAGTGCCGCCTGGCTCAGCCGATCACCGATTTTGGTTCGGGTGAATTCGTGCGTCGCGCTGGCGAGCAAGCGACGTTCCGTCTGAAGGCCTATAACTCGATGATCGGCGGCGGTTCGGCCACCTTGCTGGCGGCGGCTGCACCCTGGCAGCCGGGGCGTGGCGACATCAACCTCGGTTCTGTGCGAATCGGCAGCGGCAATGTGTTGTTCAACAGTTCGCAAGTTCAGGCGGGCCGCTTGATCAGTGGCCTGATGGATGGCCGCAGTCCGGTCGTTCGACATGATTCGGGCGATGGCCGGGTGTCGGAAGTGCGTCTGTTGCCAGTCAAGTTCAGCAAGGCATTTAACGACTATCAGGGCTGCGTGGCGAAGCTGCTGCCGAAGAATTTCGAGCAGGTCAAGCAATCGCAGATCGGCTTCCCCGGCGAAGGCATCGAACTCGACACGCAGGCCAAGGCGCAATTACAAGTAATGCTGGAGTTCATGAAGGCTGATCCGACGGTCAACCACATCGAACTCGATGGTCACTCCGATAACAGCGGCAACCGCCTGACCAACCGTGACCTGTCGCGGCGTCGGGCCCTGGCCGTCATGGAGTTCTTCAAGGCCAACGGCATTCAGGAATCGCAGATCACCGTGCGCTTTCACGGCGAGCGTTATCCATTGGTGCCCAATACCAATTCCGCCAACCGGGCGAAGAACCGTCGGGTCAATGTGCACCTCGCGCGCGTTGCGCCCACCGAAAAGCCGGCCCCTCAGGCCACTGCTTCGGCGAGCGCCGCGTCGACCTCCTGAACCCGCTGTTATCGTCGCTCACTCGACATAATCTGTCGCTTCGTCGTCATAAGCTGTCGCGCCTCTGTAAATTATCCTGCATGACCGGTAGACTTGACGGCTTTCCGTAGAACCCCGTGGAGTGATGGCATGGCGGACGTAAACAAGGTCGTTCTGGCGTATTCCGGCGGCCTGGACACTTCGGTGATCCTCAAGTGGCTGCAGGATACTTATAACTGTGAAGTCGTGACCTTCACCGCTGACCTGGGTCAGGGCGAAGAAGTCGAACCTGCACGCGCCAAGGCACAGGCCATGGGCGTGAAAGAGATCTACATCGACGACTTGCGCGAAGAATTCGTGCGCGATTTCGTTTTCCCAATGTTCCGCGCCAACACCGTTTACGAAGGCGAGTACCTGCTGGGTACTTCCATCGCTCGTCCGTTGATCGCCAAGCGCCTGATCGAAATCGCCAACGAAACCGGCGCTGACGCCATTTCCCACGGCGCCACCGGCAAGGGCAACGACCAGGTTCGTTTCGAACTGGGCGCCTACGCCTTGAAGCCAGGAGTGAAAGTGATCGCTCCGTGGCGCGAATGGGACCTGCTCTCCCGTGAAAAGCTGATGGATTATGCTGAAAAGCACAACATCCCGATCGAGCGTCACGGCAAGAAAAAATCCCCGTACTCGATGGATGCCAACCTGCTGCACATCTCCTATGAAGGCGGCGTGCTGGAAGACACCTGGACCGAGCACGAAGAAGACATGTGGAAATGGACCGTCTCCCCGGAGAAGGCTCCAGATAAAGCACAATACCTGGAACTGACCTACCGCAACGGCGATATCGTTGCACTGGACGGCGTCGAAATGACCCCGGCTACCGTGCTGGCGACTCTGAATCGTATCGGTGGCGAACACGGTATCGGCCGTCTCGACATCGTTGAGAACCGTTACGTGGGCATGAAGTCCCGTGGCTGCTACGAAACCCCAGGCGGCACCATCATGCTGCGCGCCCACCGTGCGATCGAATCGATCACCCTGGACCGCGAAGTGGCTCACCTCAAAGACGAGCTGATGCCTAAATACGCCAGCCTGATCTACACCGGTTACTGGTGGAGCCCTGAGCGTCTGATGCTGCAACAGATGATCGACGCGTCCCAGGCCCACGTGAACGGCGTTGTGCGCCTGAAGCTGTACAAGGGCAACGTGATCGTCACCGGTCGCAAGTCCGACGAATCGTTGTTCGATGCCAATATCGCGACCTTCGAAGAAGATGGCGGCGCCTACAACCAGGCCGACGCGGCGGGCTTCATCAAGCTCAACGCGTTGCGCATGCGTATTGCGGCGAACAAAGGCCGGAAGCTTTTCTGAGATCTTTGAAACCGTAGAGTTGTGGCCTTGTCGGTGACAAGGCCACAATTTCTGAATAGGGGGGAGTTTTCCTGCCGGACATCGTGTTATCAACGCTCTTTTTGTATCGGTAATACCTTCCTTCTGTTTCCTCTCTCTGAATGCTCTTCAAGCGTTACCTGCTGCATGTCAGGTAAAAAGAGTGATCAAGAATCGTCAGGCCGTGTGAATTCAAATTGTAAGCAATGCAAAGCGTTGGGCCGTTGCGATTCTTTGCCTGTTTTGATTGCTTGCTTGCGCTTTCCTTCAGTAGTGCCTCCGAATCGGTACAGGTGAGAAATACGATCACTTGTGCAGGGCTTCCCTGTGGGTGCCGGTTTTTTTCAATCCAGGCGCCGAACTCCATTTTCTTGTGTAGCCACCGCGCATCGACGATGTGCAGGTTTTTTAGCTGCTCGGCCATGCAAACGTGCTGTAGAGCCGAGAGGCCCGTCTGAATACTGATCCGGGCGGGAGGGTCCTTCAGGTTGTCGGGCCGCTGACCGCGTTCTGCGTTGTCCATCACTTTTATAAAATGCTTTCCCTTGCCGTAATCGGATGGCGCATACAGCGACCGGTAGTTGAAGTTGAGTGTGGCGAAGAAAAGAAAAAGCAAATAAAAAGGGAAACTAATCAGGAACCAGACATAGAGTTCCCGCTCCTTGTTGTCGAGAAAGGGCAGTGAGACGGCGGCCGAAGTTTCAGAAATAGCGGCAAATATCGCAATGACGGTCATGGGGTTGATGATTTTTTTCTTTTGTTTGTTCATGTTTTTTGCTCATAAAGTATTGTCTTTTCTCGAATGATTAGTGTTTTTGGTTTTGATCTTAATAACTAAGTGGTCGGTGTTTATATTGGTGTGGTACTCCTTTTTAAGTTTTGAATTTCGAGGGTTTTATAGTAGCGGTATTGAGTGTGTGGCGGGTACCTCTGTTGATGAGTTTTAAGTGGTGATGGGGTGAGTTTGTTGATGAAGTGTTGCTTGGTGTGATTTTTTATTACAATCTTGATGTCCGGTGTTTGTGGTATGGGGGTTTCAAGTGGTAAATATCAGTTACTTTTAAGGGTAGCTCAATAGTCAGTATTCGTTGGATCGTCTTGCGACGATCCCTGCTATTTGGTTTTCTGGTTGTAAACAGAAACAAAAAACTGCGGATAATCGAAATGTTTTCAGGTCGATAAAATTTTTATCCCCTCGGTATTTTTGGGAGTTTTGTAAGACAATTCTCTAATATCTGTAGGGAATGTCTCTCGGTGTGGGTGGCCGAGGGGGGCGGCATGCCATGGGTGAAACGACTAGGCTATCGTGCGGGCTCTAAAAATTCGAACAGCGAAAATTGGACTTGCCCATGAATAAAGTGCTGATCGTGGATGATCACCCCGTCATTCGTCTTGCGGTACGTATGCTAATGGAACGTCACGGCTACGAGGTTGTTGCAGAGACAGATAATGGCGTGGATGCGTTGCAACTTGCCCGTGAGCATATGCCGGATATTGTTATCCTGGATATTGGAATACCAAAACTTGATGGGCTGGAAGTCATTGCGCGTCTGACATCGACAGCAATGCCTATGAAAGTACTGATACTAACTTCTCAGGCACCCGGGCATTTCTCTATGCGTTGCATGCAATCGGGTGCTGCTGGGTATGTTTGTAAGCAACAGGATCTCACCGAGTTGCTCAGTGCAATAAAGGCAGTATTGTCGGGCTACAGTTACTTTCCGAATCAAGCCTTGCATACCGTACGTTCCAGTTTGGGGAACGCCAGTGAAGCCGATATGGTGGATCGGCTGTCGGGACGGGAAATGATGGTCTTGCAGCAATTGGCCCGAGGCAAGACCAACAAGGAGATTGCCGATGGAATGTTCCTCAGCAATAAGACTGTCAGTACTTACAAGACGCGTCTGTTGTTGAAGCTCAATGCCCGCTCCCTGGTCGACCTGATCGAATTGGCTCAACGCAATGGTCTGGTGTGACTGCCTCGGCGTTTGACGAGGCGCGATGAGCGGGGGGGCATCAAGCGGCACTTAGTAAAAAGCCTCCGTTTCGGGAGGCTTTTAGGTGTCATAGGTCAAAATCGTAATCGGCCAATTGCTTTTGCAGTCGGCGCTCCTCCAGCAGATTGTCGATGGTACGGCGTTTGCTCAGGTTGGTCTTCGCCACTTCAACCACTGGTTCAGCATCATCAGCCTCAACAGGGGTGAAGTCGTCTTCTACGTCCAATTGCTCTTTGCCAGTGCTCATAGTGTTACTCCAGGCTAAGGCTGCCTTTGGCGCTCCTTATATCGATAATCTCCCGGCGGGTAAAAAAGATTTTTTCAATCGATAAATTGAAAAACCTAATAGCGCCTCAATCGTCCGACGTTTTTTGCTTGTATTCGCACAAGTCTTCGATCCGACAGCTGCCGCAACGAGGCTTGCGGGCCAGGCAAACGTAGCGTCCGTGGAGGATCAGCCAGTGATGGGCATCCAGCAGATATTCCTTCGGCACGAACTTAATCAGTTTTTGCTCAACCTCGACCACATTTTTGCCGGGAGCAATGCCGGTACGGTTGCTGACCCGGAAAATATGCGTGTCCACGGCCATGGTCAGCTGACGGAATGCGGTATTGAGTACCACGTTGGCAGTCTTGCGGCCGACGCCGGGTAACGCTTCCAGCTCTTCACGGGTTTGCGGGACTTCTCCTCCATGACGTTCCATCAGTAAGCGACAGGTCTCGATCACGTTTTTCGCTTTGCTGTTGAACAGGCCGATGGTCTTGATGTATTCCGACAGTCCCTCGACACCCAAGGCATAAATCGCCGCCGGTGTATTGGCCACCGGATAGAGTTTCGCGGTGGCCTTGTTGACGCCGACATCGGTCGACTGCGCCGAGAGAATCACGGAGATCAGCAATTCGAACGGCGAGGAGTAGGCCAGTTCGGTCTTCGGTTCCGGGTTGTCTTCGTGAAAACGGCGAAAAATTTCCAGACGTTTTGCGGCATTCATGGGCAGTGCATTTCCTCGAAGGCGGTCAGTGTGAGGGCGTCGAGCGGGTCCAGGCCTGACGTGCGGCGATCAGCAGTCCCAGCAGAATGAAACCACCAGGGGCCAGGGTGGCCAGGCGCAAGCCACCGTCGGTGGTCAGCACCCAGCCTTGCCAGTCCGCTTGCGCAGTGCCAGCCAGCCATGGCAGGTGGCTGCCGAATGTTCCGTTGCCGATGAATTCGCGCAGCACGCCAAGGCCCGCCATCAACGCACCGAACAGGCCACACAGGCGCAGGCGATCACGCCAGGCGCTCTGTAGAAAACCGGTGTGTTCCAGCACAACACATTGCAAGGCAATCAGTCCCGCATAGAACCCTACATGTTGGTGCCATTGCAGCGACCAGATTTGCACGGCGAGTTCCGTGCAACTGGTCAGTGTGGCCGCCAGCAGGACGCTGGCAAGCAAATGTGTCTCTGGGACAAGTCGGGATCGCAAGGCGCCCATGCTCACTCCAAAGGTACTGATCACCACGATAAACATCAGCCACAAGCCCAGAGCGGACACCAATGAATCCGTGGCACCGATCAGCGGTGCAAGCATCAGCGAATGCTGCAGCATCGATGACTTATTCATGAGCGCTGCTCCCGATCATCTGTTGCTGATGTTCGTCGAAATAGCGCAACGCGTCATGGATGGCGTTGATGACCGCTCTCGACGTAATGGTCGCCCCCGCCATTTGATCGAATTGCCCCTGATCCTTTTTCAAGGCCCAGCCATTGTCGGCAGGTTCGGTTCGGGACTTTCCGGAAAAAGCCTGAAGCCAGGCATTGGGCCAGTCGGCGAGTCGACCGCCCAGCCCCGGAGTTTCCGATTGCTTGAGCGTTTTTACGCCCAGTACCTTGCCGTTTGCGCCGATGGCGATCAGCAATTCGATGGAACCCTCGTAACCCAGGGTCTGGCTGCGCAGCAACACGGCGCTGGTCTGGCCTGTCTTGGTTGCCAGATAGCCACCCAGCAGCGTGCTATTGGCTAACCCAGTGTTTTCAAGGGCGAGTGGTTGTTCCAGTGGCTGATTGTCGTAGCTTTCAGCAGGAAGCAGGTCCAGCAGGTTACGACTGTCGATCAGGCGCTGTTCGGCCGCAATGCGCGGCGCGCTGGTGTGCTGCACGAGGTAAGTCGCGCCAATCCCCAGGCCTGCCAGCAACACCAGGATCACAACGCTCGACGCTCGGCTCATGGCGTCCCCCGTTCCTGTCTGGAGGCGGCAAACCGCTCCAGCGCCGGCACACAGAGGTTCATCAACAGCACGGCAAAGGCGACGCCGTCCGGATAACCTCCCCAGGTACGAATCAAGTACGTCAGCAGCCCGACGCCCGCGCCGAACAGCAGTCGCGCGGCGGGGCTTTTTGCGCCGGACACCGGTTCCGTGACGATGAAGAATGCGCCCAGCATGCTCGCGCCAGTGAGCAGATGAAACAGCGGTGAACCATGGGAGTCGGAGCCCGAGCCGTTCCAGCACAGCAGGCTGATGATGAACAGGCTGGCCAGCATGCCGACCGGCGCATGCCAGCTGAACACCCGTCGTTGCAGCAAAAATGCGCCGCCCGCCAAAAAAGCCAGGTTGACCCATTCCATGCCTCGGCCGCCGAAATGACCGAAGGCCGGGTTAGCGGCAAACAGTTCGTCCATGGTCAGGCTTTTGTTGATCCGCAGGCTGTCCAGCGCCGTGGCCTGGACCCACGCATCTGGAGTCTGGCTGAGGCTGAACCCAAACACCTGCTGCAAACCGCCGAGCAGGTCGAGTCCATGGGACGACGGCCAGTGGGTCATCTGTTGGGGAAAGGTCACCAGCACCAGGGCGAAGCCCAGCATTGCCGGGTTGAACGGGTTCTTGCCAACGCCGCCATACAGGTGTTTGCCGAACACCATCGCGAACGCTGCGGCACAGACCGTCAGCCACCACGGGCAATAAGGCGGCAAGGCCAGCGCCAACAGCGTCGCGCTGACCAGTGCGCTGCCGTCGCTCAAGGTCGGCTTGAGCGGTTGCTCGCGCAAGCGCAACACGGCCGCTTCAACGGCCAGTGCGGTAACACCCGTCAGAATCAGGTTGATCAACACGCCCCAGCCGTACAGCCAGAAAAACACCAACATCCCCGGCACGGTGGCCAGCAATACCAGCTTCATGGCCTGCTGAAGGCGCTCGTCGACCGATTCAAGGGGCGGCATAGGCATCTACCTGACGCTCGGCTTCAATTACCGCGAGTTCCAGGGCTTCAATCTGCTCCACCGGCGCTTCGCTGGCCTGGGCTTTCTTGAGTTCGGCGCGGCGCATGGCCAACTGGATCTTTGCCCGATTCAGCTGCGCATTTTTCGCCGGAACGACGGGTGCTGCGACTGGTTGTGCAGTGCTTTCCAGTTGCGCCAACGCCTGTTCGCTAGCCTCGAATTGCTGTTGCAAGACAATCAATTGCGACTGCTGTTCGAAGGTCGGCGGATGCCCGAACGCCTTGAGTGACTTGTTCAGTTGCGCCCGACTCATCGCCAGATCGATCTTGGCCTTTTTCAACGCCGCATCGGCATTGGCTGCCTTCTGTGCGCGGACGCGCTCAAGAGCGGCCTGAACCGGATCAAGCGTTGCGACCTCACTGTGCTGGACGGCGCGCTGGGCCCGGGCCTGACGTTCGGCGATTTTCTGTTCTTCTTCGCGATGCAGGCGAGCGTTGCGCTGTTCGAATCGGCGCCGTGCGTGATCGCGCTTGGCCGCCCGGGCGCGTTGTTCCTCAAGGCTGAACGCCAGGCCGCCGACAACCGGCAGCACAGTGTCCAGCGGCAACGGCCGCATTTCGATGCAATCCACCGGGCAGGGCGCTACGCACAAGTCGCAACCGGTGCATTCGTCGATGATCACCGTGTGCATCAGTTTCGCCGCGCCGACAATGGCATCCACCGGGCAGGCCTGGATGCACTTGGTGCAACCAATACACTCGGCTTCACGAATATAGGCGATCTGCGCCGGGGCCGAACCGCGACTGACGTCCAGTTCCAGCACCGGCACTTTCAGCAGCTCGGCCAGGGCCGCGATGGTTTCGCTGCCGCCCGGCGGGCACTTGTTGATCGGTTCGCCGCTGGCAATGCCTTCGGCGTACGGTTTGCATCCGGGGTGGCCGCACTTGCCGCATTGGGTCTGCGGCAAGAGGGCATCGATGCGTTGAATCAGACTCATGTTTTGATCAGTCCGCTGAATCCGAGAAAGGCCACTGCAATCAGTCCGGCGCCGATCAGGTCGATGGGCAGGCCGCGAAAGGGCAGGGGGATATCATTTTCGAGGGTGCGTTGGCGCAAGTCGCTGAACAGGCTCAGTACCAGCCAGAATCCCAGCCCGGCGCCCAGGCTCAGGGCCAGGGCGTGGAAGAAGCCTTTGTCGTCCTGAGCGTTGAGCAGCGTCAGCCCGAGTACGCCAGCGTTGCCCAGCAGCAGGGGCCAGAGGCCATCGAACGCAAGCTTTGGAAGTAACCGGGAAAGCATTTTCAGCAGCGGGCCAATCAGCAGAACGCTTAATGGCAGGAACACGAAAAGGCGCAGCGACGTCAGCTCCAGCGGGACCAGCAACCAACGGTAGGCCGAGTAGCCCAGCGTACCGACGATCAGCATCAAACACGTCGTCGCAAGGCCCAACGCGTGGACTTGTCGGTGCTCGTTGCCCAGCAGCGGATCGACGCCCAGCGGCCAGTGCAACACGAGGTTGTTGATCAGGGCAGTGCTGATAAGCGTAAGAACAATTTCGGTCATGATCGTGCCGGCAAGAACGGGGCTTTTTAACGGAGCGGTCTAAAAAGCTTAGGCATTATCCGGCAAGGACGGAGGGTGGGCCAGACATGAAAATCCCACAGTCGCGCCAGGCGCGACTGTGGGATCGGTTTACAGCAGAGCCTTACTTGATGCGCTGACCTGGCTTGGCGCCGCTGTCAGGGCTGAGCAGGTAGATTTCTTCACCGCCAGGGCCAGCCGCCATCACCATGCCTTCGGAGATGCCGAACTTCATTTTCCGTGGTTTGAGGTTGGCGATCATCATGGTCAGGCGACCATTGAGCTTGGACGGATCCGGATAAGCGCTCTTGATCCCGGAGAACACGTTGCGTTGCTCGTCACCGATATCGAGGGTCAGGCGCAGCAGTTTGTCGGCGCCTTCCACGTGTTCGGCCTTGAGGATCAGGGCGACGCGCAGGTCGACAGCGGCAAAGGCATCGAACTCGATTTCCGGCGACAGCGGATCCTTGGCCAGTTCGCCATTGCCGGCAGGTGCAGCGTCGCCGGTGTCGGTAGCGCTGGCGGTCAGGTCTTCTTTCGAGGCGTCGCTCATGGCTTGCACTTTTACCGGATCGATACGGGTCATCAACGGTTTGAACTCGTTCAGCTGATGGTTGCTGAGCAAGGTCGCGTGGTCGTTCCAGGTCAGCGGCGCGACGTTCAGGAACGCCTCGGCGTCGGCGGCCAGCAGCGGCAGCACCGGCTTGAGGAAGATCACCAGCTGGCGGAACAGGTTGACGCCCAGGGCGCAGATGGCCTGGACTTCGTCTTGCTTGCCTTCCTGTTTGTTCAGCGACCATGGGGCCTTGTCGGCGATCCAGGCATTGGCACGGTCGGCCAGGCCCATGATCTCGCGCATGGCACGGGCGAAGTCGCGAGCCTCGTAGGCTTCGGCGATGCTCGGCGCTGCGGCCAGGAACGCTTCGGTCAGTTCCGGCGCGGCATTGCCCGCCACCAGTACACCGGCGTTGCCTTTGTGGATGAAACCGGCGCAACGGCTGGCGATGTTGACGACTTTGCCGACCAGGTCGGAGTTGACCTTCTGCACGAAGTCTTCGAGGTTCAGGTCGAGGTCATCGACGCCACGGCTCAGCTTCGCCGCGTAGTAGTAGCGCAGGTATTCCGGCGACAGGTGGTCGAGATAGGTCCGGGCCTTGATGAAGGTGCCGCGGGATTTCGACATTTTCTGACCATTGACGGTCAGGTAGCCGTGTACGTTGATACCGGTCGGTTTACGGAAACCGGCGCCTTCGAGCATGGCTGGCCAGAACAGAGCGTGGAAGTTGACGATGTCCTTGCCGATGAAATGGTACAGCTCGGCGGTGGAATCCTTGCCCCAGAACGCGTCGAAATCAAGTGTAGGCGTGCGGTCGCAGAGGTTCTTGAAGCTGGCCATGTAGCCGATCGGCGCGTCGAGCCAGACGTAGAAGTATTTGCCTGGCTCGTCGGGGATTTCGAAACCGAAGTACGGCGCATCGCGGGAGATGTCCCACTGTTGGAGGCCGGCGTCCAGCCATTCGGCGATTTTGTTCGCCACGGCTTCTTGCAGGGTGCCGCTGCGGGTCCAGGCTTGCAGCATTTCCTGGAAGTCCGGCAGCTTGAAGAAGAAGTGCTGGGAATCCTTGAGCACCGGCGTGGCGCCAGAGATCGCCGACTTCGGATCCTTCAGGTCGGTCGGCGCGTAGGTCGCACCGCATTTTTCGCAGTTGTCGCCGTACTGGTCTTCGGTGCCGCATTTCGGGCAGGTGCCCTTGATGAAGCGGTCGGCCAGGAACATTTTCTTTTCCGGGTCGAAGTACTGAGTGATCGAGCGCGTGGCAATGTGCCCGGCGTCGCGCAGCTTCAGGTAGATCTGGCTCGACAGCTCACGGTTTTCTTCGGCGTGAGTGGAGTGGAAGTTGTCGAAGTCCACCAGGAACTCGGCAAAGTCGGCGCTGTGTTCAGCCTGGACGTTGGCGATCAGTTGTTCCGGGGTGATGCCTTCCTTTTCCGCGCGCAACATGATGGCCGAACCGTGGGCGTCGTCGGCGCAGACATAAATGCATTGATTGCCGCGGTGCTTCTGGTAGCGCACCCACATATCGGTCTGGATGTATTCCAGCATGTGGCCAAGATGGATCGAACCATTGGCATAGGGCAGGGCGCTGGTGACGAGGATCTTGCGTGGCTCGGACATGGGGCTCGGCTACTTGATGAAACGGAGGTCGGCCACTATAAAGCGCCAGCGCATATTTTTCACCCCCGCGGCCCAAGGGCTTATTGTTACAAACGTGCTTTTGTGGCGAGGGGATTTATCTCTGGTGAGGGGATTTATCTGTGGCGAGGGGATTTATCCCCGTTGGGTGGCGAAGCCGCCCCCAAAATGGTCTACATCGGCATATCGGCACATTGTGTTCGATGGTTTTACGACTGCTGCGCAGTCGAACGGGGATAAATCCCCTCGCCACAGATAAATCCCCTCGCCACAGGCAAGCTCTCCAGCCACAGTAATCTGTTCGCCACAAATGTGTGTCCGGCGTAGGATACCCGCCTGATTTTCCAGTCTTGCTATCGGAGTTGCCCATGAACGCCGTCAATCGCGCAGCGGTGGAAGCCGTCCTTCGCCAATACACCGACCCTTATTTGAACCAGGACCCGGTCAGCGCCGGGTGCGTACGCGGCATCGACATTCAGGGTGATCGCGTCAGCGTCCAGCTGGAGCTGGGTTATGCCGCCGGCCTGTTCAAGAGTGGCTGGGCGCAATTACTGCAAATGGCCATTGAAGGGCTGGACGGTGTGACCATTGCGCGCGTCGAGATCACCAGTGTCATTGCCGCGCACAAGGCTCAAGCGCAGATCCCGGGTCTGGCCAACGTCAAGAACGTGGTCGCCGTGGCATCCGGCAAGGGTGGCGTGGGCAAATCAACCACCGCCGCCAACCTGGCATTGGCCCTGGCCCGCGAAGGTGCCAAGGTCGGGATTCTCGACGCGGACATTTACGGTCCGAGCCAGGGCATCATGTTCGGCATCCCCGAAGGCACCCGACCCCAGGTCAAGGATCAGAAGTGGTTTATTCCGATCGAGTCCCACGGTGTCGAAGTCATGTCCATGGCGTTCCTGACTGATGACAACACGCCGATGGTCTGGCGCGGACCGATGGTTTCCGGCGCCTTGTTGCAACTGGTCACTCAAACCGCCTGGGGCGACCTGGATTACCTGGTCATCGACATGCCACCAGGCACCGGCGACATCCAGCTGACCCTGGCGCAGAAAGTCCCGGTGGCCGGCGCGGTGATCGTTACCACGCCGCAAGATCTGGCATTGCTGGACGCACGCAAGGGCGTGGAGATGTTCCGCAAGGTCAACATCCCGGTACTGGGCGTGGTGGAAAACATGGCCGTGCACATCTGCTCCAACTGCGGGCATGCCGAGCATCTGTTCGGTGAGGGCGGTGGTGTGAAGCTGGCCAACCAGTACGGCGTCGAGCTGCTGGCTTCGTTGCCGCTGGCGATGGCCATCCGCGAACAGGCCGACGGCGGCAAGCCAACGGTAATCGCAGAACCTGACAGCCCGATTGCAATGGTTTACCAGGAACTGGCCCGCCATGTCGGCGCGCGGATCGTGTTGCAGGAAGCGGCGACACCGGCCATGCCGAACATCACCATCAGCGACGATTAATGAGCTGAAATACGATTCCCTGTGGGAGCGGCTGTGGCGAGGGGATTTAGCGAAACGTCGCACCGCCCCGTTGGGTGGCGCAGCCGCCCCCAAAAAACTGGGCCTGCTTCGCAGTCCAACGGGGATAAATCCCCTCGCCACAGCCGCTCCCACATTTGTTTTGCGGTGGATTTAGATGCGCAACCCGCCATCCAGCTCCAGAATCCGACCATTGATGTAGTCGTTCTCGAAGATGTACGCCGCCGAATGGGCAATCTCTTCAGGCGTGCCCATGCGCTTGAGTGGAATCACCGACGTTATCTTCTCCAGCGCCTCAGGCTTCATGCTCAGCGTCATTTCGGTTTCGATAAAACCCGGCGCAATGCCTGCCACACGAATACCGTAGCGTGCCAATTCCTTCGCCCAGGTCACGGTCATCGCGGCGACACCGGCCTTGGCGGCGGAGTAGTTGGTCTGGCCGGCGTTGCCAGCACGGGAGATCGACGAGATATTAATGATCGTGCCGCTGTTGTTCAGCTCGATCATTTTGGCCGCGACCTCACGGGTGCACAGGAATACGCCGGTCAGATTGACGTCGATGACCGACTGCCACTGGGCCAGACTCATCTTGGTCATCTCGCCGTCCTTGACCTTGATGAGCAAGCCATCGCGCAGGATCCCGGCGTTGTTGATCAGGCCATGGATCGCCCCGAAGTCTTCGGCCACCTGGGCGGCCATATGGGTCACTTGCTCCTCATTGGCGACATTGCACAGATAAGCGCGAGCCTCGACGCCTTTGGCCTTGCAAGCGGCGACGGTGTCGTCGAGCTTTTCCTGGTTCAGGTCCACCAGCGCCAGCTTCGCGCCTTTGCCGGCGAAATACTCGGCCATGGAACGGCCTAAACCCTGGCAACCGCCGGTGATAATGATTACTTTGTCAGTGAGTTGCATTCGCATGCCCCAATAGCAGGTCAGAGAAGTGGTTTCCTTTTAGAGAGTAGCCTCTCGATCTGCACCTGATGGCCTGGCTGCACATGAGAACTGCCCCGATGGCGTGCTGGAACTTATCCCCAGGCGCCTGTCCGTTTTTTTGACGGATTCTAATAAGGAGTCATAAATTGAGCGTTGAAGCGGCCAAGAATGCCCGAGAATTGCTTCTCAAGGAATACCGTGGAGTGCTCTCGACGCACTCCAAGGCGATGCCCGGTTTCCCGTTTGGCTCCGTGGTTCCGTACTGTCTGGACGAACAGGGTTGGCCGCTGATCCTTATCAGCCGCATCGCCCAGCACACCCACAACCTGCAGAAAGATCCAAAATGCTCACTGTTTGTGGGTGAGCGCGGGGCCGAAGATGTGCAAGCCGTTGGTCGCCTGACCTACCTCGCCGAAGCAGAAAAGCTCGAGGACGAGTCAGCCATCGAAGCGGCAGCTGAGCGTTACTACCGCTATTTCCCGGATTCGCAGAGCTACCACAAGGCCCACGATTTCGATTTCTGGGTGCTCAAACCGGTACGTCATCGCTACATCGGCGGCTTCGGTGCGATTCACTGGGTCGATCAGTTAACGCTGGCCAACCCGTTCGCCGGAAAAGCCGAAGCGAGCATGGTCGAGCACATGAATGCCGATCACGCCAAAGCCATCGCCCATTACGTCGAACTGGCGGGCCTGCCGAAAACCGAGCCGGCGCAACTGGCGGGTATCGACACCGAAGGCATGCACCTGCGCATTGGTCAGGGGCTCTATTGGTTGCGGTTTCAAGCACCGTGTAATACGCCGACACAAGTGCGCGAAGCCTTGGTTTTCCTGGCTCACGCCGAACATTGGCCGAAAAATGAAGTGGCCGACGCTTGAATTCACGAATCGGCGACGTCATCTAGGGAAGACTGGCAAGGCATTCTTGCGTTGAGGAACCATTTGATGCGCCCTTTTTTATTGCTCTTTGTACTGTTTCCGGTGTTGGAGCTGTTCGTATTCGTCAAGGTCAGCGGGGCGATCGGGTTTTTCCCGGCCCTGCTGCTGGTCATTCTCGGCTCGATGCTCGGCGTGTTCGTGCTGCGTATCGCTGGTCTGGCAACTGCATTGCGTGCTCGTGAAAGCCTGAACCGCGGCGAGTTGCCGGCACAGACCATGCTCGAAGGTTTGATGCTGGCGCTGGCGGGTGGCTTGTTGATCCTGCCGGGCTTCGTCACTGACGTGCTGGGTCTGATCATGTTGCTGCCGATCTCTCGTCGACTGTTGGCCAATAAAATGCGCCAGCGTGCCGAAGAGGCGGCAATCCGTCAGCGTGCATTCGCCGACGACCTTCAGCCACGTGGCGGTCCTGCTCCACGCGAGCAGCTGGGCCGTGCGCCCAATGTGATCGAAGGCGAATTCGAACACCGCGATACCAAGTAGTCCGCACCACCGGCACGGCACCTTCGGGTGCCGTGTTCGTTTGTGGGGCAGCAACCTGAAAAAATTTGCTTCCTCGCCCTTGTAATAAGCTTATGCGCCCTTATGTAACGGTCACCGCAAGGTTTCTGGCGATTGCGCCAGACAGACTTCCGCGGTTCGCTCGACGAACCGCACCCGGCACTGCCGGATTTGTTAAACCCGCCGGGAATACACCGGCCGATGAAAACCACAATTAGGAGAGATCGACAATGAAGCTTCGTCCTCTGCATGACCGCGTCGTCGTCCGTCGCAGCGAAGAAGAAAAGAAAACCGCTGGCGGTATCGTCCTGCCAGGTTCGGCTGCTGAAAAGCCAAACCAGGGTGAAGTTCTCGCCGTAGGTCCAGGCAAAGCACTGGAAAACGGTGAAGTGCGTGCACTGGCTGTGAAAGTGGGTGACAAGGTTGTGTTCGGCCCGTACTCCGGCAGCAACACCGTGAAAGTCGACGGCGAAGACCTGCTGGTAATTGGCGAGAGCGAAATCCTCGCCGTTATCGAAGGCTGATTCCCCGCTCATTTTCCCGCTACTACAAAGTATTTAAGGAATATCGATCATGGCTGCTAAAGAAGTTAAATTCGGCGATTCCGCCCGCAAGAAAATGCTCGCCGGTGTCAACGTCCTGGCTGACGCAGTAAAAGCGACCCTGGGCCCTAAAGGCCGTAACGTGATCATCGAGAAGAGCTTCGGCGCTCCGACCATCACCAAGGACGGCGTGTCCGTTGCCAAAGAAATCGAGCTGAAAGATCGCTTCGAAAACATGGGCGCGCAGCTGGTCAAAGACGTTGCCTCCCGTGCCAACGATGACGCAGGCGACGGCACCACCACCGCTACCGTTCTGGCTCAATCGATCGTCAACGAAGGCCTGAAAGCCGTCGCTGCCGGCATGAACCCGATGGACCTCAAGCGCGGCATCGACAAAGCGACCATCGCTATCGTCAAAGAGCTCAAAGCCCTGTCCAAGCCTTGCGCTGACACCAAGGCCATCGCTCAGGTCGGCACCATCTCGGCCAACTCCGACAGCTCCATCGGCGACATCATTGCCGAAGCCATGGAAAAAGTCGGTAAAGAAGGCGTGATCACCGTTGAAGAAGGCTCTGGCCTGGAAAACGAACTGTCGGTTGTTGAAGGCATGCAGTTCGACCGTGGCTACCTGTCCCCGTACTTCGTCAACAAGCCAGAGACCATGACTGCCGAGCTGGACGGTCCGCTGATCCTGCTGGTCGACAAAAAGATCTCTAACATCCGCGAAATGCTGCCAGTACTGGAAGCCGTTGCCAAAGCCGGCCGTCCACTGCTGATCGTGGCCGAAGACGTTGAAGGCGAAGCCCTGGCGACTCTGGTTGTGAACAACATGCGTGGCATCGTTAAAGTCGCAGCCGTCAAGGCTCCAGGCTTCGGCGACCGTCGCAAGGCCATGCTGCAGGACATCGCTGTTCTGACTGGCGGTACCGTTATCTCCGAAGAGATCGGTCTGAGCCTGGAAAGCACTACCCTGGAACACCTGGGTAATGCCAAGCGCGTGATCCTGTCCAAAGAAAACACCACCGTGATCGACGGTGCCGGCGTTGAGGCTGACATCCAGGCTCGCGTTCTGCAGATCCGTCAGCAAGTGGCCGACACTTCGTCCGACTACGACCGTGAAAAACTGCAAGAGCGTCTGGCCAAACTGTCCGGCGGCGTTGCAGTGATCAAGGTTGGCGCGGGTTCCGAAGTTGAAATGAAAGAGAAGAAAGCCCGCGTTGAAGACGCCCTGCACGCTACCCGTGCAGCCGTTGAAGAAGGCGTGGTACCTGGCGGCGGCGTGGCACTGGTTCGCGCTCTGCAGGCTATCTCCGAGCTGAAAGGCGACAACGATGACCAGAACGTTGGCATTCAGTTGCTGCGTCGCGCTGTTGAAGCGCCACTGCGTCAGATCGTTGCCAACTCCGGTGACGAGCCAAGCGTAGTAGTCGACAAGGTCAAGCAGGGTTCGGGTAACTACGGTTACAACGCTGCTACCGGCGAATACGGCGACATGATCGAAATGGGTATCCTGGACCCGGCTAAAGTGACTCGTTCGGCTCTGCAAGCGGCTTCGTCGATTGCCAGCCTGATGATCACCACCGAAGCCATGATCGCTGAGATCAAGGAAGACGGTCCAGCTGGCGGCGGCATGCCAGACATGGGCGGTATGGGCGGCATGGGCGGCATGATGTAAGCCAGCCTTACCCCTATAAAAAAA
The DNA here is from genome assembly GCF_019219045.1 of Pseudomonas sp. PDM25. Lineage (NCBI taxonomy): Bacteria > Pseudomonadati > Pseudomonadota > Gammaproteobacteria > Pseudomonadales > Pseudomonadaceae > Pseudomonas > Pseudomonas sp. PDM25. The sequence goes on from NZ_JAHUWL010000015.1 coordinate 128,364, forward strand.
CCCCGCCTGCGCTAAGCAGGCGGGGTTTTTTATTGCCCGGAATTTACCCTGTCCCGTAGGAGCATAGCTTGCTCGCGATTCAGGCGCCGCGGTGTATCAGTTACACCGCGTTATCGTTCATCGCGAGCAAGCTTTGCTCCTACAGGTTCTGCGCGAGGCTTCAGGCGCTGACAGGTTGTGCTTCGGACTCTCGATCAGCCTTCGAGGCTGGGCGATACAGGATGTAGTAATACGCCCCCAGACAAATCAGCCAGCAGAAAATCGCCGTCCACACGTTGTGCGAAAAGAAGTGCGCGCCCTGCATCATCCGGCTGATGGAAAACACCGTGCCCAAGGCGAAAGCGAACACAAATGCCTTGCGCGCCAGGCGCGGACGACGGTCACGCAGGACAAAGAACAGCGCAAACAGTGTGAAACCGGTTGCCGCATGACCGCCGGGCCAGCAACGGCCGGGTTTATCGGTGTGCGGGCGAGGGCTGAGCAGTTCGCTATAGGTTTCGTGACCGCCAAACTGCTCAAGGCTCCACGGGCATTGAACGGCCGTCACCGCCTTGACTGGTGTGACAAAGGAGGTTGCCAGCGCCAAAGACAGCACCAGACAACCCAGTTCCCGTTTGATCGGTTTGAGCCGGTCCATGAAAAAGGAGGCGATGAAACCAAAGATAGCCAACACCGAGAAGGCGATGACCACCTGCTTGGCGCGGTCATGCAGGATGTCTTCCAGGAAGTAACTGTGCCGCCCGATGAAATCCCCCGTGATCGGGTCATAGAGCAGTTTGGCAAGGTCCATGTCCAGGGACGTCAGTTCGAGCAACACCAGAACGATCGCCGCGAAGACGGGAACGCCCAGGCACACCCAGAAATTGAGTGGTCGGGAGGCGGGGCGGACAGCAATTGATGACATGGAGGATCCTGAACAAAGGAAAAAGCCCCGGGGCATCAGCCCGGGGCGATTCGATTAATGTGCGCTGACTTGGTCGGTGCCCTCCATGGGCGTCTTCCAGCCAAGCAGCTGTTGCTTGAAGCCATAACTGGCGGTTTGGTAATAGGTGATCGCACGGACAATCAATGGATCGCTGGCGGTGGCCTGGGATTCGCGGCTCTCGGTCAGTGCATCATCATGGCGCCGCAGCCCTTGGCGAGGGCTCAGGATCGCCAAATTCTTACCGTCGAACAAGCCCAGATGCTGGTAATTACCAACGACCACGCGGGGCGGCAGTGGATTGTCCTGCAGCAAGTTGCGACCGAAGAAGGTCGATTGATAATCCAGGTTCAGCAAACCGAGCAAGGTCGGCGCCAGGTCGATCTGGCTGGCCAGTTGCGCGGTTTCCCGTGCATCGATCAGCTTCGGTGCATAGATGAACAGCGGAATCTGATAGTTGCTGATCGGCAAGTCTTCCATGCCGGCGCTGCCGGCCGTGTGGTCGGCGACGAAGACGAAGATTGTATTGTCAAACCATGGCTTTTGGCGCGCCTGATCGAGGAACTGACCAATGGCATAGTCGGTGTACTTCACCGCACCGTCACGACCGTTGCCGGATTTGATGTCGATCCGGTTGTCCGGGTAGGTATAAGGACGATGGTTGGAGGTGGTCATCAATTGCAGCAGAAACGGCTGCTGTTTCGCGTAGTCAGCATCGGCCAGTTTGAGGGTTTGCTTGTAGAGGTCTTCGTCAGCCATGCCCCAGGCATTTTTAAAGTGGATCTCTGATTCATCGACGCTGCTCTGGTCCACCACCCGGTAACCGTTGCCACTGAAGAACGCGTTCATATTGTCGAAGTAACCGCGTCCGCCATAGACGAACACGCTGTCGTAACCCACGGCGCTGAGTTGCTGGCCGAGGCTGGCGAAACCGCTTTCACGCCCCACACGCTTGACGATCGAACGCCCTGGAGTTGGCGGGATCGCCAGGGTGATGGCCTCGAGGCCGCGATCGGTGCGGGTGCCGGTGGCGTAGAAGTTATTGAAGTACAGGCTCTGTTTGCGCAAGGCATCGAGATTGGGTGTCAGGTTACGGGTGTCGCCGTTACTGCCCATGTACTTGGCGCTGAAGCTTTCAATCGTCACCAGCACAATGTTGGGTTTGCGCACAGTGCCCGGGTTGTCGATCATCCGGCGAATGTCCTGTGGATCCTCGCCGATGAAATGCGCGTTGGGTTCACTCAGTTCGGCACGAATCTGCTGAGCAACAATTGCCGGTGGCAGGCTGCTGTAGAACTGCGGGTAATCCAGTTCGTTGTTACGGAATGCAGCGAAGAACTGATAGGGACCATTGCTCGCCAGTTCGTTCTGATAGGCGTTACCGCCCTGGGCGCGCGGCGAATCCTGGCTGAGCAGTTGCAAGCTCAGGCCTGCGACAATCAACAGGCCCAGCGCATTCAGCAGGCGCCCGCGCAATGGCGGCAACGGTGCGTCCAGCGCGGCATTGAACGGTTTGCGCAATGCAAAGCTCAGGGCGATGGCCAACACGGCGAGGATGCTCAGCAGTGTGCCGATCGGGTAGGACTCAAGGAGGTTATTCAGCACTTCATCGGAATACACCAGGTAATCGACGGCGATGAAGTTGAATCGCACACCAAACTCATCCCAAAACAGCCATTCGGCCACGGACGTGAACAACATGGCGAACAGGCTGACGGTCAGCAGCCCCTGAAGAAGCCAGCGGTGGCCACGGCGACGCCACAAGGCCGGTGGGCAGAGCAGCAAGTAGAGGCCCATCGGCAGCGCTGCATAGGCAATGAAGCCCAGGTCGTACAGCAGGCCGATGCCAAACACTGACAGAAATCCGCTACCGGCCTCGTCCAGATGGGTGAGCAGCAGCACCGTGCGGGTCAGCAAGAAAATCACCAGCCATGCGCCGGTCACGAGCAGGAGAAAGCGCATTGGCGCGGTCTTGAAGAAGTCCATTGTGTGTACATTCCTTAACAACAAATGCGTGGGATTTTCGCCCCACCACTGTAGTTGGCTTGTGAATCGATAGTGAAAAACTTGTTAAGCCTAACATTTGGTTGAGCGGATTGATTCCAGGTACCGTAATCCTAGCCCTGAGCCACACTTGGCCTTAAGCTGCGCGGGCCAAGACGGCCGTTACTGTGTATGCAGGAGATAACCATGCGAATTCTATTGGTTGAAGACAACCGCGATATCCTGGCCAACCTGGCCGATTACCTGGGGCTCAAGGGTTATACCGTAGATTGCGCGCAGGACGGTTTGTCAGGCTTGCACTTGGCCGCCACCGAGCATTACGACTTGATCGTGCTCGACATCATGTTGCCAGGCATCGACGGTTACACCCTGTGCAAACGCCTGCGCGAAGACGCGCGCCGCGACACGCCGGTGATCATGCTCACCGCCCGCGATCAATTGGACGACCGGCTGCAAGGTTTCAAATCCGGCGCCGATGATTACCTGATCAAACCCTTTGCCCTGTCTGAATTGGCGGCGCGCATCGAGGCGGTCATGCGTCGTACCCAGGGTGGTGGTCGCCGTACGTTGCAGGTTGGCGATCTGAACTACGACCTCGACACCCTGGAAGTCACCCGCGAAGGTCGCCTGCTCAAACTCAACCCGGTGGGCCTGAAGTTGCTGGCCGTGCTGATGCAGAAAAGTCCGCACGTACTGCGCCGCGAGATTCTCGAAGAGGCGCTGTGGGGGGATGACTGCCCGGACAGCGACAGCCTGCGCAGCCACGTCCATCAATTGCGCCAGGTGATCGACAAGCCGTTCGCCAAACCGTTGCTGCAAACCGTGCACGGTGTGGGTTATCGCTTGGCCGAGGGCCGTGATGGAGTTTAAGCAAAGCCTTGCTCAACGGATCATCATCGCCTTTGCGTTGATGAGCGCACTGGTCGCGGGAACCTTTGCCATGGGCATTGTGGCGACTGTGCACCTGGTGGAAGAAAAACTGATTTCGGCAGGACTGGGGGGCGATTTACAACGGCTGTTGCTCATGGACAGTGTCACGGACTGGAGCCATCGCCCTGAGCCGGATCAGCTGTTCTATTTCAGTGGCGGGCCGGGGGATTTCAATCTCCCCAAGGACTTGCGGCACCTGGACCCGGGCTTTCACGAAGTGTTTCGCGAACAGCTGTCGTATCACGCGATGGTCGAAGTCGTCGACGGCCGGCGTTATGTGCTGTTGCAGGACCAGAGCGATTTCGAAGAGCGTGAACGGGTGCTGTTTGCCGTGGTGCTGGTGGGCTTCGTCCTGAGTCTGGCATTGGCGGTGTTTCTCGGCTGGATACTGGCGCGCAAAGTGATGGCACCCGTGGTGCGACTGGCCCGCCAGGTCCGTCACCGTGACCAATTGTTAGGTCTGGCGCCACCCCTGGCGCCGGATTACGCCGCTGATGAGGTGGGCGAGTTGGCCGTGGCCTTCGACGCCACCCTCGGGCGCTTGCGCCAGGCGTTGACCCGCGAACGGTTGTTCACCAGTGACGTCAGCCACGAGCTGCGCACGCCATTGATGGTGCTGGCCAGTTCCTGCGAGCTGTTGCTGGAAAACCCTGGCATTGATCAGCGTGGACGTGCTCAGGTCGAGCGAATCGCCCGCGCCTGTGAAGAGATGCGCGAGCTGGTGCAAACCTTTCTGATGTTGGCCCGCGCACAACGTGAAGACGCCAGCATGTCGCCCCAGCAGACCCTGAACCAGGTCGCCGATGGACTGCTCCATCAGTGGCGCGAGCCGATCGAGGCCAAGGGGCTGACGCTGATCTTTGAACCGGGAAATCCGGCCAACACGAGCTACAACGCAACCCTTCTGCACGCGGTCATGGGCAACCTGCTACGTAATGCGCTGCATTACACCGAGCGCGGGTTTATTCGCCTGACGCTGACGGCCACCGGTTTCATGGTCGAGGACAGTGGCGTGGGCATTCCCGAGGACAAACGCGAGGCAATGTTCGAGCCCTTTGTGCGGGGCAGCGAGAAACGCGGCGAAGGCCTGGGCCTGGGGTTGTCGCTGGTGCAGCGGATCTGTGAAAACCAGGGCTGGAGCGTCAGCCTGACGAACATGGAACCCAACGGCTGTCGTTTTCAGGTGGAGTTGTCAACGAACAACTGATCGCCTTGTTGAAACGCATTTATCCGGTGCATTCGTTTTCATCTTGTAAGTCCTCGAAACAATTCGCGGTTTTACATGACATATTTTTCACAACGGTATGACCTGTCGCTGACACGGTGCTACCTATCGTGGGAGTCATCAGCAGCTCAGGAAATCTTGATGATGGACGGCCCGGTCAAACTTGAATTTTCCGAAAAATACGACGATCAACACGCTCAACAATACCTGCGTAAACACAAGGATGGCCTTGGCCGCCGCCTGTCCCACTGGCGTGACGAGCAACTGGCACGCAAGGCGCTGGCACTGGCCGGTGATCCGGGGCTGATCCTCGATTTGCCCTGTGGTGCGGGACGTTTCTGGCCATTGCTGGCGGAAAAAACCAATCGTGCGATCATTGGCGCCGACAACTCCGAATCCATGCTGAAGATTGCCATGAAGGCGCAACCTGCCGAGGTGGTGAAACGGGTACAACCCTTGCACACCTCTGCATTCGACATCGCCTTGCCTGATAACTCGGTCGACAACATTTTCTGTATGCGTTTGCTCCATCACATCGGTGAAGCCGAGCATCGACTGGCCATTTTGCGTGAATTCGAGCGCGTCACACGTGATAGCGTGATCCTTTCCCTATGGGTGGACGGCAATTTTAAAGCGTGGAAACGCAAGCGCCTCGAGAAAACCCGTGCGCAGGGAGGTTACCAAAATCGCTTTGTGTTACCGGCTGCTACGGTTGAAAAGGAATTTGAGCAGGCGGGTTTTCTCATTCAGGAACAACTGGACTTTTTACCGCTCTATGCCATGTGGCGGGTCTACGTATTACGCAAGAGGTAACAGAATGGCAGTGCAGTGTGCAGCAGAAACGGACGTCGCTCCTCAGGATCGCTTCGACTATTTCTGGAATCAGCGCGGTGAATGGGTCGAAGAACCCAACGTCCGTCGCGGTGGAGAAAGCGGCGTGCAGCGCGTCGTGAGCAGCAATGGACAGTTGCTTTACGTTAAACGTCAGACCGGGCATATCTATCGCAGCTTGCTGCATCCATTCGGTCGGCCGACAGTATTGCGCGAGCGCGATGCGCTCATCGGCCTGAACCTGCTCGACGTTCGCGTTCCGGAACTCGTTTTCTGCGGTGCACAGCGCGATCCGGTGCATAAATGGCGCGCATTGCTGATCACCAAGGCGCTGGACGGCTTCGAGGAAATCGAACACTGGTACGCTGGCGGCGGTCGCGAGCGTCACGGTGAGGCTGTGCATGATCGCGTGTTGAAGGAACTGGCCGAGAGCCTGGCCCGGATGCACAAGGGCCGCTGGCAGCACGGCTGCCTCTACTTCAAGCACGTATTCGTGGGCATCACCGGCGAAGGCGAGGCTTGCAAAGTTGAAGTGGCCTTGATCGATCTGGAGAAAGGCCGGCAGCGTTTGACCGCCCGGCAAGCGGCGACTCATGACATGAAGCAATTGCGTCGCCACTCGTCGTTCAGCACGACGGACTGGCAGAAACTCGTCTACTTTTATAGGACGGCGTTTGGCAGCGCTATCAAGGGTTTATAGCAATGAAACTCGAAATTGCACGAGGTGTATTTTTATTAGGTGCCTTGGCAGTTGCTTCTCTGGCGGTGGCGGCTTGGGAGCAGCCCCGCACGCAAGTCCTCAGTTCAGTGAATGGCGACGCGCACTGTCCGTTGCCACGTGTTGCGAAGGCATCCGTGGCATCCCAACCCGATCATGATTTATTGCTGTTCATGTTCGGACTTTCTCAAGGATTGAGGCCACAAAGTTGAACAGATTGAAGCCCAAATAAAAGGCCTCGCTAATGCGAGGCCTTTTTTTATGAAGAAGACTTGCACAACTCAATGTGGGAGCGGCGGTGCGGCGATCCGACTTGCTCGCGAATGCGGTGTGTCATTCAGCATTGATGTGACAGGTACATCGCATTCGCGAGCAAGCCCGCTCCCACAGGTTATGTGTGTTCCCTAGGGTTTATCGGGTTTTGCCAAAAGCGTGTACACGCACGGCAGCACAAACAACGTAAACAACGTCCCGATCGACATCCCCGTGGCGATCACCATGCCGATGTCGAACCGGCTGACGGCGCCCGCCCCCGTGGCGATGATCAACGGCACCATACCGAACACCATCGCAGCGGTGGTCATCAACACCGGACGCAAACGAATGGCCGCCGCTTCCTCCACGGCTTCGCGCGGCGTCAGGCCTTTGTCCTTGCGTAACTGGTTGGCAAATTCGACGATCAGGATTCCGTGTTTGCTGATCAGCCCGATCAACGTCACCAGGCCGACCTGGGTGTAGATGTTCATGCTCGACCAACCCAGGAACAGCGGGATCAGCGCGCCACAGATTGATAGCGGAACGGTCACCAGAATCACCAGTGGATCGCGGAAGCTTTCGAACTGGGCCGCCAGGACGAGGAAAATGATCGCCAGCGCCAGGGCGAAGGTGACCCACAGCGCACTGCCTTCCTGGACGTATTGCCGGGATGCGCCGGCATAGTCGAACGCATAACCCACCGGCGCCTCTTCCCGGGCGATCTGGCGCACGGTGTCGATGGCTTCACCCATGCTGACCAGCGGCACCCCGGACAGGATGGCCGAGTTGAGTTGCTGGAACTGGTTCAACTGCCGTGGACGCGCCCGGTCGGTCACGGTGATCAGGGTCGACAGGGCCAGCAGTTCGCCCTGGGTGTTCTTGACGTAATAATTGTTCAGCCAGTCGGGGTTATCCCGGAAGGGCCGTTCGACCTGCGCGATGACTTTGTAGCTGCGACCTTCAATGGTGAAACGGTTGATCTCCGACTCACCCAGCAATGTCGCGAGTGTCCCGCCCAGGTCCTGCATGGAAACACCCATCTGTGCGGCCTTGGCGCGGTCGATATCGACCACCACTTCCGGTTTGTCGAAGGCCAGGTCGACGTCGACGAAGGCGAACTTGCCGGATTCCATTGCCCGCTTTTTCACCCGGTCGGTCACTTGCAGCAGCGACTCGTAGTCCTTGGCGGAGTTGATGACGAACTGAAACGGCAGCCCCTCGCCGGTACCGGGCAGGGAAGGCAGGTTGAAGCCGAAGATTTGCAGCCCGGAAATGCTCTCCAGTTTGGCCTGTACCTCGGGCAGGATCTGCATTTGCGTGCGGCTGCGTTCGTTCCACGGCTTGAGCAGGAAGCCGCCGATCCCCGATTGCACGCCGTTGAAGCCATTGATCTGGAACGACGAGTAGTACTCGGGAAACGTCTTGAAGATCGTGACGAACTCGTCAGTGTAGGCGCTCAGGTAGTCGAGGTTGGCCGGTTGCGGGGCGTTGGCCATCATGAAAATGATGCCCTGGTCCTCATCCGGCGCCAGTTCCGACTTGGTGAATTTGAGCAGCACCGGAATCAGGCACAGCACGATCACCGCGAACACCAGCACCACCGGCCGGGTGTTGAGGGTGCCGTGGAGTATGCTTTGGTAACGGCGCTTGAGGCCTTCGAAAATCATGTCCAGGCGATGGGCCAGACCGCTGGGATTTTCGTCGTGACGCAGCAGGAGGGCGCACATCATTGGCGACAGGGTCAGGGCGACGATGCCCGAAATCACCACCGCGCCGGCCAGAGTCAGGGCGAACTCCTTGAACAACGCCCCCGTGAGCCCCGTCAGGAAGCCGATCGGCGCATAGACCGCCGCCAGGGTGATGGTCATCGAGACCACCGGCATGGCGATTTCCCGGGCGCCTTCGATGGCCGCATCCAGCGGCGTCTTGCCTTCTTCGATGTGCCGGTGGATGTTTTCCACCACCACAATGGCATCGTCCACCACCAGACCGATGGCCAATACCATCGCCAGCAACGTCAACAGATTGATCGAGTAGCCCATCATCTGCATGAAGAACATCACGCCGATCATCGACAGCGGGATGGTGACGACCGGGATCACCACCGAACGCAGTGCGCCGAGGAACAGGAACACCACCACGATGACGATCAGCACCGCTTCGAACAATGTTTTGATCACCTCGTTGATCGAGGCCTGGATAAACAGCGTGGCGTCGTAGGCGATTTCACCTTTGAGGTTCGGCGGCAGCTGGGCTTCCAGGTCCGGCATGATCTTGCGCACTTCCTTGATCACGTCCAGCGGGTTGGCGCCGGGTGTGGCCTTGATGCCGATGTACACCGAAGGGGTGCCGCCGAAGGAGCTGATCGAATTGTAGTTTTCCGCCCCCATTTCAACCCGCGCCACATCGCTGAGCAGCACGCGACTGTCGCCCTCGACCTTGAGCGGAATCGCGGCAAAGGCTTCCGCGGACTTGAGCTCGGTATTGGCGTTGATGCTGGTGACGACGTACTCGCCTTTCACTTCGCCGGCGGCGGAGAGGAAGTTGTATTTGCGCACGGCATCGGTCACGTCGCTGGCACTCAGGCCGAAACCGGCCAGCTTGACCGGGTCCAGCCACAGGCGCATGGCAAATACCTGGTTGCCGAGAATCTCGGCTTCAGCCATGCCCGGCAGGGTCGCCAGTTTCGGCTGGATCACCCGCGACAGGTAGTCGGTAATTTGCGGGTTGCTCAGCTCCTTGCTGAAGAAACTGATGTACATCAGTGCCGAGGCGTCGGCGGCTTCCTTGCTCAGCACCGGGTCTTCGGCGTCCTGAGGCAGCTGGTTTTTTACCTCGTTGGCTTTGGCCAGCAGTTCGGTGAACAAGCGGTCGCTGTTGGAGCCGATGCGCGCGTAGATGGAGATCACCGAGAAGTTCTGGCGACTGACCGAGGTCATGTAGTCGATGCCCTCGGCGCTGGCCAGACTTTGCTGCATCGGTTGGGTGATGTAGCCCTGAATGGTTTCGGCGTTGGCCCCGGGATAAGCGGTGGTCACCGTGATCAGGGCGTTTTCCATTTGTGGATATTGGCGCAGCGGCAACTTGCTCCAGGCCTGGAAGCCCAGCAGCACAATCAACAGGCTGACCACGGTGGCGAGCACCGGGCGGCGGATGAACGGGTCGGTAAAAGCCATGGGGATTCCTTGATCAGTCCGCGCGCGGCGGGCTGTTCTTCTCGGCTAAGGTCTTGTCGTCGCTGATCGCAATGTGTACGCCGTTGTCCAGTTTGATCTGGCCGGCCGTGACCACTTTTTCGCCGTTCTGCACACCTTTGGTGATCATCACTTGCCCATCGCGGCGCTCACCGGTTTCGATGAAACGCCGTTCGGCGATCAGGATCGGTTGGCCCTTGTCGTCTTTTTCCAGGCTGCCGTCTTCGGCTTTTTTCTGCGCGACGACATAGACCGAGTTGCCGTACAGCGTGTAAGTGATCGCGCTTTCCGGCACGACGATGCGCGGCTGCGGGTCGGGCAACAACACTTGCAGGCTGGCGAACATCCCCGGCAGCAGTTTGCCGTCGGGGTTGGCCAGAGTCGCGCGGACCTGAACGTTGCGCGTGCTGTTTTCGACTTTCGGGTTGATCGCGCTGATGGTGCCGGGAAAGGTTTGTGTCGGGTAGGCCGCGACAACGATCTGCACCGGTTGGCCGAGGGCGATCTTCGGTACCGACTGCTCGGGCACGAAGAAGTCTACATAGAGGCTGCTGAGGTCTTGCAGGGTGGCAATCATGGTGCCGCTGGCGAGATAGTCACCGATGTCCACCTGACGAATGCCGATGGTCCCGCTGAACGGTGCGAGCAAGCGTTTTTTGGCCAGCGCCGCCTTGAGCTGATTCACCGTGGCCCGGCTCTTTTTCAACACGGCAGAGAGCCGGTCGAATTCGCCTTTGGAAATGGCCTGGCTGCCCACCAGTTGACTGCCGCGACCGTAATCGAGCTGCGCCAGCCCCAGGTCTGCCTCCGCGGTTTCGAGCAGGGCGGTTTCTACCACGCTATCAAGCACAAGCAGCGGTTGGCCGACCTTGACCTTCTGACCTGACTCGAACTGCAAATCGATGACGGTGCCGTCGGTCTCCAGGCTCAGGTCCACGCCTTGCAGCGCCTTCAGGGTGCCGACGGTGGGCAGGCGAGCTTGCCACGGCCGTTCGGTGGCAGTGGCCACAGCGACACTGATCGCTGGTTTCGGCACAGCAAAACCCTGAATCATCGTATAGATGGAGAAGGCTTTGTAACCGGCCAGGACCAGCACGATCAGCAAAACAACACCCAACATGATCAGCATGCGGCGACGCAGCATATTTCCACTTCCTTGGAGAAAATCAGGTGACTCAGTCGGGCACATTACTCCGAGTGTGCCGGGGATTCCAACTGGCACTTTTTACAGGCCAGCGCAAAACCTGTAGGAGCTGAGCTTGCTCGCGATAGCGGTGTGTCAGCCAACGAAAATATCGACTGATACACCGCTATCGCGAGCAAGCTCAGCTCCTACAAAGGACCGTGTTTAGATGAGGTGAAGGTGGTTGTCCCAGAGCCCTGCGGGTAGGTCGAGGGGTTTTGCAACAAGGCTTGTCTGGCGGCAGTCGTAGAACCGGCAGCGCCCCTGACCCGAGGTCACGACAAAGCCGTCGGCTACCGCGCCGACCCCGGCGCAATCGGGAAGCGGCGCGTCCAGTCGCACTTCACCGCTGTCCAGGTCCCAGATGAAAAAGCGGTTGCCCCGTGGCGCGGTCAACGCCACCAGGCGCAGTTCGCTGTGCACCGCGACGCTGGCGGTGTAATGCCCCATGGCCTGCAACTGATGTTCAGGCACCGGGAAGGCTACGAACGGCTGGCCGGGACGCTTGATCGCCAGCAGCTCCGACGACTCGTGAGACGGCCCCATGAACTGCTGACCGGCGACGATGGTGCCGTCGCTGGCAATTCCCAAATGACGCACGCTGTTCATCTGCTGGGCGAGGGTTTCTTTGCTCAGCAGGGTGCCGTCGCGTTGCATCAGCACCAGGCTCGGTTCCATGGCGTTGAGGTTCATCTCGACGCGGCTTTCGGCCTCGGTGCGAATGCCGCCGTTGGCCACTACCAGGGTTTCGCCATCGGGCATCCACGACACCTGATGCGGGCCGACGCCGTGGGTCGAAATCTCGCCGCTATGCACCAGCCGCTCGCCTTCGAACTTATACACACCGAGCAAGCCGCGACCCGGATCGGAGGTGTCGTTCTCGGTGGCGTACAGCCAGTCGCCGCTCTTGTGAATCACCGCGTGACCGTAGAAGTGCCGGTTCGGCAGTGAGGTCACGGTTTGCAGCAGCGTGCCGTCGCGCAGGTCGATCAGGTAACTCTCGGTGCCAGGACGACGGGCGACGAACAGCGCAATCGGCAGCGTCGGGTGGTTGATGATGTCGTGGCAGCGCTGGCCGACCTGGGTGGCAAACACCCGGGTGCCGTCCAGCCGGTAACCGACGGCGTAATGCTTGCCATCGGTATCGTCCCGCGCCGAGAGCAGCAGCGGGCTTTTGTCCTTCTGCTTGAACAGCGTCCAGCCGCCCAGTGTCACCGCACCCAGCAGCAAACTACCTAACGTCAGAGCCTGGCGTCGCAGCATGGAACTTGCCCTCATCAGTCACCGTCGTTGGCGTTGAAGCCCAGTTGGATGCCCAGCGCCTTGGCCAGTTCGCCTTCGTGCAGGCGGTGGACGGCGTTGAGGCTGTCGTAGAGGTCGTTGAGTTGCTGGCGACCGGCATCGTCGTTGAGCATCTCGGTCAGCGAGCGCTGGTTGCTGGCGAACAGCGTCAGGGACGCGGCGTAAGCGGCGTCGATCTTGTCGGCCAATGGTTTCTGCTCGTTCGGCAACAGACCACGCAGGCCTTTGTTGTCGACGCCTTCCCACACTGTTTTGGCGGCGGCGAGGCTGGCTTCCAGGCCAGTCAGGGACGACTGGCTGCGCCATGCATCGGCCTGGAACGGTTGCGGCACACCCTTCGTCTGACGGCCCATCGGCGTGCCGAGTTTTTTCTTCAGGCTGTCGAGGGCGGTGACTTGCACACGCAGCAGATCGGCGATGGCTTCGTGGGAATCGGCGTAGCGCTGGTTCGGGAATTTGCTCATCTGCGCGAGCATGCCGTCGGTGTTGTTCCAGCTTTTCAGAATCTCTTCGGCCAGTTGTTTCTGACGCTCGCCGATCGCGATCAGCAGCGGGCAGTACTTGGCTTTCTGTTCGGCGTTGGCCACATCAGGTTTGCTGTCGAACAGGATGTATTCGTAGGCGGAAAGGCCTTGAACCACAACGCTGGATTTGGCCAGGGCAGCGGCATCGATCTGCGGCTGTGCGGTGACCAGTTGCTCGACCTGACGGCCGACGAGGTTTTTCTTGTCCGGCCAGAACTGCACCTGCCAGGCGCGATTGCCTTCGGCCAGCGGCCCGATCAGCAACGGTTGCAGCTCGGCCCAGGCTTTCTGCGCATGCAGGAAGTCGGCGCGGGCGGTGTCGAGGTTTTCCTTGCCTTCGCAGTAGGCCAGGGCGCTGACGGCCAGTTGGCGGTCGGCTTCAACCCAGCGTGTGTAGGTCGGCAGGATCACCGACTTGGCGATGGCTGCTGACGTAACGGCCTGCGGATCCTGAGGCGAACAGGCGCCCAAGGCTAGTGCGGCAAGGCTGGTGAACAACAATTTGGGACGGAACATGTCGGGCTCCCGCTATGGAATACGTATTAAAGAGAATTCAAGAACGCCAGCAACGCAGCGCGCTGCTCGGCATTGAAAGACAAAACCTGTTGCTGCGCTGCTGCGGCTTCGCCGCCATGCCAGAGCACGGCTTCGAGCAGATTGCGGGCGCGGCCATCGTGCAAAAACTGGGTGTGGCCACTGACCGCCTGCGTCAGGCCGATGCCCCACAACGGCGGGGTGCGCCAGTCGCGGCCACTGGCCTGGAATTCGCTACGGTGGTCGGCCAGACCGTCGCCCATGTCATGCAGCAGCAAATCGCTGTAAGGGCGAATCACTTGATTGGCCAGTTCAGGTTCTGCGGCGTTGGCGGCGGTGGTGTATTTCGGGGTGTGGCAGGACTGGCATCCGGCCTGGAAAAACAGAGTCTTGCCGGCCAGCACCTCGGGGGCGCTGACATCGCGGCGGGCCGGGACGGCGAGGTTACGGCTGTAGAACAGCACCAGACGCAGGATGTTGTCGCTGACTTCCGGTTCGCCCTGCGCGCCATTGCCGTTGGGCGCTTGCTTGCAAGCGGTTTGCGCGGCGGTGCAGTCATCGACGGGGCGCAAACTGGTGGTGAGGCCCATGTCGCCGGAGAACGCATGAACGTTCTGTTGATTGAGGTTGGGTTGGCCGGCCTTCCAGCCGAATCGCCCGAGAACGGTTTTTTGCTGCGCGTCATCCCAGACCCGGTTCGGGCGTCCGGCGATCCCGTTCTTCGCTTTTGCCTGAGCCTCGGCATTGGCCAGGATCGCCTCGTCGGGGATCGCTTCGAGCAGGCCCAGGCCAATCATTGGCGGTGCGACCCTGGCCGAGAAGCGCGTGTCAGGGTGCATCGGGCCGTAGCCGAGCTGGGTGATCTGCAACGTCGGCTTGCGCAACTCGACTTCGGTGCCGTCCTTGAAGCGAATCGGAACGGGCGTGTAATCGACGCGCACTTTGCCTTCCGGCACGACACCCGGCACGGACATGTCCTGCAATTGTCCGCCGTAGACCGGTTCCGGGACGACACCGAGCTGCTCGATGACCCTGGCATAGGCCGGCGCATCGGGAATCGACAGGCGTACCAGCATCGACACGGCGTTCTGCGCATCAGGCGCGGGCGGATGACCGCGGCCGTCCTTGATGTGGCAGCCCTGGCATGCGTTGGTGTTGAACAACGGCCCGAGACCATCCCGGGCGGTGGTGGTCGACGGGGCGATCACCCAGGGACTACGGAAAAAGCTGTTGCCGACACTGAAGTCCACGCGCCGTGACGGCGGCAGGTTGGCAGACGGCAGGGAAAATGCGTTCTGATCGGTCTTGCGCACGGTTGCGCTGCCACCGGACCGGGCTTCACCGGGTTCGGCCTGGGTAAAACGCGGGGCGTCATCGCAGGCACTCAGGCCCAGGGCCAGAAACAGTGCGGACAAGCGAAGAGGCAGCGAGGGCATCAGACATCCTGCAAGACGAGCAAAACAAGGGCGCAAAGTCTAACAGGGCAGGGGAGATTGAATAAGAGGAATTATCGTTTGGTTGATGTAGCGCAGGGTTTACTTGAAACGGTGATCCCCTGTGGGAGCGGGCTTGCTCGCGAAGGCGGACTGTCAGCCAACATCAATGTTGAATGTAAAACCGCTTTCGCGAGCAAGCCCGCTCCCACATTTTGATCTGCGTTAGGGCCAATAAAAAGGCGACCCGAAGATCGCCTTTTTATTCAGCCAGCGTTGATCAGAATTCGTGATCAGCGTTGTCCGGGTTCAGGTCGCTGATGCCCAGTTTGCCAGCGGCGGCTTCGATCGAACCGGTCTGCTTGACCAGCGAAGCGATAGCGTCGCGCACGATCTGGTTGCCAGCGGTGTTGCCGGCGGCGATCAATTGGTCGTAGTGCTCACCCTTGTTGGCGTGATCGACCATGATCTGGATTTTGGCTTCGGTGGCGGCCAGGTCGGCTTTGAGCGCGGTGTCGGCAGCCGGGTCGGCTTTGGCCACCAGGGACGACAGGCTGGCGCCAGTCATTTTGGTGCCGTCGACGCGGGTGTATTCGCCCAGGTACACGTTACGAATGCCTTTGGCATCGTAGAAGTGCGAGTTGTGGGTGTTGTCGCTGAAGCAATCCTGTTCGTCTTCCGGGGAGTTCGCTTCCAGGGAAACCTTCATGCGCTCGCCCGCCAGTTCGCCCAGGGACAGGCTGCCCATGCCGAACAGCATTTTGCGCAGGCCGGATTCAGCTGGCTCGGTTTCCAGGGTGGCGCGGTAGTTGTCGGCCACGTTCGGCTTCCAGTTACCGACCATTTCTTCCAGGTCGCTGACCAGCAGTTGGGTCACCGACTTCAGGTAAGCGCGACGACGATCGTTATGACCGCCGGTGGCGCCTTTGCCTTCCAGGTAATCGGAAGCTGGACGGTTGCCGGCGCCAGGGCCGGTGCCGTTCAAGTCCTGGCCCCAGAGCAGGAATTCGATAGCGTGGTAGCCGGTGGCGACGTTGGCCTCGGAACCACCCAGCTCGTTCAGGCTGGCAAGTTTTGCCGGGGTGATATCTTTCACGTCGACCTTGTCTTCGCCGACCTGAACCTGGGTGTTGGCGATGATGTTGGCCGTGGCGCCCGGGTTACCCAGTGCGTGCTCGTAGGATTTGTCGACGTAGTCGATCAGGCCTTCGTCCAGCGGCCAAGAGTTCACCTGACCTTCCCAGTCGTCGATGATGGTATTGCCGAAGCGGAACACTTCGCTTTGCAGGTAAGGAACGCGGGCAGCGACCCAGGCAGCCTTGGCCGCTTTCAGGGTGTCGGCGTTCGGCTTGGCGAGGAAGGCGTCGACGGCGGTTTGCAGGGTCTTCGCGGTAGATTCGGCATCGCTGTAGACGGCGAAGACGATGTCGGCGTAATGCGCGACAACGGCTTTGGCGGCGGCCTCGTCGACTTTGCTGGCAGCGGCGGGTGCAACAGCCGGGGCCGTGGTGCTGGTGGCCGGCGTCGGTGCTTGCGCAGCGACAGCTTTGTCTTTGCCTTCGCCACAACCGGCGAGGGAAATAGCGATGGCCAACAGACTGGCGGTAGCCAGAGGCATACGAATCATGGCGAACATCCTGCTTCGAGAGGGGTGGAAAGGCGCAGCAAGCGCGCAAAACTGCGACATAATGCAAATCTTTCGCATTATCTGTAAAGGGTTGTACCTGGAAATATTTCTTATTCAGGGGGGAGTTGTGTCGTGGATCAAGAGCACGCAGCTTCGTTTCACTCGACAGCTGCTACAGAGTGAAACGAGGCTGCGATCTTTTGATTTCTACAAAATAGCCGCGTTACTGCGTTGGGCCTGTTTCAGATACGCGCTCAATTCCCGCGCCGGCAGCGGCTTGCTGTAGAGATAGCCCTGACCTTCGTGGCAGCCCTCGGAAATGATGTAGGCCTCTTGCTCGGGGGTTTCCACGCCTTCGGCAATCACCTGCATGCCCAGGCTCTTGCCCAGCTGGATGATGGCCCGAACGATGGTCGCGTCGTCGTCGTCATCGAGCAGGTCCTGAACGAAGCTCTTGTCGATCTTGATCTTGTCCAGCGGCAGGCTTTTCAGGTAGCTCAATGACGAGTAACCGGTGCCGAAGTCGTCGATCGCGATCAGCGCACCGGAGCGGCGTAGGCTCAGCAGGTGCTGGGCGGCCGTGCTGATGTCTTCCATCAAGCCGGTTTCGGTGACTTCCAGCTCCAGGCTGCGCGGTGGCAGGCGGTACATCTGCAGCAGGTTGTTGACCACCCGTGGCAACTCGGCGTGGTGCAACTGCACCGTGGACAGATTCACCGCCATGCGCAGGTCGACGAAACCCAGGTCATGCCACTCGCGCAATTGCTTGCACGCCTGATCCAGCACCCATTCGCCGATGGCGATGATGGTGCCGTTCTGCTCCGCCAGGGGGATGAACAAGTCCGGCGGAACCAGCCCGTGCTCGGGATGCTGCCAGCGAATCAGCGCCTCGACACCCACCACCCGGTGATCGCGATAGCTGATCTGCGGCTGGTAGACGAGGTAAAACTGACCACGGACCAGAGCGTCGCGCAGGTCTTTTTCCAGCTCGCGACGGCGGCGCATCTCGGTGTCGACGCTGGCGATATAGAACTGATAACGGTTGCGCGAGCGAGTCTTGGCCAGGGTCATGGTCTGCTCGGCTTTTTGCAGCAGTTTCTCGGTGCTGTCACCGTCCTCGGGGAACAGGGTGATGCCGATGGTGGCGCGCAGGCGAATCTCCTGATGATCGAGGGCAAAGGCCGCTTCCAGGTCATCGAGAATGCTTTGGGCCAGTTCGGCCGCTTCGTAGGGTTGTTCGATGTCGGCCTGAACCAGGGCAAACTGGTCGCCGCCGAGGCGGGCGAGGGCGCCAAGGCGTCCGCTGTGAGCTCGCAGGCGATCGGCCAGGGCCAGCAGCAGTTGGTCGCCGGTCTGGTAGCTGAATTGTTCGTTGATGCCCTTGAAGTCGTCCAGGCCGACCACCAATACCGCGACCCGACGTTGCAACTTGCCGGCGTCTACCAGGATTTTGTCCAGTTGCTGCTGTAATTGCTGGCGGTTCGGCAGGCCGGTGAGGAAGTCGTACTGGGCCATGCGTAGCAGGCTGTTTTCCGCTTCGTGGCGCAAATGGGTGTTGCGCTCGATGGACTCGAGCAACTGGTTGGCGGTGTTGATCCAGATTCCCAGTTCGTTCTTTTCGTGCCCCTTGAGCAGCGGGATTTTGTGTGCGCTGGGGCGATCCGGATTGATTTCCGTGAGGTGTTCGATGATCCGCGACAGCGGCTTGGTCAGCAGCCAGTGATAGACCAGGTACAGCACCAGCCCCATGGCCATTGCACGCAACACGCCGGAGATGAAGATGATCACCGAACTGACGATGAAACCCTGGCCGTAGGTGGCGGTGTCGAGGGTGATGCTCAGGTCGCCGTAATATTCGCTGTAAGGGCCGCGACCCACCAGTTGGGTGGTGAAGGTGCGTTCCTTGCCGAGGATCAGGTCGGTCAGCCAGCGACTGTCGGAATGCTGCAACTCGCGGGTCTTTTGCGCGAGCATGGCTTCGTTGGGATGGCCAATGGAGGCCTTGCGCACAGCGTCGTCCTGAAACAGGCCTTCGATCACTTGCATACCCATTTCCCGGTCCAGGCTGTAGACGGCCTGGGTCGAGGGGTCGCGGAACATGTCGAGGATGCGTTGGGCATCGCTGGCCACGGCCTGGCGTGTTTTATAGGCATCGAAAACGATCTGCGCGCAGCTCAAGACCACGCCAACGATCAATGCCGACAGGAGCACGACCCGGAGCAACTTCACCGACAAGCTGTTCTTGAGTTCCAGCTTCAAAGAGTCATTCCTTGTTCCGTGCGGGTAGCGTCAAGTTGTCTGAGTATTGGCAATCCGGTGATGGCAGTCAAAGGGACAATCAATCACATGGGGTTTTGCTTGTAGCTTGGCCGAAATGCTGGCGTTTGGACTATTTGCGCTGTTTGTACTGTGTCGGTTGTTGGAGCCTTCAACTTGAGGGGGATTTGGACATATTTTCCGTTTGGTTGATGTTAGACGGCTGTGGCGTTGGGGCAAGGGGCTGAAGACTGGTTTCATCGTGGGAAATCGGTCTGGTTTTTGCGGATGTACCTGTTGAGTGGTGAGGGGCGAAAGGCGAACGCCGATCCCCCTGTGGGAGCGGGCTTGCCCGCGATGGCGGCCTGACAGCCGACCAATCTCTTCCTGCCAAACATCCAATCCCTGTGGGAGCCTGCTCGCGAATGCAGGCGACACGGTCCTTCTACCGAACCTTATCCTCGCGCCCACGCAATATC
The DNA here is from genome assembly GCF_019219045.1 of Pseudomonas sp. PDM25. Classification (NCBI taxonomy): domain Bacteria; kingdom Pseudomonadati; phylum Pseudomonadota; class Gammaproteobacteria; order Pseudomonadales; family Pseudomonadaceae; genus Pseudomonas; species Pseudomonas sp. PDM25. The sequence continues at coordinate 147,781 of NZ_JAHUWL010000015.1, forward strand.
CTATCCGGCATGGCAACCGCCGCCGCCAGCCCCAGCAGCGACACCGCCGCACTGACCATCAGCAAATGCCGGAACGTCAGCAGCAGCTCAGCGCGCAAGGCGTTCTGCGCATCTCCCGGCGCGGCGTTCAAACCATCGAGCAAAACGTTCCCCGAACTGCCCTCGGCAATCATCGAAGAGCCGGCCAGGTGGGCGAAACTTGAGTCCTGCAACAACGCCAGCAGCAGTGCCGACATCAACGCCACGCCCACTGCACCGCCCAGTGAGCGGAACAGGTTGGTGGTGCTGGTGGCGACACCGATGTCCCGTTGTGCCACCGAGTTCTGCGTTCCGACCAGGGACGTCGGGAACTGCATGCCGCTAGCGATCCCGCTGAGCAACATGAACAGACTACTGAGCACAAAGGCCTGGGGAGGACTGAACGCCATACCGAGAATCGAGATCGGCATGAGCAGGGCGCCGGTCAGAATCATGGGCTTGTAGCGCCCGGTCACCGAGGTCCGGCGGCCGGCGAAATACGCGCCGATCGGCAAACCCATCGCCAGCGGCAACAGGTGCAACGCAGCGCTGTCGGCCCCGGCGCCGGTCACGCTCTGGAAGCGCAGCGGCATCAACACAATCAGCGAGATCGCCTGGAAGCTGGTGAAGAAAATCGTGCACCAGCACAGGATCGCATTGCGATTGGCGAACAAATGCATCGGCAGCAGCGGCTCCCGTGCGCGGCGTTCATGCCAGACGAACAGCGCCAATACCAACACTGCACAACCGAGCAGGCCCAGCACGTCGGCACTGCGCCATGAATGGCCCTGGCCGACTTGGGTGATGCCCAGCAACAAGGCGGTCAAGCCGATGATCATCAGCACCGTGCCGAGGTAATCGATGATTGGTTTGCGTTGCGGCACTGGCAAACCCACCAGCGTTCGATTGGCCACCAGCCAGGCACCGAGGCCCAACGGCAGGTTGATCAAGAACACCCAGCGCCATGACAGGTACTCGGTCATGTAACCGCCGAGTACCGGGCCGGCCACGCTGGCCACGGCGTACATGCTGCTGAAATAGCCTTGATAGCGGCCGCGCTCCCGGGGCGGCACGATGTCGCCAATGATCGCCTGGCTGACCGAAATCATCCCGCCAGCACCGATGCCCTGAAGAATCCGCGCCAGCACCAGCTGCTCCATGCTCTGGGCCATGCCGCAGAAAAACGATGCGACCGTGAACAAACCCATGCCAAACAGCATCAACGTGCGGCGACCGTACAGATCGCCCAATTTGCCGTAGATCGGCACGGCCACCGTCATCGCCACCATGTAGCCGGAAATTACCCAGGCCAGCAGGCTGACGTCCTTGAATTGTGCGGAAATGGCCGGCATCGACACGGCGACGATGGTCTGGTCCAGCGCGCCCAGAAAGATTGCCAGCATCAGGGCGATCAACACGCTGCGAATGGCCGGTTTGGGCGTTTCAGGCTGGTTGAGATTGGTCACGGGTTTGAACCTGCGGACAGTGATTGACCCGCAAGGAGCAAGGCGAGCGGGGATGCTCGCCAGTGTAAGTCGGTAGCAGGCTATTCGATAGCCTCGTATGGAAGGCCGACGTAATTTTCTGCAATGGTTTTTCGACCGGCCTCGGAGTCGACGAAGTACTCCAGTTCTGACTCGGCAATCCGCTGGCTGAAGGCGTCGTGATCATCGAAACGGTGCAGCATCGAGGTCATCCACCAGGAAAACCGTTCGGCTTTCCATACCCGACGCAGGCAGACCTCGGAGTATTTCTCCAGCAAATCCACACGGCCTTCCCGGTAAACCTTCAGCAGAATGTTGAACAGCGTACTGACGTCGCTGGCCGCCAGGTTCAGGCCCTTAGCGCCGGTGGGCGGGACGATGTGCGCGGCGTCGCCGACCAGAAACATCCGCCCGTACTGCATCGGTTCGACGACAAAACTGCGTAACGGCGCGATGCTTTTTTCGATGGAAGGCCCCGTGATCAACGACGCTGCCAAGGCGCCAGGCAGACGGGATTTGAGTTCATCCCAGAAGCGCTGATCAGACCAGTTCTCGACGTGCTCGTCGGCCGGCACCTGGAGGTAATAGCGGGTGCGGGTGGCCGAACGCATGCTGCACAGGGCAAAACCGCGCTCATGCCGGGCGTAAACCAGCTCTTCGTGGACTGGCGGCGTGTCAGCGAGGATGCCGAGCCAGCCAAACGGATAGACCCGCTCGAACACTTTCAGGCACTCGGCGGGAATCGACTGCCGGGCCACGCCATGGAAACCGTCGCACCCGGCGATGTAGTCGCAATCGAGTCGATACAGCTCGCCGTCCTTCTCAAAAGTCACGAACGGCTCATCGGTTTTCATCCCGTGAGGAACGACGTTGCCGGCCTCGTAAATCGTTTGCGCACCGGCCTCCCGACGAGCGGCCATCAGGTCGCGGGTGACCTCGGTCTGACCGTAGATCATCACCGTTTTGCCACCGGTGAGGGCGTGCAGGTCGATGTGTACGCGGCGTCCGTCGAGGGCCAGTTCGAAGCCTGTGTGGACCAGCCCTTCGGCGTCCATGCGCTGTCCCACCCCGGCCTGGCGCAACAGCTCTACCATGCCTTGTTCGAGGACGCCGGCACGGATTCGTCCGAGCACATAGTCCGGGGTCTGGCGTTCGAGAATGAGGGTGTCGATGCCGGCGTTGTGCAGCAATTGGCCGAGCAATAAACCGGACGGACCGGCGCCGATAATGGCGATTTGGGTTTTCAGCATTTTCATTGTTTTTATGACTCGCAAGCTTCACACGACCAGGGCCTGTGAATAATTTTTATGGATCGAGTGCTTGCATTTTTCTCTCGCGAGTCTGTCAATTGAAGGGGAAAACTGAGCCGATACCTGTACATTCTGCCAATCGGTGCGATTATCGCCCGCCTACCCCCGAGGCCTGGATTGAAGTGATGAACAAGCCTGACCTACCTTCGATTCCAGTGTTCAAGCTCTACGGTGAAAGCCTGGATTGGCCGACCCCGGACTTGCTGCACTGTGAAACCATTTCCAAACGCAGCCGCGAACACCAATGGGAAATCAAACCCCACCGCCACGCCGACTTGTGCCAGTTGCTCTTCGTATTCAAAGGTCAGGCAGAGCTTGAAATCGAAGGCAAACGTACGCAGCTGACCGAGCCGGCGATCCTGGTTTTGCCGCCGTTGTCGGTGCATGGCTATCGGTTTTCCGAGGACGTCGAAGGGTTTGTCGTGACCCTTGCCGCGCCGCTGATTGCTCATCTTCAGGCGCAACTGGGCAACTCGGTGAACGCACTGGCCCAGGCCGAGAGTTATCCGGCGGGCAAGGAAGGCGAATACCTCAACAGTCTGTTTTCAGCGCTGCAAGACGAATACACCGGCCACCAGCCAGCTCGCGAAATGCTCATGCATTCGCTGGTCAGCGTGATCATGGTGTGGATCAGCCGCCAGGTGATTTCCCGCCGCAACGCCAGCCAGCGTCCGCAGCGTGCCCGGGAATACCTCAACGGTTTTATCCAACTGGTGGAAGAGACCTATCGCCAGCACGTCAAGGTCGAAGACCTGGCCCATCGGCTGGGGATTTCCGTGTCCCACCTCAACGGCACCTGCCGTGAGCTGGCGGGACAACCGGCGCTGCAGATCATGCACGAACGTCAATTGCTGGAGGCCAAGCGCTTGCTGACCTACACCAGCATGACCATTTATGAAATGTCCGACGTGTTGGGGTTCTCTGATCCGACCAACTTCACGCGCCTGTTCCGGCGTCGAGTGGGGATCTCGCCCAAGGCTTTTCGCGACCGCTTGAAAGCCGATCAGGGCAACGAGGCCTGATTCCCTTCTTTACTTGAGGGCGTTGAGGGTCGCGTTGTGGGGAATGCAGCGTTCGAAGTTGCAGCTTGCGTATTCACGGGGTACTTGTCGCAACTGCTCAACGCGCCAGGCCGCGGTGCCATACAGCGCGAGCGTGGCCGCGCAGGTGATGAAAATCGCGAGGTATCTTCTTGTTTTGATGTTCATGGCGTTGACCTCTGAACGAATACCCTTCGGTACTACTTTCAGCATAGGTCAGCGCCAGTGAGTTGCCAGCAACGCGGCTTGCGTATGTACCCCGACATTCAGAGCACTGATACCCCCTGTGGGAGCGGCGGTGCGGCGATCCGACTTGCTCGCGAATGCGGTGGGTCAGTCGCCATCATTGTTGAATGATCGACCGCTTTCGCGAGCAAGCCCGCTCCTACATTTTGATCCGGTTACAGGCCGATATCCCACTCCGGCTCCTCGGGGAATCTGAGCACCAGAAAATCCAGCATGCTGCGCAACGCCGCCGGCATGTGTTTGCGTGAGGCATACACCGCGTAAATGTTCATCTGCCGGGGTTCGGCGTGGGGCAGCAGGCGGATCAGTTCGCCGCTGTGGATATGCACGCCGGCCTGATAACTGGGGAGCATCGCCACCCCGGCGCCGGCCATTGCCGCGCGCGCCAACGTGCTGGCTTCGTTGGCGCTGATGTTGCCTTGCACCGGCACTGACACCTGCTCACCGTCCTCCTCGAAATGCCAGAGGCTTTTGCCGAAGTAGGAGTGGGTCAGGCAATTGTGCTGGCTCAGGTCTTCGACCCGCAGCGGTGTCGGGTGTTCGAGCAGATAAGCGGGGGAGGCGCAGATCACCGAGCGGCAGACTGTCAGCCGTCGCGCGATCAGGTTCGGGTCCAGGTCGTTGCTGGTGCGGATCGCCAGATCGATGCGCTCATCCACCAGGTTCACCGTGCGGTCGAGCATCTGCAGGTCGATGCTGACGCCGGGATAACGTTTGACATAAGCGGCCATGGCATCCGCCAGTTGTGCCTGACCGAACGAAGTACTGACGCTGATCCGCAGCAGCCCGCGCGGCGCATCGTCCGGTTCGGTGACAGCGGCTTGCATGTCTGTGGACAGGTCGAGCATCTGCCGACATCGAGGCAGGATTTCACTGCCGGCGGCGGTCAGGCTCAGCTTGCGCGTGGTGCGATGCATCAGGCGGGCGCCGACCCAATCCTCCAACTCCGCCAGATAGCGCGAAACCACTGGCCGAGACAGGTCCAGGTGATCGGCGGCAGCCGACTGGCTGCCGAGGTCAACCACCGTGACGAACACCCGCATTGCTTGTAGACGATCCATGATTTGCCCGCTTTCAGAAACAAACTATGTTCAAGCATCGCATTTTTTGTACTGAGTCATGCAACTAAGCTCTGTCCATCGCCAAGCACGGCATTCGGACACCGGAGCAACAGATGATCGGCTTCACCTCGCTTAAACGTATTTTGCTGGCCACCGCCACCCTCGGTTTCGCCGCCCACGCAGCGGCTGCCTCGACCCTGACCCTGGACGTCTACAACCCGGGCGACAAGGCGATCTTCCCGGTGACCTCGGTGTTGGTCAGCGGCGAGAAAGACGCGATTTTGGTGGACGCACAATTTGGCAAATCCCAGGCCGAGCAAGTGGTCGAAAAGATCCGCGCCAGCGGCAAGCAACTGACCACCATCTACATCAGCCACGGTGACCCGGATTACTACTTCGGCCTCGACACCCTGACCGCCGCATTCCCCAACGCCAAAGTGTTTGCCTCGCAGCCGACCGTGGACCACATCCAGAAAACCGTCGACGGCAAACTGGCGTTCTGGGGGCCGAAAATGGGCGCCGACGTGCCAGCCAAAACCATGGTGCCGGATGTACTCAAGGGCGACAGCCTGATGCTTGAAGGGCAGAAGTTGCAGGTGGTGGGGCTGGACGGCAAGCAGCCGGATCGCAGCTTCGTGTGGATTCCGTCGATCAAGGCTGTGGTCGGTGGCGTCGTCGTCGCAGAAAACATTCACGTGTGGATGGCCGACACCCAGACGCCGCAGTCCCATGCCGATTGGCTGACTACGCTGCATTCCATCGAAACCCTGAAACCGAAAACCATCGTGCCGGGTCATTACCTCGGTGAGAGCGCCCGTTCGCTGGCCGCCGTGCAGTTCACCGCCGATTACATCAAGGCCTTCGACGAAGAAACCGCCAAGGCAAAAGACGCTGCCGCGCTGATCGCCGCGATGAAAAAACGCTACCCGACGCTGGGTGAAGAAAGCTCGCTTGAACTGAGCGCCAAAGTCGCCAAGGGCGAGATGAAGTGGGGTGAATGAGTCATGTGGTGAGGGGATTAACTGTTGCTGTTGGACTTGTCTGTTGCTATTGGACTTGTCTGTGGCTGTAGGGCTTTCCTGTGGCGAGGGGATTTATCCCCGTTCGGCTGCGAAGCAGTCGTCAACGCTTGGGACTGCTGCGCAGTCCAACGGGGATAAATCCCCTCGCCACAGATAAATCCCCTCACCATAGGTAAAGCCTTCACCACAAAGTCCTTTCATCATCCAGATTTGTACTGATTCACCAACATCCAACTGGAGAATGTCATGAGCAAAATCGCAATCATTGGTGCCACCGGTCGTGCCGGTAGCCAACTGCTGGAAGAAGCCCTGCGTCGTGGTCACAGCGTTACCGCGATCGCCCGCGACACTTCGAAGATCGGTCAGCGTGCCGGTGTGGTCGCCAAGAATGTCGATGCCCTCGATGCCGAAGCGTTGCAAGCGGCAGTCGCTGGTCATGACGTGGTGATCAGCGCTGCGCACTTCGCGACCCTTCCTGCCAGCGCCGTGATCGGGCCGGTGAAACAGGCCGGCGTCAAACGCCTACTGGTGGTGGGCGGTGCCGGTTCGCTGTTGCTGCCGGACGGAACCCGGGTCATCGACAGCGAAGGGTTTCCGCAGGCGTACAAGGCTGAGGCCAGTGCCGGTGCGCTGTTCCTGGAAAACTTGCGGCAGGAAAAAGACCTGGACTGGACCTTTGTGTCGCCGTCGGCAGAGTTTGTCGAAGGTGAGCGCACGGGGACGTTTCGGGTTGGCAAGGATGATTTGCTGGTGAGTAGCGAAGGGCGGAGCTGGATCACTTTTGCCGATTATGCGATTGCGATGATCGATGAAGTGGAAGCGCCGAAGCATTCCCGCCAGCGGTTCACAGTCGGATACTGAATCCACTGAAAACTAATGTGGGAGCGAGCCTGCTCGCGAAGACGGACTTACATTCAACATAGATGTCGACTGTCTGGACGCCTTCGCGAGCAGGCTCGCTTGTATGGTAGGACTTGAAGGGAGGAGGAGGGACAAGGCTCGATTCCGACTGTTGACGCAGTACAGACCGTGGGAGATTTCGCCCCTCCTCCTTTCACCCAAGCGC